>NZ_JBFRFJ010000003.1:0-544699 GCF_052114765.1 Terriglobus sp. 2YAB30_2
CGGCAAATACCGTGACATACTCTCTTCTCGTATAAATAACCCCGAAAAGCAAGTACTCACACAGACTCTAAAAGCCCATTACTTTTTGCCGTTTATCAGCGGGCTGAAGCCCGCTGCTCCCACCGCTTTCAAACCATGATTCTCAGACCAAACGAACTTGTCGATACGCCTATAGGAAAAGCAGGCGCGGGAAAGAATAGCGCAACAAAAGGCTTGCTCCGGCCGCGTGATTGGCCGGAGCAAGCCTTTTGAGCATCAAAACAAAATATGGACGCCCATGATTCTTCGGGGCGACAATATTGCCGTCTCGTTGACCCAGTGTGGCTAGATAGGCCGACGAGACCTGGCCGGAGGCATGCAGCAGCGCTGACCTCGGGATCGCCCCGTTCGGTAGCCGGTGTGATTGCCATCACCGACTTCGATTCCCGGACACGCGCACTCTTACTTTGCTGCCAGCGGCCGCGAAAGGAGTGTGTTTCATGGCGCTCAGTTCCCATTCCGCAGCTGTTGAGATTCACCTTCAGACCACACGGTTGAAGTTCCGGCATATTCTCGTCGCGACCGATTTTTCCTCCTACGCGGATGCGGCCCTGTTCGCAGCCTGCCATCTGGCTCGTACGTACCAGGCTGAATTGGTGCTCTTCCACAACATCATTCCTCCGGTCATTACGCCCGACGCCACGCTGACTACCATTGAAGCCTCGTCGGCCGCCTGCGCCCATGCCGAAAAGCGCATGGCGGCACAGATCGCGGCACATATGGAATTGACCACCGTGCCTCACCGCATCGCCATCCGCGAAGGCTATCTGAACGAGGAGCTTGCCAGAGTGGTCAAAGACGAAGCAATCGATCTGCTGGTGGTCGGCTCACATGGCGCGCGCGGATTTGAGAAAGTCCTGCTTGGTTCCGTGGCGGAGTCGATGTTGCGCCGGTCCCCCATTCCGGTCATGATCATCGGCCCGGAGGCCAAAGTCGCCGAAACGCCCACCTGCATTCTGCTTGCCACCGATCTTGAACCCGCAGCATTGCATGCGGCGCAGTATGCGACCTCGCTCGCCGAGGAGTTTCAGGCAAAGCTGACACTGTTGCACGTCCTGCCCAAGGCCGGCTGGCCTACCAGCGAAGAACGCGAGGCGATTGAACATCGGCTTCAGCAACTGGTGCCGGCCGATGCAACGGCGTTCTGCCAGGCTGGATATCGTGTACGGCACGGCGAACCCTCACGGGAGATCGTCGCGCAGGCCAAGCAGTGCGAGGCCAACCTTATCGTTACGGGCCGCCATAATAAGGGTCCGCTCTCAAGTCGAGCTCTTTGGACCACGCTCACACGCCTGATCCAGGAAGCTCCGTGTCCTGTCTTGACTGTTCGCTAGGCATCACCCCGGATAGGAGGGCCGCCATGCACCGCTACGAAACATATTGGATTATCACGTTGTTCCGCGGGGTTCTGGCGATCCTGTTCGGCTGTGCCATTCTGCTTATCCCGCAGATGTCGTCCTCGGTCTTACTATTGCCGTTTGCCATGGTGCTGTCAGTGTTATTTCTGGCAGGCTATGGCGCGGCAGACAGTGCCTTGGTGTTCTTTGAAAGCTTTGCGCTCCCCAAGCGCCCTGGCCAGATTGCAAGCCGGTTGCAGGGATCGGTTGGTATCACGATCTCGTTGCTGCTGGCGACCATCGCCTTTGAACATGCCCGTCTGCATTGGTTCTTCTATCTGGTAGCGGCACAAGCCGGAGCGGCTGCCGTGTCAGACATCGCCACAGCTCGTCATGTGTGGCGTCACCATCGCACGATCGTGGTGTATGCCTCGGCACTCGTCTCCGGCGCCGCATCGCTTTACTTTCTGATCAGCGCCCTCATGGAAGCACCCCTGGCAACGGACACCTCGATGCGCATGCTCTACGGCTATCTGCTTGGCTTCGGGACCGTCAACATCGGTTTGGCATGCATGCTGCTGCAGGAAAGACCATATCCTCACCACGTGCCGCCGACATCTACGCTGCGGCACATCCACTGATTCGGCAACAAATTACATTTCCCCAATTGCCGATGGGTTCTCGCTCGCTCTAGAGCATTTTCCTGTAGGTGTGGTGCAGGGCTTATGCATCTATGGGCGTTTTCCGCAAAATGAAAACGCCGCTGTACGGTTCTCCGGGATACCCAGCAACAGGAAAAATGCTCTACACTGCTGCGCATGCGCCGACTCCTGCTTGCCTGCTCGTTGCTGTTGCCCGTCTCTGCTGCAACCCTTCACGCCCAGGACTGGGCCAAAACCCGCCTCGACAAGTCTCCGCGTCACCGCGAGTACATCTCCCTGAAGACCTCCGGTGGACCGGTCCAGGCCTTCGTCGTCTATCCGGAGATCAAGGACAAAGCTCCCGTCGTCGTTCTCATTCACGAGATCTTCGGGCTGAGTGACTGGATGAAGACCATGGCCGACGACCTTGCCGCCAGCGGCTACATCGTAGTGGCTCCGGACCTGCTTACCGGTAAAGGTCCGAACGGCGGCAATACCGATTCGTTCGCCACCCGTGATGAGGTCACCAAGGCCGTCTCCACGCTCTCGCCCGACGCCGTCACCGAAGGCCTGAATGCCGCGGTCGCGTATGCAAAGACGATTCCCGCCGGCAACGGCAAGATCGCCGTCGGCGGCTTCTGCTGGGGCGGAGGACAGACCTTCCGCTTTGCGACGAATAACCACGACATCTCCGCCGCGTATGTCTTCTACGGACCGCCACCCACCGCGGACGATATGAAGAAGATCACCGTACCGGTATATGGCTTCTACGCGGGCAACGACGCGCGCATCGATGCCACCATTCCCTCGACCATCGAAGCGATGAAAGCCGCCGGCAAGACCTACGAACCAGTCACCTATGACGGCGCAGGCCATGGATTCATGCGTGCTGGCGTTGACCCGACTGATACCAACCCGAATAACAAGAAGGCGCGTGACGACGGATATGCGCGCCTGACAACACTGCTGAAGTCACTCTCAGGGACAAAGAAATCCCCTGTAGAAAGCACCCCCAACCGTTCGATGGTCGCCAAGGCAGCGAAGGGTAGCAAGTCTAAAAAGGCTGCCGCAGCCACCATGGACTGCCACGACATGTCTACCATGTAAGAGTGGACGAACAGAGTATCCCTGTACTGCAGACGCAACTGGACGAGATCACCGCGAACACGCGGCGGCTCGTCCAGGCTGAGCGTCTGGAAATCAATGAAAACGCCATCGCTGAGTTATTCGCGACCGGCATTGAAGACCGTATTCTCCCCGTAGGCTCCAGGGCTCCTGAGTTTTCTCTTCCCGATGCCATCAGCGGCAAACCCATCCGTTCCGCGGACCTTCTCGCTCTGGGACCGCTGGTCATCAACTTCTTCCGCGGACGCTGGTGTCCCTACTGCATCACCGAACTGGAGACCTGGCGCGAGCTATACCCGTTGCTGCGGGAGCGCGGAGCCTTGTTCGTGGCAGTCTCGCCGCAGACCGTACGCCAGTCTGACTTTACCGTGCAGCAGCACGCCTTACTCTTTCCTCTGCTGCGGGATGAGGGTTCAGAGCTTGCCGAAAAGTTTGGCATCGCCTATACGCCATCGCCGGCCATGCAACAGTACTACCGGTCGATTCTGGTCAATATTCCTTTCATCAACACCGGCCAGAACGCCCTGAAGCCGGCGACGGACGCGGCATGGCGCCTGCCCCTGCCGGCCACCTTCGTCGTTGGCCAGGACGGCACGATTCGCTTCGCCGAGGCGCATGCAGACTTCCGTGTGCGTCCGGAGCCTGCCGATGTCCTGGCGGCGCTTCCATAAAAATCCGTATCGCGATCTTTCTCTCGGGCACCAAACCGCCCCTGCCGGTCATCTATCGAAGGGGCCTCGGGCTCGGCGATAGAGCATTTCCCTGTAGGTATAGAGTAGGGCTTCCGCATCTATGGGCGTTTTCCGCAATGAAAACGCCGCTGCACGCACCTTCCGGAATACCCAGTAACAGGAAAATGCTCTAATGAAACTGATGGGCCGCGAGACACGTCGGCTGCGGCCAAAACACTCACCTGCTACAAGACATAGAACGGAGCAGAATATTTCGTTATGAGCACTTCGACCGCATGGAGCGCGCTTGCGCAGCACTACAAGGCTATTGAAAAGACTCACCTGCGCGAGCTGTTTGCCACTGATCCCGGCCGCGCCGAGCGCTATGCCCTTGAGGCTGCCGGAGTCTTCGTCGATTTCTCCAAGAACCGCATCACCGACGAGACCCTGAATCTGCTGCTCTCGCTGGCCAATGAAGCCGGCCTGAAGGACAAGATCGTCGCCATGTTCTCCGGCGAAAAGATCAACATCACTGAGAACCGCTCGGTACTGCACATCGCTCTGCGGGCCCCCAAGGGCACCCAGATCTTCTCCGACGGCAAGGATGTTGTTCCCGAGGTTCACGAAGTCCTGGACAAGATGTCCGGCTTTGCTGATCGCGTCCGTTCCGGTGAGTGGAAGGGCTTTACCGGCAAGACGATCAAGACAGTCGTCAACGTCGGCATCGGTGGATCGGACCTCGGCCCGGTGATGGCCTACGAGGCGCTCCGCCACTACTCCAAGCGCGACATCGGGTTCCGTTTTGTCTCTAACGTCGATGGAACTGACATCGCTGAAGCGACCCATGACCTGGATCCGGAGACAACGCTCTTCCTGATCGCGTCGAAGACCTTCACCACTCTGGAGACCATGACGAACGCGCACACCGCGCGCGAGTGGCTGCTGAAGGGGCTGAAAGATGAGAAGGCCGTTGCCAATCACTTCGTAGCCATCTCCACCAATGCCAAGGAAGTGGCGAAGTTCGGTATCGACACGGCCAACATGTTCGGCTTCTGGGACTGGGTCGGCGGACGCTACTCCATGGACTCAGCCATCGGTCTGTCGACGATGATCGCAATCGGTCCTGACAACTTCCGCCAGATGCTCGCCGGCTTTCATGAGATGGACGAGCACTTCCGCTCCACCCCATTCGAGAAGAACCTGCCGGTCATCCTGGGCCTGCTGAGCGTGTGGTACACCGACTTCTTCGGCGCACAGACCTATGCTGTGCTGCCTTATGACCAGTATCTAAAGCGCTTCCCTGCTTACCTGCAGCAGCTCACCATGGAGTCGAACGGCAAGCACGTTACGCTGCAGGGCGAGCATGTCGCCCACGATACCGGCGCCATCTACTGGGGCGAGCCCGGCACCAACGGCCAGCATAGCTTCTACCAGTTGATCCACCAGGGCACGCGCTTGATCCCTGCCGACTTCATCGGCTTCATGCGCTCGCTGAACGCAGTAGGCAATCACCACGACCTGCTGATGGCGAATGTCTTCGCGCAGACCGAGGCTCTGGCCTTCGGTAAGACCGCGGAGCAGGTGAAGGCTGAGGGTACAGCCGACTGGCTGGTACCGCACCGCGTCTTCGAGGGCAACCGTCCGTCGAACACCATCCTCGCCGAGGAGCTGACTCCGAAGGTGCTGGGAACACTGGTGGCTCTGTACGAGCACATCGTCTTCACCCAGGGTGTGATCTGGAATATCGACTCCTTCGACCAGTGGGGCGTAGAGCTTGGCAAAGTACTCGCCATGCGCATCGTTCCCGAGCTCGAGGGTGCAGGCGAACTGAAGCACGACACCTCCACCAACGCTCTGATCGAGCGTTACCGCAAGGCCCGCCGCAACTAGAGCATTTTCCCTGTAGGTGTAGAGTAGGGCTTCCGCATCTATGGGCGTTTTCCGCAATGAAAACGCCGCTGCACTCCTCTCCCGGGATACTCAGCAACAGGGAAAATGCTTTAAACAAATCTCGCAACCGTAGAGGCCTGCTCTTCATCAAGAAGAGCAGGCCTTTTACATCTTCAGAGAGACTGGTTCGCATGGAATCGCTCGAGATCCGCATTGCTGACTTTGACGATCCCCACACGCGCGATCTGCTCGCGCTTCATCTGGCCGGGATGCGTGCTTCTTCACCGCCGGAGAGCGTGTATGCTCTCGACCTCTCGGGCCTGAAGAAGCCCGAGATCACAACCTGGAGCGCATGGCGCGGAAATCGTCTGGCTGGAGTAGGAGCACTGCGCATGCTCAGCGCAGACGCAGCGGAGATCAAGTCCATGCGGACTCATCCTGACTTCCTGAAACAGGGCGTCGGCAGAGCGATCCT
The DNA here is from genome assembly GCF_052114765.1 of Terriglobus sp. 2YAB30_2. Lineage (NCBI taxonomy): Bacteria > Pseudomonadati > Acidobacteriota > Terriglobia > Terriglobales > Acidobacteriaceae > Terriglobus > Terriglobus sp. 2YAB30_2. Next base: position 6,179 of record NZ_JBFRFJ010000003.1, read on the forward strand.
CACCCATATCGTGGAGACAGCGAAGCAGTGCGGGATCAAGCGCCTGAGCCTCGAGACCGGCAGCGGCCCAGCCTTTGACGCAGCAGTACAGCTCTACCGAAACTTCGGCTTTCAGTTTGGCGAACCGTTTGGAGACTACGTCCCCACAGGTTTCAGCCAGTTCCTGCATCTGGAAATTGCATAGGATTGCGCCCAACCCGTTCGAGCTACGCTCGAACATTATTCAATTCTTCAATCTCCCCTAAGCCAGAAACTCCATCACTGCCTCATTCCATAGACCCGGCCGATTGAGGCACGAGAGATGGCCTGAGGGCAGTTCACGATACCGTGCCGAAGGAATCTGCTCGACCAGAAACTTCTGGTCCGCAGGAGGCGTGGTTGGATCTTCATTGCCTGCGATGCAAAGCACCTGCAGCGGGATCTGGTTCACGCTCTCACGAAGATCCGTCGTTGCCAGCACCTCGCAACCGGCGGCATAACCTGCGATGCTGCTGCGGCGAACGGAGTTCTCCAGCTCCGGGACCACCTCGGGATGCTCCGCTCGGAAGTCCGCCGTCAGCCAGCGCTCCGCGCTCCCCGGCAGAAACTGTTCCACACCCGCAAGCCGGGTACCTTCCGCGCGTTTCTGCCAGAACTCGGACGTGCCGATCTTGGCAGCCGTATTCGATAGCACCAGTCTCTCGATGCGGTCCGCCGCATTTACACCCAGCCACTGGCCGACCATGCCACCGATGGAGATACCGCAGAAATGAGCCTTCGCAATGCCGAGATGATCCATCAGGGCAAGAACATCGTTCCCCATACCCGCAAGCGTATTCGGTGGCTGCTGGGAGTTTGAGCGGCCAAAGCCCCGCTGCTCATAAACCACGGTCCGGAAGGTGCGGCTGAAGTGCTCCGCCTGTGCGCTCCACAGGTATGTGCCCTGACCAAGAGAGTGGCTAAAGATGACCGCAGGCGCGCCTTCAGGACCGGCGGCCTCGTAGTAGATCGTCTCCTCACCGCCCAGTTGAACCAACACCGTATCAGTTCTCCTTGATTCCGTAACGCCGTTCGTTTATCGTCACTATAGTGCGTCTATCGCACGGGATGTTGTATGCCGAACCAGACTGACTCTGCCGCCGTTATCGCCGAAGCTCCCGCACCTGCTCCCACAGTCCGGCAGACGCCGGCTTCATCCCTGGATCAATTTGCTGGTGATCCTAATTTTATGACGTCGCTGGCCCGAGGCCTCGTCGTCATTCAGGCATTCACCCAACAGACACCGCAGATGACCATCTCGCAGCTTTCGGCGAAGACCGGTCTGTCGCGCGCTGCAGTGCGCCGCTGCCTGTACACCCTGACGAAGCTTGGCTTCGCCGGCGCCGAGGACGGTCAACGCTATTCGCTGCGGCCACGGCTGCTTACGCTGTCGCACACCTACACCTCGTCCAGTTCCCTCTCCTCTTCCGCCCAGCCAATCCTGGAGCGCATGACCCAGCAGTTCCGCGAGTCGTTCTCGGTGGCTACACTGGACGGTGATGAGATCGTTTACGTAGCCCGCTCTCAAGTCTCCCGCGTCATGGCGGTCGACCTGCACATCGGTTCGCGCCTGCCGGCCTTCTGCACGTCCATGGGCCGTGTCCTGCTGGCCTACCTGCCGCCGGAGCAGCTCGAACAGTTCCTCGCGCGTATCACTTACTACCCGTACACCAACCGCACCATCACCACTCCTGACCGCCTGCGCCTGGCGATCCGCAATATCCGCCGCAATGGCTTCGCTATCTGCGACCAGGAGTATGAGATCGGCCTGCGCTCGATCGCCGTACCGGTCTTCGCCCCTTCGGGCAGAGTTGTAGCGACTCTCAACCTTTCCAGCCATGCGCCCCGTATGCCGCTGCCGGACCTTCAGCAGCGCTATCTGCCGCACCTGCGCGCAGCCGCCAACGAGCTCAGCATGTTCCTGCGCTAAAAGATTCGGCTAAAGAAGAAGGGGCACGGCGATTGCCGTGCCCCTTCTTTTTGTCCATCTCCCCTACATCGCAACTTTAAAGTGTTGCTTTAAGAATTCGACGTAAACTTTCCAATCATTTGGCACCATGCCATGTCCACCATCATGCATGTAATAGGCGAGGTCATGGAAGATCTGCTGGTCTGGCGCAGGCCACTGCGTCGTTCCCAGAGGCTGTTTACCAAGTAAGGTGTAGACCGGACCGGCCGCCACCTCTGCCTCAAACTCCCCCTTTGGATCGGACCAGGTATCGGTGTTCCCGGTCTGCAGCAGCAGCGGCCGCGGAGCCACCAGGGCGACCAGCATGTGCGCATCCACCGGCAGTTTGCTGACATCGGTCGCGTACTTCTGGTAGTTGATCGCGAACTGATAGGGGTAGCGCCGGGGGCTGACCAGGTCCTCAATCCTCTCTCCGTAGTCGCGGCGGCTGAGCGCGGCTCCTCCCTCACCGCTGCAACTGGCAATCACGGCGGCGAACCGCTGGTCATGCGCTCCCGCCCACATCGTGGTCTTGCCCAAACGAGAGACACCGTGGACCGCAACCTGTTTCGCATCTACCGCCTTGTCGGTCTCCAGGTAGTCCATCACCCGGCTCATGCCCCAGGCCCAGGCACTGATCGATCCCCATTCATCCGGAGCGGGTTCGATCTGGCCGGACTTCAGGTAACGGGCGCGAATTCCCTGCTGCAGACCGCCAAGATAATCCGGGTCCAGATCGCCGTAGTAGAACGTCGAAACTCCGATACCCGCGTCCAGGAATGCCTCGACATCGATCTTTCCGAACTTGCGGCCCTGATCCGCAGGAACCCTGGTCTTAGTCTTCGCATCCCAGATCATCCCAACCTTGATGCCGGGGTCGTCGATCATGTTCGAGGGAGCCGTAAAGCTGATGGAGAGAAGCATCGGTGACGGCCCCTTTGCCTTGGCCGGGAGATACTCCACCAGTTGGATCTGGGGCGCAGCGGGATCCTTATCAACGTGGATCATTACCTGACGGCGGATGGCCTTCCCGTTAAACGCAACTCCTTCTTTTTCAAAAACCTCGAAGCTCTCATCCTTCGGCCGGCCGGGGGCGCGGCCGTATTGTTGCGTCTCAAAAAGTGACACAATTTCAGGACGCCGTTTGCTGATCCAGGTCTTTGCATCCTTTACCGGCTTACCATCAGTGGTCTTCAGCACTTCAGGCAAGGTGTAGGGCTTCACCTTGGATTCGTCGGTATTCGTCGGATGGTTGGGATTAACACCCTGTGCAGCCGCAACCGCCACCGCCGCCAGAAGCATGGCGCTACCAATAGATTTCGTTCGGGTCATGGATTTTCTCCGGGCACACAAACTAAAAAAGCTGCAACTCTGCTGTCAAATGAAAATTCGGCAGCCTTTATTTTCAGGCGCCCTCACCCTCAAGAACGGCGGCGCCGGGGAGCCTGTGTTCCACGAGCAGTGGGGTACTTCCCTTGGCCGTCGTTGCCCCCATCATCAGCAGGCAATACAGCAAGCCCGAAACGATGAAACCGACAAACCAGGCATAGTCGTACAGCCAGCGGAGCGGGGGAACAACGATGCCCACCAGGGCGACAACGATGCCGGCTATCAGAGCAATGATGGCGCGGATGTTGAAGCCGTCGGAGTATTCATACGGGCCGCCCCGGAGGTACAGCCCATCCGGATCGAGCTCCCGGCCGCGCACCAGGAAGTAGTCCGCGATCATGATGCCGGCAATCGGGCCCAGCAGGCCGGAGTAACCCACCAGCCAGCCGTTGATATACCGTGCCGGATCCGCAGCAAGCTTCCAGGGCATGCACAGAATGCCAAGCACCCCGGTAATCAGGCCTCCGGTGCGGAAGCTGATCCAGCGGGGGTTGAGATTGGAGAAGTCATTCGACGGCGAGACCACGTTCGCGGCAACATTCGTATTCAACGTGGCCAGCAACAGCGCCACCAGACCGATGCAGGCAACGACCGGCTGATTGAAGTGCCCGAGCAGTACGACCGGATCCCAGAGAGCCACGCCGAAGACGAGCGACGAAGCGGAGGTCACCGCAATACCGATGAAGGAATAGAGCGTCATGGCTGGAGGGAGGCCAATCGCCTGGCCAACCATCTGGGCACGCTGCGATTTCGCGTAACGGGTAAAGTCCGGAATGTTAAGCGCCACCGTTGCCCAGAAGCCGACAATCGCCGTCAGCGATGGAACGAAGATCTTCCAGAAATCGGCCTTTGCCGCTCCTGCATGGAAGGTCGCGGCATTCGCCAGGGTTGCAGAAAGCCCACCGGCCTTTCCTGTCATCCAGAAGAGCAGCAGCAGACCAACGATGAGCATGAAGGGGGCGGAGACAACCTGCAGCCAGCGGATGACCTCAATCCCGCGCCAGATCACCGCCATGTTGATGGCCCAGAAGGCGAAGAAGCAGATCCAGACCGCGGCGGGCGCCGACGCGATGGCAGGAGCGATCACACGCAGCATGGAGTAGATCGCCTGCCCGCCGATCCAGCACTGGATGCCGAACCATCCGCACGCCACCAAAGCTCGCAGCACCGCCGGGATATTTGCTCCGCGTACGCCGAATGAAGCGCGGACGTAGACCGGAAACGGAATCCCGTATTTAGCTCCTGCATGGGCGTTCAGGATCATGGGGACGAGGACGATGAGGTTCCCCAGAAAGATCGTCCCGAGCGCCTGTTTCCAGCTCATGCCGTTGGCGATGAGACCGCTGGCGAGCATGTAGGTGGGAATACAGACCGACATCGCCACCCAGAGTGAAACGTAGTTGTAGACACCCCAGGAGCGCTCAGTAAACGGGATTGGCGCCAGGTCCTCGTTGTACAGACTGTTGGCCTGCTGCTGCGGCATGATCACCTGTTTTCCTCGAGCCCTTTTTCCTTGCGTATGGGCTCAGCATTGTTCAACGATCCCCAGCTTCACAGTCCGCTCTTCCCACGTCTCCGGAGCAAGACCTACTGGGACTTCCTTCATGGTGATGCAATCTTCAACCGGACAAACTAGTGAACACAGGTTACATCCGACACACTCGGTCTCGTCCACACGGGGAATCCTGGCAAGCGGCGCCTTGTGGAGCCCCTGCGAGACCACCGGCGGATCCATCTTCGGAATGCGAGTCACGGCGATCGAGCTCATCGTGGCATGGACGGCTTCCATCGGCTTGCGATGCACTTCAACGTGCCCATCCACCGGCCCCGTCACCCGGTCCGTGTGAATGCACTGGTGCGCTCCGTCCCAGCAGGCGATGTGGCAGAGGTCGCACCCGATGCATAGCGACTCATCGATCTGCGCAACGATCTTGTAGTTGAGGTTCAGGTGTTTCCACTCGGCCACCCGTGGCAGACTCAGGCCGCGGAAGTCGTCGAGCGAGGCAAAGCCCTTCTCGTCCATCCACTGCGACAGGCCGTCGATCATATCTTCGACAATGCGGTAGCCATAGTGCATCACCGCAGTGCAGACCTGCACCGTGCCCGCGCCCACCAGCAGGAACTCGGCTGCATCGCGCCAGGTACCAATCCCTCCAATGGCGCTCATCGGCAACACTGAGGCCGGGTCGGCCATCACTGACTGCACCATGTTCAGCGCAATCGGCTTAACCGCCGGACCGCAGTAACCGCCGTGCGAGCTCTTACCGTCCACGTTCGGCCGTGGCGTGAAGGTATCCAGATCGATGCCCGTGATGGAGTTGATGGTGTTAATCGCAGACAGTGCATCGGCGCCGCCCTGCTTTGCCGCCCGAGCCACTACACGAATGTCCGTGATGTTCGGGGTCAGCTTCACCAGCACCGGCGTACGCGCGACCTCCTTTACCCACTCGGTGATCATCTGCGCGTATTCCGGAACCTGACCGACGGCCGATCCCATGCCGCGTTCGCTCATGCCATGGGGACAGCCGAAGTTCAGCTCCAGGCCATCGGACCCGGCATCTTCGGCTCGCTTCACCATCTCGTGCCAGACATCGCGGCGCGACTCCACCATCAGCGAAGCGATGACGGCGTGTTTTGGATACCGCCGCTTCACCTCGGCAATCTCCGCCAGGTTGACTTCGATGGGCCGGTCACTGATGAGTTCGATATTATTCAGGCCCATCATGCGCTGCCCTGCCCAATCGACGGAACTGTAGCGCGAGCTGACATTGGTGATTGGCTCACCAATCGTCTTCCAGACCGCTCCTCCCCAACCCGCGTCAAAGGCGCGCATCACCTGTTCGCCGCAATTGGTTGGCGGCGCACTCGCCAGCCAGAAAGGGTTGATGCACTCGATACCGGCAAAGGTCGTCTTCAGGCTAGCCATGAGCCACCTCCGTTATTCCCAGAGCTGCGGTGATGCCACGCGCGGCTCTCTTGCCATCGGCGACAGCATCCACCACTTCGCGGCCGCCGTTTACGCAGTCGCCACCGCCGAAGTACTTCGCGTGGCTGGTGGCGCCGGTAGCACGGTCCACCACAACACGTCCTTTGGCGAGCTGGATTCCTTTCACCGAAGACAGCCATTTCGCAAGCGGAGACTGGCCAATCGCCGGCACCACGACTTCAGCGGCAAGCTGGGTCCGCATCTCGCCGACGACAAGCTCTCCGGCTTCGTTGATCGATGTCCCGGCGCAAAGCAGCGTGCCTGCATCCAGTGCAATCGGCTGCTGCCACCACAGGAACTTCACACCCTCCTGCAGAGCGTGTTCATATTCGAAGCCGAAAGCGGACATCTCCTCCGGACCGCGGCGATAGACGATGTGAACTTCTTCGGCGCCAAGCCGTTTTGAGGCTACGGCTGCGTCAATCGCGGTGTTGCCACAGCCGATGACAGCTACGGTCCGGCCGACGGAGAGGATCTCTCCGGTCTTATACCCGGCGATCAGGTCCAGCGCATCCATCACGCCGGTCTCTCCACCGGGGATGCGAAGCCGGTGCATCTCCCCAAGCCCGACACCGAGAAAGATCGCGTCGAACTCCTGTTCCAGGGCTGCGAAATCTTCGATCCCAATCTCACGCTGCAGGATCTCAACGCCCATGGATTGGATCGCTTCCACCTCGCGCAGTGATTCGCTGACGCGTAGTTTGTATTCCGCCACTCCGTAGGTATTCAAACCTCCGGCGAGATCGCGCTTGTCGAAGACCGTTACCTGCACACCGGCCTGGCGAAGCTCCGCCGCGCAGGCCAGGCTCGCGGGGCCGCCGCCGACACAAGCGACTCGCAGTGGCAGCTCAGGACGCTGACGAACTGGAATCTGCAGGCCGCGCCCATAAAAGTTATCCATGGCATAGCGCTGCAGCCGGCCAATCATAATCGGCTTCTCAGCGCGGTGATGCATCACGCAGGAACCTTCGCAGAGCACCTCGACCGGACACACGCGGGCGCAGCTTCCCGCCAGGACATTGGCTTCAAGAATGCTGCGGGCGGAGCCGGCGATATTGCCCGAGGCAATCTTCTTAATGAAGCGCGGAACGTCGATGTGTGTGGGACAGGCAGCGGTACAAGGCGCGTCAAAGCAGTTCAGGCAGCGGTTGGCTTCCACCATTGCCGCCTGTGGCGTCAATGCAGGCTTCAGCTCCGGGAAACGAGCTGTAATACCGGCATGCGGAGTGAATGCGGTGCCCAAAATCGTGGCCCTCCGTTCAAACAAACTGATCGTAGAGATTGCAAGCTACCCCTTCCCACAAGGTAAGTCAATAGAATCAGGGGTTTCCCTATTTGTTTCTGGGACCGGAAAGAAATGACCGGAATCACAGCAATTCTGTGCTAACGCTGATACTGTTAAACAAGGTTGTCTCCATTATTAAAGGAACAGATTTTGGCAAATACCGTACTCCCACCGACCTCGGAAGTAGAGACGATTAACAGCACGTCTACCGCACCGCAGTCCTTCCTGGTAAGTCCGCCCCTGTTGAAGACTCGGCCCAACACCGACGTTTTGATGGGCCGCGCTGCCCAGGGCGGAAAGATCAATTGGATCACGTCCATCTTCATGGGCGCGTTCCATGTGGGAGCGATTGCCGCGCTCTTCTGTTTCTCCTGGAAGAACCTGGCTGCGTTTGTGGTGCTGTACTTCCTCGCCATCAACGTTGGCATCGGCATGTGCTATCACCGCCTGCTGACGCACCGCGGCTACAAGGTCCCCAAGTGGCTGGAGTACTGCCTGACCATCTGCGGCACGCTCGCCCTTGAAGGCGGACCAATCTTCTGGGTAGCGACACATCGTGTTCACCACCAGCTCAGCGATCACGAGGGCGACCCGCACACGCCGCACGACGGCACATGGTGGGCCCATGCCGGCTGGATCATCTCCGGCCGCACCCTGCATACGCACACCGCGATGCTGGCTCGCTATGCGCCAGACCTGACCAGGGACCGTTTCCAGGTCTTCATGTCGAAGTACCACTGGCTCTCGATCGCCACCGCTGCCGCCATCTGCTACGTCATCGGCGGTTGGTCGATGGTGCTGTGGGGCATCTTCCTCCGTACAGTGCTTGGCCTGCACTCCACCTGGCTGGTCAACTCGGCAACGCACCTGTGGGGAGCGCGCCGCTTTGAGACTCGCGACGACTCCCGCAACAACTGGTGGGTCGCTCTGCTGACCGGCGGCGAAGGCTGGCACAACAACCATCACGCTCACCCGGTAAGCGCCCGTCACGGCCTGCGCTGGTACGAGTTCGATATCAACTACTACGGCATCTGGGTGTTGGAGAAACTTGGTCTCGCCAAGAAGGTCCTGATCGCACAGTGGGATCCGAAAGATCCCCGGCCGGCCGGCAGCTAGTCAAGTATCCATCTATCTCATTGAGGCCCGCAGATGCGGGCCTCAGTTTTTGCCGGTAACGCGCGACCAGCCGGCCATCCTCGGTACACTTAGAGAGCGTTTTCCCTATTGCTGGGGTTCCGGAAGGGTATGCACCGGCGTTTTCATTGCGGAAAACGCCCATAGGATGAGGAATCCCTACATTACACCTACAGGGAAAATGCACTAACTCGTACACTTAAGCCAACCGTGCGCATCCTGACCCGCTACATTTTGCGTGAGTTGCTCTCACACGCCCTTCTCGGCGGCGCACTTTTTACCTTCGTGCTTTTCATGCGCGACCTGGAAAAGATTCTTGAACTGGTCGTGCGCGGTTCGGCGCCCCTGACAGACGTCTTCCGCATCTTTCTCTACACCGTCCCCAATACGCTCACGCTCACCCTGCCCATGTCTGTCCTGGTCGGCGTACTGCTCGGCCTGTCACGGCTCGCGGCCGACTCCGAAGTCACGGCGATGCGAGCCAGCGGCGTCGGCGTGCTGGATTTCACCCGCATCGTCTCTATCGTCGCGGTCGGAGCCTTTTCTCTCGGACTCGCCAACTCGCTCTATCTCGCACCGCGCGCGGCCTCCGCGCTCATCCAGATCGAAAACGAGTTGAAACAGTCGCAGGTCAGCTTCGAGGTGCAGCCGCGCGTCTTCTATGAAGACTTCAAGGACTACGTCCTCTATGTGCAGGATGTCGTGCCCGGCGTCGGTGCAGCGCAGTGGAAGAACGTCTTTCTTGCCGACCTGGCGCATCCTGCCTCGCCGCTCATCACCACTGCAACCGAAGCGGTCGTGGTCAACGGCGGAAACCAGACCCTCCGCATGAGCCTGCATGCGGGCGGTCAGCATCAGATCGCCGCCAACGATCCGAACCAGTACAACATCTCCACCTTTACGGACAGCGACCTGCCGATCAGCGCCGGAGCGTCCGACGACACGCACATCACCCGGCGCAACACTCCCCTGCTAGCGATGCCGCTCCAGGAGTTAATGCGCGCCAATGCGCCAGATCGGATTCTGAGGCGTATCGAGCTGCAGAAGCGCTTCTCCTATCCCTTCGCCTGCTTTGTGCTGGTCCTGGTCGGTGTGCCTCTTGGCCTGTCGTCACGCCGCGGCGGTAAGTCGACGGGCTTCGTGCTGACCATCCTGCTGGTCTTCATCTACTACCTGCTCTCCTCCATCGGAGAAGCGGTCGCACGACAAGGCAAGCTACCCGTCGTAGTGGGCATATGGGCAGCCAATCTCGTCTTTGCACTCGCAGGCATTTTTCTGCTGTGGAGACTTTCAGTGGAGACCATCCCCCTGGGACGGCTTGCCGGCATGGGACAGTGGATAGCCGCCCGTCTCAAGAGGGGTAAGACGCAAGAGCCACAAACCGAACAGGCTGAGATCGTCTCGACAGACCGCGGTGCGCGTAAGACCATCTGGGGCTTCCCCTTGCTGCTGGACGACTACGTCATGCGGCAGTTTGTCGCCAACTTTGCCCTGGTACTCTCGTCGTTCGTGGCATTGTCGCTGATCTTCAGCTTCTTTGAGCTGGTGGGAGATATCATCCGCAACCGTACGCCGCTCGTTACGGTGGGCGACTACCTGCTGAACCTGATCCCGTACATGCTCTACAACCTGGCTCCGCTGTGCGCCCTGATCGCCGTTCTTGTCACCTTCGGCGCATTGAACCGCACCAGTGAGATCACGGCAATGAAGGCCACCGGCATCTCGCTCTACCGCATTGCGGCGCCGGTCCTCGTGCTCGCGGCGGTGTTGGCGGCGCTGCTGTTTACCTTCGACGAGTTCTACCTTCCCTCCGCGAACAAACGTCAGGAAGCCCTGCGCTCGGTCATCAAGGCACGGCCGGCACAAACCTTTTCACGTCCAGACCGGAAATGGATTACCGGTCAGACGAACGGCGGCGAGGATCCGGTCCGTATCTTCTACTATCAGTTCTTCAACCCGGACATGAATTCGTTCGCGAACCTGACCGTCTTCGAGTTCCAGCCCGGAACCTTCGCACTGCAGCGCCGCGTCTTCGCTACCAGCGCGCACTGGGATCAGAGCGCCCATCAATGGATCTTTGAGAATGGCTGGCAGCGCACCTTCGACAAAGAGTCCGTCGCCACCTATCAGCCGTTCACCGTCTCCCTCTTCCCCGAGATCCACGAACAACCCAGTTACTTCAAGAAGGAGTTCGTCGCGGCTCAGGAGATGTCGTTCGCGGATTTGACGCGATACATCAACGACCTGAAACAGTCTGGCTTTGACACCATGCGGCTGCGGGTGCAGTTGAACCACAAGATCGCCTACCCTCTAGTGACCCTGGTGATGGCGATCCTGGCGATTCCGTTTGCACTCTCCATGGGCCGCAAGGGCTCACTGGCCGGCATCGCCGCCGCCATCGGTCTGGCCATCGCCTACTGGGTCATTGCCGGGCTCTTTGAGGCGATGGGCAACGTGAATACGCTACCTCCGATGCTGGCCGCCTGGTCGCCGGATATCCTGTTTGCCTTCGCCGGGGCCTACCTCCTGCTCCGGACTCCGACCTAGGGTGTGTCATCAAACTCCTGTCGTCAGAGCATTTTCCCTGTTGCTAGGTATCCCGGCAGTATCGTGCAGTGGCGTTTTCATTGCGGAAAACGCCCATAGATGCGGAAGCCCTACTTGACACCCACAGGAAAAATGCTCCAGCGTTGCGAGCTCAAATTGGCCCAGACGAGGCGGAGGCCGAAGGCTGTGGCGGGTTCCACAGTCGAGGCCGACAACGAAGTTTGGGCCAATTTGCGCCGCAACCCGAAGGGCCGGGGCAGATTTTCTTCACCCCAGCCAGCAAAGCTGACTGGGGACCCCGATTTCCCGATCTCTTCGTCACTCGTCGTTCCAGTGGACCGGCCACAGTTCTCTCCTCGCTCCTCGATCTCGTAAAAATCTGCTCCCCGCGCTGACGGCACGAGTTTGATGACACACCCTAGAGTTGGTAACCCGGCCCAGCTTTGCTGGCTGGGTGGAAGGGTAGCGGAGAAATCCGCTTTCATTTCTTTCCCGCCGAGTTCACCCCATCCCATATCTGGGCTCCGCCATATCCGATACAGTTAACTGGACGCGCCCCAAGGAGCTTATCCCCACCGTGAAAATTGCTGTTTTCGGCCTTGCCCTCACCACTTCCGCCGTTCTGGCACAGAGCGGAGCTGCTACTCCAAAGCCGGCGGCCTCTCCTGTAACCCGCCGCCCGGCCACGACAGCCGCTCGTAAACCTGCAGGTACGGCCACGAAGGCGGCTCCCGCCGCTGCCCCTGCCGCCAATGCGGCCTTTAACCCCAAAGGAGCTCCGGAAGTCACGGGAACACCTCAGACCCTTTACGCACTGACCTACATCGACACCAAAATCGGTGACGGTCCGCTGGCGGAAGATGAGCGGTTCTACACCGTGCACTACACCGGCTGGCTGCCGGACGGCACCAAGTTTGACTCGTCGGTAGACCGCGGGCAGCCCTTTGTCTTTCCCTACGGCGCCCGGCGGGTCATTATGGGCTGGGACACCGGCTTCGAGGGAATGCACGTCGGCGGCAAACGCCGCATCCTCGTCCCCTGGCAGCTTGCCTACGGAGCTGCCGGCCGTGGCCCGATTCCGCCCAAAAGCCCCCTTGTCTTCGACATCGAGCTGATCGCCCAGGCGGCTACGCCTCCGGAACCGCCTGCACAGCCCGCACAACCTGCACCTTCTACCCCGCCTCCCGCATCTACTCCGCAGCAGCCCAAGTAAGCAGGAGACCGCGCAAAGCTGATGTTTGAACGTCTGTCACCACTGTTTCCCTACCTGAAGCGCTACCGCCGTCAACTGGCGACGGGTGCGGTGGTGACCGTTCTTTATAACGCCAGCAAAATTACGCTGCCGAAGATCATCGGCTCGGCCGTGGATGACATGCGCCTGGGAGTGACCCGGGACAAGATCTTCCATCATGGCCTGTTGCTCTTTGGCGTCGCGGCGCTGAGCGCTGTATTTCTCTACCTGATGCGGCAGATTGTGATCGGCGCCAGCCGCGAGATCGAGTTCGACCTGCGCAACGATCTCTTTGAAAACCTGCTGCGACAGCCGCCCAGCTTCTATCACCAGCACCGAACCGGCGACATCATGGCGCGCACGACCAATGATCTCAACGCGGTGCGTCAGCTTCTGGGTCCAGCCATCATGTACAGCGCCAATACTGTGGTCTTCACAGCGGCCGCGCTTCCCTTCATGTTGAAGATCAGCCCGTGGGTCACGCTGTGCGCCTTTGTTCCCCTGCCCATCGCGTCAGTTGTGGTGCAGTACTTCGGCAGCCGGATCCATACGCGGTTCGAACGCATTCAGGCCATGTTCTCTGAGATCTCCGCCAAGGCCCAGGAGAACTTCTCCGGCGCCCGCTTTATTCGCGCCTTTGCGCAGGAAGAAGCGGAGATCGCCTCATGGGAGACAGCCAATCAGGAGTACATCCGCCGCAGCCTGCTCCTGGTCCGGCTGATGGCCATGCTGTGGCCCACGCTTGAGTTTGTTCTCGGCTTCGCCATGGTCATCACGCTGCTCGTTGGCGGCCATGAAGTAGTAAAAGGACACGTCTCTGCCGGAAACTTCACCGCCTTTGCCATTATCATCGTGCAACTTACCTGGCCGATGATCGCTCTGGGCTGGGTCGTCAACCTCTTCCAGCGCGGAACCGCCTCGGTTGTGCGCATCGACGAGCTGCTGAAGTGGGTTCCACTCATCGACGACTCTGCTGTGGATTCAGCGATCGCAGCCGATCTGAAACTGCGTGGCGATATTGAGTTCCGAAATCTCAGCTTTGCCTACGGCTCCAATGCCGCGGTGCTGCACGATATCACCCTGACGATCCCCGCAGGCTCTTCACTCGCGATCGTCGGTCCTACCGGCTCGGGCAAGTCCACTCTGGTGCATCTGATTCCCCGTCTTCTGGATGCGAAGGGAGACCAGGTGCTGATCGACGGCGTTCCCATCCGTCACTATCCGCTGGATGTCTTGCGCTCCAATATCGGCTTCGTCCCCCAGGAGACCTTCCTCTTCTCAGAGAGCATTCGGGAAAACATCGCCTTCGGTGTCCAGGACGCCACAGACGAACAGATCGTGCATGCCGCCACCACGGCCCACATCGCAAAAGAGATCCAGGAGTTTCCCAACGGATTCGACACCGTCGTGGGTGAGCGTGGCATCACCCTTTCGGGCGGCCAGAAACAGCGCACGGCTATTGCACGCGCTTTGATTCGGGAACCACGCATCTTGATTCTGGATGATGCGCTTGCATCCGTCGACACTTACACCGAAGAGCGCATCCTGAGCGGCCTGAAGCAGGAGATGCAGGATCGCACTACCATCTTCATCTCGCATCGTGTCTCAACGGCCGCAAACGCCGACCAGATTGCGGTTCTCATCGATGGACGTATCGCCGAGCTCGGCACTCACGAAGAGTTACTGATGAAAGGCGGGTATTACACCAGCCTGTTTGAGAAGCAGCAGCTCGAAGAAGAGATTGCCGTCACCGCTTAGGTAGAGCCGTGGGCTTGAAGCCCACGCTCCCACCGACTTTCGCTACCCACAAAGAAGAACGCATCGAGCTCCGCTCGATGCGTTCTTCTTTCATTCAAAAACTTTGGAATTGTCTGAGCTTAGGCGCTCCACCGGGCACCGGCCTGTGCACCGCTCTCGACCATCTGAGCCTGTGCCACCACCGCCGGAACCATCTGTCCCTCGCGCGTACGCAGGTCGCGCGGAAGCACTGTCTGAGCCTCAGGATCGCGTGCCGCGATCGCCCATGCATCACGTACATCACGGACGCACTGGATGACCTCTTCGAAGGTCTCCTTCGAGTTGTAATAGGAGGCCTCCAGAGTGAGCTGGAACATGGCGGCATAGAAATCAGCGAGAGACGTTGTCGTCTTGCCGCACACATCGGTGCGCAGCGTGCTCTGCAGATAGATGAAGATATCGGTTACCCGCTTCACAGCCATACGGCGGCCATAAACATCGTCCTCTTCCACACACTGGACGGCGCGATAAAGATAGCGAAGCACACCATCGTACAGTGCCACGACGAGATCGATGCCGGTAGCTCCGGCGAGAGACTGCTGCTGATATCCGTTCATGGGTTATCCCTTCGTGTTGTAGCCGGTAAGAGCCGAATAGATCTTGTTGATCTGATCGACCTGAGCCGGAATTGACTGGAGGATCTGGTTGGCTGCAGTCAACTGGCTCGTGAGCCTAGTCTTAAAATCGGCAATTCGATCGTCTTCATTAGAGATGCTGTTGTTAAGAGCCTTCTCTTTTGCCGTATTTTCCTGCTGGGCCAGATAGACCACACCTTTCGTCGAGGTGGATCCCAGTCCGTCAACAACAGATTTGAAGTTTTGCCCAAAGCTGTCAGAGTTCTGCAGAAATCCCACTACATCATCGAAGTTGCCATTAAGCGTGGACTCAAGCGCTGTAGTATCCAGACTGAGAGTTCCATCCTTCGCGACAGTGATGCCGAGTTGATCGATGCTCTTGATCGAGCCGGTGCTGGTACCGCCGAACAGAGCGCCTGATAGCGACTGCTGCAACATCGAAAGCGTTGACGTTCCGGACAGAGGCGGGGCTGTACTACCTGAGACTACCTTTGATTGCACAGCGAGTTCCTTCGCTACGGTGTTGTACGCGCTGACGAAGGTGCTGAAGGCGGTCTCGATGGAGCTGTTGTCATTGGCAATCACTACCTGAACCGTCGACGACGGATCTGCCGAGACAAGCTGAAAGGAAACACCTGGAATCGCTCCGGAGACCGTATTGGAGCTGCTGGTGACTCCAACACCATCCACGGTGAGCTGTGCATCGCTCCCAGTCTGCCCCTGATTCATGGTGAGCGCGTTTCCGCTGCCGTCACTCAAACCACCCGTGATGGTCAACTGCCCTGCGGCGCCGCTAGTCTGGCTGACGAACGAGAGCCGTGATCCGCTTGAGTCCGTAATTACGGAAGCACGTACACCGATGCCGGCGAGATTGATCGCCTTTGCATAATCGGCAAGCGTTGAGCCCGAAGCAACATTGACCGTCTGTGCAGTTCCGCTTCCTACCTGAAAGGTAAGGGACCCGCTCACCGATGCGGTAGAGCTGGAAAGCTGACTGGTGTACATGGAGGAGGTCTTGGCCAGCGATGACACCACGACGCTGTGACTGCCGGCAGTGGCCGTACTGGAGGCCGAAGACAGAGAAAGAATATTGTTGTCGGAGCTGGAGCCCTGCTTCTGGGCCATGACGCCGCTGAAGTCCGTCAGGCTCGTCAGAGCGCTATACATCGTCGACAGATCGGTGCCGATCTGCGACAGCACTGTGTCCTGGCTCTGAAGCGAGGTGACCTGGTCTTTCCACGCCGTCTCGACGCCCTGGCGAATGGAGACGATCGACGAGACCGTCGTCGCGACATCGAAGCCCTGGCCGCTGGTGGCGGAACCGAATGCTAAGCCGACTGTACCCATAATGTGTGTTCTCCCCCTGGAAATGGCACGTCAGTGACCAAACCCAATCGGGAGCGAATTAAGTTCCTGCAAGAAAATCGGCGGACGAGCCGTAAGCAACTCGTCCGCCGTGCTGAGGAAGGGTGATTATTGGAGCAGCTTCAGAACCTGCTGCTGCGTCTGGTTGGCCTGCGCCAGGGCGCTGATACCGGTCTGGCTCAGCACCTGGAACTTGGCCAGTTCGCTGGTGGCGGTGGCGTAGTCCGTGGAGCGGACGCTGGACTCGGCCGCGGTCAGGTTTTCGGACTGCGAAGTCGCAACCGACGAAGCAGCTGAGAGCTGGTTGATGTTGGCGCCGATCTGGCCGCGCTGATAAGCAACGCCGGCGATGGCGGTGGTCAGGTTGGTAAGAACGGTCTGGGCGGTGGAAGCCGTCAGGGTGGCGACAGCGGTAGCAGTAAAGTCTACGCTGGTGCCAGCCGCATTCAGACCCACATGAGAGGTGCTGAGAGCGCCGGTCGTGTCGCTGAACACCGTCGCACCCGAGCTGGTGCCGTCAGAGACGAAGATCGTGGTTGCCGTGCTGGAGAATACCGCGTTGCCGTTGAAGTTCGTCGAGGAACCGATGTTGCCGATTTCCGACAGAATGTTCTGGTACTCCTGGTTTGCAGCGCTAACCTGCGAGCTGTTCAGGGTGCCGTTGGCACCCTGGGTGGCCAGGGTCACAGCGCGGTTCAGAAGGTTGGTGACCTGGGAGAGAGCGCCGTCAGCGGTCTGCAACAGACCGATACCGTCGCTGGCATTACGAGCCGACTGGTTCAGAGCGGCAACGTTGGCGTGCAGGCCGTCAGCCAGGGCCAGGCCGGCGGCGTCATCGGCGCCGGAGTTGATGCGCGAACCGGAAGAGAGCTGCGTAAGGGTGTTCTGCAGGTTCTTCTGGGTCGACGCGAGGTTGTTCTGTGCGTAGAGAGCAGAGATGTTGTTAAGGACACTCAGGGACATTGGTATTCACTCCTTTTAATACGTCAAGAAAGAATTGCGCTTTGCCTGCCTGGTGTCCTCTCTTGCGATTAGCACCTCGCGGAAGGCTCCGCGTTCACCTACCTCATCGGTCTGTCCCGAAAGAACATTAGCCAGAAATGTAAAAGTACACAAAAGTAATGCGTTGCCCCCAATGGCCGATAACAAACAGGAATAACGGAGTTAGATCCCCATGATTGAGCTCGCACGCCTGAACGGTCACGCTCTCTACATAAATGCGGACCTTATTAAGTACATTGAGGCCTCCCCGGACACCGTCATCACCCTGGTGACCAACGAGAAGATCATCGTCCTCGAAAGCTGCCAGCAGGTCATCGATCTGGCCCATCAATATAAGGCAAGCCTGCTTCGCTCCACCTGGCCGACAGCCGCGGACGCGCTGGCGGCAAAGTTCGCCCACAACATTGAAGAGACCTCTCGCTAAAAGGAACAGATATGGACATCGCAAGCGTTGCAGGTATTGTTCTGGCCCTACTCGGCATTCTGGGCGGCATGATGATCGAAGGCGGCCAACTCGCCCAGATCACACAGCCGACCGCGGCCATGATCGTCGTTGGCGGCACCGCCGGCGCTGTTATGCTGCAATTTCCCCTCAGCATCTTCCTAGGCGCCCTTAAAAAGGTCGCCTCCGTATTTCTGCATAAGGGAGCGGATAGCCAGGCGCTGGTCAAGCAACTGGTGGATTTTGCCAACAAAGCCCGCAAAGAAGGCATCGTCTCCCTGGATACAGAACTGGCCAAGGTGACCGATCCCTTCCTTAAACAGGCGATGATGCTTGCCGTCGATGGCACGGAGCCGACCGAACTCCGCAAGATCATGCAGCTCGAGCTCGACAACAAGAGCGAGATCGAGGAAAAGATTCCGCAGGTCTTCGAGTCTGCGGGCGGTTTCGCGCCGACCGTCGGCATCATCGGCGCCGTACTCGGCCTGATCCAGGTCATGCAGCACCTCGACAACATCGATGAGGTAGGACGTGGTATCGCGGTCGCTTTCGTGGCAACCATCTACGGTGTGGGACTGGCCAACCTTATCTGTCTCCCCGCCGCCGGCAAGCTGAAGATCCGCCACCGCGAAGAGACCATGATCAAGGAGATGATGCTCGAGGGCGTCGTCAGCATCCTTGAGGGCATGAACCCCCGCATGATGGAAACCAAGCTTCGTACCTTCCTGATGGAACCGGGTCACGCGGAACAAAAGGCATAACGCCATGGGTAAAAAGAAACACGCCGAACACGTCAATCACGAACGCTGGCTCGTCTCTTACGCGGACTTCATCACACTGCTGTTCGCCTTCTTCGTCGTACTCTTCGCCTCATCGCAGAGTGACAAGAAGAAGGAGAAGCAGATGGCCGCAGCGATTAAGGCAGCCTTCTCCGATACGCGTATCTTCGATATGCACTCGGCGACGCCTGCCCTGACCGATGGCGGAGCCAGTGTCGACACCAAACCGATTGAGATGCCGCTTCCCACAGCACCCGAGTTCGGAAGCGGCAACGGCAATGGAAACGGTAGCGGACAGGACGTTGCGGCGCAGATCCGAAAGGCGATCGAACGGGCCGCTGCCAAGCAGATCTCAGCAGGAGCAATCTCAATTCACCAGGCGGCTGACGGATTGACCATCTCGCTGCAAGAGGGAGGCTTCTTCCCCTCTGGCTCGGCGGAGCTTCGAATGGACTCACAGGGAATGCTGGACCATATCATCGCGGCCCTGCCTACGAATATGAAGATCCGCGTCGAAGGCCACAGCGACAATCGTCCCATTCATACGGCACAGTTCGCGTCCAACTGGGAGCTCTCATCGGCACGCGCCTCTGCCATTGCCCGTGAGATGCTGACCCGCGCTAAGTTCGATCCGGCGATGATCTCTGCCGCCGGCTATGCTGAATACCACCCGGTAACCTCCAATGAGACCGAAGCCGGACGGGCCCGAAACCGCCGCGTCGATATCGTGGTGCTCCAGCTTACTTCCGCTCCCCCTCCGCCTCCGATGGCCCCTGCTCCTCGTCGGCCTCACAACGTAGAGTCAACAGCGTCGACCAGCGAACCCGGCATCGTAAAAGATGCGGTACCACCCTCCACACCTTAATCCTGTCCTCTAGCTCCAAGTCGGAGGCCGATGAGCTACTTATTATGCGGGTCAAGGTAGTTAGCGATAGAGCGGTGCAGGTCGGATGCGCCCGCCATCGTCAGGCGCTTTTCTGCGACATCGCCTGCAAACGCCATTTCGTTTGCCGTAACCGCACCGGCAATCACGATATCCAGCAGCTCCGCATGATCAGGTTCTATCTCATAGGCTTTATGGAGAACATCCATCCCTTCATCCATATGGCCGAGGTAAATCTGGCACACACCATATTTGGCAAGGATCAGCGCTGACGCGCCTCCGAGCCTGCGAGCCGTGTTGTAGGCATCGGAAGCGGCCTGGTACTGCTGCTGATGCAGATGGGCGTCGCCAAGCGATTCATAAAGAACAATGCTGGCTGAATGCCTCTCTACTGCATGGATGAACAGTTGGACTGCCTCAGCATAACGCTCCATACGGAGCAGACACACACCCCCGAGAATGATGGCATCGGTATTGGATTCATCCAACTGTATGGCGCGGATCAGGAGGTCCAGTGCGGCCTGCGGATTCTTACCGTACTCCAATTCTCCCCAGCCGAGTTCGTAGGCGGTTCTGCTGTCTTCCGGAAATGCCTCGAAATGGCGTTTGCCAATCTCAAGATAGAGCTCATTCTTGGCAGTTCGCACGGCCTCATCGTCTTCGGCGTGACCGAAGTGATGAATGACGAACGGTGCCTGTCCAATCGAGAGACCAGCTTCTTTAACCCGATGAACGACGGTTTCATGGACAGGCCTTTCGAACCAGACATCCGCATGTCGCCGGAATAACCGCGTATTGACGGATGTAACGTATGCGGGAAAACCCTCTGCTGCTGGAAGCACATGAGGATTCGCCATCGCCCCATCTGCGCCACTTCGGCTATTTACCTGCCGGACGTAATTCCATCGCACAACGTCAAAGGCGGACAAAGCAGTACCCGAAACCAGCGTTCTCAGAAGATTGGCGCCTTTCGGATCGAGCATCTCGTCAGCATCGAGCACAAGAATCCAGTCGCAGGTCGCTTGCCGCAGGACCAGGTTGCGGGCTTCCGCAAAATCACCGTTCCACGGGATCGGCATCCACTCTGCTCCAAATGCCTGGGCAATTTCGGCTGTATCGTCTGTCGACCCCGTATCTCCGATGACGATGCGATCGACGACGGAACGAACGCTCCGCAAACATCGCTCGAGACTGCTTCCTCCATTTTTCACAATCATCGAGAGTTCGATCGTGGATGTACGCATCCTTTGGAGCCCCTTCAAGAGCGATTATCACCCAAGGAAGGGACCCTCTCGGTCGGGGCGTTCCGCTTCGCTTAGCATCCAAAGAGGGGGACCCCTTCCGAAGAACGTATGACCATCTATCTCGCAACTACCAATGCCGGTAAACTGCGCGACTTTGCGGCAATTGCGCTTCAGCACGACGTGACCGTCGACACCTTGCCGGGGCTGGCCTCCATCCCCGAGGCGCCGGAGAATGAACCAACCTTCGAAGGCAATGCGGTCTCCAAGGCTCTGTATTACTCCAGACGTGCTCCGGGGTTGCTGGTGCTGGCTGACGATTCCGGACTCGAGGTTCAGTGCCTGGATGCTGCTCCTGGAGTACGTTCGGCACGCTACGCCGAAGACCAGCACTTCCCTCCCACGCCCGGCTCCACCAAGGATGAACGCAACAATGCCGCGCTGCTGCATGCCCTGGACGGCATTCCCGAGACCTGCAGGCAGGGACGTTACCGCTGCGTGCTTGCCCTGGCACGGGATGGAGAGCTGTTACAGACGGCAGAGGGCTCCGTCGACGGCATCATCCTGCAGTCGCCGCGTGGGGAGAACGGCTTCGGCTATGACCCGCTCTTCTTTCTACCGGAGCTGGACCAGACGATGGCGGAGGTCTCTATCGAACAAAAACAAAGGCTCAGCCATCGTGGCCGAGCCTTTGAGTCACTGTTGCGGCAACTCGATACCTAGGCCGCATTACTCTGCCAGTTTGAACTCCGGTTCCGCCTCGCTCCAGGCCATGCGCAGGCCGTGCCAGAAAGGCGCTGAACCCATCATGCGGACCGCCGTCAGGCTGGCGCCGATGTACCAGGGCGCCCGTCCCTTCTGCCACATTGCCGAGACCGGCTGCATGACACCGTTCGAATCCGGGTGGAAGACCCGCTCATCCCACTTACGGGAACCTTCCGGGAACTCCGGGTAGTTGCGGATGGCGGCCAGGGTCGACTCCAGCACGCGGTGCTTCCAGGGCTCGGCGTACTGCGGCATGAAGTGTACGTGGCTCACGCGCTCCACCCGAACCTCTTGCACGAACTCCGCAAAGCTGGTCGCGCGCGTCAGGTTGACGTTCGCATTCGGCTCCGTACCGTGACGGTCTCCACCGCTGATCAGAAGCATGCCCCAGCGCTCCGCCAGACCGATCACATCCCGGTTCTCGTGCCAGTTGCGCAGGCCGTTCAGCTCCAGAGCGTGGACAAAGCCGCCGCAATCACGCAGGAAACGCTCAACCTCGATGAGATGGCGCTCGGTTCCGATGTCGTACAGGTCCCACAGGGGGTGATTGAAGATGATCAGAACCTGCTTGATCTCATGCAGCTCCGCCAGAATCGAGCGCAGCTCCTGCTCGTTCGGCGTAGCGGTCATCGCCTCCATACGAGCCATCCACTGCTGGCAGGTCCCGGCCGGAAGGTTATGGATTCCCAGGTGGAAAGTCGTGATTCCAAACGGCGCGCTCCACTCCACGCTGATCGGCAGATCTTCAGCCGCATTGGTGGCGCGCAGCAGCAGAGGAGCGTTGATGTCGTCGTGGTCGCTGATGGAGACCATACCCGACAGCTGCAGTCCGTTTTCGATCTGTCCGCGCTCCAGGTCCAGCGACTGCATCGGCGTCAGGGGCGGCGTCCAGTAGGCACGGTCGAAGTCCAGCTTCAGGCCATATTCGCCGGCGCATTTTTCTTCCCGCGAGCGGACAAACTTCTCCAGCCAGGGAATCTTGTTGCCCATCGCGGCGATAAAGTTCAGCGTCTCCTTGGACTGGTTCGTATGACTGTGCAACGAGACACCGCTCCGAAACACCCGGGTATTCACACGTTCTTTCCAGCTACAGGTAATGACGCTTGACATCGGTCAGGCCCTCCGTCCCTAAGGTCGCCCGAAATACGTCAACAGGCGTTCAGCGCCAAAAGAACAGTCGATGAAAAGTGCACCAAAATTGGTACAACACAAAATTCGCACATTTTTCCGATAATCGCACACGAGAGGCCGCTTTTCCTTGACCCCGGTTTTCCAGGGGCGGAATAATACGGTTGCCGCAGCTTCAGGCTGACATTCGTACTAGAGGAGCGACCTCTCATTATGGCGACAACCGCCTCAGCACCGCCCGCCACCCCGCAGTTGAAGGGCGTTCAGCCGCTCCGCGCAGGCGAAGGCAACTCCTTTCTCTGGCGCCGTCTGCACTCGCTGACCGGCATTGTGCCGATCGGCGCCTTCCTCATCGAGCACATTGTTTCGAATTTCGAGGTCGTCAACGGTCCGCTGGCTTATGCGCAGCAGGTCAAGTTCCTGAACGGCCTGCCCCTGGTGCGGGTGCTGGAGTGGGGCCTGATCTTCATCCCTCTGCTCTACCACGCGCTCTATGGCGTCTTTATCGCTGTTCGCGGACGCAGTAACGTGAATGTTTATCCGTGGGCTGGGAACGTGATGTATTACTCGCAGCGCGCCACCGGTCTGATTGCGTTCGCCTACATCCTCTATCACGTCCTGACCCAGCGGTTTATGGGAGTGAGCCTGCCCGAGCATCCTGGCCTCGCATATGCCAAAGTACAGTTTGAGCTGCTGTCGCACTGGTATGCGATTCCGGTCTATGTCATTGCGATGATTGCCACCTGCTGGCACTTCGCCTATGGCATCTGGCTGTTTGCCGCCAAGTGGGGCATCACGCCGGGCAATGTTGCCCGCAAGCGCTTCGGCTGGGTTTGCGCGATCGGCGGGACCGCGCTCTGCATTATGGGCCTGGTCAGCATCTTTACCGTGGCATACAGCCGCCCATATTCGCCTGATGATGTGATGCCGGCGCAGTACGACAACGTCGTCGCACCTACGGTTCCACCGCAGCAGTAACTCGAAGAAGGACACACACAAGACTATGGCTGCAGCTACACCCAGGATTATTGTCGTTGGCGGCGGACTTGCCGGTCTCTCCGCCGTCATCAAGATCGCCGAAGCCGGCGGTAAGGTCGACCTGTTCTCCGTCGTTCCGGTAAAGCGTTCGCACTCCGTGTGCGCGCAGGGTGGCATCAATTCCGCCAAAAACCTGAAGGGCGAAGGCGACACACCGTTCAAGCACTTCGACGACACCATCTACGGCGGTGACTTCCTCGCCAACCAGACGCCCGTCAAGGCCATGTGCGAGCAGGGACCGGCCATCATCGATCTTCTGGATCGCATGGGTGTGCCGTTCAATCGCACTCCCGAGGGCCTGCTGGACTTTCGCCGTTTCGGTGGAACGCTCTATCACCGCACCGCCTTCGCCGGCGCTACCACCGGACAGCAGCTTCTTTACGCGTTGGACGAGCAGGTGCGCCGCTTCGAGTCTGAGGGCAAGGTCCAGAAGTACGAGGGCTGGGAGTTTCTGTCAGCCATCCTCGACACCAAGGGAGCCTGCCGCGGCATCGTGGCCATGAACCTTCGCTCCATGGAGCTGAAGACCTTCCCCGCCGACGCCATCATTATCTGCACCGGCGGCAATGGCGCCATCTTCGGCAAGTCCACCAACTCGGTGGTCTGCACCGGATCCGCCCAGGCTGCGCTCTATCAGCAGGGCGCCTACTACGCCAACGGCGAGTTCATCCAGGTGCACCCGACCGCCATCCCCGGTGAAGACAAGCTGCGCCTGATGTCAGAGTCGGCCCGTGGCGAAGGTGGCCGCGTATGGGTTCCGAAGGATCGGAACGACAAGCGCCAGCCGAACTCCATTCCTGAGACTGAGCGCTGGTACTTCCTGGAAGAGTGGTATCCGAAGTACGGCAACCTCGTCCCGCGTGACGTTGCGACCCGCGCCATCCACAAGGTGGTGTACGAGCATGGCATGGGCCTCGACGGCCAGCCGATGGTCTACCTCGACGTCTCGCACCTGGCGCCGGAGCGCCAGCACAAGCTCGAAGGCATTCTCGAGATCTACGAGAAGTTCGTCGGTGACGATCCGCGCAAGGTCCCGATGAAGATCTTCCCCGGCATGCACTACACCATGGGCGGCCTGTGGGTGGACTTCAACCAGATGACCAACATCCCCGGCGTCTTCGCCGCGGGTGAGGCCGACTACTCCATCCACGGCGCGAACCGCCTGGGCGCGAACTCGCTGCTCTCGTGCATCTACGGAGGTTTTGTCGCCGGACCGAAGGCAATGGAATACGCCAAGGGGCTGGCGCCGCAGGAGAGTGACGGCGGTCATGCCGCTGAGCTCATCCGCCAGCAGCAGTACAACAACATTCTGCTGAACAACCAGGGCACGGAGAATCCGTTCCAGATCTGGCGCGAGCTGGGCGACACAATGACCCGCCACGCCACGATCATCCGCTACAACGCGGGTCTTCGCGAGGCGGATCAGAAGATCGTCGAGCTGATCGAGCGCTACAAGAAGATCAACCTCTCGGACAAGAGCCAGTGGGCCAATACCAGCTTTGCCTTCGCCCGCCAGCTCTACAATATGCTGCAGCTTGCCCGCGTGATCGTTCAAGGCGCGGAGCTGCGCGACGAGAGCCGCGGCGCACACTACAAGCCGGACTTCCCGGAACGCAATGACGAGAAGTTCCTGAAAACGACCAAGGCGGTCTACGACGACAACAGCGACGCGCCGAAGTTCGAGTGGGAAGACGTTGATACCAGCCACATCAAGCCGCGGCCTCGCCGCTACGACGCCACCGCGTAAGGGAGAACAGAATGCCGACCACGATTGAAGTCGAAATCAAGCGTCAGAATGGTCCGGACGGCACAGGCGCTGTCGAGAATTTCTCGATTCCCTATCGCCCGAATATGAACATCACCTCTCTTCTGGGCGAGATCGCGCTGAATCCCGTCACCAAAGAGGGCAAGGCGACCACACCGATCACCTACGATTCGAACTGCCTGGAAGAGATCTGCGGTTCCTGCGCCATGCTGATCAATGGCAAGGCCCGCATGGCGTGCTCGGCCCTGGTGGACAAGATGCTGGAAGAGGGGGGCGGTAAGATCAAGCTTGCTCCGCTGTCGAAGTTCCCCGTGGTGCGAGATCTGGCGGTCGACCGCGCTGTCCTCTTCGAGAACCTGAAGAAGGTCAAGGCGTGGGTGCCGATCGACGGTACTTACGATCTGGGCGCAGGCCCCAAACAGGCTCCGCACATCCAGGAACAACGCTATCCGCTCTCGAACTGCATCTCCTGCACCATCTGCATGGAGGTCTGCCCGCAGTTCAACGACGTAACCAACTTCGTCGGCGCGGCCACGATCGGCCAGGCCAAGCTCTTCAACATGGACCCCTCGGGTTCCGTACTGAAGGAAGAGCGCCTGCGCGCGCTCGCCGGCGACGGCGGCGTGCAGGAGTGCGGCTTCGCCCAGAACTGCGTCCAGGCCTGCCCCAAGGGGCTTCCGCTCACCGAGGCCATCAGCGATATCGGCCGCGATGTCTTCGTGCAGAAGGTCAAGGACTTCTTCCGCGCCTAGCCGACAAAAATGCAAAGGGCTGCCAGGCATGTGCCGGCAGCCCTTCGTGTTTTAACGGAGACGTTTACTTAACACCGTTCTCCGGATTCCAGGTTCCGTGCAGCTTGCGAACAAAGAGCATCTGGCCGACGTGATAGGCATTGTGTGTGCTGATGTGTGCGATGTCAGTGGCGTGCTTCTGCAGGTCCGCTTCAGAACAGCTCGCGACATAAGCCTCAAGATCCGTAAGGACCTTATCGAGGTCTTTCTGCGTCTGTGCCCAGTTGGCGGCGTTGAAAGCGTTGAAGGTCTCGTCGTTGTTGCCGTTGAACTTGGGGACGGGCTTGCCGGTCATCTTTGCAAGCTGTTCGCCGTTCCAGAAGATAAGGTGGTTGGCGAGTTGCCCGACGGAATGATTGCCGGAGCCGTCAGTCCAGGCAGCCTGCTCCGGAGTGAGCCCGGCGACTGCATCGTTAGCTGGGACAAACCATTCTTTGCTGTTGTGGGTGGATTTGAGCTGCGACAACAAAACCGAGCGCAGAGTGGGTGGAGCTTCCGGTTTCTTCGTTTGTGCCAAAGCTAAAGCCGGAGCCGCAAGAAGAGCGAGGACAAGCAGTCGTTTCATAGACACGTCCAGCGGGATTTTGAAGTACAAGGCATTCTACGCACTTCGCGAAGGTACGGTCCCCCCCAAAGCAAATGTCAGTATCGGGCAGCCGTATACACTTGTTTGCCATGAACCGCTGGCTGAACTGGACCGTGGGGCTAATCTATGTCTCAATCGTCAGCTTTGTCATTTTTTGGCTGCTAGGTGGCAGTTTGCATGGCGATGGCGGCTGGGTGGCCATGATCTTCCTCTGCACTGGATACCTGTCGACCCTGGCCACACCTGTCTGTTTCGTTCTTTTTCTTGCAACGGCTATTCGTAATAAACGGCGCGGCAAATCCTTCTGGTACGCCTGATCTTTAGCTCTTTCTTAACTGCACTAGGCGTCCCGTCATGGCGGAGATATCGCTCAGAGCGGCATCGCTGACTTCCGTTGAACGTTGCCGTCTTGCTTCGCGGATCTCGGGCTCTTTTCCTTTGATCTGATACTTCGTCTGCCGCGCGCTCGCCATTGTATTGACCCATCTCTGCGCCTCGGACTGTACGGCAGCGCTCTGTCCTCCCTGGGCCGCCTGAGCGATCACGGCGTCGGTCTGGGGCGTCTGCGCAAAGAACATCGCGGTCAGCAGCGTTGTCCTGGTCTCATCCTT
The DNA here is from genome assembly GCF_052114765.1 of Terriglobus sp. 2YAB30_2. Lineage (NCBI taxonomy): Bacteria > Pseudomonadati > Acidobacteriota > Terriglobia > Terriglobales > Acidobacteriaceae > Terriglobus > Terriglobus sp. 2YAB30_2. The sequence goes on from NZ_JBFRFJ010000003.1 coordinate 33,485, forward strand.
CTTCGCCTTGTTGAACTCTGCCACCAGAACATCGGCCCATTTGCTTTCGGGAAGAGGGAGCAGCAGAAAAACAAGCGCCATCGGGCGCTTGAGGGTCATGTTCTGCTGGGTGAACGTCACCGTGAACTTCGGGTCGTCCAGAAGGTGCAGCGCTGCCTGGGTTACATCAGCGCCGTCGACCGCCAGGCGATGCACCATGTTGAAGTACGCCAACGGAGTGACATCAGCCAGATCCGTACTCGGAAGCGAATCGGCCACAAGCTGCTCATCGTCAGGAGAGTGGCTCATGCTCAGCAGCAGAGCGGCGCCGTCATACCGGAAAAAACGCGGTGTCGCGGAGTTCTTCAACTCCACACGCAGCATGGGCAACATCGCCGCAGGGTCGGCCTTCACGTCCTTCCAGAAGGAGTCCATCTCGGAGGCCTTCTCCTTCTGCTGTGCAGGAGTCACCAGGTGCGGGGAAAAGTTGTAGACATTGGTGACGCGGGTATGAAAATCCCGCTGGGTGGAGTCTGTCACCTGCCCCAAGGCCGGTCCGGCGATGAGACAGGCGAGCATCCATCCCATAAAAACACGTGCTCGCATTAACTTCCTCCTCACAATTAGATGCGGTACCCTAACCCTTCATCACTGAGAAACAGCATGAAAATTACAGCCGCCGCGCTTTTGACCCTCCTCGCCCTCCCCCTTTCGGCACAGGATACGCAGCCAGCCTGGGTAAAGACCTCCGACGCCTATACCCAGCTCCTGCTCGATCTGGACAAGAAATATTCGCCGGAGGAGGCCTCTGCGCAGGGCCTCTCCCAGTTCGACGCCGAGATCTCTATCCCGACACGCGCCAATGAAGACGCCAAACGCAGGGATGCGGAGGCCGTCGTGGCCAAACTCGCCGCGGCGGAAAAGACGGAGAAGGAGGAACTGGTCCGCCAGGACCTGGAAATCCTGATCGACAGCTCCGAGCGCGATTTCAAGCACGAGGACTACTCCCGTGCGCACTCCGTACCATTCATCAACGCCGCCGGATATGTCTATGGCGGGATTGAAGCTCTACTGGACGACCAGGTGGCTGCTGACCGGCGTAAAGCGGCCGTCGTCCGCCTGGCGAAGTACACCGGCCAGGTGAAAGGCTTTCAGCCGATTACGGCGATCCTGCGCCAGCGTACGGAAGAGCAGATCGCCAAGCCGAACATGATCTATCCGTCGAAGCTGCGGATGGAGACAGAACTCTCCCGTAATAAGGCTCGGATCGACGGAATCGCCGAGCTCTTCAAGAAGTACAAACTTACCGGCTGGGAGGCCAACTACGCGCTGCTGCAGAAGCAGATCGCGGATTACGATGCCTGGCTCAAGACGACGGTCCTTCCCAAGGCACGGACCGACTTCCGCCTGCAGCCGGAAGAGTATGCTCTGAACTTCGCCGATTACGGCATCGACATCTCCCCGGCCCAGATTTCCCGGATGGCTCACGCGGCATTCCTGGACTACCAGGCGCAGATGCAGCGAGTAGCTACCCGGATCGCAACGGAACAGCACCTTCCCAACTCCGACTACCGGACCGTGATTCAACAACTGAAGCAGAAGCAGCTCTCGAACGATGAGATTCTGCCGTTCTACGAAAAACGCCTGCATGCGATTGAAGAGATCATCCGGACGCAGCATCTGGTCACTCTGCCGGACCGCCCGGCGATCATCCGCCTGGGCACACCGGCCGAGTCTGTACAGCAGCCGGCGCCGCACATGGTGCCTCCTCCGTTCCTGAACAACACCGGCCAACGCGGCGTCTTCGTGCTGCCGCTCAATATGCCCGCCGCCAACGGCAACACCGCGCAGAAGGTGGACGACTATACCTACGATGCCGCGACATGGACCTTGATCGCACACGAGGCACGTCCCGGCCACGAACTCCAGTTCGACTCCATGGTGGAACACGGCGTCTCTAAGGCGCGCGCGTTGTTTGCCTTCAATTCAACGAACGCCGAAGGCTGGGGCCTCTACGCTGAATACATCACGCTGCCCCATATGCCGCTTGAGGGCCAGTTGATCAGCCTGCAGTTCCGCCTGTTGCGTGCAGCACGCGCCTTCCTGGACCCCGAACTGCAGGCCGGCAAGATCACCCCGCAGGAGGCGATGCGCGTACTTACCGAAGATGTCGGGATGTCGGTTCCCTTCGCCAACCAGGAGGTAGAGCGTTACACCTTCCGCATGCCGGGTCAGGCCAACAGCTACTTCTATGGCTATACACGCCTGCTGGAGTTGCGGAAGTCGACCGAAGCTGCACTGGGACCGAAGTTCAATGCGCAACGCTTCCACGACTTCATCCTGGCGCAGGGCCTGCTGCCTCCAGGATTGATGAAGAAGGCGGTCGAAGACCATTTCATTCCCGACGAACAGAAGCGATAGAGCATTTTCCTGTAGGTGTAGCGCAGGGCTTGTGCTTCTATGGGCGTTTTCCGTAATGAAAACGCCGCTGCACTCCTCTTCCGGAATACCCAGTGATAGGGGAAAATGCTCTAAAGCATTTTCCTGCAGGCGCTCTAGTTTGAACGATGAAGAAAGCCCCGCTCATAGCGGGGCTTCTCTCTTCTATTCGGGTTCACGCTCGTGGCGCTACGTCGTGAAGATTTACTTGGTAAAGATCTTACTCCCAGGTATCTTGCCTTCGTTCTGCTTCATGCGTTGTTGACCGCGACGAGCCGATTCCATCGCCTGCTGATCCTTCTTATTCAGGTTCTGGGTATCTCCTTCGCGATGCACGAGTGCTTCATGCGAGGGGCGGGCTGGATCTTTGGTCGAATTTACGCCGGTTCCCATAGTGAATTTACCTCTCTGGCCATACTCTGACGTCGGCGCCTTATCGGGCGTTGCCCGCAACAAAGAAAGCCCACTGGAGCATTTTCGCTGTCGCTGGGTATCCGGAAAGGGCGTGCAGCGGCGTTTTCTTTGCAGAAAACGCCCATAAGTGCGAAAGCATTACACCTTCAGGAAAAATGCTGGTCGCAGGGCTTTCCCTCTTCTATTCGGGTTCGCGCTCGCAGCGCTACTTCGTGAAGATTACTTGCTGAAGAGCCTGGTGCCGGGGATTCTTCCCTGGTTCTTCTTCATGCGTTGCTCACCGCGGCAAGCCGCTTCCATTGCCTGCTTCTTTATGTGCTCGGGCTCGTGTAAATGCTCTATATCCACGTGTTCCCTATCCACATGCTCTCTATCCACATGCTGTGTATCCACATGCTCGGTATCCACGTGTTCCCTTCCTCCGCGATGCACCAGCGCCTCGGGAGACGGGCTTGCCGGATCATTGGTCGATTTCGCGCCCATATCCATGGTGAATCACCTCTTCTAATGTGTGTTTGACGCAGGCCGAGGGGTAGAGGTCTCTAGCCATTGCGTTCCCGGAAAACGATGCCTTTCCTTTCGAACCTGGCGCACAATCCGGCATCACTTTGAATTCCGAACTCTTAGCGAGAACCGCTACCATAGAGCAGCACCGATCCAACTGCCCATGAGACTCTCTCTCCCCATCGCCATCGCTGCTGGAAGCCTGTTCCTGGTATCCACCGTTTACAGCCAGCAGACCGTAACTCGAAAGAAGGCTATGCAATCAGATCCCGCCAAAGTTCACGCCGAAGCTCTCGTCATTGACACCCACGCCGACACACCACAGCGTTTTGTCGACGAAAACTGGGATTTCTTTGAGCCGCTGAACGGCGGCATGGTGAACTACGAATCCGCTAAAAAGGGCAACCTCGACGCCGAGTTTTTCTCCATCTGGGTCGATCCATCGCAGTATCCGGCCAACCGTTCGGCGGTACGCACTCTTTCCTTGATCGACGGGGTTCTGGAACAGGTGCGCAAACACCCGGACAAGATGGCGCTGTGCCGTACACCCGACGAGATTCTCGCCGCGCATAAGGCCGGCAAGTTCGTCGCCTGCATGGGGATTGAGGGCGGCCACTCCATCGAGAACAACCTCGGCCTGCTGCGTGACTACTACCGCCTCGGGGTTCGCTACATGACCCTCACCTGGTCCAATACCAATGACTGGGCAGACTCCTCGGGCGATATCGACGACCCCACCGTAAAGCACCACAACGGGCTGACCGACTTCGGCAAACAGGTCGTCGCGGAGATGAACCGCCTGGGCATGATGGTTGACATCTCGCACGTTGCCGACAAGACCTTCTGGGACGTGGTTGAGGTCACCAAAGCTCCGCTGCTGGCATCTCACTCCTCAGCACGAGCCCTGACTCAGGCCGGTCGCAACCTTACTGACGACCAGCTTCGCGCTGTCGCAAAAACGAACGGCGTAGTGATGGTGAACCTGTTCCCTGCCTTCATCGACGAGAAGTGGAGACAGGCCTGGAACGACTGCAAGGCCGACCGCCAGAAAGAACAGGACGCACTCGAAGCCGAATACCACGCCAAAGGCATTCCAGTTCCCTACACGGCATCTGACGCGATCGATCGCAAATATGCGGCAAAGGTGGGACGCGCACCATTCGATTCGCTGATCGATCACTTTGATCACGTCATCAAGGTGGCCGGCATCGACCATGTAGGCATCGGTACTGACTTCGACGGCATTCCGCAGCCGCCTGGAGGTATCGACTCCGCAGCCGATCTGCCAAAGATTACGGCAGCCCTGATGGCCCGCGGATATACCGCGGATGACATGAAGAAACTGCTCGGCGGCAACCTGATCCGTGTCTTCCGCGAGGTTCAGGCGAAGGCCGAGCCTTCGTTTCAGTAACGTTATCTCTATCTCTTGAGTAAGTTTTCGATTAAATCCATCTAAGATCGAGATAGTTCGGGAATAGTTGCCAAGTAATCAGGCTATATTCCCGAACTAAAAAATAATCAAAAAAATTCTCTCCTTACTCTTTACAAAAGTACTAACCGAGGAGCATCGTATCCGGCGGTCTAAATGGCCACGGGTAAGTTGTCATGAAAGTTTTTCCTCGGTGTTCGTTGATTTTTGGGTTCCTTGTTCTGCTGTCCGCCTGTCTCCTGGCTCACGCGCAACACTACTCGCAGCCCGCGCTCATTCTCAAACCAGATAGGGTAGGAAATTTCCGCCCAGAGTTTGCAAACGCAGTTGCAACCGAGATACAAATTCGGCTGCGGGAAGTAAATCCCGGTCAACCTTCCCCAATCTTCTATCTCTCGCAGACTCCACCTCTGGCAGTCGATTTCCCTGAGATACTCTTCCTGCGCTTCACGGGCTCATGCGATGTGCTTCCCCAGATGCCTGCACCGCATATTCCTCGAGCGCTGGGTTCCGTCCCCTTTGTGAAAGGCGAGCCGATCAACTACATCCTGATTGATTGCGAAGAGATCGCTCTGACGATCAACGACGCGATTGCGCCGATGAAGCCGGAACAACGCATCGATGCCATGGCGAGAGCGATTTCGCGTGTCTTCCAGCACGAATATCTGCACATCCATCGCCGGACTTCACACCACGACGAGACAGGTGTCTTCGCCTCGGCTCTGTCGCGGCGTTTTCTGGTAGCCCCTGACCCTCCCACTCCACCATCTGCCACACCGACGACCGCCGTCATCGAGACCGTCGGAGCTCTCTGACACTAGGGAGTGTCATCCACCCCCCAGGGGACGAAAGTACGCCTCACCTTGTACCCTTATAGGGTGATGGTTCGTGCTTTCGTCCTTAGTGTTTCGCTCGCTGCCACCGCGTTTGCCCAGCAGCAGACGCCGACCCCGCCCAAGCCGGTCGACGATCTGCCGGACACGCCGAGCACTACCGCTCAGATCGTCCGTGACGCCATCCCGAATGGCCCCACGGCCGTCATCGATACCTCCATGGGGCGGCTGACCTGCCGTTTCTTCCAGAAGGAAGCGCCCGTCACCGTTGCCAATTTCGTCGGTCTGGCCGAAGGCACCAAAGACTGGCTCGACCCGGTCAGTCAGAAGCGCATGCACAACACGCGTTTCTACGACGGCACCACCTTTCATCGGGTGATTCCCCGGTTCATGATCCAGGGCGGCGACCGCGCCGGCAATGGCACCGGCGACCCGGGCTACTTCTTCGCCGATGAGATCACGCCGACCCTCACCTTCAACCAGCCGGGACGTCTGGCCATGGCCAATTCCGGCCCCAGCACCAATGGGAGCCAGTTCTTTATCACCGAGGCTCCGGTTATGGAACTGAATGGAAAGCACACCATCTTCGGCCAGTGCGACGAGCACTCCGTCGTTATGGTCCAGTCCATCGCCAGGGTTCCTACCAATCCCAACGACAAACCGCTGACACCGGTGACCATCAACAAGGTCACCATCGTTCCCGAAGGGCAGCCCCTGCCGCCGGATCCCATGGCGTCGCCTGCTGCCGCTCCATCCACACCGCAGACGAAATAGCTGCCCTAGGTTCCTGTATCCTGACTAGAGCATTTTTCCTGTTGCTGGGTATCCCGGAAGAAGCGTGCAGCGGCGTTTTTCATTGAGGAAAACGCCCGTAGACGCACAAGCCCCGCACTGCATCTACAGGAAAAATGCTCTACCGCAAGGAGAGAATTACACATGTCGACTCGCACCCCCGGCACGTATGCCGTTTTCAATACCTCTGAGGGAACCTTCGTCTGCAGCCTTTTCGAGAAGGACGCACCGCAGACCGTCGCCAATTTCATCGGCCTGGCCGAAGGCACCAAAGACTGGAACTCCCCTTCGAAGAAGGGCGCCAAGCTGTACGACGGCACCGTCTTCCATCGCGTGATCCCTGACTTCATGATTCAGGGCGGCGATCCCGAGGGCTCCGGTATGGGCGGTCCCGGCTACCGCTTCGCAGATGAGACCAAAGGCAGCCCGCACGGCTTCCAGGAGAAGGGCAAGCTGGCCATGGCCAATGCCGGCCCGAACACCAACGGCAGCCAGTTCTTCGTCACCGTTGCTCCCACCACCTGGCTGAACGGCCGCCACACCATCTTCGGTGAGGTTGTCGAGGGCTACGACGTTGTGGAGAAGATCAGCAAGGCCTCCACAGCCGCTATGGATCGCCCGAAGAAGGACATCACGATCGACTCCCTGCTCATCGAGCGCGTCGCCTAACCGCTGCACAGACACACGAAGGCCCGCCAGCAACGGCGGGCCTTCTTATTTTGTCTCTGATTGCTAGAGCATTTCTCCTGTAGGTGTAGTGTAGGGATTCGTTATCTATGGGCGTTTTCCATAATGAAAACGCCGCTGCACTCCACTTCCGGGCTACCCAGCAACAGGAGAAATGCTCTAGGCCATGCCGATCACGTCACACAGCTCTTTTACGGCATCCGCACTGCGGTTCAGCGCAGCCTGCTCCTCGGGCGTGAGCTTGATCTCGATGATCTGTTCCATGCCCTTCTCGCCGAGCTTGACCGGAACACCGACGTACAGACCATTGATGCCGTATTCGCCCTGCAGATAGACCGCGCAAGGCAGGATCTTTTTCTTGTCCTTCAGAATGGCTTCCACCATCTCCACTGCGGCGGCAGAAGGAGCGTAGTACGCCGAGCCGGTTTTGAGATGCTTGACGATCTCCGCACCACCATCGCGCGTCCGCTGCACCAGGGCCTCCAGACGGTCCGGAGCGATGAGTTCTGTGATCGGGATGCCGGCGACGGTGGAGTAACGCGGAAGCGGCACCATGGTGTCACCATGACCACCAAGGACGAACGCCGTAACGTTCTCGACGGAGACATGCAGCTCTTCCGCAATGAAGGTCCGGAAGCGAGCCGAGTCCAGAACACCCGCCATGCCGATCACGCGTTCGCGGGGGAAACCACTTTGTTTGAAGGCCGTCTGTGCCATGGCGTCGAGCGGATTTGAGACAACGACCAGGATGCTGTTGGGCGAGCCGGCGGCAACTTTCGTCACCACGTCGCTCATGATCTTGAAGTTAGTCTGCAGCAGGTCATCTCGGCTCATGCCCGGCTTACGGGGAATGCCTGCCGTAATCACGACGACATCGGAGTTTGCCGTCTCCGCATAGTCGTTTGTACCGATGATGGAGCAGTCGCGTTTCTCGATCGGCATGGCCTCCAGAAGGTCCAGAGCCTTGCCCTGTGGAATGCCTTCGGTCACATCGAGCAGCACCACATCACCGAGTTCTTTTCCTACGATCCAGTTTGCAGCCGTTGCGCCTACGTTCCCTGCTCCAACAATCGTGATTTTTTTCCGCACGCAGAAACCCCTCCGGTCCTCTCGGCCAACACCCTACCATTCTCAAGCCTTGAAGTCCAAAAGGGGTTGCGGTTCGCTTAGAGCATTTTTCCTGTTACTGGGTATCCCGGAAGGGGCGTGCAGTGGCGTTTTCATTGAGGGAAAACGCCCATAGATGCACAAGCCCGCACTACACCTACAGGGAAAATGCTCTATCCGATGCGGAGCGCGGTGCGCGCCTGCGCCGTGATCTGGTCCAGCAACGCCGGCTCCTGATCGAGCTTCTTGCCGAACGATGGAATCAGCTCCGCGAGCCTTGTCTTCGCCAGCTCCGGCTTGATGACCGTAATCCCCTTCTGCAGCATGCCCAGCATGATACTGACCGCGGTCGAGGCACCGGGCGATGCACCCAGCAGTGCCGCAATGGAGCCCTCGTTGTCACGAATGACCTCGGTGCCGAACTCGAGCACACCGCCCTTCTCCGCATGCGACTTGATGATCTGCACTCGCTGTCCTGCGATCGCCAGCTCCCAGTCTTCCAGGCGGGCATTGGGAACGAACTTGCGCAGGCTCTTCAGGCGGTCCTGCGGAGACTGCATGACCTCTTTCACCAGATACTTGGTGAGGTCGACGTTATCGAGACCGGCCTTGATCATCGGATACAGGTTGCTGGGCCTCACCGACTTGATCATGTCCAGATACGATCCGTGCTTCAGGAACTTGGTCGTGAAGCCCGCGTACGGCCCGAAGAGCAGCTCTTTCTTGCCGCCGGTCATGCGCATGTCGAGGTGGGGCACCGACATGGGCGGAGCTCCGACCGATGCCTTGCCGTAGACCTTCGCCGAGTGCTGCTCAATCACCTCAGGATTCACGCAGCGGAGCCACTGTCCGCTGACCGGGAAGCCACCGTAACCGCTGCCTTCGTCGATCCCCGCCTCCTGCAGCAGAGGCAGAGCGCCGCCGCCGGCGCCGATGAATACGAAGCGTGCGCAGACAGTGGCTGCGCGACCGGTCTGCAGATTCTTCACGTGCACATGCCAACGGCAGTCCCTGCCCTTCCCGATGCCGGTGACACGATGACGAAGGAAGAGACGCGATTGCTTACCCTTGAGCAGATAGGCAAAGAGCTTGCGCGTGAGCGCGCCGAAGTCGACATCGGTGCCATGATCCACACGTGTGGCAGCCATGGAGCGGCTCATATCGCGGCCCTCCATCATCAGCGGAATCCACTCAGCGATCTTGGCCTTGTCCTCGGTGTACTCCATATCGCGGAAGAGCAGGTTCTTGCTTAGCGCCTCGTACCGCTTGCGCAGGAAGCTGACGCTTTTGTCCGTCGTAACGAAGCTAAGATGAGGCACCTTGGTGATGAACTCGTGCGGGCAGGTAATCTTTCCCTGCTCAACCAGATACGTCCAGAACTGCAGCGATTCCTGGAACTGCTGGTTGATCTGGATGGCCTTGGAGATGCTTACTGAGCCGTCCGACTTCTGCGGCGTGTAGTTCAGCTCGCAGAACGCGGAGTGGCCCGTGCCGGCGTTGTTCCAGGCATCGCTGCTCTCGGCCGCCACGCGGTCCAGGCTCTCGAAACAGACGATTGACAGCGATGGATCAACCTGGCGCAGCAGCGTTCCCAGCGTCGCCGACATCACACCGGCGCCAATCAACACGACGTCTACCCGCTCCCGCGGGGCAATTTCAATCGACATTTGTATCCCTTAAGACAAAGGCGCGCCCTGCTTGCTGCAAGGCGCGCCGGTTAAGAGCGTTTCCTCGTTGCTGGATATCCCGGGAGAGCGCACAACGACGTTTTCATTGCGGAAAACGCCCCAAGGATGCAGAAGCCCTACTGTACTCCCACGAGGAAACGCTCCAGAGCTAACGGAGAACGTTTAAGCTTACTTGCTGGCGACCTTGTCCATGTTCTCGATCATGCGGGTGGCGAACTCACTGGTCTTCACCTTGGTCGCACCCTCCATCTGACGCTCGAAGTCGTAGGTCACGAACTTCTGCTTGATGGTCTCTTCCATGGAGTTCTCGATCAGACGAGCAGCTTCCGTCCAACCCAGAAAGTCGAACATCATCACGCCAGAGAGCATTACGCTGCCGGGATTGATGACGTCCTTGTCCGCATACTTCGGTGCCGTACCGTGGGTCGCCTCGAAGACGGCGTAGCCATCACCGATGTTGGCGCCCGGAGCGATGCCCAGACCGCCGACCTGCGCCGCGGCAGCGTCGGAGATATAGTCGCCGTTCAGGTTCGTCGTCGCGAGGACTTGATAGTCGCTGGGACGGATGATGATCTGCTGGAAGATCGAGTCGGCGATACGATCGTTCACCATGATCTTCGACTTCCACTTGCCGCCGCCGTGCGATGCGCCGATCTCGGCCAGTACCTGCTTGACCTCGGCAATAACGCTGTCGCCGAACTCCTTCGGAGCAAACTCGATGCCCGGCTCGACCAGGGCAGCGTTCTCCTCCGGTGTGAGATTGGGGTTGGCGTCCAGGTTGCCCAGGATCCAGCTCTCACGCTCTGTGACAGTCTGGTCACGGAACTCCTGCGTGGCGACCTCGTAGCCCCACTCACGGAAGGCGCCCTCGGTGAACTTCTGGATGTTGCCCTTGTGCACCAGCGTGACCGTCTTAAGGCCATTCTTGATGGCGTAGTCGATGGCCGCGCGCACCAGGCGCTTGGAACCGGTGATGGAGATGGGCTTCACGCCTACGCCTGAATCCAGGCGAACCTTCTTCTTACTGCCCTTCAGCATCTCGTCGTTCACGAAGCTGACGAACTTCTGGGCCTCGGGCGTTCCCTCGCGGAACTCAATGCCGGCGTAGATGTCCTCGGTGTTCTCACGGAAGATCACGATGTTGCACTTCTCAGGGTGCTTCACCGGGCTGGGCACACCAGTGTAGTACTTCACCGGACGGACGCAGCTATACAGATCCATCAACTGACGCAAAGCCACGTTCAGCGAGCGGATACCGCCGCCTACCGGAGTCGTCAGCGGTCCCTTGATTGAGACGCGGTAGTCAACAGTCGCCTTCACGGTGTCATCGGGCAGCCAGTTGCTGGTCTGGCGATAGCTCTTCTCACCGGCCAGAACCTCATACCACTTCACCTGACGCTTGCCGCCGTATGCCTTCTCTACGGCTGCATCGAACACACGCTGTGAGGCCTTCCAGATATCGCGGCCGGTACCGTCACCCTCGATAAACGGAATGATGGGCTTGTCGGGCACGATGTATTTGCCATCGACGTACTGAATCGCCTCGCCGTCCTTAGGGACCGCAATACCGTTGTAGCTCTCTTGCATGATCAGGATTCTCCGGTGAAATTTGTGCACTTCAAAGGTATCACCGGCGAAGAGGGGTATGCAAAATTCGCACAAAGAATTCGATTATCGCGCAACCTGCCAGAGCCAGAGAGCCTACAGAAACGATGGGGCGAGAAGCAGATTTCTCCGCTCCCTTCGGTCGCTACGAAATGACAAACAAAGAAGACGCCCGGCCGAAGCCGGGCGTCTCTGTCTGATCTGCGGCAGTTTTAGAACTGGCCCCACAGAAGCTGGTTGTACACGTCGTGGTGGAACTGCACTTCGCTGCTCTTCACGATGGTGCCCAGCAGGCGCGGGCAACGATCGGCCGCAGCCTGTTTCAGGTCCGCATAGCGGGCCTTCACATCCTCGCCCAGCAGGGTGCTGGTCCACTCCGCATTACGGAAGTTGTCGAGCGCCGTGTAGATGTTGTCCGGCAGGTAACGCTCGGCCTGACGAAGGTTCTTGATCTTCGAGATGTCGCCCTCAAGGCCGGTCTTGAAGCAGGAGAGCAGCACGGCGTAGGGGTTGGCATCCGGTCCCACCGAACGAACCTCGACGCGGGCCGACTTCTCGTTGCCGATCGGGATACGGACCATCGATCCGCGGTCGGTCGCCGAAGCCTTGATCTGGTTCGGAGCTTCGAAGTGCGGATCAAGACGGCGATAGGAGTTCACGCTGGCATTCAGCAGAAGGCAGATGTCGTTGCCGTGGGTGAGGATGCGGTCAACGAACTTCCACGCCATGGCCGAGATCTTCTCCTGTCCCTTTGGATCCCAGAACAGGTTCTTGCCGCCCTTGGTGATGGAGATGTTGGTGTGCATGCCGCTGCCGTTGACGCCGGTCACCGGCTTGGGCAGGAAGCTGGCCGTCATGCCCATCTGGGTAGCGACCTGGCGGCAGATCAGCTTGTAGAGCTGGATCTGGTCGGCGGCTGCAACGACTTCGCCGTAGGTGTAGTTGATCTCGAACTGCGAAGGCGCAACCTCGGGGTGGTCCTTCTCGTTCTCGAAGCCCATCGCACGCTGAACCTCGGCGGTGGTATCGATGAACTCACGCAGCGGATCGCCGGGCAGCGAGTGGTAGTAGCCGCCCTGGTTGACGTACTCGAACTTGCCGGTCTGGTGGAAGGCGCGCTCTGCGTCCACGCCCTCGAAGAGGAAGCCCTCGATCTCGTTGGCGGCGTTCAGGGTGTAGCCGTTCTTCTGGAACTGTTCCTTCGCGAAGGCCTTCAGCACGCCGCGCAGGTCGGCGGAGTAGGTGCCGCCGTTCTTGTCGATCACTTCACCGAAGACGATGACCTTGCCTGGCCCGAAGATGTCGGCCGGGGTCCAGTAGAAGGCGCTCCAGTCAATGCCAAGGCGGAGATCGGACTCACGCTGCGCGGTAAAGCCGCGGATCGACGAACCGTCGAAGGTCAGGTTGTCGTAGCTCTTAACCAGGAACTTCTTGTCATAATCCAGCGTGTGCAGGCGGCCTTCCAGATCGCTGAAGACCACGGTGACAGCCTTGATGCGCTTTTCATCGGTCAGATACTTCAGACGCTCTTCCTGAATAACGTCGGCCGCCACGCGCTTCTTGCGCTGCTCTTTGGCTGCGAGGTTCAGGTCTTCGAGCTCCGCGTAGCTGAGCTCCAGAAAATCACGGTATTCGCCGGACATACGACTCCTTCTAGTCTCCTGCGCCAACGGCCACAGCCGCCGCAGGTAAAGCGTGAATTGTGTTGGGAGAAACCCTGAAGGCCGGGCGTCGTGGCCCGTCCTCGCTTCAAAGCTATCAGAAATCAAGACTCGATTTATAGTCCTTTCGCTCGAATCTGAGAAACTGGAGGGAGCTATGAAGTCGACCCGTACCGCACTGATCCAGATGTCCTGCGTCGCCTCCACCGATGCCAACCTCGAGAAGGCCGCCTCGCTCGTTGTTGAAGCCGCCAGAGAAGGCGCCCAGCTGATCTGCCTGCCGGAGCTTTTCCGCGCCCAGTACTTCTGTCAGCGTGAAGACCACGCCCTGTTTTCTATCGCCGAATCGATCCCCGGCCCCTCGACAGAGCGCCTGTCGGCCATCGTCCGCGAACACAAGGTCACTATCGTGGCCTCGCTCTTCGAGCGCCGCGCTCCCGGTCTGTATCACAACACCGCTGCCATCCTGGACCCGGCCTCGACGGCCGAACACAACATTCAGGACATCTACCGCAAGATGCATATCCCGGATGACCCGCTCTACTACGAAAAGTTCTACTTCACTCCGGGAGATTTGGGTTTCAAGGCCATGAAGACCTCCGCCGGGCATATCGGCACGCTGGTCTGCTGGGACCAGTGGTATCCGGAGGGCGCCCGCATCACCGCGCTGCAGGGAGCGAACATCCTCTTCTACCCCACCGCCATTGGCTGGCATCCCAGCGAGAAGGAAGAGTTCGGTACGGCACAGTACGATGCCTGGCAGACCATTCAGCGCGCCCATGCTATCGCGAACGGCGTCTTCGTCTGCTCAGTGAACCGCGTAGGGCACGAACAGGGCGACGTCAACGGCATCAAGGGACCCGAAGGCGCAGGTCTCGAGTTCTGGGGCGGCAGCTTCATTGCCGATCCCTTCGGCCGCATCCTGAAGCAGGCTGCACACGATGAGGAAGACATCCTGATCGCCGATCTCGATCCGCAGCTGGTCGAGGTGACGCGCCAGCACTGGCCCTTCCTCCGTGACCGCCGCATCGACGCCTACGGCAACATAACCAGCCGGTTTATCGACTAGGACCGCTATGTTGAGTCTGGAAAGTCCGCGCTGGGCGAACCTGACACACGCATATGGAAATGCTTCCGACATCCCACAGCTTCTGGGAGCGTTGGGAGCATTTCCAACGTCTGAGGGGCAAGAAGAACCCTGGTTTTCAATTTGGAGTTCACTTGCCCACCAAGGTGATGTGTACGACGCCTCATTTGCCGCTGTACCCCACGTCATTGCGCTACTAGAGTCCGATCCATTGCAAACCCCATCGATTTTTTTCTCTTCCCGACATGGGTGGAGATTTGCCGCCAGAAAGCCGCTATGGATGTACCTCTCGATCTGAAAGAGGACTATTTTGGGGCAATCGCGAAACTGTCCGAGATTTCAGGTAAAACACATTCGCGCAATTTCGATTCGTCACAACTTGTCTATGTACTCGCGGCGTTCGCAATTTCCAAAGGGAACGCAGCACTGAGCGAAGCAATCCTTGAGCTGACACCTGACGTCTTGCACGATTTCCGGGACTGGATCGAGTCACGCTAGTCCGTAGAATTGAAAAAGGAAAGAATGACAACACCCCGCGAAAAGAACTTCCGCATGCCCGCCGAGTGGGCTCCCCATACCTCGACCTGGATTGCCTGGCCGCATAACGCCGAGGACTGGCCGGACAAGTTCCTGCCAATTCCCTGGGTCTATGCCGAGATCGTCCGTCACCTCTCGCGGGTGGAGGACGTTAACATCCTGGTCAACGACACCGCCGCCGAAAAGCGTGCGCGTAACATCCTGCGCCGCGCCGGGGCAAACCTCGCCCGGCTACACTTCCATCTCTGGAAGACCGACCGTGTCTGGCTGCGTGATTCCGGTCCGATCTTCGTGAAGAACCCGAAGGGCGAACTTGCCATCACCAACTGGAGGTTCAACGCCTGGGCCAAATATCCCAACTGGCACAACGATGACCGCATCCCGGGACAGGTCGCCGAGCTCTACGATATGCCGGCCTTCGAACCCCACGTTGGAACGCATCGCCTGGTGCTTGAGGGTGGCTCCATTGACACCAACGGTGAGGGCATCCTGCTCACCACTGAGGAATGCTTGCTCTCCGAGGTGCAGCAGCGCAACCCTGGCATCTCTCGCGAGCAACTGGAGCAGGCCTTCCAGGAGTACCTGGGCATCGAGCAGGTGGTCTGGCTCAACCGCGGCTGCGCCGGCGACGACACGCATGGCCACATCGACGATATCTCCCGCTTTGTCGGAACGAACACCATCGTCACCACCGTGGAGCACAACACCCACGACGAGAATCATCTTCCATTGGCCGAGAACCTTGATCGCCTGCGCAGCGCGAGGAATCTGAAGGGTGAGCCCTTCCAGATCATTGAATTGCCCATGCCGTCGCCGGTCCTCTTCGAAGGTCAGCGCCTGCCCGCCAGCTACGCCAACTTTTACATCGCGAACAACCTGGTGCTGGTGCCCACGTTCAATGACAAGAATGATCGCATTGCGCTCAATACGCTCGCAGACTGCTTCCCTGATCGCGAAGTCGTGGGGATCCACTGCGGCGACTTCATCTGGGGTCTGGGTGCGCTGCACTGCATGACACAGCAGGAACCCGCCTAACTCTACCGCCGGAGACCCGATGCCCGACTTTCGCGCCAAGCTGACCGACTACCTCCACGTGAATGCCCAGCCGCAGCACAAGTACGGGCATCAGCCACGGCTCTATGCGCTGACGCGCAAGATCGGCGAAGGTCTGGACTACGACGACGATGTTGTCTTCGCCGCCTGCTTCCTGCACGATCTCGGGGTCTTCGTCGGTCATCGACCAGAAGACCCCGAGCTTCTGAAGAAGTGGGATCACGTCGTGTATACCTGTGAAAAGTCGCCCGCGATCCTGCGTGAAGCAGGTTTTCCTGAAGAGAAGATTGCGGCCGTTCTCGAGGTGATCCGCACTCATCAACCGCATGATGAGCCACGGACATTGGAGGCGACGATCGCGCGCGATGCCGACATCCTGGAGCAACTCGGCGCCATCGGCATTACCCGCACGCTCGCCAAGCTGGGATCGGATACACGCTTCATCACCTTCACCAACACTCGCGATTCGCTGCAGAAAACGCTCGAGACGCTTCCCGGAAAGCTGCGCCTTCCACGCGCGAAGGAACTTGCAGAGCCCCGCATCCGCACACTCACGAAGTTCCTGATGCATCTGAACGAAGAGGCCGGCGAGAACCTTTTTTAAGAGGCCGTCATCGGGAAGAATCAGCGAGAGAGACCTTACCTCAGCGGCTGAAGCCGCATTTTCTTCGCCTCCGGTATGGCATGGCTGAAGCCATGCCCTTAAGCAAAACGGATCGAGCGGAGCTCGATATTCCAACTCACGTGACTACTCTAAAAGAGTAGCCATCAACTTCGTTGCATCCGACTTGTATCCTGTTCGCGCGTAGCGCGAATGTATTGCTCCGGGGTCCCCAGCCGGCTCAGCTGGCTGGGGTGGTTAAGGGGACGGCTCAAAGAAAGCGGCTTCAGTCGCTGAGGGAATGAGGCAAAACGCTCGGACCCAGTTCCGCTTTTCCTCAGCCGATACCCTCACAAAGCAATACACTCGTCGAAGCATGAATGCCCGTTGCACGCTATTTCTCCCTCTCGTTCTTCTCACAGGCTGCGCACAACTCTCCGGAGTCACGCCTACTCCGACGAACATCCCCGCTGAGATTCACTACTCCCCCGCCGAGAATCTCGAACACCTGGACGTCGATCTGATTGGACAGGCGCGCAGAAGCATCGACATGAATGCCTATGCCCTCACCGATCTCGCAATTGCGGATGCCCTGGTGGCTGCCGCGAACCGTGGCGTGCGGATTCGCATCTATCGCGATAACACGCAGACCGACGGAGAGCTAGCCCGCGCGAACAAGGTCAAAAATTCCCGAGCCCGGAAATCCGACAGCGATGAGGACAGTGACGACACCGGCGATGCCAACTCTGCTCTGCTGCGGTTGGCGCATACGGCGAATGTGCAGGTGCTGGTGAAGCACTCTCGCACGCTCATGCACCTGAAGGCCTACTGTGTCGATGGACGGTTTGTTCGTACCGGTTCAGCCAACTTCTCGCCTACAGGGGAAAAGCGCCAGGATAACGACCTCATCATCCTTCGCGACGGCGCCAGCATCCAGCACTTCCAGGCCAACTTCAATACGTTGTGGTCACGGCCTGACAACGAATCCCTTCCGGCACAACCTTAACCAACGAAAATCTGGAACAAATCTGCGGTATGTCCCGTATCATCCGGGCATACCGCAATCGAAATCTTTGTTCTGGAGACCGTGCCATGCTCCGCCGTGCTGTTCTTGCTTCCAGTCTTCTGCTCACCGCAGGCGCCCAGACCATTGCTCCCACAGACGTACCCGCCTATACCGCGGAGGGCAAGCTGGTGATGCCGGTCAACTACCGTGAATGGATCTATCTGACCTCCGGCATTGACATGACCTATACGCAGCCCACCAGTGCTACCGCGGCGCCCGCGGCTCACTCCATCTTCGATAACGTCTTCGTCAATCCAAGTGCCTATCGCAGTTTTCTGCAGACCGGCACGTGGCCCGACAAGACGATGCTTGTCCTCGAGGTCCGCACGGCAGAGAACCCGGTCTCCATCAACAAGAGCGGACATACCCAAAGCACCAGCGTACGGAACATCGAGGTCCACCTGAAGGACAAGAACGAGTGGGCTTTCTACGTCGGCGGTAAGCCCGGAGGAGCGCCGGCATCGCGCGTTCCGCAAACAGCAAGCTGCTATACCTGCCACCAAGCCCACGGAGCCGTAGACACTACCTTCGTGCAGTTCTACCCCACACTTCTGCCCCTCGCCACCGAGAAGAAGACTCTGAGCAAGGAGTATCTAAGCGAGACTCCCGCTCCGGAGCCGACGAAGTAGTACAACATAAGCTGTGCCAGAGGATCTCGACTATCTGAATGCAGCCATCGAAGAGGCCCGTGCTGCGGAGCTGGGCGGCGAAGTCCCCATCGGCTGCGTTGTCGTTTCCCCAGCGGGAGAGATCGTCGGACGCGGACAGAACCGCGTTCTGCGCGACCAGGACCCGACTGCTCATGCTGAGATCGTTGCCCTGCGCGAAGCGGGCAGAGCGCTCTCCAACTATCGCCTGAGCGGATGCACGCTCTACGTCACCCTGGAACCCTGCGCCATGTGCGCCGGCGCCATTCTGCATGCACGCATCGCCCGGCTGGTCTATGCTGCACCCGATCCCAAGGCAGGAGCATGCGGTTCCGTTCTCTCTGTCATGAACCACCCTCAACTCAATCATCGTGTCGATGTGATATCGGGCCTATTGGCAGAGGAGTGTGGCGAAATTTTGCGCAGCTTCTTTAAAACGCGAAGATAGCATCCAAGGCAGGTACATGCGTCTTCAGAACAAAGTCGCCATCGTCACCGGTTCTTCCTCGGGTATCGGGCAGGATATTGCCATCCGCCTGGCTGCGGAAGGAGCGGCAGTCGTTATCAACTACAGCGGAAATGCCGAAGGCGCCGAGGCGACGCAGTCGCAGATCGAGCAGGCCGGTGGCCGCGCATTCGTCGTCCACGCCGACATGGCAACGGTCTCCGATACCCGAAATCTGATCGAGGAGACCTGGGCGCATTTCGGCGGATGCGACATTCTGGTGAATAACGCCGGCGTCGAAAAGGGCGCCGACTTCTGGGATGTCACCGAGGAAGACTACGACAAGGTGCTCGACGTTAATCTCAAGGGCGTCTTCTTTACGACACAGGCCTTAGTCCGCCGCCTGCGAGACGCAAAAAGGCCCGGACGGATCATTAACATCTCCTCCGTCCACGAAGACATGGCCTTTCCTCATTTCTCGACATACTGCGCCAGTAAAGGCGGCCTGCGCATGCTC
Organism: Terriglobus sp. 2YAB30_2; assembly: GCF_052114765.1. NCBI lineage: Bacteria > Pseudomonadati > Acidobacteriota > Terriglobia > Terriglobales > Acidobacteriaceae > Terriglobus > Terriglobus sp. 2YAB30_2. Next base: position 52,576 of record NZ_JBFRFJ010000003.1, read on the forward strand.
ACCCGTAATCTTGCGGTAGAGCTTGGCCCGCTCAATATCACGATCAACAACATTGCGCCTGGAGCGATCGTCACACCGATCAATCACTCCCTGCTCGCAGACAAACCCAAGCTGGAAGCGCTGTTGCGGAACATCCCCCTCAACCGCCTGGGGACGACCGACGATGTCGCAGCTCTGGCTGCGTTTCTCGCTTCAGACGAAGCAGGCTATATCACCGGCAGCACGTATGTGGTCGACGGCGGCCTGATGGTGGACTATCACGAGCAGTAGGACATGAGGAGTGAAGACACCGGGTGCCCCCTGCACGGAACCCCCGACGAACTTGTTCGTTGGGATGTTTCCCCTCGGGGACGGTTACTGCGAAATGGCAGACAAAAAGTTGGCCCTGAGGCCTGTGACTACGGCATCATGTTCGCATCACGCATCAGACGCCACTTGCCGTCCTCGCATCTGCGATAGATGCCCATGGTCCTGCCCTTCATAACCATCGGCTCTTTGCCTTCCACGACGACGTTCACGGTCAATTCCTGCCATAGCCAGCCGAAATTTCCTTCAACCTGAACCTCTTTGATCTCGGCCCGGGGAACAATCCGCGCCTTACCGACCATCTCGCGGGTTCCCTTCTCGAACTCGGCTTTGGTCATCGGCGGAAACTTCGTTGTCAGAAAGAGCATGTCATCAGTCATCAGGTCCATCAGTTCCTCGACCCGCTCTTCCACTGTGAATTGGATCCAGTCGGCGACCACCTGCCGTATCGCCAGCTCATCTGCGCTCTTGTTTGGGCTCATTTCAGGTCCTTATCCAGGGCGTCGATCACAATGCTCTTGCTCAACAGTTCCGGCAAAACATCGGGCTTTGCTGCGCCGCCCGCAGGATAGATCACATACGTTGGAACACCGCTGCGTCCCACTGCATGCAATGCTTCCGTAATGGCGGGATCGTACTTGGTCCAGTCCGCCTTCATCAGGACCACATTGCCCTTCTTGAAGCGAGCCTGCACTTCGTCAGAGTTCAATGCAACGCGCTCATTCACCTGGCAGCTAAGGCACCAGGCCGCAGTGTAGTCCACAAAGACCGCCTTGCCCTCAGTATGAGCCTGCTGTACGGCGGCATCGCTCCAGGGAGCCCAGCGAGCCTTCTCCTCTTCCGCAGCCTTCTGGCCAGTAAGAGGAATCGCTACACCGCCAATAATCAGCAGCACGGCAATGGCGACGCCAAGCCACTTGCCCTGCCAGCGGCGCATGGCCCAGCCGGCAACGGCAATCAACAACAGGCCGGCGAGCAGACGCACGGCGCGATCCACACCGTCCTCACCAAACAGACGGCCGAAGACCCAGACCAGCCAGACCACGGTGCCAAAGAGGAAGAGCGACGTGAACTCCTTCAGCGTCTCCATCCAGGCTCCTGGCCGCGGCAGAATCCGCGTCCAGGCAGGCTGCAGGCTCAGCAGCATGTACGGCAGAGCCAGTCCCAGCGCTACCGCGGTAAAGATTGCGAAGGTGACCCAGGCAGGCTGCGCCAGAGCAAATCCGATGGCCGCGCCCATCAACGGAGCGGTGCACGGCGTAGCTACGATCGTTGCCAGAACGCCGGTGAAGAAGCTTCCCGTATATCCCTGCTTTGCTGCCAGACCTCCGCCGACACTCGTCAGCGACAGGCCGATATCGAACATCCCAGCCAGAGACAGGCCAAAGAGGAAGAGGAAGGCCGCAAGTAGCGCGACGAACCCTGGCGACTGCAACTGGAAGCCCCAGCCGAGCTGACTTCCACCCGCGCGCAGCAATAGCAGGAGCGCCACGATCGCCCAGAACGAAACGACGATACCGGCGGTATACGCCACACCGTGCGAGCGCTGCCGCTTCCGTTCCTCGCCTGCGCTCTGCACCAGGGCCAGAGCCTTCAGGAACAGTACCGGGAAGACGCACGGCATCAGATTCAGGACGATGCCGCCCAGAAATGCCAGCCCGAGAAAGCCCCAGATCTCCGCACCAGCTCCGCCATTCGCTGTGGAACCAGCTGGAACCGCCGCCGCTGCCGCCGTGCTTACCGGTGCGCGGAACTCGTAGCCCCAACCGTCATCGAGCTTGATGAGGCCATGCAGCTCCGCCGGATTCTTCGTGAGCTCCTCGGCCTTTGCCAGATGAATGCGCACGCCGCCGGGGAAACTCTCCAACCGCTGGGTTGCGGCGTTTTTGATCTGCTCCTGGTCGAAGGGATAAAACTCCCAAACCTCGCCTTTGTCGGGCGAACGCAACGTGACCAGCAACTCCGTTGGTGTCGCATTCACGGCGACCTTCGCGCCATCCGGCAATGGCGTCGGCAGGCTCTTCAGCGCCGAACCGATCGCTCCTACCGGCGCCTCATCGCTCTTCTCCTCGGCGGGCTTAGCCGGCAGAACGTCCAGATCCATGCCGAGAACGGCCTTCCCCGGAAGGCAGACCTGTGCGCAGACCAACCAGTCCACCTTTGCTTCGATGTGAGCCTTTCCCGGCTTCGCTTTCTCCGTCGCCTTCAGCGTGAAGGGAAAGGTCACGCCCTCCTCGTAGCCGAAGTCCATCAGCGGTCCCAGGGGCAGCCGCTGCGGAACGGGGAACTTCAGATCGGTGGCGGCGATGCCGGCCGGCATGGTCCACTTCGCATGCGGAGGCTCGCCGGAATCTCCGGCATTAAGCCAGTAGACATGCCAGCCCTCCTCAAGCGTGAAAATCAGACCGGCGTTGAACTCGCCGCCCGCATAGACATAGGGGTGCTGGGTGACCAGCTCCACCGTAAGATGCTGTGCTTTCAACGGCCCAGGGGTCTTACCATCGCCCACGGGCTCAATCTGCGCGTATCCAGACGCGCACACCACCGCCCATAAGGCGAGCAACCGGCCGAGCCATTTCATATTCATCTATTGTAGGACTCTCCCGAAACGAGAAGGGTTACGTAGCGCGCCGCCGGTGCTCTACCATGATGCAGCGGTCCATAACCACCCGGATTCCGCCCTCCTCAGCCTTTCCTGCGGCATCAAGATGCACGATTCCCTGCTGTACCCACAGGTTCGTCAATCCGAGCTCCAGCATCTCGTCGACGATACCGGGGATGAAGCTGGGGACACGAAAGACGTTCACGATGTCCGGTTTGCCCTCGGACGCTACCAGGTCAGTCAGGCTCGCGTAGCTCTTCTCCCCGAGAACAGACTGGATACCGGGGTTCACCGGCAGGATCCGGAAACCGGCTCGCTGCATGTACTCGGAGACATAGTGGCTAGGCTTCGTCGAATTGTCACTCAAGCCGACGACCGCAATCGTCTTCGCCTCAAGCATGCCGCGCAGGACCTCTGGCTCGTTCATCTCCGCTCTCCTGTCACTTCCAGACTCCCAGCAGCCGCCGCAGCATAATCAGCTCGCCCACATGGTATGCGGAGTGATCTGTGACCAGTAGCACCTCCCGCAGAAGGTTCTGTCCCTGCCCCCACTTAAACGGCGTATGCAGATCGCCTTTTTCGACCAGCTTCTCGAACTCACCCAGATCTCGTTTGATCGCGGCAATGCTCTCATCCCAGGCCTTCGTCGAGGCCGGCTCGGCCTCTTTCGGCCAGTAACCATCCGGCCACTTCAGTTCCTCGTAGTGGCCGTCTTCATTGGTGCTGAAATCGAGGATGTCCCGCTGCGCGATCCGCAGATGTTCCAGTAACTGCCAGGCGGAGTACGGTAGCCCCTCCGGGACGACACCGCGTTTCGCCGCAGGAAAGTCCGCAACGGCATCGTCAAAGGTTGCGTGTGCCTGTGCTTCTTTTAGAAGCGCCAGAAGCTGTTTCCGGAGGTCCTTGTCCGCATTCACAGTGTCCGGATTCACAGTCGCCATGGTGAGTGTTGGATGCGTGAAACCTTACCCGGGTGCTTCAGATTTTCCTGGTGGCAAAAGTGAAGGGCCTGCGCAACGCAGACCCTTCGCTTTTACACGCTCTACAGATCGTCGTCGTCCGTAATCGGCGCGGGGATGCCTCCCTCGCGGCGCATCTTCAAATAACCCGCAATAAAGATTTCCAGATCGCCATCCAGCACCGAGTCCACGTCGCCAGTCTCCACACGCGTACGCAGATCCTTGGCTATGCGGTAAGGCTGCAACACGTAGTTCCGGATCTGTGAGCCGAAGTTGATATCCAGCTTGGAGTCTTCAAGCTTCTTGCTCGCCGCCTTTTTTTTCTCCAGCTCGAACTCATACAACCGTGACCGCAGCATCTTCATCGCCTTTTCGCGGTTCTTATGCTGCGAACGCTCGTTCTGGCAGGCGGCCACGATTCCAGTAGGAATGTGCGTGATGCGCACAGCCGAGTCGGTCGTATTGACGTGCTGGCCGCCCTTGCCGCCGGAGCGGTAGGTGTCCGTGCGAATCTCGTCCGGCTTGATGTCAATAACGATCGAGTCATCGATCTCCGGCGAGACGAAGACGCTGGCAAACGAGGTGTGGCGGCGCTTTGCCGAATCGAAGGGAGAGATACGCACCAGGCGATGGACACCCGTCTCTCCGCTCAGCAGGCCGAAGGCGTATTCGCCCGTCAGGGTAAAAGTCGCGGACTTGATGCCGGCCTCATCACCATCCTGCAGTTCGTTGATCTCGGTCTTGAAGCCCTGCCGCTCTGCCCAGCGCAGATACATGCGCAGCAGCATCTCCGCCCAGTCCTGGCTCTCAGTACCGCCGGCGCCTGGATGGACAGTGACGATCGCATTCAGAGGATCGGTCTCGCCGCCCAGCAGGGTCTTGGTCTCGAGCTTTTCGGCAAAGTCGCTCAGGCTGTCGATCTCGCGCTCCAGGTCGGCAAGCAACGACGCCTCTTCGCCGCCTTCCTTGGCCAGTTCGAAGTAGGCCCCGATATCGTCGGAACGGCGGCCCAGCGCCTCATCATCGGCCAGCAATCCTTCAAGCCGCTTGCGCTCGCGCATCAGCGGCTGTGACTTCGCCGCATCGGCCCAGACCGCCGGATCGGCTACTTTTTCTTCAATGTCAGACAGTTCCCGCCGCAGACGCGCGGCGTCAAAGATACTCCCGCAGGTCGCGCACCTTCTCACGCACCGGGGAGTAAGCAAACTCTAGATCAGCAAGCATGCCGTTATTCTAATGCGCCGGGGGCGGTTGCGCCGGAGGGGATTGCGCCGGAGTTGGTTTGCTTCACCCTTAACGCCCCATATCCAAGCAAAGTAATCACCACCAGAGAACACCCGTAGGCGAACACATCGCCAAATCGCGTATAGAAGGTCATCTCGTCCGCATAATCGAAGCCTACGGCAACTGCCGTTCGTATGTGCCGCGGGGCCTGTTCGCGAAGGTGGCCGTAGGGATCAATGGCGCCTGTCACACCCGTGTTGGTATCGCGCAGCAGCCACCGGCGATTCTCAATGGCCCGCATCCGGGCCATGTTCAGGTGTTGCCACGGGGCGCTGCTGTCTCCGTACCACCCGTCATTGGAGATATTGACCAGCACCTCGGCGCCCCCCTTCACGAACTGCCGAACTTCATCCGCGAAGATCGACTCGTAGCAGATAAACGTGCCATAGCCATGGCCATCAGGACGAAAGACCGTACGGAAGTGTCCAGGATCAGATCGCCCAACCTCAGCGACAAGTCCACCGGCAAACTGAAAGAGCGACGGAAACGGAAGATACTCTCCGAACGGAACGAGATGAACTTTGTCGTAATGACCGCGATAGCTTCCATCGGTAGCAAAGAGCGCCGCTGAGTTATATGCCTTATAGCCGCTGGACGATCCACTATCGAGCTCGACGCCTTCAGCGCCGATAATCGCTGCGCTACCTGCGGTCTTCGTCATCTCGCCGATTATCTGGCGGAACTGAGGATCGTTGGTCGTAAAGGGCGCAGGCGATTCGGGCCAGACAATAATTTGAGGAGGAATGCTCCGCGCACTCCCTTGCGGCTGCAGCGATTGCCGCGCAAATGCAGCAAGTAACGCGCTCACATCTTCATTACGCGGCGCATCGGGACCTGACTCGGAAAGATTTCCCTGCAACAATACGGCGGTATGCCTCGCCTGAGGAAGCGACTCAGGGTTGTGCAGATTGGATGAATCTTTCGCCCATCCGCCGATCTGCAAAACAACTGCGGTTGAGAGCCCGACGCCAGCGAGCCTCCAGGAGCGTCGTTCACCCACCCAGCGGGACGCCACCAACGCATTCACTACCGCGATGACGAAGCTCATCGCATAGACTCCTCCCCATGGCCCAAGCAGAGTGAGCAARGGATTGTCTACTTGTGCAACACCTAACTGGTCCCAGGGAAAGCTTGTAACACGGGCTCGCGCCAGCTCTACCGCTACCCAGACAAATGGCGAGGCAAGAAGTACGTAGCCGGCGCTCCAGAAACGACGCAGAAGGCCAATCAGAATGGCGAAGAGTGCGTGATAGAGCCCCAGGTAAAGTGCAAAGAGCAGCAGAATGCCGAAGCCGGCGGGTTTACTCATACCGCCGTAGAGGTACATCGTCGGCATGACCCAGTAACAGCTCCCCAGGTACCAAAGAATGCCACAGGCATAACCGAGGAGCGCAAACTCTCTCGTCCTCAGAGGTTTCGCTTCGAGCAACGCTACCAGTAGTGGAATCAGCGCCAGCCAGCACAACACCGCTCGCCACGCAGGCACCGGACCCGCCATTGGGAAGATGAGCACCTGTAATACTCCGGACACAAGCGTGAGCGCCCATCTCTTTCCCGAAACTGCCTGCATGCATCCTCCGCTCGGAAAAGTCTAACAACCACACAGGCGTACAATGATGTTCGTGGTCGACCTGTTCATTCACGGACTTTCGCATCTGTTGGTGCCGATGTTCTTCTTCGGCCTTGTCGGTTCAGTCTTCGTTGTCGTCATCAGTTCGGCGCACGATCTGCTGGAAGTCTTCACTCCTGATGAGGAACCGAACGAGGCGGAGCTATAGCGATACCGTTCCACCCATTGACCTTGCCCAACCACAGGTCTAGACTCTTCGATGGGCGTCAGTTTCGTTGAGCGACGGATCGTAAAGTCCTCAAAAGGCGCGACCATACAAGATGGCCTCTAAACCCACGGTCACCGTTCCGCAACCGAACCGAGTTCGGCTCGTCGTAGCCTCCTCGGTTATGCTCACCTTCATTTCCTTCTGGCGAGCCGCCGCCATCGTTCTGAACGACCTTGGATCGTCGGCCTTCTACGCCGGAGGCATCTCAGAAGAGGCTGTCGGCAAATCTGCGCCATGGTTCATCATCGGCGTGATGCTCTTCTCCTATGCGGTGCGCTCGGTCTACGTCGAGAGCTGTTCGATGTTTACTCGAGGCGGCGTCTACCGCATCGTGAAGGAGGCCCTCGGCTCCACCTTCGCCAAGGTTTCGGTCTCAGCACTGATGTTCGACTACGTGCTGACCGGACCGATCTCAGGCGTCTCTGCCGGCCAGTACATCGTCGGCATGTTGAATGACCTGGCCAGATTATGTGTTGAGAAATATCACTGGCCCACGTGGGCGGCGCCTCAACTAAACGTCAACTACGCCTCCGCCGCCTTCGCCGTCGTCATCACCATCTATTTTTGGTGGCAGAACATCAAGGGCATCGAAGAGTCCAGCGAAAAAGCCCTGACGATCATGAAGATCACAACGGTCATGGTGATCCTTCTTCTTGCCTGGGGCACACTGACCGCAGTCCATCGTGGAGCTCATCTTCCACCGCTGCCCACGCCGTCGAATCTTCATTTCTCTGACTCCGCGCTCGGCTTCCTCAAAGGCACTCACTTCGCCCAGACCCTTGGCCTCTTCGGTATCCTGATGGCCTTCGGCCACTCCGTGCTGGCGATGTCCGGCGAAGAGTCGCTGGCACAGGTCAACCGCGAGATCGAGCACCCCAAGCTCAAGAACCTGAAGCGCGCGGCGATGGTTATCGCCATCTACAGCCTGCTCTTCACAGGTATCGGATCGATGCTTGCGGTCATGATCATTCCGGATGAGGTTCGCGTCTCCGTCTATCGTGACAACCTTATTGCCGGTATGGCGATGTACATGGCCGGCCCGGAGTTTTTACGGCTGGCCTTCCGCGCCTTTGTCGTGATCGTCGGCTTCCTGATCCTCGGTGGAGCAGTCAACACAGCTATCGTCGGCTCCACCGGCGTGCTGATGCGCGTCGCTGAAGATGGAGTTCTCACCGACTGGTTCCGCAAACCGCACAGGAGGTTCGGCACCAGTCACCGCATTGTGAATCTGGTTACCGGCATGCAACTGCTGGTAATTGTCGTCACGCGCGGCGACGTCATATTGATTGGCGAGGCGTATGCCTTCGGCGTGATCTGGTCGTTCACCTTCAATGCCCTGGCCATGCTGGTGCTGCGCTATCGTTTCCGTGGCGAACGCGGCGCGAAGGTGCCGCTGAATCTGCATATTGGCCGCACCGAAATCCCGGTGGGCCTGATCAGCGTCTTCTGTGTTTTGCTGACCACGGCGATCGTAAACCTCTTTACCAAGTCAATCGCGACCGTCTCCGGCATTATCTTCGCCGTCGTCTTCTTCATCATCTTTTCGCTCTCAGAGCGGGATAACAAGCGCCGCCATGCACTGGCAGAGCGCCAGATGAAGGAGCACTTCCAACTCGAGCACTCCGATGACATTGGCGCGGAAGAGCTGAAGATCCGTCCCGGCTGCGTTCTGGTCACTATGCGTGACGCGGCAAATCCCTTCGCCTTAAAGTGGGCGCTGGCACGCACCGATACTGATGAGCAGGATGTCGTCGTACTCGCCGCCCGTATGATGGGCGTGGGCGGTCCGGAGTATGTCGATGCCAGTGAACAGCTTTTCTCTGAGCATGAGCAGATGCTGTTTACCAAGGCAGTCTCCGTGGCAGAAGGCTTTGGCAAACATATCTCGCTGCTTGTTGTTCCGGCCGGCGACATCTTTGCGGCGATCGTCAAGACGGCTACCTCACTGGAAGCCGCCGCAGTAGTCTCCGGCCTCTCCAGCAAGCTCACCGCGCAGGAGCAGGCCTATCACGTCGGCCAGGCGTGGGAGGCACTTCCGGAACCGAAGCGGCAGTTCACGTTCTACGTGGTGCCGCAGCAGGGCGAGGCGGAAAGCTTCCATATCGGGCCGCATGCACCCACCATTCCTGCGGAAGACGTCCAGCTGGTTCATCGTCTCTGGTTGAATCTCCGTCGCAGTCCCAATATGCAGCATCTGCATCACAGCGACATCGTGACTTATGCGTTAACACGGCTATCCTCGGAATATTCCAAGGATCGCGATGCAGTCGTGCATGGCCTGCAGGAATGCATCGAACATACACAGCACCATCAGGCTCTTGGCTCTCCTGCCCGTTACGACTCGATGGAAGGGGCCGGCCCGGGGCTGTCTTTACAAGCTCCTAAACCAACTCCTGCAACAACTACCAAGTAACTGAGGTACAATTTCAAGAATTTGCAGGTATATTATCTGCTGGGTATCCTTGTTACTTAGAAGAATTTCATTGATCCGCGGATCCTTGCACGCTCAGAGTTATTCTGGATCCCCCAACCGCGGACATATTCAACGGAGGCAATTTCGTGGAAGTTTCTCGCATTATCGCCGAAATCGATGCACAGATCGCCAAACTCCAGCAGGCGCGCACTCTGCTCGCGGGTGCGGCAGCTGTGGGCGGCCGTCGTCCAGGCCGCCCAAAAGGCACAACCGCTGCAGCAGCAAAGACCAGCGTCTCTCGCAAGCGTTCCAAGCGTGTTCTTTCGCCTGAGGCTCGCAAGAGAATCGCCGACGCTCAGAAGCGCCGCTGGGCCGCACACCGCAAGGAAAGCGACAAGTAAATAAAAAAAGCCCCGATCCACTCCGGGGCTTTTTTCGTGTTCTGTAAGACTTCTATGTCGTCGGTTCTCCAATCGTAAGTTCCAACACGTCAATCCCTTTTCCTTCCAGTGCCATACGCAGAGCATCGGGCCTGCCACGGAGAACGGGGAAGGTACCGAAGTGAATCGGGATCACAGTTTTCGCGCCAATCCACTCGGCGGCGATTGCGGCGTGTTTCGGCCCCATCGTGTAGAAGTCGCCAATCGGCAGAACGGCAACCTCAGGGGCATAGAGCGCCTTGATGAGTTTCATGTCGCCAAAAAGCGAAGTGTCTCCGGCGAAATAAATCACCGGCCCATTCGCGGGCTTAACGATTAGACCTGCCGGGGGGCCGGCATAGACTGGCTTGCCGTCGATCATATAGCTGGAAGAATGGCGCGCTTCCACCATCGAGATTTCGAGATCGTCGACGTGTACCGTTCCTCCAAGATTCATTGCGATGAGCTGCCTGCTTTTCAGTCCCTGTCCCTCGAGTAGATCGCCAAGTTCCACCATGCAGACCACTGCGGGATTGTGCTGTTTCGCCACATCCAGGGCAGAGCCCGTGTGATCCGAATGTCCGTGCGTCAACAGCATGACATCGACCTTGTCGAATTTCTTTTTATCGGAAGGATAGACAGGATTTCCGTCAATCCATGGGTCGATCAGGATGGATGTCCCTGCGGCTGTCTTCAGATGTAGCGTTGCGTGTCCAAGCCACGTCAACGTGACCCCGCCAAGTCTGCTCATCCTAACCTTCCTTTTTCTATTTGCTGTTGTGCGATTCGGGCTGAATTTACCTGGGGATAAGATGCAGCCCTAGCGGCTAATGACTACTTCCCGAAGATTATCTTTCGCCAGGAAGAACTTATAGGAGTTGTAGCTCTCAAACATGCGCTCCACCTGGCGGTTGGTCCACACCTGCAGCAGTTTGCGATCGGCTATGCGCTGCATATTGATCATTTCGTTTTCGGTCAGGTGATACCGGTAGAAACTGGTGTCGCTGTCTTCCTTTTTCGTATGGAAAAACGCCAGGACCAGCCCACCGGGATTGAGCACCTCATGCAGCCGGGCGATCACCGCTTTTAGCAGTGACTCAGGAAGATAATCCGCAACATCCCACAGCAGCACGATATCGAAGGTGCGTCCGGCGAAATCGAAGTTCTCCGCCATGAAACGATCCACATCGAAGCGCGCCCCTTCACTTTCAGTAGCGGGCAACATCCAATGCGGCTTTGCGGCCTCCTCTGCCAGGTCGGCCATATAAACGCCATGTCCAAGACCGGTAAGGAAATTGATGTTTCCCGATGAGGTCGCGCCGATATCGAGGACGCGCAATCCCTCGCTCGCTTTTAACTGTTTAAGAACATGAGTCCAGCCGCTGGAATGACGTGCAACCACTCCGCGAGGCCCACTCGCCTGTTCGCTTCCGCCAAAGAAACCTCGCAACACAGTGCTGATCCCGACTCCTGGTTACTTATGCTGAAACAGCGAGGACTCTTCCACAACAGGAGCGGCATCTTCAGCCTTCTCCTCAGGTCCACGCAGGTCTACATGGCCACGTAAGACGGCGCCCTCTTCCACCGCCAGACGGACGGCAAGAATATCGCCCCTCGTGGTTGATTTGTCGCGTAGCTCCACCTTTCCCTCGGAGCGCAAATTGCCGTTAAGTTCACCCATCACAGCGACTTCGGGCGCCTGCACATCCGCCTTGAGCCTGGCGTTTGGCCCAACCGTCAACCGGCCTGCGGACAGGGTAACCGTTCCTTCGATGGATCCATCCACGTACAGATCTTCGCTTCCGCTGACTTCGCCGCGAATGACCAGAGAACGGCCAATCAGCGTACCGGCACCCAAAAGGCTCATATCCGGAAATCTCTCCTTTTGAAACATGTGGGACTTGCCCGAAGTCTATCCGACCAAAGGTTATCCGGCAAACCGCAAAACTTTCCTGATAAGCTGAGCGTCTACTTCAAAAGGTGCGCGCTCTACTCTTTACGCTTTTGACGGCCATCACACTGCCGGTCTCCGCGCAGACGGCAGACCTCTCGCAGGCGCCACGGGACTGGGTCGTCACCACCGTCAACACCGAACTTCCCGTCGTCGCCCGCGACAACTTATACCTGCGATATCTTTCACGCCGCGTTGATGAACGCGGCGACGTGGTACGCGACACCATTGAAGCCAAAGAAGGCGCGGTCGCACGTCTTGTCAGCAAGGAAGGCCGTGCCCTCACCAAGGAAGAGAACGAGGCTGAGTGTGCACGTCTCAATGCCACCCTGGAAGACCCCAGCGGCTTTTTGAAACACCACAAACGGGACCGATCGAATATTTCGTTGACCACGGAACTGATCAAACTCATGCCGGATGCAATGCTCTGGACCTACGTCCCAGGTCAACCGCAACTGGCAGGGCGGTCGCCGCAGCAAGTCGTTTTGGACTTCCACCCGAACCCGGCTTTTCATCCGTCCGGCATGGCCCAGGCCGCCCTTGGCTCCCTTGAGGGCCGCATCTGGATCGATTCGCAGAGCCATCACATGATGCGCATGGAGGGCCATATCTTTCGCGATGCCAACCTCGGATGGGGCCTGATCGCAAAGATCTATGCGGGCGGCAACCTCGAGCTCGATCAGCGCGATTTTGGCAACGGGCTCTGGACCTACAGCCGGCTCACCATGGACATCACGGTGCGTGAAGTGTTGGTACATACCGTCAGGGTGAAGTCGCTGTTTGAGGCAACAAATGTGACGCCGATGCCCAAAGCACTCTCCTGGCAGGACGCCATCAAGGTGCTTCTTACCGCTCCCCTGCGACCATAGAGCCGCCGCAAGAGTGGGAGGCCAGCCTACAAAGCGTGTTCCTAGGGTGTATCGACAAATTCGGAAGGAGTAGAGTCTCGTTGCCCCATTCTTCGCGGTTTTATCGCGAAGGGTGGGGTATCGCGCTTCGCGAGACCGTATTTTGATCTTTCAGACGATGATGCAGGAAAGGTCGGATGAGTACTCGGGATAGTGAAGACCGGGCCCATGTCCCCGAGGGACACCACCCCAACGAACAAGTTCGTTGGGGACCCCGGACATGGGGCACCCGATGCATGGGATATCTCGAATTTGTCGATACGTCCTAGCTATTTCGTGATTCGTTCTTCGCGGACGGTAAGCTTTCGGATGAGGTCGGCCTTCACCTCAAAGCCGCGGCCCGGCGTTGTCGGCACTACGATCTCACCAGTGCTGCTTACTTCGACTGCCGGCTCGATGATGTCTTCTGCCCAATAACGCTTGGAGGCGCTTACATCACCCGGAAGCCGGAAGTTCTCCAGCGACGACAATGCGATGTTCTGTGCGCGGCCAATGCCGGTCTCAAGCATACCGCCGCACCACACCGGAATCCCTCGCTCCGCCGCGACGTTGTGGACTGCAATCGCTTCGCTGAAACCGCCCACACGCCCGACCTTGATGTTGATAATGCCGCAGCTTCCCATGTCGATAGCCGCCAGGGCATCGCGCCGGTTGCGAATGGACTCATCCAGGCAGATGCGTGTCTTCAGGCGTGACTGCAGTTTTGAGTGGAAGTAGAAGTCGTCGTACCAAAGCGGCTGCTCGATCATGAGCAGGTTGAAACGGTCCCATGCGGCGATGTGATCGGAATCTTTCACCCGGTAAGCCGAGTTCGCATCGCAGCTCAGCAGGATTTCCGGCCAGCGCTTGCGAACCATCTCGAAGATCTCTACGTCCCAGCCCGGCTTACATTTGAGCTTGATACGCTGATAGCCTGCGGCGAGCTCCGTCTCGATCTTTTCCATCAGCTTCTCAGGCGTGGGCTGAATACCGATGGAGACACCGCAGGGAATCTTCTCGCGCACGCCGCCAAGCAGCTGGGCCAGAGGAACCTTCTTCAGAATCGATTCCAGCTCCCACACGGCGTTTTCCAGAGATGCCTTCGCCATGCGGTGTCCGCGAACCTGCTTCAACAGATCGGGCACTTTACCGCCGTTTTCGATCTCAACGCCTACCAGTCGGGGCGCCAGCTCCGTCTTCGCGATGATCCAGGCTGTATCGATCATCTCGTCTGAGAAGTAAGGGTGCTCTCCGGCGACGCATTCGCTCCAGGCCGTTGCTCCCTCGGCCTGCAGCTCTACGAGCATGATGCGACGCATCGTAGTCAGCCCGAAGCTGGTTTCAAACGGGTGAGCCAGAGGCATCTGGATCTCGCGCAACACTATGGCATCAATCTTCATTCGTCTCTCGTTTCCTTCTAAATCACTTGATCTTCGTCCCAGCGGCCCATCAGGAATCTGCCAGTCCCCTCCGCATCGCGGTCATAGCCGATCACCGAGAGCCCGTGCGCAAACGCAGCCTGCAGCGCCTCGCGGTTCGCGGCCTGCACGGCGGCTGCCTTATCGCGATCCGCTCCGTTTGCCTTCCACTCATAGATAGCAGCAGGCACCTCCACGGTGCGTTCGATCTCCATTCGAGGTTTCCCGCCGGCGAGGACAGTCTTGACGCGGTCGCTCTTGAGCCACCATTCGGCGTACAGACGGTCAGTGGGGAGACCTCCCTGCAACGGCGAGGTGGAAGAACCGTAGAAGTCGGCCTTATACCGTCTGGAAATGGCGCCCAGCTTCGTGATGTTGAGGTAGGCATTTTTGATCTCCAGTGGATCGTAGGTCCACTCCATCAGATCGAAGCCTTTGGCCAGAGCGCCGTCGCGCTGGGCGAGTTTGAGACGGCGGCCGATGCCGCCGTTACGGTACTCGGGCAGAACGGCCAGCATATGCGAATGAAGATAGCTGTGTCCGTTGCGGAAGCCTGGCAGGCCCATGGCGAAGCCGATCATGCGTTCACCATCATAGGCCCCGAGCACCTGCCCTCCGATGCGGTACGCGACGAGGAAAACGCGGCGCGGGACCAGGTCCTGCTCCGAGTAGTTCCATACCTTCAATTGCAGATCGACACACAGGTCGAACTCACTGAGCTCTGACAGCTCGCGGATCACGATCTCCGTACTCAAGCCTTCTTTGCCTCCGCCCACAGCTCTTCGAGCCGGGTTGGCGAGAGGCCCTCCAGGGAGCCTCCCGCGGACTGTTCCATGGCCGCAAATCGCGCACGGAACTTTGCATTTGCCAGGCGCAGCGCCTGCTCGGCATCTACCTTCAAATGCCGCGCAAGGTTGACTGCGGTAAACATCAGGTCGCCAAACTCTTCTTCTACCTTCGCACGATCTCCCGCAGCCACCTCCGCTGCGAGCTCCCGCGACTCCTCTTCGATCTTGCCGACAAGCCCCTGTACGTCCGGCCAGTCGAAGCCGACCTTGGCAGCCTTCGAGCCCAGCTTGGCCGCTTCGACGACAGCCGGCATACTGCGAGGCACCTCGCCTAGCAAACCGCCCTCACGAGCCTTTCCGGCCTTTTCTTCCTTCTTGATGGCCTCCCAGTTGCGGAGGACAGTATCGGCATCGTCGGCCGTCACCTCGCCGAAGATGTGAGGGTGCCGCCGGATGAGCTTGGAGTTCAGGCCATCCACAACTTCGGCGATTGAGAAGTAACCGGCCTCTTCCGCCATCTGCGCGTAGAAAAGCACCTGCAGCAAAAGATCACCGAGCTCGTCTTTGAGCTCCGGCCAGGAGCGTCGTTCGATGGCGTCGAAGACCTCGTAGGTCTCCTCCAGCGTGTGCCGCTTGATCGTGTCGAAGGTCTGCTCGCGGTCCCAGGGACAGCCATCCGGGGCTCGCAACTGCGCCATGATACCCACCGCCTCAGCGAACCGTGCCGCCGCCAGGTCCGGGGTCTTGTTCGAATCCATGGGTTAAGCATAACGAACGGAGACTGGGCAGGAGCATGTCATCCAAATCCATCAGGCACGCCCTGGGGTCGTGCTACCATCAACCCCATCGTGTCCACACCGACCAAGACGCGCATTTCGCCCTGGGCTTTGCTGCTGCTTCTGCCCTACCTGGCGCTCTGCTTTCCGAGCCTGTACAACCGCATGACGCCGGACCTGATGGGTTTTCCCTTCTTTTACTGGTACCAGTTGGCGTGGGTGATCATCGCGTCGGCCATCATGCTGGTCGTTTATAGGAAGCTGAAGTCCTGATCCGCACACCATGCACGTTCTTCCCGCATTGCTCGCTGAGATCCCTTTCTGGAAGAATCCCGATTACCTAAAGCGCACCGCGATCACGTTGCTGATCCTGGTAACCGCATTCCTCCTTTGGCGTCTTCTGCGCCGCGGGCGCGCCCGTCTGGATGACCTCCTGCAGAGCAAGCGGCGCACCGTACCGCCACTGCATATTCGTGGTCTGCAGCTTCTGACCGGGTCGCAGATCGTGTCCGCACTGAGCCTGCTAAGCGTCGCCGTTTTCTACGGGCTCGTCCTGCTGAACGTAATCGTCGCCCTGCTGCTGACCTTCAGCCAGTTCCCCGCCACCGAGCGTTATGTCAACCTGGTGCTCGGCTGGGTCCTCACTCCTCTGCACGACCTCTACTACGGCTTCCTTGCGTCGTTACCAAACCTCATCACCATCCTGGTGATCGCCATACTCACCCGCTTCATTCTGAAGGCGGTGCGCTTTCTCTTCACCAAGGCAGATGAGGGCGCCATCAATCTCTCGCCATGGGTGCACCGCGATGTGGCGCTGCCTACCGGCCAGATCGTCCGTGCCGTGATTATCGTGATCGCGTTGTTCCTGATCGCACCACGGATTCCAGGCACGGGATCGGAGGCCGCGAAGGGCCTGTCGGTCGTCATCGGCCTGATGGTCTCGTTTGGCTCAAGCTCAACCGTAGGTAATGTCATCGCCGGCATCGTACTGACCTACATGCGTCCATTTCGCGTTGGGGATCGGGTGCAGATCCAGGGAACCACCGGTGACGTGATGGAGCGGACGTTCCTCTACACCAAGCTGCTGACGCCGAAAAATGAAGAGGTGCTGATTCCCTCCACCAAGGCGCTGGATGGCAACATCACCAACTACTCGGCACAGGCGCGCTCCGGAAACCTGATCCTCTATACGACGGTCACGATCGGCTACGACACGCCGTGGCAGACAGTGCACCAGCTTCTGGTCGATGCGGCGCTGAAGACAGAGATGGTCGAGTCGAATCCACAGCCCTTCGTACTGCAGACCGCGCTGGACGATTTCTATATTCACTATCAGGTAAACGCCTTTACGGCGCATGCCGACACCATGCCGCGCATCTACAGCGAGCTCCACCGGAATATTCAGGATGCCTTCAATGAGGCAGGCGTGGAGATCATGTCACCGCACTACACCCAGCTACGAGATGGAAACCAGTCGACGGTACAGGGGCCATTGAAACCGAAACCCACACGGTTTCGAGTGGCAATGGACTGACACTTTCCCTAAACGGGTGCCCTACCCTCGGGGAGTGGGCAAGACCACAATATTCGAGAGAAAAACCGGTTTAAAGAAGCTGGCGGAGCCACATAGGTGCTGGGCTCCGCCGCCTTTTGGGGTGAGTAGTGAGACTGGCAGCACGCCGGTCTCACTACTTGGGGGAGGGGTACTTCACTTGCAGTAACTACTGAGGAAGGAAACCTCTACTTGGTACCGCTCGGAGCGGACGTGTCAGCCCCATCCTTCATGTTCGACATCAGGCGAACAGCGACGCGACGGTTCTGCTTGCGACCGGCGACCGTCTTGTTGGACGCGACTTCCTGATCCTTACCGATACCAATGAGATAGAACTTATGAGGAGCAACGTTGTACTTGGTCTGCAGATAATTTACGACCGCATCCGCGCGCCGCTGGCTGAGCTCGTAGTTGTACTGCGGATCGCCGGTGGAGTCTGTACCTCCGGTGACCTCAAGAATGTAGTGACGGACGCCGTCAAGCTTGGCGGCAAACGCGTCGAGGTCCTTCTTGTCGCTGGCGGTCAGAGTGGACTTGTCGAAGCCGAAGGTCACGGTCACATCCGCGAGCGGAGTGTAGTGATCCAGGTTGGCGACAACGCCGGTCAGCGAGTCGACACGATTGTAGGCTTCCTGGGCGCTCTTACCGGCTGCGTCCGCAGCCGTTCCGGCAGCCATAGCATGCTGATCAGCCGTATCGGCAGCACCCTGGGCGCGGGCGATGCCGGCCTGAGCGCGCTGATCCGTATCAAGAATCGTGCGATGGTCCTGTGCCGTCTTCGCATCCAGATCGTTCGTGTTCTGGATGAGAGGAGCAGTCTGCGAGCGAACATAGTTCTTTGTAGAGCAACCGACCGTCAGGAAGAGAATGCCAGCCGCGGCCACCGTGGTAGCAATCGTGGCTCCAAGATTCTTGCGTGCAAGGCGGAAATCGTTCGTCATGGTGACTCTCCTATTGTTTGGCCCGGCAAACAGGGCCATCTGTTACGCCTTATGAGATGCAAGCTACGCACCAAATGTAAACTCCAAATACTTTCAATGACTTGCGAGATTTCCGGGGTTTAAATAGGGAAAATTTTTCCTACCATCTCTTCCGACGATGGCAGGCCGAAGAGCGGAGTAATCTAATAATTTGCGCCTTGTAAGGGTGCTCCCACTGATGGATCTGCTGGCGAAAATCCGGACACTGCCGACCAAACCTGGCTGTTACCTCTACAAGAACGCCGAGGGCGAGGTGATCTATGTCGGCAAGGCGAAGAACCTGCGGGCGCGTGTCCGCAGCTATTTCCTCGCCGCCAGCCAGGCAAATGCCAAGACCGGCTCCCTGATGCGCGAGGCAGTCGACATCGATTACATCCAGGTAGCAAATGAGCACGAAGCTCTGGCGCTGGAAAACAACCTGATCAAACAGCGGAAGCCACGGTTCAACATCCTGCTGCGGGATGACAAGACCTACCCGTATATCAAGCTGACGCTGGGCGACCGCTATCCGAAGGTCTTTGTCACGCGGCGACTGAAGAAAGACGGGTCAGCTTACTTCGGGCCGTACTTTCCCGGCAACCTGGCATACCGCCTGGTAGATCTGATCCATCGTAGCTTTCTGATTCCATCGTGCAAGGTTGATCTCTCCCGCTATCACTCGCGCGCCTGCCTGCAGTACTACATCAAGCGCTGTCTTGGACCATGCGTAGAAGGCTTCACAACCCCGGAGGCCTATCGCGAGGCAGTACGCGATGTGCAGCTTTTCCTCGACGGAAAAGAAAGCGAGTTGGAAGGGCGTCTGCGAGAGCGCATGGCCGAAGCCGCTGTCGCAGAGCAGTACGAGCTTGCCGCACGGATGCGCGACCAGCTCATCACCGTGCAGCAGCTGCAGGAGAAGCAGCGCATTGCCAGTACTGAAAACGAGGACGCCGACGTCTTCGGCTTCCATTTCGAGAAAGAGATGCTCGCTGTCAACCTCTTCCATATGCGGTCGGGCAAGATCGTGGATAAACGCGACTTCTTCTGGGAAGACCTGCCCGACTTCAGCTTTCTAACGGAAGATCCCGAGGAGAGCGACGAGACCGAAGACATCGCATCTCTCGGCTCCGGAGGGGCTCCAGAAGCAGCAGCGGAGGCAACGATCGAGCGGCCCGCGTTCTCTCCTTCGGCCTTCTTCTCTGCCCTGCTGAAGCAGGTGTATCTCGATCAGCCGTATGTGCCCAAACATATCTACGTCCCGGTCGATTTCCCTGATCGCGTGGCGCTGGCCTCTCTGCTCTCAGAACGGACGGGGCACAAGATTGAGCTGGCCGCGCCGCAGCGAGGAGACAAGCGTTCCCTGGTTGACCTGGTATGCCAGAACGCCAAACAGGCCTATGACCAACGGTTCCGCACGCTGCAGCCGACCAACAAGGCGATCGCCGAAGCGTTGCAGGATGCGCTGAGCCTGGAAGAACCGCCGCGGCGTATCGAGTGCTTCGACATCTCCCACATTCAGGGAGCGGAGACGGTCGCCAGCATGGTGGTGTGGGAAGACGGCGCGATGAAGAAGTCGGACTACCGCAAGTTCAAGGTGAAAACCGTCACAGGTGTCGACGACTTCGCCTCCATGCGCGAGATTGTGCATCGCCGGTACTCACGCCTGTTGGAAGAGAAGAAAGATCTGCCATCACTGATACTGATCGACGGCGGCCTGGGACAGCTTCATGCAGCTTATGCCGCACTGGAACAACTCGGACTCACGCTCCAGCCGATGGCTTCCATCGCGAAACGCGAAGAGATCGTCTATGTCTACGGCCAGGAGGATGAGCCAGTGGTGCTGGATAGGCGTTCTCCGGTACTGCATCTGATCCAGAAGATCCGCGATGAATCGCACCGGTTCGCAATTACCTACCACCGCAAACGCCGCGAGATGCGTGACCGCGATTCGGAGCTGCTGGCAATCCCGGGCGTTGGTCCACGGACGCGGCAACGGCTGCTGGAGCACTTCGGGTCGCTGCGCGGCATCAAGCAGGCGGGGCCGGATGCCTTGTCAGCGGTGGTGAGTCCGGCAACTGCTGAGAAGATCCGGAACTACTTCCAGGCTGAGAACGAAGCAGCTGTCGATACGGCGCTGCGGGTAATTCAGTAAAACTGCCTCTCTGGGCCACATACCCGAGCCGCCCAAAATCGATATTCTTAGAGTGTGAGTACCGCCGCTGAGCTTCATGCCGAATCGATCTCCTTTCAGGATCACTCCGAGAACTCCGGCCCCTTCGACATCGTGGGCGATGTTCACGGATGTATCGATGAGCTAAGGGAATTGCTGGGAACGCTTGGATACCAGGTGGGTGATGATCTCTCCATCACGTCGCCGGACAAGCGCAGGCTGATCTTTGTCGGCGACCTCGCGGATCGCGGGCCGGGAATCCCAGGGGTCTTCCGTTTGGTATCTGCGGCGATGGCACAGGGCAAGGCTTTCTCTGTCGCCGGAAACCATGATGTGCGGCTTGCGACGGCTCTGTCCGGCAAGACCTTGCCCCTGACCTTCGGACTTGCTGACTCTCTGGAACAATTCGGACGGCAGTCTCCAGAATTCGCCAAGCAGATGGCGATCTTCATCAAGCGGCTGCCGGGGCATCTGATCTTCGACCATGCCAGGCTTCTGGTCGCTCACGCCGGCCTGAAGGAGTCCATGCATCGCGCCGCCACCATCCAGGCTCGGGAGCTCGCAATTCATGGAGAGAAGACTGGAGTCCGCGATCAGTGGGGCGAGATCCGTTATCCGTGGGCGGCGGAGTACCAAGGGAACCCGTTGATCGTGTTCGGGCATACTCCGGTGGAGAGCCCTGTGATCCTGAACAACACCATCAACATCGACACCGGGTGTGTCTTCGGCGGCAGGTTGACGGCGCTGCGTTATCCGGAGTGTGAGTTCGTCTCGGTTCCGGCGAAGCGTAGATACTACGAACCGACGCGACCGTTTCTTCCGGACGATCCCCGGCTGCGTATCGCTTAGATAGCCCATTCAATGGGTGCCCCATCCATTGCGTAGCAATGGATGGGATTTTCAGGGGATGGGATTTTCAGGGGATGGGATTTTCAGGGACAAGGCGGATTCGAGCTTCGCTCGAATGTCCCACTCACGCTACGCGTGACCACCCCAACGAACAAGTTCGTTGGGGACCCCGGTGAATGGGGCATCCAGTGAGTTGCCACACCGATTCGCACGCCAACGTCCGGCTTAGCGTGTTAGCGAGCTGAAATCTTCTTCGCCTCGTCCGCCAACATGCCTCCCGCTACCTCGTGAGCTCGCGTTGAGGGATGCCCTTCGTGGTAGAAGAAGTACTTCTCCGGCGTGGCACAGGGTGTGGGATCTTCGTTGCGGAGCACGCGGCCGGCACAGCGGTCCGTCGTATTCGTAATACCGTACTTCGCAGGGTTTGTAATCACCTCATCAAGGAATGCACCCCAGTTGCTGGTGGCAATCTCGATGTCAGCGTGCCGGTGCTTCATCTCTTCCGGAATACCGCGCAGTGCCGGGTTGACGCGGATTCCCTGCTGCGCAAACTGCGGAATCTTCTCCGGAAGAATGGCCACCATGAAGCGGCGTGCGCCCAGACCATAGAGCGCCTCGATCTCGTCCTCAATGTCCTGGGCGCTGGTCTCGATGGGCAAGGTCCTGTCATTCAATCCACCGGCGAAGAAGAACATTGTCCGCTTGGGATCGAAGGTGACGAGACCCGCCTGCATCAACTCGCGGAATTGCCCTACTTGAAGTTGCATGCCATAGCCTAGGATCTCGCCGTGTTTATCAATGCGCCCGAGTCCACCATCGGTGCGAGCGCCGCTGACGGCGAAGTTCACGCTCGCCCCAGCCCACGACTTCAGCGGTATGACCAGGTCAATACCGAGATTTTTGGCCATGTACCAGACTGCCGTGGGGCCATTGCCGTCAATGTATCCGGCTCCGGTATCGGAGTAACTGTCACCGAAGACGAAGAGCTGATCATACGGGCGCGACGGCTTTTGCGCCTGAAGCGCAACGGAGCCGAGACAGAAGAGAAGAGCAAGCTTCCGGAGTGCGTGCATGCGGCCATGCTACGACAGCAGCGTGTCAGTAGTGCATTTTCCCTGTAGCCGTAGTGTAGGGCTTCCACATCTATGGGCGTTTTCCGTAATAAAAACGCCACGGCACCCCCTCTTCCGGGATACCCAGTAACAGGGAAAATGCTCTAGTCCTGGTTGTCCGCGTCGCTGAGATTCTTGAAGGTATTGCAGGCGCCGATGGTGCCGTCCTGCAGACCACGCTCCAGCCACTGCTGCCGCTGCTCGGAAGAGCCGTGCGTGAAGCGTTCAGGACTGACGGCCCGTCCGGCCATCTTCTGAAGATGATCGTCGCCGACTGCCGCCGCAGCCTTCATGCCCTCTGCAATGTCACTGGTGTGGACATGACCGCGCTGCTCAGCGGAGTGCGCCCACACACCGGCAAAGCAGTCTGCCTGTAGCTCCAGAGCGACGGAGAGCTGGCTGCGCTGCGCCGGGCGCGCATACATCAGGCGTTGCACATTGCTCTCAATCCCGAGCAGGCGCTGTACATGGTGGCCGATCTCGTGCGTAACAACGTAGGCCTGTGCGAACTCGCTCGTACCGCCGCCGAAGCGCTGGAGCTCCTCCCAGAAGCTGAGATCGATATAGACCTTCTGATCGACCGGGCAGTAAAAGGGGCCAGTGGCTGCCTGCGCCGTACCGCAGCCGGAGTAGGTGGCATCGCGGAAGAGGACAAGCTTGGCATGACGATAGGTCTTGCCGTTCTGCTGGAAGATCTGCTCCCAGGTCTTCTGCGCGTCGTCCAGGGTCCAACTGATGAGCTGCACACTGTGCTTCTCCCCCTGGGTCTCCTCGACGGGACCTGCACTGCGGCGCTCTGCAGGCTGCGAGGGAGCATGACCGGCGCCAAAGAAGCCGCCAAGGAAGTTCCGGCCCGTAACCAGGCTGAGGATCAGCAGAAGGATGAAGCCACCGATGCCGAGGCCACCGCCCATACCGCCGAAACCAAAGCCGCCGCCACCACCGCCGCCGGAGTCGTCGCCTCGCCGGTCTTCAATATCGTCACTGGTGCCGCCAGGTGTCCAGTCCATGATTCATCCCCTATTCCGTAATCTTAGATGCCGCGCAAGGAACCGCAGTGCTGTTCCTTGCGTATCCTTGCCGCATGGCAGCATCCGTGACCGTCCGCTCCGCTGACCCTACACTCCGGCAGGCCATCAGGCTTGCTACGATCTTTGCACTCATCAAGCTTGCCATTCATGTCGGCACGAATCTGCTGGAGCCGGCGATCGGCTATGGCTACTTCCGCGATGAGTTCTATTACCTGATGTGCGGCCGGCACCTGGCATGGGGATATGTGGACCACGGCCCCGTTGTCGCGGTGCAGGCACGGCTGGCGGAGCTCTTGTTCGGGCACTCCCTGACTGGGATCCGCATGTTCTCCGCCCTGGCGGGTGCGGCTCGCGTCTTTCTGACGGGTCTGCTTGCCTGGGCGCTCGGCGGACGCCGGCCGGCGCAGGGCCTGGCGATGCTGTGTGTGTTGTGTGCGCCGCAGTACCTTGGCCTCGACAGTTTTCTCTCGATGAACTCCTTCGAGTCGATGTTCTGGATGATCTGCCTGCTGGCGCTGATCCTGCTGCAGCGAGATCTCTGGCCACCGCAACGGGCGTGGATCGTCCTCGGCGTCTCGGCAGGGCTGGGGCTATTGAACAAGCCCTCGATGATGTTCTTCCTGATCGCCGTAGGACTGGCGCTGCTGTGCACACCGCAGCGTAAGCTGCTGTTCACGCGTCATGCGGCGATGGGCATCGCCCTGCTGCTCCTGATCGCGAGTCCGAACGTCATCTGGCAGGCGATTCATCACTGGCCAACACTGGAGTTTCTGGAGAATGGACGCAAGGACGGGAAGAACATCTCGCTCGGCTTCCTGGCCTTCTTCCTGGCGCAATTCAAAAACGTCAACCCTATCGCGGCCCTCGTGTGGATTCCCGGAGTTGTCTTTCTGCTGCGCCGGGCGCAGTGGCGCTGGCTGGGGCTGACCTGGGTCTTTACCTACGCCATGATGTTTGCCCTGCACGCGAAGGACTACTACCTGGTGCCGGTCTATCCCATCGTCTTTGCAGCCGGTGGTCTGGCATGGGAAACACGCTTCGCCACACGGAAGTCAGTCCACTGGGATCGTCCCATTGCCTTCCCCGTACTGTCAGGCTTGATTGCGCTGTTAGCGATCATCTCGCTGCCAATGGCAATTCCGGTACTCCCGGTGGAGTCATGGCTGCGTTATATGAAGGCGACGCATCTTTACGACAGCTCCACCAATACTGAGACGGACAGTTCCGGAATTCTGCCGCAGTTCTATGCAGACCGTTTTGGATGGGAAGAGCTCTCCGCGAAGATCCGCCCCGCCTACCACTCATTGCCGCCGGAAGACCAACGGAAAGCCGTAGTAACCGCCGGCAACTACGGCGAGGCAAGTTCACTGCTCTTTCTCAATAAACCAGGTGAGATTCCACCCGTGGTCAGTGGACACAATACTCACTTCCTTTGGGGACCGCAGGGTGCTACCGGAGAGGTCGTCTTCTCCATCAATGCAGCGAAGCTTCCGGCCATGCTGGAGTACTACCAGAGCTGCACCGTGGTCGGACATCTGGATCATCCGTACGCGATGCCATTTGAGAACCGGCGAAACATCTACCTCTGCCGGAACAGGAAGAAGAATCTGACCGAAGATTGGGCGAGCTTCAAGTTCTACTACTAAAACAGTTAAAAGTTGAAAGTTAAAAGTTGAAGAGGTACGGCAGTGGTTAGATGAAGTGCTTGCCTGCCTTATAACAAGAGCTGGCTGGCGCTTGCCAATTGTTGGTGGAACTCTGTAGCGTCCTTGCTGTCCCCATGTCTTACATCGTTGCGCTTGCCGCGTTTGCGGGAATCCATTTTCTCGGTATGGCCTCGCCCGGGGCTTCGTTTGTGAATACACTGCGGGCCTCGACGCAGTATTCGCGTGGAGTCGCTCTGTTTCATGCGCTGGGGTTGGCCGGCGCTGCCTTCGTCTGGGCGCTGGCGGCAGTGCTGGGCTTGCAGAGTGTTTTGATGACCGTGCCTGGACTCTTTCGCGGGCTGCAACTCTTTGGCGGCGTCTACCTCATGTGGCTGGCGGTGAATGCGTGGCGTCATGCCAACTTCCCTGCACACCAACGTGCCTCGCTGGAACTTGGCGCAACCACCACCAGGTTTGCTTTGTTCCGGAGAGGTCTGCTGACCAACTTGGGAAATCCGAAGGTGATGATCTTCTTTGCCAGCGTCTTTGCCGCGGTGCTGCATCCCGAGTGGCCGATGTGGATACGGTTCGCGGCAGCCCTTCTGGTGTTTGCCGATGAGTTCATCTACTACAGCAGCCTGACGCTGTTGCTCTCCACACGCCATGCGCAACAGACCTACCGGCATGCCAAGCCCGTCATCGACCGCGTCGCGGGAACAGCGCTGCTGCTGTTTGCGTTACGGCTCTTCTACCGAGCACTCGAAAGCTGATTCCGTACACTGAAACACATGCATTATGTTGCCGCACTGCTTGCACTGGCCGGCGTTCATCTGCTCGCCGTCGCCTCGCCCGGACCCGCCTTTGTTGCCACCATGCGCGTCTCCATGCAACACCGCCGGCCAGTCGCCGCTGCACATGGCTTCGGATTGGGCTTTGCCGCGTTTCTATGGGGCGCGGCTGCGGTCTTCGGCGTGCAGATCATCCTGGCCAAGGCGGAGTGGCTCTATCGCATCATGCAGTTCGCCGGCGGCATGTACCTCTGCTACATCGGCGTGCAGTCCTGGCGTCACGCAAAGTCGAAAACGTCTAACGGCGCCGCCACCACGGCGGCTCCCGATATGTCGGTCGGCGCTGCCTTCCTACGCGGGCTTACGTTGAACCTCGCCAACCCGAAGGTCATTGTCTTCTTTGCCAGCATCTTTACGGCGGTGCTGCAGCCTTCGTGGCCACTGTGGCTGCGCGGCATCGTGCTGGCGATCGTGTTCGTAGACGAAGCCGGATACTACATTGGGTTGTCGCTGCTGCTCTCCACCCAGAAGGCACAGGCAGCGTATCGGCGCGCTAAGACCGGCATTGAACGCACGGCCGGTGCGGCGATGTTTACGTTCGGCGGGAAGCTGATCTACTCGGCCACCAGCAAATAGATTTGAATCGAGCTGTTCTTCGGCTTTAGCGAGGATCAGAGGATATGGAGAGAAGCGGATTTCTCCGCTACGCTGCCAAATGACAAATAAAATGTCGTGCAGCGTTCTCAAAGAGAGTGATCCCAACTCTTTATCCTACAAACGGGGTCAGCACTTCGACCGCTCCGCCGACATGGCGACGGAAGCTGTGTAGTTCTTTCGCGTTCTGGTCGAGGAGTCGAACGATAATGGCGTCGTCCTTCGCTTCAAAGTCGGTGAAGCCGAGAACCTTGCTGCCCCAGGGACCACGCTTCTTCGGATCGGTCGTCCAGTCAACGAGCTCCGCTCCGCCGCCTCCCGAAATGACAAACGACGTTGGATGCCCGGCAAACTCCAGGTGTTGCAGGTCGTGGTCGTGGCCGGTGAGATAGAAATCCACCTTAGCGCCACGTAGCAGGTCATCCCAGCGCTTGATCAGCAGATGGTTGTCCTTATGGATGCCATTGCTGAAAAGTGGATGATGTGCGACGACGGCGACGAAGGGCGTGGTGCGCGGCTTGGCGAGTTCCTGCTTGAACCACTCCTCCTGCTCGTCCCGGTGCTCGCGCTTCATCGTGAAGGACCAGGGCCATGGATCACTCTTCGTTCCCGGCAGGTTCGAGTCCAGGCAGATAAAGGTCACGATCGGCTTCGCCTGTGGCCAGGTAAAGGTGTACCAACGCGACGGCATGTACCAGCGGGTCCCCTGGTGGTTCTTAGCGTAGCCGAGCTGCATCTCAACCTTGTTGCCGATCTTGTACTCGTAGTCGTGGTTGCCCAACACGGCATAGGCCGGCCCTGGAAAATGCGACTTCGGATACATCTGCTCAAACTGGCTCTGCCAGCGGGGGGAGTCATCACTGAGCGTGCCGTACCAGTTATCGCCCAGCATAAAGAGGCTCTCCGGGTGAATCTGACGAACGTCGACGTAGCTCTTCATTCCGTTGGCCGTGGCCACCTGCTGTTCGAGATACTTGTCGGTGCCCCAATCTCCGAGCATCAGCATATGGGCGGCATCGCGATCCGGAGCGGGTGACGGAAGCTGTCCAAAGACAGCGCGCGGCTGAATCGCCGCCAAGGCGGAGAAGGCCACCGTCTGCTTCAAAAACGATCGCCGGGATATGGAACCAGTCTTGCTCATCACTTCCTCATCAGACGCAGAAAACCGCGGGCGCGTCACCTATTAAATTGCCGGCTTGGCCCATCTCACCATTGAAAGAGAAAGGCCTTAAGTGCCCATTAAGCCTGAGTGAGAACGGAGGTAGTCCGATGACCTCAGGCAGGGCGTGCTACCCTCACTTCAACCCATGCCATCGCAGACCGCACCGCCAGCCGTCCACGCCGAACTGCCTCGTGTACTTGAAGCATCGCATGCCACGGCGCTGGTGATCGGCATCATCATCGGCTCGGGAATCTTTCTTGTACCGTCGGAGATGATGCGGGCCGTGGGCTCCTCCGCGATGGTCTACGCCGTGTGGATCGTCGGTGGCATCCTTTCCCTCTTCGGAGCGATGACCTACGCGGAGATCTCCGCGACCCGCCCGCGTTACGGCGGCGAGTACGCCTATCTGCGCGAGGCCTACGGTGACCTGACCGGCTTCGTCTTCATGTGGACGCAGGTGACGATTGCAAAGCCCTCGTCGATTGCATCGATTGCGAGCGGCGTGGTACGTGTGCTGGGTAACTTCGCCGCCTTTCATTTCTTCACCCAGCCCGTCTTTCCGCATGTAGTTTGGGGGCAGCTTGCCGCGATTGCCTTCACCTGGCTGATTACCGGTTTGAACATCCTGGGCACGCGCAGAGCCGGAAACACACAGCGGCTGCTGCTCATCATGAAGATCTTTCTGGTGCTCGGCGTCGTCGGGATCTGCCTCTTTGGCGGACACGGCAGTGTTGTCAACTTCCATACTTCGTTCAGCGGCGCGCGCGGCGGCTTCTCCGGATTTATGGTGGCGTTGATCGCAGCGCTGTGGGCGTATGACGGATGGTCCGATGTCACGCACACCGCGGGCGAGATCAAGAACCCGAGCCGGTCGCTGCCCATCGCCCTCATCGCCGGAGTCTCCGTCGTCGGCGTGCTGTACATGCTGACCAACGCGGCAATCCAGTTCGTGCTCCCGGCAATGGCAATTGCCCATGCCGATCGTCCCGCGGTAGCCGCGATACTCACCAGCGCTCCACCGATCGCAGCGACGATCTTCTCTGCCGTGCTGGCCGTGGGCTACGGAAGCACCTTTATCGGATCGTCGCTGACCGGCGCACGTATCCCGTTCGCGGCAGCACGCGACGGGCTGTTCTTCCGCTGGCTGGCATGGGTGCATCCTCGATTCAAAACACCAGCGGCCGCGCTGATTTTGCAGGCAGTGTTGTGCAGCATTCTTCTGCTGCTGATCAATACCTTCCAGGGATTGTTCTCGCTGGCTATCTTTTCGGAGTGGCTGTTCTACGCGGCGGTGACGGCTTCGGTCTTCGTCTTCCGCAAGCGGGAGCCGGACGCTCCACGGCCCTACTCTGTAACCGGCTACCCAGTAGTACCGGCGATCTTTGTGCTGTGCGCGATTGTGCTGCTGGTGTTTTCAATCGTCGATCAGCCACGGAACTCGGGCATCGGCGCGGTGATTATCGCCTGCGGTGTTCCGCTGTATTACCTGCTGAAGCGTTCGGGCGTGTTACGACCCGCCGAAACCTCGGCGCCAGCGAACGAAGCACCGTAGTGTGGAACATCGGATTCAGTTGGTGGGAGCGATCCCCCTAAAAAGCAGATCCCTAAGGGATGACAAATCAAAACAACGGCCCGAACTACGTTCGGACCGTTGTTTTTGAACATTGTCCAGATGTCTAGAGCAATTCCTGCGCCAGCATCTCCTCAACCGTCTCGCGGCGGCGGATCCGCTTCGCTTTACCGTTACGGACCAGCACCTCGGCGACGCGGGAGCGAGTGTTGTAGTTCGAGGCCAGTGACATGCCATACGCTCCCGCATCGAGCAGTGCAACCAGATCTCCTGATTTGACCGGGGGCAGCTCGCGATCACGGGCGAAGAAGTCTCCCGACTCACAGACCGGGCCAACGACGTCGGCAACAATGGTCTTCTTCGAACTCGACTGTTTCACCGGCAGGATCTCGTGATGTGCCTGGTAGAGTGCCGGGCGGATTAGATCATTCATCGCGGCGTCGGTAATCACAAAGGTCTTGGTGCCGTTGACCTTGGTGTAGAGCACGCGTGAAAGCAGTGTTCCCGCCTGAGCGACGAAGAAGCGGCCGGGTTCGAGCAGCAGATGCACATCCAGGCCACCCATAGCCTTCTTCAGTGCATTGGCGTATTCGTGCACCTTAGCCGCGGGGTCGAAGTTGCCGGTACCGTACTCAATACCGAGGCCGCCGCCCGCATCGACATAACGGATACTGAGACCGTCCTTGCGGAGTTGCTTCACCAGGTCCACGACCCGGGCGAGGGCTGAGCCAAAGGGCTCTGTCGAGCGGATCTGCGACCCGATGTGAACAGACACGCCCACGGGATCGAGCCACTGCTTCTTTGCTGCGCGGCGGTAAACCTTGCGGGCGATGCGAATGTCGATACCGAACTTGTGCTCGCGCAGACCGGTGGAGATGTAGGGATGCGTCTCTGCAAAAACATCCGGATTCACGCGCAGAGCGATACGCGCCTTCTTCTTCAGCTTCGCGGCTCGTTCTGCCAGCAGCTCAAGCTCGGCCTCGCTCTCGACGTTGAACATCAGGATGCCGGCCTTGAGAGCAAGATCCATCTCGGCGGCCTGTTTGCCTACACCGGAGAAGACAACGCGCTTGGCGGCATCCTTCGAGACGCGCAGAACGCGCTCCAGCTCTCCGCCGGAGACGATATCGAAGCCCGTGCCGGACTGTGCCAGCAGCTT
The DNA here is from genome assembly GCF_052114765.1 of Terriglobus sp. 2YAB30_2. Lineage (NCBI taxonomy): Bacteria > Pseudomonadati > Acidobacteriota > Terriglobia > Terriglobales > Acidobacteriaceae > Terriglobus > Terriglobus sp. 2YAB30_2. The sequence goes on from NZ_JBFRFJ010000003.1 coordinate 82,869, forward strand.
GAGAATCGCGAGCGACGAGTTCGCCTTCACCGCATAGCAGACCGTGTGCTCGACGCCGGCAAACTCACGGGCGAAGAGATTGCGACGCTCCAGGATCTGGTCGCCGGAATAAACATAGAGCGGCGTCCCAAACTTCTGGGCGAGACCGTCCAGGGCGACGCCGCTGCATGCGAGCGAACGCCCCTGGTAGGTAAAGGGACGGGCTTGATTCGTGGATTGTGTGTTGGTCGACTTCGGGGAGACAGCGTTTACCTTGGCCTTCACTTCGTTCACGGAACTCTCGTCGGCGGCCCTGCGGGCAGCACGTAACTTTCTTCTGGAATCGCTATCCACAGGATGATGTACGCCACAACGCCGGTGCCGAAGAGGACGACGGCGAGCAGCCAGGCCACGCGGACCATGCTGACATCCCAAGCATAGCGCCGGGCGATGCCAAGGCAGACACCGGCGACAACACGGCCGGAGCGCGGTCGTGTGATGCCGTCAAAGTTGACGGACGGGTTCGCGGCCACCGCAACATCACCGAACGAGGCAACAGACGCACCGCAGGCAGAACAAAAGCTGGCCCCGGCGCTTACTTGCTTTCCGCAACGAGAACAGTACATGGTTACACTCCCATGGAAGAATTCCATTGTTTCATACGCTGCATGCTCTCTATTCGTTCCAACAAAGCAGAAGGCCCGACATAGTGCCGGGCCTTCTGCCATGGTGAATCAGGGGAGGACATCTTAGGCCTTAGTAGCGGTAGTAACCGCGATAATACGGACGATAGTACGGACGGTAATAGCCGCCACCGTAGTAGTACGGTCCAGGTCCGCCAACGACCACCGCGCCGTAAGGATAGGCGTACGGATAGGGATACGGGTACGGACGCGGCCCCATTGTCGGAGGCCCGCCGGCGGGTCCAGCTCCGTAGGCCAGCCGGTTGAGCTCCTGCTGGTCGACTGTCGCGACAGTGACCGGCTGCGAGACACGGAAGCGCAGGACGGCCTCGCCGGGTACCCAGACGTTTCCGCTGGGGGATGCGGCTGCCGCTCCCAGGCCAACACCGCCACCGACGCCGGCTCCGATAGCGGCACCGGCTCCGCCACCGGCAACGCCACCGATGATCGCGCCGATAGCGGCGCCGCCAAGGGTGCTGTCCACGCTGGTGACGGCCTTATCGCCGCCGTTGCGCGTCCAGGGCTCGGAGGTGAGAGCAAACTCTTGTCCGCCGAGCGAGACTCCGGTGAGCAGCAACGAGACCGAGCCGCGGCCCTTGAGGGCTCCGGCGTTCGACACATTGGCAACCTGGCCATGGACGGTAGCGCCGCGCGGGATCGCGATCGCCCCATCGGCGATGATGTCCGCGACGACCGTTCCGTCAAAGCTTATGCCCGCCTGCGCGTTGTGGCTGTCGAGCGGCTGGTTGATACGGACCGAGAGAACGGTTCCGGCAGGCACGGTAACCATGCGGCCAGCCTGCTGGCCTCCGCCCTGGTAAGGCTGCTGTTGCTGTGGGTAAGAATAGTTACCCTGCGCCTGCTGTGGCGGAGCACTGGGGTACGGATACGGTCCGTAGACACGGCGCTGGTACGGTGCCCGGGAAGGGGGATATCCCGGCTGTGCCTGCGGATATTGGGGCTGCTGTTGCGCCTGCTGATCCGGCTGAGCTTGCTGATCTGGCTGGGCCGGGGGGGCGGCTTGAGGGGCATACTGAGGGTCCATGGACTGAGCCGTTGGGTTCTGGGCCTGCTGGTCAGCAGTAACGGGGGGATACTGCTGCGGCTGGGCTTGACCTGGCTCGTTCCGCGCTTCGGCAATGGCCGCCGCGCCGGCATCTTCTGCGCTCGGAGCTGCGGCAGGGTTGGCCGGAGCCGCTCCGAGGGCGAGTTCATCCACAACCTTGGTGACGCCGTTGGTCTGTGCCGCGGCCTGTTCGGCGGCGTGACGGGCATTGTCGTCGGTCACCGTGCCCGTGAGCGTAACCGTCCCGAAGGCAACCGATGCCTGGATGTCCTGATTCTGCAGCGAGGCGTCGGCGGCAAGCCGTTTGAGCACGTCTGCCTGGATCTGCGCGTCAGGGACAGTGCTCTTCTTCGCCTGGGCAGATGCGCTCGCAACCAGAGCAGCGGCGAGGACTGCGTGAGTAAAAGTCTTCCAATACATATGCTTCCCTATCCCCCGTCAGTGCCCAAGAATCACCGACACTGACCCTGCTTGTTCAGACGCAAATTCCGGGGGAAAGTTCTGGTACCTGGCGAGTGCATGGGCCGAAATCCTATCGTTTCGGCCATTGCCTACTGTTTCTGGGAGGCATCTTTGTAGTCGGCTGTCAGTTTGTAGGTCCCGTCCTCACCACGACGCAGGAAATACTCCTGACGCCACGAATGAGAGGCCAGTGAGGCTTCGCCGACAAACATAATTTCAGCGGACTCCGCGCCCTTGCGTGGCAGGCGTATCGATACGACTCTCCGGCACTGGACCGGAAGTGCTTCATCCAGGCTGCCATCGAGAAAATACGCAGGCCCCTGTGCAGGTACAACGTAGATACCGCAGGTATGCCGCGATACCCCGGCGTTCGGGTTGGGCACATCAAAGTCGACCGCAGCGATGGTCAGTTCTTCTGTGTCGTGCGGCCCAACAAGTTTGAATATCTGTTTGGGGTCGATGTTCCTGTGGTTGGCGCCCGCCGGCATAAGGGCCGGATCAAGCCTCTTCTCAAGGGCCGCACGTTCCGCCTCCGATGGGGGCACCAGATGGCGTCGTGACTCCGCGTGACCCACCGCACCGCATAGAAAAGCCAGAGCCAGAACCGTGATTACCTTATCCGCCCGCATGCCCACAAACCTTATTCAAAAGCTTCTCATTCGAAACTGGAGTCAAAACTCCCGTTCGATGGACATAGATGCTTCCTATCTCAAAGAAGATGTTGGAGACATAGCAGGTTAATGCCGTTCTGCGATAACTCCAAAAACAGGGGACGAGTTGACCTGATGGCCCTCAGATGGCATCATATGAATGCGGGGTGGAGCAGCCCGGTAGCTCGTTGGGCTCATAACCCAAAGGTCGCAGGTTCAAATCCTGCCCCCGCAACCAATCGACAATCACGCGAACGTTGAAGCAGTAACATCATTTACGTTTGCAAGAGCCTCCGGTCCACGCACCGGAGGCTCTTGTCATTTCTGCTTACAATTTCGGAAAGCTATCCGTTAGCTTACTCACCGCTCCAGACGCGGGAAAGGCGTAAACGACATCATTGATGTCATTTACGCCACATCAAGAAACTCTCCGAAAGCTCTACTTCACCAGTACTACTTGCCCCGCATGAAACGCTACGTGGTTGGTGCGGCTGAGAAAAACGGCAAGCCGGTTCCGTGTTGGTTCTTTGGCGAAGTCTTCGTCGGTGACTGCGCTGTGCTTCTTCAACCAGTCGTCAGCCGAAAACTTCTCGACCGCGGAGATCAACGCAGTGTTCACCTGTCCCCACGCCTTTTTCAGGTCCGCCGCAGGGAGCGGATCGGCAAGCGAACGATCGGGGTTGGTGATGTAGACCTCATCGAGCGCCGGGTAAAGTCTCTCCCCAACGCCAAGGAGCGGCAGCATGCGGTCATGAACGGCCGTGAGATGGCCGAGCAGATAAAAAAGACGGTTTCTGTCCGGGGCAACCTGCTTCTGAAGCTGTTCGTCGTCAAGTGGCGCAAAGCGTTGGTCCACACGGCTGACCGCCTGTTTCCACGAAGCTACGACAACCTTTATAAAGAGCTCGTCCATCGTTCCTCATCCTTTTTGCGGAGTTATCCATTGGATGTCTTCGCCGTCGTGGCGATGCGAAACGATGCGACTTAGTTCTTCTCGTGATTCCCCGAGGTGAGCTTCTTCAGGATGAACTCCTGGGCGAGAGCGTTGAGCATGCGCCCTCCTGCGGCCGTCAGCGCTGTGTTGAAGACAAGACTGGGACCGCGATTGGATTCCGGATAGTAGAGGTTTGAAAGCGCACCCGAGGCGAGGTCGCCTCCGATAGACGAGTAGTTGAACTGCCACTTCCCGTTATCGCCCTTGCAGATAAATGGACTGGAGAGCGCATGCAGTGCGCGAGACTTCCTTGTGCCTGTCCCCTGGTAGAAGTAGCGCGGATCCTGATGGAGGAGCGACGGCAGAACAGCGCCGCCAATAAGGATGTCGCTCACGCCGTCGGCATAAATGGCGCCATATCGTTGACCGTATCCCTCGGCGCCCTGGCGAAAATCAGGGCGGTCCGCAGCCTGATAGATGCCCGAGATAAACCCAACTCCGGCAAAGGTAACAACGTCGGTAGAAGCCTTCAGAGCCAGGCGGAATTTCAGCGCACTCGTCATCGGAACCGCATTGTGGTCATAGACCACGTAGAAGTTCGGGATCACACCCAGTACGCGCTGCTTCTCTTCTTCCTTGACCTGCTCCTTCGCCAGCTCTTCCGGAAAGATCGCAGTCACCTCGGTATCGAGCGTCGCGATCGCAAGCTTGATCTCCGGCAGTTCCATATACTGCCCCGGCGTCAGCGTCACAGAATTCGATGTCCAGGAAGCAAATCCATTGACCGACACGTTGAACGTCACCGCAGTCCCCGAGGGCACACGCGGTAGCAAAAAGACACCGTCCCCTCCTGAAACCGCAGAAACGCCATCAACCGTCGATCCGTTGCGAACAACGGTAATCTTCGCTCCCGGAATGGCTGCGCCGTCGGTATCCATAACCACACCGGCAATGGAGCCGGGCTGGGGCGCCGGGCCTTCTGGAACGGCAATCATTTGCTGTGCGCGTGCGATTACCGCAGCGAAACAGAAGAACAAGACGAGCAATTGTCGCGAACAGGGCATATAAGTCTTCCCAATAGATGAGGGGAAAGGTCTGAAAGACGCGGACTTTTGTGCAGTTTTATGCGGTTTTACGGGCTGTTCGGCTGCACATAGCCCGCAAAATAATTTGCATCCGATATCCCATGGCGTGAGCGACAAGACCAGAAACGCAGATCAAGGTTGCGGTCACCCGATGTAATTGCATGCCAAAACAAAGGTTTCGCCTCATAATTGGGAGTTGAATAAGATCCATCGCCCGAGAAGAAAAGAATGCGGCCTACCACTCCCGACGGAAATGAAATGCTCATCGATGAGCGCCGTCATCACATCCTCAGCAAGATGCAGCAAGAGGGACGGGTCCTGGTCTCGGAGCTTTCTGACACTCTGGGCATCTCGCGAATTACGATCCGCAAAGATCTGGACTACCTGGAATCCAAGGGCATGGTGCGCCGCACCCACGGCGGCGCCATTCCTCCGCAGGGAAGCATCCTGCAGGATCTCTCTTTCCGCGAGAAAGAAAAAAAGCAGTTCAAGGAAAAGCAGCGGATCGCCAAAGCGGCTGCCGCGCTTGTGGAAGAAGGCACGTGTGTCCTTCTGGACTCGGGCACCACAACCAGCGCCATTGCGCAGGAGCTGAAGCGGTTCTCGCACTTAACGGTGATCACCAACGCGGTCAACATCGCCGCCGAACTCTCCGGGACGGACTTCGAGGTCATCATCACCGGGGGCACACTGCGGAAGAACTCCTTCTCTCTGGTAGGCCCGCAGGCAGAAGATATGTTCCGCGAGGTTCACGCTGACATTCTTTTCCTCGGCGTCGACGGCTTCGACACGACCATCGGCGTCATGACACCCAATATGCTTGAGTCGCGTGTGAACCGCGCCATGGTCAAATGCGCCACGCGTGTGGTCGCGGTCTGCGACTCCACCAAGTTCGGCCACCGCAGCCTGGCGCTGATCGTTCCTCCGACAGCGATCCATGCCGTGATTACGGACGATCAGATCCGTGACGAAGATGTGGAAGCACTGAAAGCATCAGGCATTGAAGTGATCATCGCCTAGGCGAAAGCATTTTCCCTGTTGCTGGGTATCCCGGAAGCGGTGTGCAGCGGCGTTTTCATTGCGGAAAACGCCCATAGATACCGAATCCCTACACTACACCTACAGGGAAAATACTCGAATCGCCTATTGCGGAAACAGCTTGAGGGCGTTGTCGCGATAGACCTTCTTGAGCACATCGTCCGGCAGGTAGAGCCCGTAGATGTTCCACCGTCCCTGCCGCGACGCATGCGAGGGATACTCGAAGTACTCGTCATCGGTTTCCAGGAAGCGATAGTACAGCCGGTACATCTCGATCTCCGGAAGCAGATCGGTGCCGAACAGAATGCGATCGGCATACTTCAGGAAAAACCTGCGAGCGGTGTAGGGCTGCCGGCCCAGCTCCGGCGTGCGGGCGCTGATGTCGATCATCAGGTTCGGCAGCGCCTCCATCTGCTCTGCGAGATAGGCCAGATCCTCGCCTGACTCAGCACAGTGGGCTCCCACAAAGGTCATCGAAGGGTGACGCGCAATCACACGGTTCCGCTGTTCGAGCAACTCCCGCTTGCTGAACAGTGAATTGCTGAAACCCCAGTCAGGATGAGCGGCGAGCTCTTCATAACGCTCGTTCTTCGCGTCAATGGGATCGAAGAACGCACTCGGGTCAGCGGTGTGGAACATGACCGGCAGGCGAAGCTTTCCGCACTCCTCGAAGATGGGAATCAGACGCTCATCGTCGATCCGCAGCAGCTTGCCTTCGCGGTCACGCACGGAAAGGCCAAGGTCCTTCCAGAACTTGATACCGATCGCTCCGTGCTCCACCAGGCGATGAAGACGAGCGATGGTCACCTGGGCAAAGTCGTCGCGTTCGACACCGTGCCAATCCATCCACCCTATGCTTGCAAAGCGATCCGGAGCTGCCTGATGAAACTTGTCGAGCATAGCGATCGCACGATCGCCCACCTGCATGGTGATGTTGACGATGCGTTCGACGCCGCAGGCATCCATGATGCGCAATACCTCGGCAGGCTCCATGGAGTCGAGATGGTTGTGATAATCGATGACTGGAAACTTCGGCTTCAACGGCGTCCGCACGGGCGTGACCAAGGACGACCGCGGCTGAAACTCGCCCAGTGGAAGATCGACACGCGCCACCGCACTCACTATATCGACGAACTTGTCGCTACCTGCCATGCTTCCTCCGATTTCTCACGCTCCGTGATATGCCGCTTTTCAGGCTCCGTGATATGCCGCTTTTCAGGCTCCGGGAATATGCTGCGCCAGAAATGCCTTCCGAAACTCCGCATCGCGAAAGGCCTCAGTTCCGCCGGGACGCTGCGTTGAAAGCGCTGCCGCGACATTGCCCATGGCCGCACAGATCGGCAACGGTTCCACTGCGAGAAAGCCTTTCAGAAAACCTGCATTGAAGCTGTCCCCCGCACCGATCGTATCCACCGCTGCCACGGGAATCGCGGGAACGTGCCAGAGACGATCTCCCTGCCGCACCACCGCACCTGATCGTCCCTGCTTGACGGCAACCACAGGCACGCGCCTCGCGAGACGGCTGATCGCCTCGTCCAGATCATCGCAACGGGTCATGCGGCGAGCCTCATCATCGTTTGGCAATAGAAGATCGATGGAATCGAGCATGCGGTCCAGAATGCTGCCCCATTGATCATCCGGGTCGTCGTTGGTGTCGAGAGAGACCGTACATCCTTCAGCGCGCAGCTCGCGGCAAAGCTCAGGCAGTTCGGCATGTAAACCGCGCTGCAAAAACAGAGAGGAGATGTGCAGGTGCTTCGCCTGGCGAAGATACTCCCGATCAATCTCTGCAATCGTAAGCTCCGCCATCATTCCGGGGTACGTGAGGATGCGACGTCTCGAGCCATGATGCAGCAGAATCGTCACCCCGGTCTGCGACTGCGCTTGCACCACATCGCGCGGCAGGTCGACACCGGCTTCGTGCAACCGCTCCAGTGCGATGGCGCCCAGAGGGTCGCCTCCCACCTTGGTGATAAAGCCCACCCGGCAGCCCAGCGTGGCGAGGTTATGCGCCAGGATGGAGGACGAGCCACCGAGTGTCATGCGGAAGTCTTTTGCCAGCACCTCCCGCTCGAAGGGCAACTCCTCCTCGAGACCGTACAGAATCAGGTCGAGGTTGGTTTCACCGAGAACGACAAGGTCGAGCGCAGGCATCTTCAAATCGTCACGACACGGCTGAGATTGCGCGGGTTATCGGGGTCGAGGCCTTTTTCCAGACCGCGGTAGCTACCCAGCAATTGTCCCCACACCACATACACAATAATGCGTGCCAACTCGGGCACTGGCAGGTCAAGTTCGATGACCAGATCGGCAAACTGCCGCAGCTCAGGCGTGGCCATGTTTGCAATCGCCAGCGTGCGGCTGCCAAGCTCCTTCATCTCACGAAGCACGGCGACCTCGGCGTCGAAGGCTGACTCAGAGAGCAGCGCGCCGACAACCGTATCGGGTCCGACGATGGACTTCGGTCCGTGGCGGAATTCGAGCGTGTGGAAGAACTGAGCATAGCTTGACGAGGACTCCATCACCTTCAACGCGGTCTCCTGTGCGATGGCGTACAGCGCCCCCTGCCCCAGGAAAGCAAAGTCATCGACCGGAGCCTTGGCGAAGGCCTCCACCTGCGGTCCATAGACTTCCAGAAGGCGCTCAAGATGATCGGGCAGCGCACGCAGAGCAAAGAGAAAAGCTTCGTCCCCTGCCAGGACCGCTGCCAGATATTGCAGGCCAAGCACCATGGAGGTGAACGATGCCGTCATCACCGTGCTCTCTTCCACGACCGGAAACTTCAGCACGCGCGGTGTCATCTGTTCCAGCTCGCGACCGTCGCAGGTTACAGCAAGAAAATCGACAGCTTTGCTCTGTAACAGAGCAGCAACCTGCAATACTTCAGAGGTATGACCCGAGCGTGAGATCAGAATGGGGAAGTAACGGGAGGCATCCTGCGGCAACGCCAGCGCTGGAAAAAGCAGAATCTCAGAGGCCGGCATCGCCCGGGCCGGAGCGCGAAGCAGCGAGGTCACACTCGCGGCAGCCGCCTGGGCGAGATAGAAACTGGTTCCACAGCCGACAAAGACCCATTCCTTCTTCTCAGGCTCACATCCCTGCACCAACACACGCAGATCGGCGGAACCCAGTGCTTGCAGGCAGTCACGCCACACTTTTGGCTGGCCATAGATTTCAGTAAGTGTTTGAATCTTGAACTGCATGCAAAGGAACTCCTTCAGAACAACGGGGCAGGGCCCAAGATACGGCAAACTGGCCAGATACTCCAACGATGCTAGCATCAAAAGAAACATTAAGTAATAAAGCGAAACACGCGACCAGCCATCCGGATATTCCGGAGGGCAGCGCGACCAGACAACATTCTTTGTTCAATTACGTCAGCTACGTCAGCCGGAGAGTCTATGGGCCGTTCTAATTCCACGACAGCTTTTTACACCTATCTTTTGTTGTCTGTTGCCGGCCTGGGCGGACTTTTATATGGCATCGACGTTGGCATCATCTCGGGCGCCTTGTTGTATCTGGAAAAGACAGTAGATCTAACCGTTAGCCAGACTTCCATCCTGGTGGCGGCAGTCCTTGGTGGAAGCACGTTGTCCTCTTTGATCGCCGGCTTCATGGCCGACTGGTTCGGCCGTAAAAAGATGATCATCGTCAGCGGTGTGCTCTTTGTTCTGAGCATCGTGCTCATTGTTTTATCGCAGGGCTTCGTGTCGCTGCTCTTCGGCCGCATTCTGCAGGGCCTCAGCGGCGGCATTATCGGCGTCGTCATCCCGCTGCACCTCGCCGAGAGCCTTCCCCCTTCCACACGCGGACGTGGTTCAGCCATCTTTCAGTTCCTGCTGACGCTCGGGATTGTCGTCGCCGCCGGTATTGGCGTGTACTACAGCCGTGGGGCCGAACAGCTTATCGCCACAGCCAACGGCAACGCCTCCATGATTCACACGGCACAGGATCATGCCTGGCGCGGCATGTTCCTCTCCGTCATCTATCCCGGTTCCCTCTATCTGCTGAGCACCTTCTTTGTCAGCGAGTCACCGCGCTGGCTGCACCGCCGCGGCCGCCGCGAAGAGGCGCGGATCGCGTTGGAAAAGATCGTCTCGCCCGCAGAAGCGGAGCGCGAGTTGCTCGAGATGGACTCAGTGGTAGCGCCGCAGTCCGGGTCGTCGTCCAAGCCCGCCTTCGCCGGGTCTCTGCTGCAGCGGAGGTACATCGTTCCTTTTGTACTTGCCTGCGTCATCCTTGGCTGCAATCAGGGAACAGGCATCAACTCCGTGCTTGGATATCTTTCGGTCATTCTGAAGCAGGCGGGGATGTCAGCCGTTGAAGCCACGCGCGGCGATTTCGCGGTAAAGCTGCTCAACTGCTTGATGACCGTGGTTGCCGTAGCGCTGGTCGATAGGAAGGGCCGCAAGTTCCTGCTGATGCTCGGAACCGGCTCCATCGTAGTCGCGCTGGGTATCGGCGGGGTACTGTTCCGGACCTCAGAGGCGAAACGCATTGAAGTCGCCGACCAGGTGCGCACGCTCGTACAGGGCAATCATCTCAGCGTCACTCCTGAGTTCGTCCGCAATCAAGGCGGAGACAGCAGTCTGACGGTGCTCTACAACTACGGCGACGGCGAGAAGATCGCCACCCTGAGCGCAAACGACAAGGAAGCGCTGCAGGTCGCGCCCGAAAAGGCTAAGCCCGATGCACCGCTGAAGATCACTCGCGCCTTCGTCGCTCCCCTGCCCTCGCGCCAGACCGCGTGGCTCATCGCACTCAGTCTCGCGTTCTTTATCGCAGGCTATGCCGTCGGACCGGGAGTCGTCGTTTGGCTGGCTCTCTCCGAACTGATGCCGACCCGCATCCGCTCCGTTGGTATGGGCATTGCGCTGCTCATCAATCAGGGCGTCTCCACTACGATTGCCGGTGTCTTCCTGCCTGTAGTCTCCTCACACGGCTATGCGGCCATGTTCTTCTTCTGGGCCGCGTGCAGCCTGGTCTACTTCCTGACTGCCACCTTCTTTCTTCCCGAAACCAAGGGAAGAACACTCGAAGAGATCGAGGCTATCTTCGCCGGAGAGAAGCATGCCGAGATGCCGGAGACAGCCAGATAACCCACACCCGCGTCTCAGAACGCAAAAGGGCCGGCAAGATGCCGGCCCTTTTTTATTGTTCCGGCGCGGCAAACAGTTGTGACCCGCGTCACAGATCGAAGTGCCGGAAGTCGATACAGTACCTCCATCGATGGTCGAAAAGGGATTGCGGGTGCAACACCTCAGCGACCCCGAAATAGACCGAGTGAACCGCCAGCCGGGGTAACCCGGAGGACGACCAGACCCGAAAAAATCGACCGCGTCCCCGAGATGCTGTCGAGGCCTGGAACTATGAGAATAGTGTTCACCCAAGGGCTGCGATGGCAGTGATCCACCTTGACTGACTCGGTGAACACAAGCCAACCAAACGGATGACTGCCTTCCGTCGCAGCCCTTTTCTCTCGTGGCGGGGCTTTCACGCGTTACAGCAGATCAAACTCATCACGCATCTTCACAAGCAATCTAGTGATAGCAGCGCTATGCTATCGAAGCGCTGTCCTGTGCTGTCGCGATCACAGGCTACCTGGAAGGGACGGAGCCGCATGCTTGAAACCAGCACACAAAACGCGCCGGAGCTGGAGCTCTCGCTCAAGGGCACGCTGCTGCTGCTGGTACAGTTCGACGTCTGCGATGAGATTCAGATCGATCAGCTAGCCCAGGTCCTTGGTATCCCAACAGTTTCGCAGTCCGGTCCGCGCCCATCCGCACCCATTTATGGGAGATACGAAAGACCTCCCCTCGTCGAACCATTCGAGGATGTGCTGTTCCCAGGGGAAGGAAAGCTCAGCGGTGAGGTCAAGTACTACGACTACGGCGTGCTCAGTGTCCTGATCCACCTGCCGTTCAGTGGTGACTGGCCCTCACTCATCAGGCAGACGGCTCACTGGATGTGGGAGGTAGACCTCGCTGCCCATGCCGAGCGCATTGTGCACGAGAAGATCGCTCGAGCCACACCTTGCATGATCAAGGCATACAAACGTTACCTGAGTGAGGAGTACGTCATCTTTCATACCCGGAACCTCTCCGGAGTCCGTAACGCTGCGCAGATGCTCTCACAGCATGGCTCTCGTATCGCCCAGGTCGTGCGCGGCGATAGCGGTGAGCTTTCCGAGGGTGAGGTCACGGAGGTGTTGCGATCGCAGATCTCCTACTATGCCACCGACCTGGCCGTAGTTGGCTGGAATGCCGCATTCCTGTACGACACTACCGCAGACGCGAAGGACGCAGTTCAACTGCTGGAGTATGCCAACTCCCAGCTACTGGAGCTTCGCTACTACGATGAGTTGCTCACACAGGAGCTGGCGGGTGTCTACAAGCAGCTCGAGAGAAAGACTGGAACGCTCGCCCGATGGAGACTGGCTGGTTCCGCCACACGGCTGCAGACAACTCTGCTGGAGGTCTCCGAGCTGACCGAACGCGTCGATAACGCGATCAAATTCCTAAGTGATATGTTCGCCGCGCGCCTGTATCGACTGGCTGCCACGCGGGTTGGCGTGGCAGATTACCGGAATATCGTCACCGCGAAGGTGCATGTCGCGGAAGATCTCTACCGGTACATGGTCGATCAATTCAATCAGAGCCGCGCCTTCCTGCTCGAGCTGACCGTTGTCATCATCCTGGTCGTAGAGCTGATCTTCCTCTTCCGTGGAAAAGGCTTCTGATTCGATTGTCCTTGCGGGCAGACGCGTGCTCCCACACGCGCCTACCCTTGAAAATAACTACACTCGTGCCTGTCCCTGAAGTTCGCGACATAAATCATGAAGAGCTTTGCCATCCGAAGCGCTAAAAAAGCAGGTCCTTCACTGCGCTCAGGATGACAACATTTATAAGAACTTCTGAGACACCACGCTAGTGGGTAGCAAGTTTGTGCTGGCGCAGCCAGTCGGCCAGCTCTGCTGGACGATTTGTCTGGATACCCGCCGCCCCCAGATCGAGTGCCTTCTGCCAGACGTCAGGCGTATCCGCATCGCCCAGCCGATCTACGAAGATGCTGGCATGTGCGGCCTTCGCGCAATCGATCACAGGGTCTTTGAAGTCGTTAGCGTCGAAAGCAATCACCTGCGGTTGCAAGCCGCGAACAAGGAACTTGCAGATATCCGGTGTAATAGCCTCCGGCATGACCTTCAGTGAAGGACGAATCTTACGCACGTCATACAGAAAAAATGGATTGCCGTAGATCACGACGTGGTCCTGCATATCGTGTTTCACGATCGTATCCACCAGTTGCTGCGGGTCGGCATACTTTGTATCGACGTAGATGTTGATCTTTCCGTGGGCAAGGTCAAGGGCTTCTTCGAACGTTGGAACCTTGGTTCCCGCAAAAGCAGGTGAGAATTTCGAGCCTGCATCCAGTGCGCGGATCTCATCGAAGGTGTGCTTGTGCACCTCGCCCGTTCCATTTGTCGTACGGTCAAGGGTACTGTCGTGCATCAGCACCAGCTTGCCGTCCGAGGTGGTGCGGACATCCAGCTCAAAATAGTCCGCACCCACGTCAATAGCAGACTGAAATGCGGCCAGCGTATTTTCGGGATGATGCAGGTGTTCTCCGCGATGAGCGATCACCCGAATCTTGCCGTCACTCTCCAACGGCTGCCATGCTGTTTGAGCCACGGCCATTCCACTGAGGGAGATACAGCAGAGAAGAAGCTTTCCTAATGATGTATGCATCGTTCTTACACAATCCTTTTTCATAACTGATGTTTGTCTTCCTCAGAAGCGCAGGCGGCCGACGATCAGTAGCGAACGCGGATCCTGTGCTCCCGTTACCTGACCGAAGTTCGCATTACTGATGTTGGTGCCAAGTCCAGAGAACTGCGGATGATTGAAGGCGTTATGCGCATCCACGCGAAGTGCGAAGACCACACGCTCCCGTATAGGGATCTCTCGCATCAAGCTCAGGTCCCACACATTCTGGCCCGGACCATAGAGTGCCGCCCGTGGCGAGTTGCCCAGCGTATTCGCTGGAGTGATGGCAAAGGCAGACGTATTGAACCACTTCTGAACCGTGCGCGAACCTCGCGAAATGTTCGGATCGCCAGCCTTGGTGACATACTGGGCTCCCGAGAAGATACCTAACTGATTTGCCTGCGTGATGAAGTACGGATAGCCCTTCTGAAACTGAGCCACCGTGCTTACCTTCCAGTGACCGATCACCTGTGACAGCACAGGAACACTCTGCAGGTACTTCCCTCCTGCGCCAACCGGAAACGCATAGACCGCCGACAGCGAGAAGCGCTGAGGAATATTGTTCATTGCCGTTCCCCACTGCGCCCGCAGGTCATAGTAATTCTGTACGCCCACGGCATTCGCACGCGAAGGTCCGTCCACGTCATCCAGCGAACGCGCCCAGGTGTAGGCGGCGCGCACCGAGACACCATTGTTCCAGCGATGGCTCAGCGTCGCATACATGGCGGCATAGGAGGTGGCGCCTCCGTTCTTCAACGCCGTTACCGTCAGGAACTGCGGGTAGGGACGCAAGCTCTGCGCCGTGCTCAAGCCAAAGCAGCAGCTTGCAGACGGCTGAATCTGGTTGATGGGCACGCTGATCGGCAGATGCACGCCGTGATTGCCGGCATAGTCGACCTCCGCAATCCACTCATGACCCAAGTCATGCTCGACGCCGAACTGCCACTCCTGCAGATAGGGCAGTACAGCAGTCTGAGGCAGTTGTGTCGGGCTGAAGGAAGGCTTGGTCAAGCTGGTTGGAATCAACGGATTTCCATCCGCATCTGCGTTCGGGCTATACGGAGGAACACCCTGGCTCAACTGGAAAGGCGCGGTAACGCCCGGGTTAGAGCTCTGGAAGCTGACCGCGACCGTCGAGGCCGAGGTGAGTCCTGCCGTTCCGAAGCCGATGCTGGGCAGTTGATAGATACCGTATCCACCACGAACCACCGTCTTGCGGAAGAGCCGGTAGTTGAAGCCTGCACGCGGCAGAATGCCTGTATAGATATTCGGGTTCAGGCTGTGCGGAGCACCGTTATACCCCGCAAACTGGATACCACCCAACTTATTGGTCGTGGGATCGGTGATGTTCGGGTTGAACGTGTACATGTTGTTGTGCTTCTCAGAGAACGGCCCGTCAAACTCATAGCGAAGGCCGAGGTTGATGGTCAGCTTCTCTGAGAGACGGTAGTCGTCCTGGATATAGCCGGCGAAGTAGTTGAGATTCTCGTGGAAGATCGTGTTGGTGGTGCTGATGCTTGCGCTTGCCGGCAGGCCGAGTTCGAGATCCGTAATCCCCAGACCGGACTGGCCATTCGCTGTACTGAAGGCTCCCGTAAACCCGTAGCTTCCAGACAAGACTCCCGGGGTGTAGTAGCTATAGGCGTAGCGCATGAGCTCTCCGCCCATCGAAAGCGTGTGCCGGCCCAACTGCAGCGCTACGGCATCGTTCACAATGATGTGACCGTCCCTCGTCTTGGCATAAGAACCTGCGCCGAAGCTGGCGAACTGCGTCGTGGAGATGCTGGGAAACTGCGTTAGCGGGACACCTTTCAGACCGATCTCAGCAGGAGCCGGCTGCGGGCGGCTGAAATTCTCTTCCGAGACGTAGCCGATACGAGCCTCATTCGAAATACGAGGAGAGAAGATATGGCTCCAGGACATCTCATAATGATCGTCAACCCAACCGTTTATTGCGGACGTGTTCGCCGCATTCGGAATGAACTGAACCGGCTGGTTGGTTGGCCCGTCACGCGAGAACTTTGCCCAGATGTGGTCATAGTCCGAAGCGTTGAAGTCGACACGGTCCGCATTGTAGAGATAGCTGCTGTGAGCTACAGGATTGACGCAGTAGTTATTGGTCACAGCGCCGACGGTATAGCTGCAGTTGGGCTGGGGGAAGAAGGAGAGGATGCTCATGCCCACGGGATCAAGCCGATTGGTGGGAATGATATTGCCTTTGAATGCGGTCCTGCTGATCTTGCCGTTGGCAACGACCGTCGTGTTCGGATCGTAGACAGTAGGCGTAGCGCCGCCCAACGCGGAAGGTCCGGAGAAATCACCATTGCGCTCGGCCACTGTGGGCACGTTGGTGTTCAACGTGCTCGCTGAGTTATTCAGCGTATTCTCCCAATCCGTAAAGAAGTACAGCCGATGCTTGCGTCCGTCAAAGATCCGCGGAAGCCATACCGGTCCGCCCAGCGAGCCGCCGAAGTAGTTGAATGACTGCGCCGGAATCACCGCGTTTGGAGCCGTGAAGTATCCGCGCGCATTCAGCGCCTGCGAGCTGTAGGACTCGAAGGCCGAACCATGAAACTTATCCGTTCCGGACTTCGTGGTCGTAAGAATCGCGCCGCCGCCAGTCTGGCCATACTGGGCTGAGAACGGCGACGTCAGTACCTGCAGCTCTTCTGTTGAGTCGGGCGTAGGAATCAGACCATAGGTGCCATCGACGCCCATGTTGCTGGGCAGGCCATCGATGATGATGGGATTCGAGACCGGCCTGCCACCACCCAGCGAAAGATTATTCACATTGGAGTAGTCCTGGCTGGTACTGGAGGCGCCCGCGAAGGTCTTTGTGATCAGAAACTCATTCGCGCCCTTGCTTCCCGTCGTCTCCGGCAGATCGACCAGTTCCTGTCCGCTGAGCTCGCCGCCGATCTGCGCGTTCACGGTGTTCAGCGTGTTGGAATCACCGGTGACCGTGACGACTTCAGAGGTGGCTCCGGGCTTGAGCAGCGTGTCGACGACAAGTTCCTGGTTCAACACCAGGTTTTGCGCGTTCGTTACGTACTGGGCAAAGCCGCTCCTCTCAAAGCGGACCGTATAGCTGCCCGGCTTCAAGAAGGAGACACGATACGCTCCGGACTTGTTCGTTACCGTCCTGTAATCCGTTGCCGTGCTGTTCTCATGCACGGTAACGGCGACGTCGGGAATCACGGCTCCGTCCGCATCCTTAACAAGGCCGCTGATCGAGGCATAGAAGGTTTGCGCAAAGACAGGTCCACTCAACAACAGCGTGCAACACAGCGCCACTGCGGCGAAGAGCAGCCCTGATCTCCTGCCGTCTCCTCTGGAGCGGCGCCGGGATACCCAGCAACAGGGAAAATGCTCTAGTACATGGGAGAAAAAGATGGTGCGGTTCATAAAGTCTCCAAAACTTTCGGTGTTCGTCATCGCAGGCGAAACGTGGAGAAGGCCCGCTGCTCTCGAAGAGGCGGGAAGATTCAGGCTCGATGATGTGAACAGTAACGACCGGATGTTAATAGGTGACAAAACGATCCCAAATTATGTGAATTATTTTCACAACACAAAACACATCCTAATCGATGGCACACCTGTTCCTCTTTGCATTCCATTCCCACAGATCACGCTATAATCGTGCGGACGCCCATAGGATTGCCAGACCGGAATGAGTGAAACTGCTGAACATTCAAGACTTGATTCGATCGTGCAGTTGTTAAAAATGAACACATCAGCGTCCATCGCTGAGATCGCCGAGAGTGTTCACGTCTCGCAGATGACCGTACGCCGCGATCTGCAAAAGCTGGTCGAAGCCGGACAGGTCATCCGCATTCCAGGTGGAGCCCGCATCGAGCACTGGCGCGGAGCCGAGCGCAGCTTCTTCGAGCGCCTGGAGAAGATGTCGCACGCCAAGCGCAGCATCGGTGCGGCCGCCGCAGCCCTGGTGAGCGACGGAGAATCCGTGGTGCTGGATTCCGGCACCACCACGCTTCACGTCGCGCGTGAGCTGCGCGCCCGCCGGAATGTCGTGGTGTTCACCTTTTCCCTGGCGGCACTGGAAGAACTCACCTCTGCCGAGGGCATTCGGGTTGAACTCACCGGCGGGGTGTACCGTCCCAGCAGCCATGACCTCATCGGACACGCGGTCGCGAAAAGCCTGACCTCGATCTTTGCCGACACCGTGATCTTCGGCGCCGCGGCCGTCTCATTCAGCCGGGGCGTTATGGTCCACGATCCCGATGCGCAGCATGAGCTGCTGCAGGCCGGCAAACGCAAAGTCCTAGTCGTCGACAGCAGCAAAATTGGAACGGAGGCGACCTATCGCCTCTGTGGTATCGAGGACTGCGATCTGATTCTTACGGACAAGGGAATCTCGCCGGAGGACCTGGCACGCCTGGGACAGATGACGAAGGTTCAAGTCGCAACGCCCTAATATTAACGTTCCTTGTACAGCGGTTCGGTAGCCTGTGGCAGAATGCCATCGCCACGAACCAGCGAACTGGAATCACACGGTGTTGAGGAACATGTCGCGGCAGCGCTTGCGACAACGCGCGACTTCTTCACGCCCGAAACCCCAGTCCTGCTTGCGCGCGCCCCTGGACGGCTGGATGTGATGGGCGGGAACGTCGACTATACCGGTGGCGGGGTCCTGCAGGGCCTGTTGCGGGAGGCAGTATGGGCGGCCTGCCAGTCTCGCCCTGACGAGACCGTGCATGTGCTCAATCCCGGCGCCGCTCGCTATGGCTGGAAGACAGAATTCGACCTCAGCCTGAGCGAATTATCCGATGCGAATGCCATACAGGCGATGTGCAACGCAGAGGAAGGCAGCTTCTGGGGACGTTATGTCCTGGGAGCGGTCTACTTCCTCAAGAGTCAGTCCGAAGGAGCTGAGACACTGGACGCACCAGGCGGCCTCAACCTCTTCCTCCATTCCGACCTTCCTCCCAACAAGGGAGTCAGTTCCTCGGCTGCGCTGACCATCGCCGCCCTCAAAGCCATCTCTGCCGCCTGGGGCATTCCACTGAGTGCCGTGGCCCTGGCAACCGCGGGGCAATGGGTTGAGAACGTTGTCGCCGGAGCCGCGTGCGGCATCATGGATCAGGCCGCGATTGTGCTGGGCAGAGACAGCCATCTCCTTCCCATACTCTGCCAACCCTGCCATCCCTCCCCTGCCATCGCTCTGCCCGACGGTCTTCGGATATGGGGCATCGACTCGATAGCGCCTCGCTCCACCACTGGCGCGGCCTACGAAGCTGCGCGTGCCGCGGCGTTCATGGGATACCGCATGATCTGCAAGAAGGAGGGACTTGCGGTCAGCCCCGATGCAAGCTCAGGCATTCCACGCTGGGTTGATGCGCGCTGGAATGGCTATCTTTCCAACCTGCCTCACCCGGTGTTTCGTACGTACTATGAGCATTGGCTTCCCAAGTCGCTTACAGGCCATGAGTTCCTTGAGCGTTACGAAGAACACATCGATCCCTTCACGGCGATTGAGCCATCGCGGGAGTATCCAGTGCGTGCGGCCGTCCGCTACGCCGTCGAAGAAAATTTCCGGGTGCGGATGGCGAGTTCGCTATTCGAAGCCACCGCATGGGATGTATCGGAAAACAATCTCCAGTTGATCGGCAAGATCCTCTGCCAGTCGCACCATGCCTATAGCGAGTGCGGACTCGGATCGCAGGCGTGCGACGACCTGGTAAACCGCGCGCTGAAGGCAGGTTTTCCAGGGGCAAAGATGACCGGTGGAGGCGCCGGAGGCGTCGTCGCCATTCTTGGCCGCGCGGAGGACCGTAAAAAAATCCTCAGACTCGCGGAAGAGTACGCTCTCGACCGCGGCGCAACCCCGCACATCTTTGAAGGCAGTTCCGACGGGACCGACGCCTTCGGTCTACGTACGCTGCAGTTCAAAGCCGGCAAGGGATGGGTGTGTTGCTAGAGCATTTCTCCCGTTGCTGGGTATCCCGAAAGTGGAGTGCAACGGCGTTTTCATTGCGGAAAACGCCCAAAACTATGGAATCCCTACACTACACCTACAGGAGAAATGCTCCAGCACGCGCTTTCGGCCGAGGCCAATTTCTCGGCGCCATTCTGATGTTGCTGACCGCCAATCTCCTGTGGGCCGGCCAGGGAGTCGCGGTGAAGCTGCTCTCCGGCACTCTTGGCCCTTTGGCGATCGCGCTTTTCCCGCTCTACTGCATCACTCTTCTCGGGCTGGGAGTGCTTGCCATCCATGGCAACCTCACGGAACGATTTCGCGCTGCCTGGAGACACCGCCGCGAGTTCTTTCTTGCCGGAATCTGCGGACAGCTTATGGCTCAGGTAGGGATGACGCTGGGCGTCAGCTGGTCAACCGCCTCCAATGGCGCCATCCTGAGCCTGCTGATTCCTATCTTTGGCGCCATCATTGCTGTCTGGTTGCTGCGGGAACGGCTTTCCCTGCTTCGGGTAAGCGCACTGCTGATGGGATTTGCCGGAGTCATCCTGCTGTCACCGATTCATCGGGCCACCAGTCCCGGCACCCGCATCCACGAGATCGCCGGCAACTGGCTTATCGCCATCGGCTGCTTCGGCTCCGCGTTTTACAACGTGTATTCCAAGCGTCTTCTCGAATATTTCAACGGACTTGAGACCCTGTTCTTCAGTTACCTGTCCACGATGGTCTTCAGCCTGCCCGTGCTCTTTCTGCTGGAGCCCAACTGGGTGCGTAACCTGTCTCATCTGACCATGACGCAGTGGAGCGCATTCGGCTATCTCGCCATCTTCCTCTACGGCGTTTCGATGGTGCTCTTCCTCCGCGCTCTCGAATCGGTGGACACCATCCTCGCATCGGCTTCGCTCTACCTGATGCCGATCTTCGGTGTGGCTCTGGCCTTCGGCATTTTGAGAGAGCGCATCGCTCCGCACGCCCTGCTCGGCTCTGGAATCGTGCTCTTTGCGACCCTCCTTCTCTTCCGCTACGACTACGCAATCTAGAGCATTCCGCCGGGGGCTCAATTGTTAATAATTAACATCCTTCCGCCCAAGCGACGGAAAGACGACTATGCTCTTATTTTGTGAGGGCTAACCGGCCATACCCCGAAATCGAAAACCTCCTTTCTCCGCAGCAGGAAGGCACGAAGAGTGTTAATTATTTTCGGAGGGAGAAGGGGCGATTTGTCATCTCCACCGATCCCAGCTCGCTGGATCCCGAGGCCGTCTACGGATTTCTCTCCGAAGCCAAATGGTGGGGGGCTGATCTCACACCGGAGTCACTGCATCGCGCGCTGCGTCATTCGATCTGCTTTTCACTGCTGGAAGAAGGACGTCAGATCGGAATTGCGCGCATCATCACCGACTATGTGACCTACGCCTATCTCTGCGACGTGTTTATCGTCGAAGAGCGCCGCCGGCAGGGCCTTGGGACGTGGTTGATCCGTTCTGTCCTTGAGCACCCAGATCTGAAATCGCTGAAGAGGGTCTCGCTCATCACCCACGACGCCCAGAGCTTCTATCTCGGCCTCGACTTCCACTTCGCGGCTCATCCTGACTGGTATATGGAACGGTATCTGGACAAGGTCTATCAGCCGTTCAATCTTTGAAACTCAGGCCTCGATCGTAATACCGGGTCTTCTCTGCATAACCCAGAGCAATATGCCATCCTCAGTGACAGGTTCGATAGAGCGGATGGCCTACCCGGAACTTGCCGGATAGGCCATCGCCACGGTCGTCACGGATAGAGGGTCGCCGGTTTGATCTCCGGTGAGCCTTCACCGGCGTACTCGAGCAGCTTCTGCAGCTCCGCTCTGAGCTCCTTCGCCTTCTCTACATACTCCTTGCGGCCCGCAAGATTGGTGAGCTCGTGCGGATCGTTGCGCTGGTCATAGAGCTGCCACTCGAGATAGGTGGGGCTCTCAGACTTTTTAGCTCCGGAGATGTCAGCCACACAGTAGGTCCACTCCGGTGTGCGGATCGCGCGGGCGGTCATGGACTCGCTGATCTGGACCAGTTCCTTATTCGGCCAGGCCTCGCGAGCCGCCGTGTCGTTCAACAACGGCAGGAAGCTGCGTCCCTTCCATGTAGATGGCGCCTGCACTCCCACAGCTTCCAACAGCGTGGGAGCGATGTTGATGATGCCCGTGAGCTCGGGAATCTGCTGCGCTCCGTTGAACCCCGGACCATCGATGATGAGCGGAATGCGGATCGAGCTGTTGTGTGTGGACCGCTTGTACTCCTGGTTGCGGGTCATGAAGTGGCAGCCATGGTCGCTCATGAAGACGAAGATGGTATTGTCGGCCTGGTTGGTCTCCTGCAGTATCTTGCGCAGACGGCCAACGGAAGCATCAATGCTTTCGCAGGCGCCGTAGTAGTCAGGCAGTTGCTGGTGCCAGTCACCCGGAAAGGCGCGAAGATCCGGCGGAACATGGGCATTGATGAATCGCTCGGCCGAGCCCTTGGGGCCGACCATGCGGTTCTCGTCGTTCTGCTGGTGCGGCTCAAGCTGCGAGACGAAGAGGAAGAAGGGCTTGTCATGCTTCTGGCGAAGGAAGCGCTCCGCGCGATCGGTCAGGAAGTCGACGCGGTATTGGTTCTCGAACTTGATCTCCTTCCCGTCGCCGTCGAAGAGTGAGCCGTAGTAGGGGTGTGAGGTGTGTTCGAGAGCGTTAGCGCCCTCCCACAGATCGAGAAAGCCGCCACGATACTCGGGTGGAACGTAGCCGGGACCACCGCCCTGTGCCGCGGCTGCAGGCGAGAGATGCCACTTCCCGATCAGGTTAGAGGTATAGCCTGCCTTACGAAGCTCTCCCGCGAGTGTGGGCAACTCCGACTTCAGGCCCGGGCCATTGCGCCACACACCGGTCTCGGTAGCGTAGCGGCTGGTCATCAGCACCGACCGCGCTGGTGCGCACACAGGCTGGTTGGTGACAGCGTGGGTGAAGTTCTTGCCGCGGCGCGCCATGGCGTCGAGATTCGGTGTGCGGGTGGAGCTGTTTGCCCCATTCACACCGACAAAGTCCCGGCGAAACTGGTCAGAGAGATAGACGATGATGTTCGGCTTCGACTTCGGAGCAGAACTTGCGGTGCGCTGGCCCTGAGCTTCCGTGACAGACGCAGCCGAGCCGAGGACCGCCCCACCGGCGGCAGCAGAGGTGTTGCGGAGGAACTGGCGACGATTCATGCGACTTTCTTTCTCCTTGGAAGTAGAACTTGAGGCTCGCCTGCAGCTCACGCGGATCGGCTCGCCAAAGCTCGAAGGGTAACTCGCGTAAAGTCTTCATCGCCTCTTTCTCGTGGGAATTGTCCTGTAGGTGTTGTCGAGTAGCCGCGGTTACCGTCATACAGGTGATGCATGCCCGCACTGTACTCTTCGGCACTCCGCCCCGCCAGAGCCGCAACCCGC
This sequence comes from Terriglobus sp. 2YAB30_2, assembly GCF_052114765.1. Lineage (NCBI taxonomy): Bacteria > Pseudomonadati > Acidobacteriota > Terriglobia > Terriglobales > Acidobacteriaceae > Terriglobus > Terriglobus sp. 2YAB30_2. The sequence goes on from NZ_JBFRFJ010000003.1 coordinate 105,908, forward strand.
TTGGAGCTTCAATATAGTCAGAAGGCCTAGTGCGATCCCTACAACCTTTTGACAGGCCGGAAGCCGTTCTAGTATCTAGGGTGTGTCATCAAACTCGTGCCGTCAGCGCTGGGAGCAGATTTTTTCGAGATCGAGGAGCGAGGAGAGAACTGTGGCCGGTCCACTGGAACGACGAGTGACGAAGAGATCGGGAAATCGGGGTCCCCAGTCAGCTTTGCTGGCTGGGGTGAAGAAAATCTGCCCCGGCCCTTCGGGTTGCGGCGCAAATTCGCCCATACTTTGTTGTCGGCCTCGACTGTGGACCCGCCACAGCCTTCGGCCTCCGCCTCGTCTGAACAAATTTGCGCACGCAACGCTGACGGCAGGAGTTTGATGACACACCCTAGGTAACGCGCTTGACATCCTTTGATCTCCACTCTGAAAAGAGAGCCCGATGACTTTGTTCGCTAACTTCCGCTTCTGTATGCAACGAACTCTCGCCTGTACTGCCGGTGTGCTGCTGGCCAGTGCCATGGCAACAGGAGCGACATTGCATGCACAGAAGGCTGCGCCGATGCGCATCTACGTCATCGACGTAGAAGGCGGCCAGTCGACGCTATTCGTCATGCCGGACCACACCTCGCTGCTGGTAGATACCGGCTTCCCCGGCAATGGCGGGCGCGACTCCCAACGCATCGCCGATGCAGCGAAAAAAGCAGGGGTCTCTCGGATCGACTATGTGTTGCTGACGCACTATCACCTTGATCATCTGGGCGGTGTACCGGAGCTGGTAGCGAAGATCCCGGTTGGCACCTTCATCGACCACGGCGAGAATCGCGAGACAGTCGTTCGGGGCACCGTCCGCAACTATGAGAACTACCAGGCGATGCTGCAGTCCGGGAAGTACAAGCACATCATCGTCAAGCCGGGCGACAAGCTGCCGATTCCGGGCGTGGACCTGACCTTCCTAAGCGCGGCCGGAGAGGTTCTGGATAAACCCCTTCCAGGAGCAGGACAGGCGAATGCAACCTGCTCCGCTCCAGACAACATGCCGGAAGGGATCAATACGCCGGACCAGGCGGAGAACGCACAGTCCGCAGGCTTTGAGATGAACTTCGGCAAGCTGCGCATCCTCGACCTCGGCGATCTGACCTGGGACAAAGAGCGTCTGCTGATGTGCCCTGCCAACAAGATCGGCCATATCAACCTGCTGATTGTCTCGCACCATGGCTCGAAGCCCAGCTCGAGCCCCGCGTTGATCGATGGCATCACTCCGCAGGTAGCGATCATGGACAACGGCGAACGCAAGGGCGGCTATGTGCCAGTGCTGGATACCATCCGTGCAACTCCCAGCAAACCAGATCTCTGGCAGTTGCACTATGCGCTGGAGGGTGGCGATCAGCACAACACCGGTAAGGCGATGATCGCGAATCTGCTGTCGCCTGAGGGTGAGGCGGCGGCCAAGGAACTGGCAGAGGGAAAGCCGCTGCCTCCGCCTGCACCGCCCGCCAACGACGCGGGCCACAGCATCACTGTTGAGGCCTATGCAAGTGGGCGCTTCACTGTGACCAATGGGCGTAATGGCTTCGCAAAGACCTATCAGGCAAAGTAGGTAAGATCAAGCAAAAGCCGCGCATTTTCATGCGCGGCTTTTTCCTGCCTTCAGGTTTACGCCTGTTGAAATGCCTTCAAGACCTCTTCCTTCGCGGTCTTCAGTTCGGCTACAGGATCGCCCTGCGCGTAGAACTCCATAGCGATGTAGCGGTTGTAGCCGAGGGCGGCAAGGCGGCGGTAGATGTTGTTGTAGTTCATCTCGCCGGTGCCGGGGCGATGGCGGCCAGGAACGTCGGCCACGTGGATCAGTCCGATCTGGTCGAAGTTGTTTTCCAGCTTCTCGATCAGGTTCCCCGCCCCGCGCTGCTCATGGTAGAAGTCGTATAACACCTTGATCGATGGGCTGCCGACAGCGCGCGTAATCGTGAATGCCTCGCTGACGGAGTTGACTGCCGCCCGCTTGTTTTCGAGCAGGTCGATGGGCTCCAGCAGCAGCTCCATCTTTTCCTTCTCCATGATCTCGGCGGCGACCTTCAGGTTCTCCGTGATATTGGCGATCTGCTGCTCGGGCGACTGGCCAGGGATACGCGGGCCGGAGGCATAGCCCAACTGCGGGCAGCCAAGCTCTCGCGCCACGGGAATTGCCTTGGCGAGCTGCTCCCGGATGATGTCTCGCGATGCGAGATCGGCGAGCGGCACCTGGCCGGGAAACATCAGGTCGATGGTGATGCCGAGCGATTTGGCCAGGGCGGCGACGCGGCGGCGTTCTTCGGGTGACCAGGCCATCCACTCCGTCACCAGTTCCGCGCCGGTATAACCAGCTTTCGCAACGGTTTCAAGCCGTTGATCGATGGTCATGGGCTTGGGAAAAGCCCAGATCATGTACGAAAACTTCGGCAGGGTTGCGGGGGGAGCGGCAAACAAGCCGCGCGGGGCCAGGGACAGTGCGGTACCGGCCATTGCGAGATGACAAAAGTGTCGGCGATTCATAGTCCCAATCTCAGTTTCTGTTGGTCGTGCGAACAAAGTATAAATAGGAACGATGAGATTTCACCTCTTCGCTCGTTCCGAACTGCTGCTTGCCCTGGGCCTCAGCATAGCAACTCCGGCCCTGGCGCAGTTTCCACGGTCGATTACAGACCCAGCCGCAGCCGAACGCGGCAAGGCTATCTACGGGCAGCAATGCGCACGCTGCCATGGTGACGATGTGCGCGGCACTCAGGCAGCGCCCGACCTGCTGCGCTCGCTGAAGGTCCTTCACGATCGCCGCGAGAACCTGAAAGGCAAGGAGCTTGCCCCCTACCTGAAGGACGCTCCCCACAAGATTGAGCTCGACGCCAAGCAAGCAGCCGACCTCTCGAACTTCCTCTCGTTCTCCATCAATAAGATCCTGCGTAGCGGCTACGACGCCGAGCCCAAGAACCTGCTGAGCGGCGATGCCAAGGCCGGCGAGGCGTACTTCAATGGGGCCGGTGGATGCAACAAGTGTCACTCGCCCAGCGGCGACCTGGCCGGCATCTCCAAGCGTTTGAGTGTCGCTTCCCTGCAGCAGCGCTTCCTCTTCCCCAATACAGGTTTTGGATCCAAGCGCAAAGCGCAGGTTGAAGTCACGACAGGGGGGAAAACGATTACCGGCGACCTGGTGCATATCGACGACTTCACCGTCTCCCTGAAGGACAAAGACGGCCGCGTGCAGTCGTTCAATCGCACCGCCGCGCTCAAGGTAAAGACGACCGATCCCTATGCAGGCCATGTGGAGCTGCTGAACCGCTACACCGATGCCGACATCCACAACCTGACCGCATACCTGGTGACGATTCCATGAAGCATCTGTTCTCTCTGGCCGCTCTGGCCATGCTCTCTCTACCCCTGTCCGCGCAGACGGCTGCTGTCAAAAAGCCGGCGCCGGCGCAGCAGACTGAATGGCCGACATACAACGGCGACTACAGCGGGCGCCGCTTCAGCAAGCTGAGCAAGCTGAATACCACGAACGTTGGCAAGCTGCAGCTTGCCTGGACCTATCGCATCACCACCACCACCGGCGGCGGACAGCGCATCTCGGCAACGCCGCTGATGGTCGACGGCGTGATCTACTTCACCGTACCCAGCCACGCCTGGGCCGTGGACGCACGCACCGGCCAGAAGCTGTGGCAGTTTGACTGGGCCAGCAAAGGTGGAGAGACCATCGGCAACCGCGGCGCGGCCATCAAGGGTGACACGCTCTACTTCGAGACCGAAGACTGCAACCTGGTGGCGATCGACATCCATACAGGTAAGGAGAAATGGCACTCCTCCATCGGCAACCCGGACCAGTTCTACTTCGGCAGCGTCGCTCCGGTCATCGTCAAGAATCACGTGATGGTCGGCATCAGCGGCGATGACTTCGATATTCCTGGTTATGTGGAAGCACATAATGCGGATACCGGAGCTCTGGAGTGGCGTTGGTACACGCATCCCGAACCCGGGACCCCTGAAGCCAAGACCTGGCCGAATGACGAGGCCATGACGCATAGCGGCGGCATGACCTGGGTGGCCGGCACCTATGACCCGGATCTGAACCTCTACTACTTCGGCACCGGCAACGCGCAGCCTGTCATCAACGGTACGGCACGGCCCGGCGACAATCTCTTTACCTCCACTATCTGCGCTCTGAACCCGGACACCGGCAAGCTGGTGTGGTACTTCCAACCGAATCCGCACGACACTCACGACTGGGATGCCGTGCAGACACCGGTTCTGATCGATGGCACCATCGAAGGCAAGCCTCGCAAGCTTCTCGCCCAGGCCAGCCGTAACGGATGGTACTTCCTTCTGGACCGCACCAACGGCAAGGCCATCACCAGCATTCCGTTTGCCAAGCAGAACTGGGCGAAGGGTGTAAATGAGAAAGGCCAGCCGATTCCCGATCCTGCGGTCGTCGCAAAACAGAATGGCACCCTGACAGCGCCGAACCAGGCGGGTGCGGCCAACTGGTACCCGCCGAGCTTCAGTCCGCTGACCGGTCTCTTCTACGTTCCGGCGTATGACGCCTACAGCGTCTACTACATCTACGACAACAACAAGAAGCCCGAGGGCTGGGCCGGCAACGATCGCGGTGGGTGGTCTTCGGCCTCGCTGCGCGCCATGGACTACCGTACCGGCAAGGTCCGCTGGAACCACGAGTGGCCCACCTCCGGCGCCCGCTCCGGCATTCTGACGACGGCCGGCAACCTGCTCTTCACCGGAGATCCTTCTGCGAACCTCATTGGCTTCAATTCCACCACCGGCGAGATCCTGTGGCATTCAGGTTTGAATGCTCCAGTCAGCAACGGACCAACAACGTTTGAGCTGGACGGCTTGCAGTACATCACTGCGGCCGCAGGCGACACGTTGTATGCCTGGGTGCTGCGGTAGCGAACGATAGGATAAACAACAAACGGAGCGCCTTGGCGTTCCGTTTGTTGTTTAAGACCTTGTGTATTCCTGCGCACGCCTTCTCAAGCTTCGTCACAGCCCTGTAGAGTAAGTGCGCTTCCAAAACCCTACAGAGGTCGTGATGAAACGCACGCTTGCCGTCACCTGTCTCGCTGTCTCCGTCGCGCTTCTCTCGCAGCAACCGCAGACGGCACCTACGCGTGGACCGGCACGTATCCTGCCGGTTGATGTGGACCCCAACGACCACGAAGGATTTACGCAGATCTTTGATGGAATCAGCCTGAAAGGCTGGGATGTTAATCCCGCCGTCTGGACGGTGAAAGATAGAGCATTGGTTGGCGCGTACACATCTCAGGAAGGCACGCGCAATCCACAGACCTTCGCCATCTATCGCGGAGCTGAGCCGGCTGACTTTGAGCTCAAACTGGAAGTAAAGCTTGAAGGAGAGCAGGCAGACAGCGGCATTCAGTATCACAGCTACCCTCCTCCGCCAGTCACGCCGCGCTCGGGCGCGCCTGTATTTCCCCAAGACCCGAAGTGGAATCTCGCCGGCTTACAGTTTGACCTGAGCCTGCAGCGCGACGGAAACAATATTGGCATTCTGGCCGAAGGCGGCGGGCGAGGAATCATCGGAGAACGCGGCCAGATCGTTCACACCCAGACAGGCAAGACACCACAACTGCTGGGAGAACTCACGTCGACAAAAGATCTGAATAGCTTCTTCAAACCGCGCGACTGGAATACCGTTCACCTGATCGTGCGCGGACATACCGTCATCCAGAGGATCAACGGGCTGACCGTCGCCATCCTGATCGATGACGACGCTGCAAAGTGGAAGCCCGGCGGAGTGATTGGACTTCAGTGTGCCGGACCGGGCTCGGTGAAAATTTCGTTTCGAAATATCTGGCTGAGGACAAGCTAGTGTCCTGAGTCAGAAGTTCGCCGACATAAATCATGAACAGCTTTGCCATCCAAAGCGATGAAAAAGCAGGTCCTTCACTACGTTCAGGATGACAAATTTTACGACAAGAACTTTAGACTCACCACACTGGGTGGAGACCCAGCAGCTAGACAATCGCCTGTTTCGTGAGCCCCGTAAAGCCAGGAAGCTTTCCTTCCCCTGACGCTGGAGAGATCATCGCCACATTTGGCGTCAAGCTCAGGATCATGCCCTGCTGTGTGTGCCGCACTGCCATTCGGATCTGGCAAAGAAAGAAACCTAAGCAGGAGGTCTGCCGGACCTCAACGAGTTCCGCCATATTTCTCGATGCAGGCACTCCGGCGAGAGCGCTTTGCAATGCCTGGCGGAACGCGGCGTCGCGGCTGCCTCCGACGCTCCATTTTCCTACCTGATCCGTGAGCCGGAAGAGATGCCAGCCGCTTCGGTTCACCTGCTGTTCGACAGCTCCCGGACTCCTCGCAAGCTGAAGCCATTTGGCATTCCATGAGACCGCATCGCGCACAGTCTCTGATGGGACCCTGGAACCCTGTCTTAGAAAAAGCTGCCCTTCGATAACCTGCATACGCGACCCTCCGTACGGGATATATGCCAAGCCACTTCGCATAATGGAGCGGTCCGCTGCGAGCTCAGAATCGAACTCGTCAGCCTGACAGTATCTTTAGCAAAGGAAGCTTAAATCGGTATATCGGCGAAACTGGGAATATCTGGACTGCAATTTAGTTACGGCGATATATTTCGCCGAACGACGATTGCTCAACCGATGAAGGTGTCAACACCGGCAGTCTGATCGAGCACCGATGGAATTGGAGAGAGATCGCTGCGTAGAGCTTCGAGACTGGTTCCCAGGATGACCTGATTCCTTCCAGAACGTTTCGCTCGATGGAGACTCGCGTCGGCAATTTCGATCAACATATTCCCTGACTTCTCGGGAGTCCAGGGAGTAACACCGATGCTCACCGTCATTCCCTGCAGCATGCCTGACTGCTGCGAAATAGTACGACAGATATTCTCTGCCAGGGCGAGCGCCTCTTTCGCAGTTGTATCTGGAAGCAGAATGGCGAACTCTTCTCCTCCCAAACGGCTGACATGATCGAATGGACTGACAAGTGTCAGCAGAACTCTGCTGAGTTCGGCCAGCATCGCATCTCCTGCAAGATGCCCCTTGATGTCATTGATCACGCTGAAGTGATCGACGTCGATCATCATCATCGAAAGCGGACGGTTGCTGCGCGAAGCACTAGAGACACATTGGTCGAGCCAGCGATTGAAGCCTCGGCGGTTCGGAAGACCGGTCAACGCATCGGTCACAGTCATCCGCCGCAGCTCTGCGGACCTTGCCGCCAGCTCCTCTTTAACAGTTTCCAGCTCCGCTTCCCGGCATTTCTCGCGCGTTACATCAATCGCGATACCTGCCAGGAAGCGCTGGCCGTTTGCATCGGTAAAGGGAAATTTGTAGGACTTCCAGTAGAGATGGCTGCCGTGGGGAGCGGGTGTCCGTTCTTCAACCTCTACTAACCCAGTCTGTGCGAGCACTGCCAGATCCGCAGCACGGTACTCATCTGCCAGCTCCGACGGCCATATCTCGTGATCGGATTTCCCGAGCCAATCGTGCTGGGTAATGCAGAAAGTTTCGGCCACCTTGCGGTTATAGAAGCGCATGCGGCCATCCTGGTCCTTGATGTATGCGGCAACCGGGCTGTGGTCCATGAAGGCGCAGAAGCGCTCATTGCTTGAGAGCAGGTCTTTCGCGAGGGCATCTGCTGTACGGGTTAGCTCGTCGACCTGTACGATCCGCTGTCGCAAGGCAATCTGCACCTCGACCTGACGACCGAGCATCTTGAGGATCTCGACCTGCTCTTCTGTAAACGGCCGTTCAACAAGATCCACGACACACAGCGTGCCCAGCGGATATCCGTTCACATCGCGAACCGAGACACCCGCATATGCCTTTATGCCTGACTCCCCCTGGACAGAAGGAATGTTGGCAAAGCGTTCGTCGGCTGTGAGGTCAGAGACAACCAGTGGGGTGCGTTGCAGCAGCGTGTAGTGACAGATTGACTCTTTGCGAGGAGTTGACGCACAGGTCATACCCTCTGCCGATTTCAGCCACACGCGAGCATCGTCGATGAATGCCACCGTCGCAATGGGCGACTGCAGCATCTTTGCCGCAAGCCGTCGTATGTCATCGAAGGCTTCTTCCGGTTCGGAATCCAATAGTCCGGTCGCGTGTAGTGCACGAAGACGAGCTACTTCAAAGAGCTGCTGCGTCAGTGCTGCCTGAGAACCACGAATCGCCGGCATAGTAGGAACCTTGAACTATATGTCGGCAGAAGGTTTTACGACTTTAGTAACGCAGGCAAAAAGCAGAAGCCCGGCGAGCTGATTGCACTTCAGCACGCCGGGCTCTAACTATTTCGAGGGTTATTGCCTTGGCTGCTCCAGCCGATAGCCGGAGGGAACCTGGAACAACGAGGTTGCCTGCTCGCCAACCTGAATGTTGTGCAGCTGATACCGTGTCTCGCCGAACCTGGGATCATTCGTGGACGACTGAACGATGGTATCGATGCCTGTAGCGAACCAGGTCTCGGTAACGATGGCGATAGGCCGTTCATTGCCTACCTGCCCGGCGGGAATCGTAATGGTCTGCTGACGTCCGTTACAGAGAACGCCTTCAATCGTTTTGGAGCCGAGATCCTGCTGCGTAATGCTGCGCGCCTCATCGAGCGGAGGAAGCTTGCGTAATGGCGGATTGCTCTGGGCTTCACGTTCATCGAGGAATTTGCGAGACCGCGGCAGTTGCAACGCTTCTTTCTGCCCCGGATCCAATACGTAAGCCATATTGCCTACCGGGTCATCGATAAAGACCTTCACTTCGTGAGGACCAGGATTGGCGGGATCGATGTTGCCAAACGTCTGCTCTCGCCGGGTTCTGCCGAGGCTGTCGCGATAAAACCTGCTGACCGTATGGCGCACGATCCGGTTGCCATCGGGCAATGTTTGAACCGTCTCGGTCGTGGAATCAGCCACGTATGGTTTGCCTTTGATCAGCTTGCTGTCAATGGAAAGCACTTCGACAGCGCGATCCTGTTCATGCCGCTCAGCCTGCTGAGCCATGTTGATGGCCGGCAGGAAAGAGATGGTTAGCGAGGTGAGAACGGTATAGACGATGCGGTGATATTGCATTGGAAGTAATCCTTTCTAAGCTGAAAATCAACGAACAAACCGAACGGCGCGCGACAGGCCATCCTGGCCCACGACAAACTCCGCCAGAACCATCTCTGAAGCAACGGCCGGAGAAACATCGAAGCCATACTGCCGAAGCTCATCCCGGCGAATCTGCATGCGGACGAGCGTAGCCATCGATGGCGCAGGCAATCCCTCACTCGATGGCAGAGTGATAAAGGGATTCATGTCGTTCATTGCAGGTGCAGTCGTTGGTCTCTTCCCCGTTCTTGTATGCGCGGCCGGAGACTTCCCTTTGGAAGCGGATGGAGTTGAACGCTCTTGAGCAGCTCCGGCTGCTGGGAGTGTGTTCGGTAGACTCGCAACGGTTACCGGCTGTACGTGCAAAGCGGGTGTCGCATGGTATCGATAGAACACTCCAACCGCGGAGCAAGCTGCCAGTGCAGCACCCAAAGCTGCCACTCGAAACCATGAACGTTGCGGAGATTTACCAGAGACGACGCCTGCCTCCACCAGCGCGACCAGACCGCGTTTCACCGAATCGGGAGCGCCGATCTCCTGATGCTCCTGACGCAGAGATGAAAGAGCTTCCTGCAATGAACGATTCATGGACGTATTCCTTTTTCCGCACCTGCCGGAACTTCGGACAACAATGTGGCGAGCCTGGCTTTAGCGCGATGCAATCGCGAGCGAACGGTGCCTATCGGTACGGCGAGGATGAGAGAGACCTGCGGATAGGTCATCTCTTCCAGCTCACAGAGAATGACAACCTCTTTCAGCAGTAACGGCAGCTCATCAATTCCCTTACGGACCATCTCGACGGCCTCTTTCCGGCTGAGCCATTGATCCGGAGCATCCGAAGATGGCGCTTCAACAGGCTCTTCCCTGTCATCCAGCTCAACGAAACGCTCGTCGCGCTCCAGGCGCTTCCACAACTGCCTGCGTGCAACGCCGCAAAGCCAGGTAGAGAATGCGCTTCGTTCTGCTTCGAAGTGATGAGGATGGCGAAGAAACGCAATAAAAGCCTCCTGCGTAACCTCTTCGGCCATAGAGGCATCACCACACATGCGCAGGGTGAAGCGATAAACGATGGCTCCATGCCGCTGATATAGCTCCGCGGTCGCATCTCCGTTGCCGAGACAGGCAGCTCGAACCAGTGCCGCATCGGATTCACGATCGCGAGAAACTCTGTATCGCTTGAACATGGCTATTCATGATTACCGCGAGCGGGCAAAAGAGTTCCCTCAGAACGAGAAAAATCGATTCCTATCCCACCCATTTGCGATGCAATGGATGGGGCACCCAGTTCTGTGGTCAATCGATCGATGCGTCTACCGGGATCCTGACGGCCCCGTATCTTCCGCCGCCTGCAGTGCCTGCTGCGCCAGGCGACGAAAGACCTCGCGCAGTTCCGTGGGACTATGGACGACGATCCGGCGTCCCAGGCTGAGCAACATCGCGGCAACCATCTCCAGACGATCACGGCCGCAGCGCAGGCGGGTTCCGCCTTCCTGCTCCTCAGTCACGACCCTCCAGGGAGAAAACGCCCGCTCCGCCTCCCCGATCGGCATATCGATCCAGACATCGATCTGGTAATCCGACTGCACAAATGGCATGTGCGCCCGCATATGCTGCTTCGCATCGAAGCGCGCAGGAGGATCGAAGCTGGTGGAGGACACCTCCAGCTCCTCAACCCGATCCAACCGGAAGGTACGCAGCGCTTTGCGCGACAGGCAGTGGCCGATTAGATACCATCGGCCATCCGTGTGGAGCACCGCATAGGGCTGAATCTTCCTGCGTGAGTCCGTTCCGTCATGAGAACGATACGAGAAGCGAATCTCTCGATGCGTACGAATGGCGGAGGCCGCACGGATCAGGGAGTCCACGGATGTAGAAACCACCCACGGCCCCGGCTCGATAGCCACCACATCTTCCACCGTGCGAATGCTGTCTCGCAGCGAGTGCGGCATGACACGCTCCAGCTTGGCGAGCGCACCCTCGGTTGCTGGTGCAAACGCCGACAGCCCCATCTGGCTGAGCGAGCGCAACCCCAGGGAGAGCGCAAAGGCTTCCTCATTGGTCAGCAGGAGCGGCGGCAAACGGTAGCCCGGCCGAAGACGGTAAGCCCCACCCACTCCACGGGAAGACTCGATAGGGATACTCAGGTCCTTCAGTCGGACGATATAACGCTGCACGGTACGCAGATCGACCTCCAGACGCTCGGCCAGCTCTGCCCCAGTCACGTGGTCGCGCGCCTGCAGAATCTCCAGCACCGTCAGGACGCGCATGATGGGGTCGTACATACGATTTTCAGTTTGGCATTAATTTGCGACAGAGGTTGTCGGGAATTCCGGCTAATCTTCTCCTGAGCCTGGATAGGCTACCTGGAGGAATCGATATGGCAACCGAGACAGCAACCGTGAACGTAGTGACTGCAGACGCCCTGCTCAAGAGCTGGCAAGGACATCGGCGGCTCACGCGTCGCGTGATTGACGCATTTCCGGAAGAGAAGCTCTTTCAGTTTTCAGTGGGCGGCATGAGGCCCTTTGCCGAAATGGCGTGGGAGTTCATCCGCATGGCCGTCCCGATCGTGGATGGAGTCGCCACCGGCAAATGGGAGGAGTTCAACAAGGGAGACAAGCCCACTACCAAGAGCGAGATTCTGCGCCTGTGGGACGAGCAGACCGCAGCTCTGGACAAGAAGTTCCCGGAGATTCCTCCGCATCGCTTCTACGAAGTGGACAAGGCCTTCGGCCAGTGGGAAATGCCGGGGATCGTCACCATCCAGTATGCGATCGACAACGAGATCCATCATCGCGGCCAGGGATATGTCTATCTGCGTGCGCTTGGCATCGAGCCACCGCCGTTCTGGGAGCGGGACTAGAGCATTTTCCCTGTAGGTGTAGAGTAGGGCTTCCGCATCCATGGGCGTTTTCCGCAATGAAAACGCCGCTTCACGCCGCTTCCGGAATACCCAGCAACAGGGAAAATCCTTTTAAACGTCTCTTACCTACCCGGAGGGCTACCGAGGAATCGCATCTATTCGCGCGACCGGTAGCCCTCTCTCCCTTTTGGAAGATCTCTTTCAGCTGAGTTGAGTCAAATTCCCGGCGCCGACATCTATCTCGATGCGGCTGCGAGTCTGCATTGATCGTGTCCGCCAAAAAGCACGATGGAGATTTGGCATGCGCGTGATGGTCGCTGAGGGGTTCGAAGGTTACAGCTCGTTAAAACTTATCCAGAGGGACAAGCCTGTTCCCGGTGAAAACGAAGTGCTGGTGCGCATGGCTGCGGCCGGGGTCACTCCTCTGGACTACACCATCCTGAGCGGCCATTATCCGAAAGCCAGAGCGCCGCTTGTGCTGGGCAACGAAGGCTCCGGCGTGGTTGCGTCCACAGGCGATGCTGCGTTCCCGGAAGGGACACCGGTGATGTTCTTTGGCCCCTACGGAGTGCTTCGCGATGGCACCTACAGTGAGTGGTCGGTGGTACATCGCGATCATCTGCGCCGCGTTCCGGAAGGCGTCGATCTGGCGGCGGCCGCTGGTTTGCCGGTTGCCTATCTGACCGCCCAGCTTGCCCTGGAGAAGGCAGGATTTGCTCCCGGGAAAAGCGTGCTGGCGCCCGGAATCGGAGGCTCGGTAGGAAATGCCGTCACGCAATTGGCACGAGCCCGCGGAGCAGCTCATGCAATCTCTACCAGCTCTTCCTCTTCAAAAGCCCGTGAGGCTGCCGAGCTTGGCTTCGCAGAAGTGATCGACCTGTCACAGGAAACGCTGCGGGATGGAGTCAGACGCATTACTGAGGGAAAAGGCGTGGACGTCATCATCGATGGCGTTGGCGGCACAGTTCTGAGTGAAGCGCTGGGAACGCTCGCCCTATCGGGAACAGCAGTCACACTTGGCTACTCAGGTGGCCAGAAGAGCACGATCGACGTCACCGACCTGATTTGGAAGAGAGCCTCACTGCTCAGCCTGTCATTGATGTCGTATTCTCCCGAAGCCTGGCAAAAGGCGTGGGACACCATGGAGCCTCTGTTCGCCGCAGGCAAGCTGGTGCCAATGGTAAAACGCACTTTCCCCTTACAGGAGGCAGCCGAAGCCTTACGCTTTCTGCTCGAAGATCGCCCCTTCGGCCGCGTCCTTTTGCAGGCATAGGCTCTTTCGCGATCCTCAAGACCTTCTCTAGAAGGTCTTGAGGAACTCGATCAGCGCTCGCTTATCATCATCCGAAAGTCCTGGCTCGCCCTCGCCCGTCAACATATCTGTGCCGAAGTAGTGTCCCTTGTTCACAACGAAGTCAGGGCACTTGTTGAACTTGATCAGATCCGGCTCAACGCTCGCGAAGATGTGATTGATCTCCGCATCGCTGGCGCCGTCGCCGATCTTCTTCAGGTCTGACTTGATCTTGAGCACCAACCGGATTGCCTGGAGATTGTGTTCAAAACGATCCCAGCTGCTGCTGTTGTCACTCATCAGGTTCAGGCTTGCAAGCAGGCTAACAGGCGTCCCAGCAGGGATGGGACCGAGCTGGACGCCGTCCTTACCAAAGAGCCATGGCGCCAGCGCATGCGCGACCTCTGGGTGGCTGGAGAACGGCTCCGGCAGATAACCCGCGCCTGCTGTCAGATAGGAGCGTTGCGTCGTGCGATCCACAGCCCCCGCAAGCTTGTCTGGGAGAACGCTGTCCTTCTCCCTTGTCTCAGGCCACAGGAGCTGATGAATCGCATCGTTGAACTCCTTCATGCGCTCATCGACTCCAGGATCGGGGCTTGGCCCAATGCGATAGTAGTTTGAGTTGTTCCCGACCGTGTTGTTCAGCAGGAATGGCGCCGTTGACCAGACGCTGATCAAGCTTGGGACGCGCGTGTACCCCCTGCCACCCGCCGGCATCTGATAACTCGATGTTTTGCCGGTGTAGGGATCCTGCACATCGATCGAGCCGACGGAAGGCAGGTCCTTGTAACTCTGCGACGTGAAGTTATCCCAGATATTGCCACCAAGACCGTTCGTTGCCAGCGGACTGCACGCGTTGGTCTTAAGTAGCGTGACCGGTATCCTGGCGTCCGTAGAGAGGAAGTTATCGTTCAGGAAGTCATCTCGCAGCACAATATCCCGCATTGCCTTCTTGAATTCCGGCGTCTTGGTCCACGTCCAGTATTTGTTCCAGCAATCGAGATAGTTCTTCCCTGCGCATCCCTGCAGGCTCACGGCATTCGGAGAATCGGGCAGCTTGCTGGAGTGGCACCGCGCGCAACGTTCCGCAAAGACCTCCTTGCCGCGTGTCATCACGGCTTTGTCTTTGCTGAGATAGACCTTGCCGCCAGGAGCATCCGCCAAATGGTGCGCATCGGAGCTCTTCAACATAAACAGCGCCAGATAGGGCGTCTGCTGCTCATTGGCCACCCAGTAGCTTGAGTTCTTGCGGGCGACCGCGATCTCGATCGGAGTAACTTTCTTGCCGCCGATCAATGCATTGAAGTGCTGCAGCCACTCCTCGCTGAACATGCCGATATTCAGATACACGCGATTCAACGCGCCCAGAGCGCCTACGGAGTCAGCACCGTCTTTCAACACGTGCGGGGTATAGACAATGTCCGGAGCCTGAAAGAACTTCGTCAGCTCATTGCCCGGCGGGAGAACGTCGTTGAACTGCTTGTTATTCAGCCCACCGCCGGCCAGTGTCTCTTTCCCCCACCGACTCCCCTGCTCAAGGCGCGCCTTCAGGCCATAGACCGCATTCATCGTCCGCGGATTGTTGATGTTATCCGTGGAAACCAGTGAGGTGTCCAGAGAACCAGGCCGCGATGTATGGAAGAGCTGATAGACAAAGCTCGTGTGGTCGCCATCCCAACGGAAGATGCGATCAATCCAGAAGTACTGCGCGCCGACCAGCGAACTGAGGTTCTCCCACTTCGGATTGTTGGGGTCAGCAGGCGGCTTCAGCGGATTAGGACCTACATGGCAGAACCCGCACGACATACCGACGCGATACGGCCGGACTAACTTCGGATCGTTATAGTAACTCGGGTCGGTGTAATAGCGGTTGGCATCCCAATGCCGCTTGGCCTCTTCATCGAATGCAGGATTCGGAAACAGACGCATGCCGACAATCCCGGTCGGGTAACCATAATAGGACCCCACATCCACGGTCGTTCCCCGCGCTCCGATCTTCACACCCGGATACTTTTTCTCATCGGCATAGGGATCAGCCGGGCAATTCGGATCCCTGACATCCAGCCACAAGCCAAATCGATTCGGGTCTGGTCCAGTGGCCTTCTGGAAACAGGGCTCGTTGATCAAACCGAAATAGGCCCACCGATTGTCACGTGTCCCTTTGAGTGAAGGATGATCCGAGATGGTCTTCAGAAAGTCGAGCGCGCCGAAGCTCTTGACCGAGATCACATCCCAGAAGCGATCATTTCCTCCGCTCCACACGATCCAGTTGTTGCGGCCCTTGATCTCTTCGGCGCTGAGCTTGATGCCTCCATCCATGTCATGGAAGTAGTCATCATCAGCGGCTTTGAAGCTCTCCGGCGCTCTTCCTGCCAGCGCGGCTTCGTCTTTCAGTTTCCCTGTAGTGGAACGCGTAAAGGCAAAGAAGGCGGAGACGACAACCACCAGCACAATCGCCACCAGAGCGACGAGGGACAAAAGAATAATGCGCCAGATGCTTCTGCGTGGTTCCATATCGCGATCAAAATCGCTCATCTCGAAACTCCTCCTGAGGGCTGGCTTGCCTTTGCATCTTCCAGAATGACGTCGCTTGCTTTCTCGGCAATCATGTACACCGCGCTCACGATGAAATATCCGGGAATGCGGGAAAATACAGAAGCGTCTACAACGCGTAGACCTTGTACGCCATGGACGCGGAAACGGTTATCGAGAACAGCCATCGGGTCGCTTGCCGGGCCAATCTTGTTGGTGCAGGAAGCATGATGTCCCCACGCCTCATGCTGTACAAACTCCGCAATCTGCTGCTCTGAATCGATCACTGTTCCGGGCCATACCTCCGTCATACCGGCAAGCTTGCGGATCTCCCCGTTGATCTCCCGGACAAATTGCACACCCTTTACGACGGCATCCAGATCTTCCTGCCTGGAGTCGTTCCCTTCACCGAAGTAGCGGAAGTTGATCTCCGGAACATCGCGTGGATCCGCGCTGCGTAGCTTCACATAACCGGCCGTGTTCTTTGTATGTGCCTTCAACACCGCCCAGGTAAAGCGATCTTGATATTGCCTGAGTGCATTTGAGTAGCCCGGGACGTATCCTTCGAAGGACGACGGCAGGCCAAAGATAAATAGGTCAGGATCAGGCTTGTCTGGTGTCGAGCGCTTTGTGATCGCGATCGCGGCACCATTCGAGGTATAAACCCCTGTCCCCTTCTTCCAGGCTTGAAAAGCTTCGTCCCCCTGTGCGCCATCGGCAGGGGCT
Organism: Terriglobus sp. 2YAB30_2; assembly: GCF_052114765.1. Taxonomy (NCBI): domain Bacteria; kingdom Pseudomonadati; phylum Acidobacteriota; class Terriglobia; order Terriglobales; family Acidobacteriaceae; genus Terriglobus; species Terriglobus sp. 2YAB30_2. The sequence continues at coordinate 122,432 of NZ_JBFRFJ010000003.1, forward strand.
TTGAACGAGGCTCCATGCAGCAGGGCGAACGGCTTCTCCATCTGAGAGACAATTCCGACCTCGTAGCGGTCCTGCAGGTTTTGTCCCACGCCAGGCAGATGCTTCACTACACCGATATTCAAGTCGCGCAGCTCATTCTCATTCCCAATGCCCGAGAGCATCAGCAGTTGCGGGCTGTTGAATGCTCCGCCCGAAAGAATGACTTCACGCCGCGCTCGAACAAACTTCGTCTCAGGCTGATCGCTCTGTGCGGCCTCTCGGGATGCGCGGTATAAACCTCTTCCGGCGAGATATTCCACGCCAACAGCGCGTGTTCCTTCGAAGACGACACGTGAGGCCAGGGCGTTCAACTGAATCTGTAAGCGCCCCTGGCTACGGCCGGCGGCATCGAGCAGGCGTTCCCGTGCACTGTTGCGACAGCCGGACCGCGTTGCCAGCGGCGTCAGCACTACACCTTCACGGCTCGTACTTGTAACCGCACGCCAGTCATTTGGGTCAAAAAGAGTCTCCAGCGCAAGCCCAACATTGTCGATATGGTTGGCGAGGCCTTTTACCGCCGCCAGCGTTACCAGCTTCAGCAGCTCTTCATCCTTGAAGACCATCTTTGGATTTGCGATCTGCGTGTGCAGCCAGCCGCTGAACCCATGTCGGGAAGGATTCGATCCCTTGCCTAGCAACATGCCCAGGATCGCCTCTTTCAAGCGCCGAAAGGAAGAGACGTAGTCGCAATACTCAATCCGTTCGAAATACCGCCTCATGTTCTCCGGCGACCACGAATTGTCACCGGTCAGTGCTTGGAGATGCTCCCAGTCACTATTCTGCGGATAGACGGTGATCATCGCGTTGTGAGCGGTACAGCCGCCGAGGGTTCCAGCACGTGGATAGAAGATGCCGTTTTGTTCAGCGACAAACTTCGTATCCTTCTGCTGCATTGCCTGGTCGCTATAGTGGCGTACGAAAAAGTCCCAGCTCATCGCCGGGTCTTCACTCGCGAAGGGATGAAAGCAAGGGATGCGGTAGTTATATCCGCTGTTGTCGCCACCGGCTTCAAGAACCAGCACCGAATAACCAGCTAATGCGAGGTTGGCCGCGACCGGGCCGCCGCCCGCGCCGGAGCCTACTACTACAAAGTCAAAGATGTCATCTGCCACTGCAGCCTCGACGCAAACGGGGGAGTCAACTCGGAAGCCTGGGTGCTACGGGGAGAAGAGAAAAATAAGACGAATGAAACAGACGTATTATGGTCACCTAACAAAAACAGGGAATGCTTCTATCTGTCAAGCAGAATTTCATCATTTCGATCATGACGACCAAACGTGCTCTCAGACCTCACTTCGCGATCGGTGTGCTCTCGACGTTGGCCCTGTTAACAGGCTGCGTGCCCAACCGGATCTATCGTCCTGGCTCGGCAGCAATCGAGACCTCTCCCACAATCGACGGAATCCCCGGAGGCTCGCACTTTAAGCTTGCAGCCATCGAATTCGATGACATGGGTGAGGCATGGGAAAAGTGCGCCTCGATATCCGAGGTCGATAGCTGCCAGTTGTCCCGCACTGTTGACCTTATTCGAACGGAAAAACAACGCGCCGGCGAAGTTGTGGTTGTTGTCTTTATCCACGGTTGGAAGAACAACGCCTCGAAACAGAATGAGGAGAAGAAGAACCTGCACGATTTCAAGATCGTGATGGAGCGGCTCTCGCGCGCGGAAGCCATGAGCGTGCAGGGCGTCCATCACACGCCGGCTTACGTCGGCGTGTACATGGCGTGGCGGGGCCAAGTCGTAGCCGGGGATCTCTTCGCAACCTTCTGGAATCGTAGGTACGCGGCGCAGCGCGTGGGCAGCACGGACTTTGCCGAATCGCTCTACCGCATTATGGGGGCGACCAAAGAAAACAGCCCGAGCTCCCGCATCGTGATCGTCGGGCATTCCTTCGGAGCGCGTGTGCTTGAAACCGCACTCACCAATACGTTCGTGAGTCTGTTGATTCCTCGTCCAGGAAGCGGCGATCAAGGCGAACAACTCTCCCCCGCCGATCTTGTGGTTTACGTTAATCCCGCGACCGACAGCTTCCGCACCAAGCAGATGATCGAGCTGATGCAGCGGACCGGCTTCGATGTAGCAAGAGGACAGACCGCCGGCAAGAGCCCATTGTTTCTTTCGGTCACATCCGTCGGAGACACAGCTACGGGCGTGGCCTTTCCATTGGGGCAAGGCTTGTCTGCGGCGAGCAAGAGCTTCCGTTCAAACTATGAGGGCATGCCACAGGCGCCGCCACAAAAGACGTTCTTCACGCATACCCCAGGCCACATCCCTTATTTGTTCAGCCACGAGGTTCACAACACGCAAGCGCCCTGCGTGAGCACGCAGGATATGGTCCGCTTTCACGCGCGGGGAACATGCTTCGAGCTGGCGCCCAGGTCGTCTCGATGGAACGATACTGCCTTCTGGGTAACGACAGTTCCCAAACAAGTCATTCGCGACCATACCGACATCTTCAACGACGGATTCGCAACAATGATCATTGAATTGATGAAGCACTACCAGGTGCTTGACAGTCCACAGGCAACGACCATGCTGCATCGTCAGTGATTCGTGGAACCTACGGTTCAGAGCGATTGCACTTTGTCATTTTGAAGCGCTCGGGTCCACGTCCAGTTTTGCTGGCGGAGAAATCTGCTTTTCTTGTTTCTCTGCCAGGACGCCCGCCCTGGAACATTGCTCTAATGCACGGTTGAGAAGAGCTCATTGATCTTCTGCAGCAGATCATTCCGTTTGAATGGCTTGCTCAGAAACGCGAGTTGCCCTTTATGGAAGCCCTCGCGTGCTTCCTTGTCATTGGTGTAGCCGGAAAGAAAAAGCGTCTTCAGCACGGGGCGTTTCGTCTGCAGCTTCTCTGCCAGCTCCCTGCCTCCCAGGTTTGGCATCACGACATCGGTGAGCAGCAGATCGATCTCGCCGTCGTACCCCTCTGCAACGCTGAGCCCATCCATCCCATCGCATGCTTCCAGCACCGTATATCCCTCACGTTTCAACACTGCTGCGGTGTAGGCACGAATGGCCGGCTCATCCTCGACAATGAGGACCGTTCTTCCCGTGACCGGCCCTTCTTCGATCACCGGACTCTCCACCGGCGAAGCAAAAGTTTCCTCTCCGGAAGATTTGAGTGCGGGGAAAAGCACGTCAAAGCGAGTTCCCTTACCCACCTTGCTGGAAACGGAGATATAACCCTGAGCCTGTTTGACAATGCCATAGACCATGGCAAGGCCAAGACCGGTGCCCTTGCCACTCGATTTGGTAGTAAAGAAGGGCTCAAAGATATTGCGTTGAACCTCCTCGCTGAAACCTATTCCAGTGTCGGAGACGATAAGTTGAGCGTAGGTACCAGGCTTGAGCCCTGGAGATAGTCTTGCGGCAGCGCCCGTTATTCGTGTCAGCCTGGATTCGAGACGAAGTATTCCACCCAGAGGCATCGCATCCCGTGCGTTGGTGGCGAGATTCATCACCACCTGCTCAACCTGGGTGGGGTCAGCGAAGATCTCATTCACCTTCTCTGACAACACAAGATCGATGCGGATGTCTTCTCCAATAATCCGGCGCAGAAGATTATGCGTCTGTGACATCACATCATTCAGGCGAATGCGCTCAGCCCGGATAAGCTGGCCTTTTCCGAAAGCGAGGAGTTGCTGTGTCAGCTTCGCCGCGCGGTCGCCTGCATCCAAAATTGCGTCGACCAGCTCACGCTGCGTTGCATCCAGCGGATGCTCCGTGAGCAGAAGCTGCGAATAACCGTTGATGATCGTCAGAAGATTATTGAAGTCATGAGCGATGCCGCCGGCCAGCCGGCCCAGGCTTTCAAGTCTTTGCGAGCGATTGAGCTGATCGGTCGCGATACGAAGCGCATTTTCTGAGAGACGGCGTTGCCTGGCGTCGCGAAAGGCTAATACGGCTCCCACGATATGACCATCGTCGTCCCTGATGGGGGCCGACGAGTCATCAATCGGGATAAGCTGCCGGTTTCGCGTCATGAGAGACGTTTCTCCCTTGAGATAACGCGTCTCGCCCTCTCGCAGAGCCCGCTGCAGCGGATTCTCCAGCACCGTATTGGCGACATCATCAATAAACGTCAGCACCTGTTCGACAGGAACACCCGATGCTTCTGCGAGCGTCCATCCCGTCAGCTCTTCCGCTACTGGATTAAGAAAGGTGACCATCCCGTCTACATCGGTCGCAACGACTCCGTCGCCAATGGAGGAGAGGGTTGCCGCATATCGGCGCTCACCGTCGCGCAGTCGTTGCTCCAGCCGGGACCGTTGTGTCGCAACCTCAATGGCAATCAGCAGCTCCCTCTCATCGAGAGGTTTCAGCAGATACCCAAAGGGAGCGGTCTGTTTGGCCCTACTGACGGTAGAGGCATCGGAGTGCGCGGTGAGATAGATGATGGGGACTTCTCCATCCTCGTTGATCGCGCTTGCTGCCTCAATGCCGCTCATGTCGCCCTTGAGATGGATGTCCATCAGCACGAGGTGGGGTTTCTCAATCCTGGCAAGTTCAATCGCATCCCTGCCAGTGTCTGCGACGCCGACAACGCGATGCCCCAGTCTGCTAAGCCGAGCCCGCAGTTCCATGGCGATGAGGGCTTCGTCCTCGACGACAAGAACATTGAGGGGAAGGCCCGCGGTTTCCGTGCGTGCGATGGGTTCTCTCATCGGAGCGGCACCACGATTTCTGCACAAGTGCCTGGATGGAGCGGGCTCATCTGAAATTCGCCATTCACCTGCTTCACAAGCGACCGGACCAGATTCAACCCGGTGTTCTCGGTTAAGTAGGGAGTGTCCTCCGGAGACAAGGTATGGAACGCTCCAACTCCATCGTCGACGACAGAAACGCGCATGAAGTTTTCCGGTTTGACCGTCACCGAAACGGTAACTCTGCCATGCGTTCTTCCCTTGAAGGCGTGCTTGAACGCGTTGGTCAGCAGCTCATTCATGATTAGACCGACCGGGACGGCGCGATCGATCGATATCTCTACCGGTTCCACATGCGTGATCAGTTGGATATGAGCGCCGGCGCTGTGATTGATATGGACGTTTTCCGCCAGCTCTCTGGTATAGGTACCGAACTCGACCGCATTCAGGTCGCCGGAACGATAGAGGGACTCATGGACAAGGGCCATGGATCTCACGCGGCTGCGGCTCTGCTCCAGCGCCTGCCGGGCTGCCGGGTCATTTGCATCAAGAGACTGAAGATAGAGCAAGCTGGAGATGGCAGCCAGATTGTTCTTCACCCGATGATGAATCTCTCGCAAGAGCACCTCTTTCTCGTTCAGCGAACGCGCCAGGTGATATTCCTGCTCTCGGTGTAGGGTTATGTTCATGGCGACACCGGCGAGATAAATTTCTCCATTTGAACCGGCGAGAGGAAACTTATGGGTCCTCCAATATTCCAGACCTTCGCCCAGACCAGGCGTCGTCTCTTCCACTTCGACGGGAGTGCCGGTTGCAAGCACACGCAGATCTACCTCACGAAAGGAATCCGCTGCTTTTCGAGGCCATAACTCATGGTCAGTCTTCCCAATCCACTCGCTCCGTGAGATGTCGAAGAGCTCCGCAAATGTCCGGTTGTAATACTGCATGCGTCCCTCCGCGTCCTTGATGAACGCCAGAAAGGGGCTGCTGTCCATAAACGCATCGAAGCGCCGCCGGCTGGTCTCTGCGGCACTGGCGAAAGCACTTGCTTCGTTGCGAAGTTCATCCAGGTGCCGGGCGGTTCTGACCTTATCGGGAATCTCCACCGAGATGCCCGCAACCATACGATCATCTGCCGCCCCCTCAAGAGGCACTTTGATCGCGCGCCAGTACATCGGGCCACCCGAAGCATCAACGGTCTCCACGCATTGATCGAGCATGCTGCCGGAACGCAGGATCTGCTCATCTTCCTGAGCAATCGTGCGAGCCACCGTGTCCGGCCACAGATCTACACTGCTGCGGCCAAGCCATTCTGTCTGCGAGATACCGAAGCGCTCCGCGAGTTTCTTGTTATAGAAAAGAATCCGCCCCTGGTGGTCTTTAAGATGTGCCTCAATCGGCAGTGCATCGAGGAAACAGCGAAAGATCCGATCTCTTCGCTGAATCTCACCCGTGGCCTGATCCAGGGCTGCTTCATCCATCAATTGCCGGAGCTGCAGGGCGAGTTGACGACCGAGCGCACGCAGAGAGCGGATCTGGACGGCCCCAAGTTCGCGAGGGCGGGTATCCATAAGACACAAGGCGCCGAGGATTTCCCCATTGGGCGCCTTAAACGGAATCCCCGCGTAGAAACGGACTCCGTTTCCAACCCGGCGCGCAAGCTCACGAGAATGTGGGTCCAGCTCTGTGTCGTTGACAACGAGCAGATCGCCCTGTTCCAGAACGTACATCCAGATCGGCTGATAGCCAGCGAGATCGCTTGTCTCGATCCCTATCTTCGATCTGCAGATGACACAGTCTTCTTCGACGAGCGCGATTGCGCCCATCGGGGCTTCACATATCTCGCCGGCGAGGGCCAACACTTCCTCAAATTCCCTCGATATCTCAAATAGCAGGAGAGAGCGCACGGCTTTGAGGCGTGCAGACTCGTCTGCGTGCAACTCGTCTGGCCGCACGTCGCGTCCTGGAAGCATTGTTTTTAACCACCCACTACATCGGTACTACGTTCGGAGATCTTGATTCTGATCCTATCCGGGGCAGGGATACTCCCCAAATGGCCCTGAAGTCACCTGGCCGTGATTACTTCCCGAAATGGGAAAACTCTTCAACGAAGGCTCGACCGATCTGACCGGACTTGCGAACGTCATCTTGCCATCACCGGAAAGACAGCCGGAGAAGCCGGCTTTCGTGGGACCGAAGATCGATTCTGATCTGAGTGGTTGCGGGGATACCCTTTGTAGACCATGGATCGAGGATCGACGTCGGAAGTGGAACGTCGATCGATCGCCAGGAGAACTCGTGACTTTCCGGCATCTCCGCCACATTAAGGAGCAGCACCGCGCGGTCGCCGTTTTCAAGGGGACGTTCCCATATTTCAAAGCCACCGAGCTTGCGCTTCAGGACGGCTTGCCGTCCCAGGCCGTCCTGATCGATTGCGATGAGCTTCTTATTCAGAAGAATGCCTCGCGTGGTCTCCGTCATAGTTCGTACGTCGTTACCGGCAAAAAGGGGTGCAGCCAGCATGGCCCAGAGGTTCATATGCGAACGGTTCTCAAGATCGTTCATGCCGCCATTTCCCACCTCCAGCATGTCTGGGTCATTCCAGTGACCAGGTCCGGAGAATGGGGCCGCCATCTGTTGCGTGAGTGCGTTTTGATGCATCGTCCCAAAATCGGCATGTATGTCCGCCGTGGTACGCCAGGTACTTGCGCCTACATCGGAGCCCCACGACCAAACATCCTCCATCCCGTACTGGCAAAGGCTGTAAAGAATCTCTCGGCCCGTAGCCTGCAACGCGGCACCCATCTTCTGGAAGACCGCCTGGCTCTCCGATGGCAGATAAACCCGAGAGGCCGTGCACCAGTCATACTTCAGGAGGTCGACTCCCCATACTGCGAAGGTTTTCGCATCCTCTACTTCATGCCCATAACTTCCTTCATGCTTTCCGCAGGTCCGTGGCCCTGGAGAAGAGTAGATGCCAAGCTTCAGGCCTTTTGCGTGGACATAATCAGCGAGCCCCTTCATATCGGGGAAACGTTCGTTTGGATGGAGGCGCCCGTTCGCATCCCGCTGGCCTTGCCAGCCATCGTCGATCACGATGTAAGAGTAGCCCGCCTCCCGCATTCCGTTGGAGGCGATTGCGTCCGCGACCTGTCGGATGATCACGTCACCCACGTTTTGGTGAAAGTAATTCCAAGTGTTCCATCCCATTGGGGGTCTCATGGCAAAATCCGGAGGCGCCTTGACGGCATGGATGGCGGGTAGAGGAGGACGATCCGCTGGAATCCTGAGATCGCGCTGATCCGCTCGCGAAAGGAGCAGAGTCTGGTCCGGCTCATGACTACCCGTGAACAAGAGTTCAAAACCGGTTGCGGTGCGGGCTCCAGAAAACTGAAATGTTGTACCGGCTTGGAAAGAGATTTGATCTCCTTCCTCTCGACCGTCATGGATCGGTAGATCGCCCCAGTCGAACCGAACCGTTCCCATGAGACGACGATCCACCTGCCTGAACTCGAAAAGCACCGGCCGGCTCGAGCCGTCCCTTAGCCTCCGTGTCGCCTTCCACCAAGCTCTGTCTGCGGGCCGCGAGACTGTATGCGGAACGCATACCCGGCAGAACGACAGCATAACTAGAAAGGCTAATAAAGCCAGGCTTCGTCCCCTACGGCGGACGGGCCAAAGTGAAACCAGGAATACCTTAAGACCGATTGCCATCCATACGGTCTTCGTGGTGGAATGTTTGCGCTCAAGCAAGTACATAGGTTTTCGCAAGAATCGGCGGCGACAACCCCTCAGACAAGTGCATTAACCGTCAAAGAACGTCTGTTAACGTCAACGCCTTCAGAATTCACCGATACGCCTTGGATCTTCGACATGCCGACAGCAAATATGCCGTTACCCCCAACCGAGAATCACTCCCAGGAAGATACTCTGGCACACGATGAGCGCTGGCTTCTGATTCAGCGGATTGTCCGAAGTAAAGGGTTTCAGCGGGCAGCGCAGCTGCGTGCGATTCTGCTCTACGTTTCAAAGTTCGCGATTTTCGGAACAGAAGAGCAGTTGCGCGAGCATGATATCGCTCGCGAAGCACTTGGCCGGCGTGGGGATTTCGATCCTGCTTATGACAACATCGTTCGGGTTCAGGTAAGCCATCTCCGCCGCAAGCTGGCGGAGTATTTCGCTGACGAAGGCAAAGAAGAAACGATGCTTATCGAGATTCCGAAAGGAAGTTACCTTCCCCATTTCGAATCGGTACGGCATCACAATGGCGCTCCCGCCGAGGAACACACGACTCAGTATCCTGAATCTATCGAGCCTCAGGGGACGACTCACGACCTTCTGAAACCTCCAGGTGTGGTACCTTCACCCCTCGGCGGCGTCAGCCGATTACCCCTGGTCTGGGCTTCTCTCGGAACCGCAGTTCTGGCAATGGCGATTGGATTGGGCATTCGGTGGAATATCGGGGAGCGTTCGCAACAAAATGTTCCGCCGATCCTGCTACCGATGTTGCAACAGGGCAATAACGTGGCCGTCGTGCTTCCCGATGTGTCGTTGATGATCATTCAGCAGATGCTTAACACGGAGATTGGTCCGCTGGAATACATCGAGAGCGATTTTCCTCGCAACCAGGTGAGCAAGGTTGCCGATCCCCAACTGCGAAATACATTGATGTTTCTTGGCATAAGAAAGACGACCAGCTTCAGCGAGACGCGGCTCGGGCTGGAGTGGATGGAGACCTTATCGAAAGCCGGCATGCATGGGAATCTTCTCTATTCGCGGGACCTGCATGTGCGCGATCTAAGTGATGGCAATGTGGTACTGATCGGCAGCCGGCGAAGCAATCCCTGGATGTCACTTTTCGACTCGCGGACAAACTTCCAATTCATCGAGAGCACGGAGACCCACACTTACTCATTTGTGAATCACCATCCGCTCGCCGGGGAAGAAGCGCGCTATATTCCTCACCATGTTGCCAACCAGGACATTAATTATGTGAATGTGGCTCTGGTTCACAGTTTAGGAGAGAAGGGATTTGCGCTGCTGATCAACGGCTCCGATTCCCAGGCGAACGAGGCGGCGGTTCGGTTTGTCCTGGAGGGGAAATTTCCCAAAGCGATTCAGGACGAACTGCATCGCAAGGATTTTCATGGGATGGAGATCCTTCTCAAGGGATCACACCTTGACGGCGAGTCCAACGACAGATTCGAGATTGTAACCTTCCGAGTGGCCTCCGCGTAAAACTCGCCTGTGTCACTGCTAGAGCATTTTCCCTGTGGTTGGAACGTAGGGATTCCGCATCTATGGGCGTTTTCCGCAATGAAAACGCCACTGCACGCCCCTTCCGGGATACCCAGCAACAGGGAAAACGCTCTAAAACTCAAGCCGTCCCCCCAATTGCAGGAAACGTGGATTGAACGAAGTAGAACTCTTCCCAAAGAAGGAGCTGTTGGTCACATTCCCGATGGGGCCGAGGTTGGCGCGATTCAGCAGGTTCGACGCTTCGCCTCGCAGCGTAAAGGTCGCTTTCTCTCCGCGAATCCAGGGAATGGCGAAGCCTTTGGCCAGGTTTGCATTCACCGTAAAGTAGCCTGTGTTCCGGAAGATATTCGCTGCCTGGTTTCCCATGCCGGGTGCCTTGGTGTAGTTCGCGGGAGCACTGAAGTCGGAAAGAACAAATGCCCCATTACGGGCCTCTTCTCGACTGAAGGCGCCACGGTGGGACCCGTTGTACGAAGGAATACCGAAGTTATTGCCGTCAGCCATGTATCCACCGCCAAGTGGATTTGAGGCCGTGGGCGCGGTGTAGGCCGTTGTATTGACCACGGTGAATGGTGTCCCCGACTCGGCGGTAATGATGGTGCCCAGGCGCCAGCCCGAGGCCGTTAAGTTAATAAGACGATTTTCTCCGACCCTCGGGACCGTATATCCACCAGAGAGTGAGAACACGTGGGTTCGATCGAACGCCGTGCTGCCATAGTATTGCTTGGGAGCAATCACATTAGCCATCAACTGCGTTGTTGATGTGTTCGATTGCCCAGCGTTCGGCGCATCCTGCAAGGCGTGACTCCAGGTATAGGAAGACTTCCAGAACAGTCCCTTGTGGCTTTGCCGAATGGCAAAGATCACGCCGTTGTAATTGCTCGTAAGGCCATTGCGGTAGAACGTAATCTGACCCCAATCCTGGGTACGACGCTTCTGAAATCCGTTCGCGATCAGGTCACCAGGAAGCAGGTTGTAATCGCCGCCGTAATACAGGTCATAACCGCGGCTTCCCACGTAGGTGAGAGAGAAGACAGCCCGCCCCACGCTCTCCTGCTCGATACCAAGCGAGTAAACCATGACCTTCTGCGACTTCAGGTCACGGTCGTATCCATTCAAGCCCGAGGCGAACTTGGTTGTACAAGAGGGGTCGTAACAAATATTTCCCTTCGAATCGGCGCCATAGGTCACCACTGGCGGCAAATGGAAACCATACGGAGCGACGGGAGTTTGAAAATCTCCATAAGGAATCGGTTTAAGAAATGCCTGGTATTGCGGAGCGCTCGATGTCGATACGGATAACGAGATCCGGTTGGGCGGATTCGTTGGAAGATTCATCGAGACTTCACCAGGCTGCACGGAGTCAAGATAAAGACCGACCCCGCCACGCACCAGCAGCTTGCCATTGGGTGCCGGTGTCCAGGCAAAACCGCCACGAGGCTGGATATTTCCCTTTCTGCGGCTGACGAACGCATTGTCTGCGCGGCGGGTACTCGCGTCCAGGACATTGCTCAACAGATCGCTGCCGGAACCAGTGAAGATTGGATAGAAATCCAGTGCGTCATTGGCAGTTTTTGAGGGGTTGCCGAAGTCATCGTAACGGATACCCACATTGAGTGTAAGGCGGGGACGGATCTTCCATTGATCGTCCACGAAGATGCCATTCCAACTAACCTGCGATCCGTATATCTGCGGCTGATATTTGCCGTCACCGCCGATTGAGAAGTAAGACGCATTCGTCGCCTGATCCTGCAGGAAGGTCAACTCGTTCGTGAATTGAGTGCTGAATGGACGGGCATAGCGATCCTGCCGCGAGTAGGAATCGCCGTGGAAATACTGGTATCCGAGTCGCAGGCTATGGGCGCCAAGATTCCAGCTCACCGTATCGCGAACATTCAGGGGATGCTCGCGCGTGCTGGTACCGTTTTGCGTCGTCTGAATATTCGATCCGGTATTAATGCGCGGTGTTGGTGGAACTGACTGCGAAATCGGATTCGCCGCCTCAATGGCCTGCCAGGTACGGGCAGCGCCGAAATGGGCCTCATTAACCAGACGCGATGAAAAGGCGCGAACATAGTTAATAGACCAGTACCAGGTCACGCTGGGCGATGCGGAATCGAAAAATGCCCGGTCCGAAAGAAATCCTGAGGTCTGGTTGAGATGGATATATTGCCCGTAGATGCGGTCTTTCCCGCCACGGAAAAGCTGATCCAGACGAATGTTCCATTGTGTGCCGTTATATGGGTTGGTCTGTGCCGACTGTCCGACATAACGTACTGGAGTACTGCAAGGGAGATTATTTGTCGCAGGTGTTTCACAGCCTGATGTTGCGGTGTGTGGAAATGCGGCGGAAGCCAGAACAGGAACACCGTTGTAAACCCTCGTGGGAGGCGCCATGGCGAGAGCCTTAGTCCCCATGGCGGTTGGGTAGGCCGTTTGCGCCCAATTCACCAGTTCTGGAGCCAGCCAGGTGTCGAGACCACCACCCGCGCCCGCTGAGCGAAGCAGTTGCACCGAGCCAAAGAAAAAAGTTCGATCCTTCCATAGAGGCCCGCCAAGCGCCGCGACAAAATTCTGACGATGGAAGTTGAAGTTCGAGGGAGAGAAGACCTTTGACGCGCTTAGAAAGCGTCCTGTGTATGTGAAGTCCAGGCTGCCGTGAAAGCTGTTCGCGCCGGACTTGGTCGTGAACGCTGTCTGGAGGGAAGAACTCTGTCCGTTTTCGACCGAATAACTCTGCGTCTGTAGGCTGACCTGATCGATCATGTCCGGGTTAGGCAGAATTGTTATATTGCCCCGGGTGGTCGTGCTCATTACTGGCAGGTCGTCGATGAGGTAGAGATTGGATGCGCCAGGCAGACCATTTGCGGTGATCGGAGAGGAAATAGAAGAATTCGACCCTGGCTGAAAGGTGCCGCTCCCAAATATCGACGAGCCATAACCAATCCCGTTACTTGGGTCGACAAAGCCACCCACCCCTGGTGCAAGCTGAACCAACATCGTGGTGTCGCGATTTGGAAGCGGCAGCAGACCGATATTCTCACTCGTCAAGGTGGCCTGTACCCGGGTTTCATCGGGATTGATGCCCTCGGAGGTAGCGGCGACATTCACCAGTGTGTCGGTTGCTCCGACCCGGAGCTCTACATTTACACCACGCACTTCATTGGCTCCAACCTGGACGTCGATCTGGCTCGTGGAAAAGCCCGGGGCACTGATCCGGAGTTGATACGAACCAGGAGCAATGGATGGAAAAAAGAAGCTTCCGGACGACGAGGTCGCTGTTTGGAGATCGCCCCCCGTAGACAGGTTATGAAGTACGACCGAGGCTGCTGGAACAATCGCGCCGGTCTGATCCGAGACCGTCCCTTGAACCGTCCCGCTGAATTGAGCGATTGCGATGCTGCTCCATAGCAATGCAAACAGACCAATGACCCGAAGATACCTGCTTCTCATCTTTCCCCCAAAGGCAGCCGGCAGAGTGGATGCAACCATGCCTGATCCGGCGCAACGCGAATCCTCGGGGCCAGGTTTCTGCTCCGTCAAGGGACTTAACGTAAGTGAACCGGCGTTTACGTTAATTCGCTTTTAGAGTCAGAGACATACCGCCACGTCACGAACTCTAGCCACCAACCGAATCGAAGAAACGTAATCCCAAACGGCAGAGCCCGCAGCGTGCATTCCGGCACGCGGAATAGCTACCTATTTACGTAAAGATGTGTTCTTAGACGGTTAAGTCACTTGAGCCTCGTCGGCATGCGGCACGACGATTCCCCGGTTCCCAGACCGGTGGCTCACGCGTTCTGAAACGGTTCACATGGCCGGGACGAGGCGTTGCGGCAAGCATGCCGCAGCAATGGATGCAAACGATCGTCGACTAACAGGCGGATGGAGGATACATGTTGGTAGCCATGACTCGTAAAGCTGTATCGGCAAGCAGCACCCCGCGATGGGTGCGGCTTGTTCTAGGTATTTTTCTTCTCGCAAGTGCACATGCGGCAATTGGCCAGGGTACATATACCGGCAAGATCGGAGTGGAAGTCTCAGAAAGGCCTACCGGCTTCCGTGATGCCTTCGTCCATCAGGGGCGGCTTTTTCTTACGACAGATGGTTCTGCGAAGGCCCCTTACGACGCCAACGGTTGGCCCACGACGGACGGACTTGCGGTGATCTTTGACCAGCGTCCCTACCTGGCATGGAATCCGCCCATGGATGATCCAGATGCCGTACAACCGGATTGCAGTGGAAAGTACCTGATGTCCTTCTATGGACAGGCGACGCTGTCTGCGGGACCAGACTCGCCCTATCTTACTTTCTCGAACCAGAGCTACGACCCTGTCAACAACTATTCCATGGTCTACGTGACGCTGCCGCCAGGACAACCCTCGCTGATGACGATCCTATTCACCAACACTCAGCGAACCCAGACATCGGGATTAAATACCGGCATTCGCTATCTGAAAGCATTCCGTCCAGGACTGTATCCAAACGGTTCTCCAACCCATTTCGATCCTGCCTACATCAACGCCCTGGCTCCGTTTGGCTATCTGCGCTTCATGAGCTGGACCGGGACAAATTATTCGGCCGGATATTACGGCGACCCTGGGCATCACCTTATTAACTGGGCCGACCGCAGCCTTCCGTCGGACGCGTATCAGGGGATGGGAACTGCCGTGCGTGCTGGCGCGACAGGGGTCTCCTGGGAGTATGTGATCCTGCTGGCCAATGAAGCGAATAAAGATATCTGGATCAACATACCGGTCAGCGCCACAGGCTCAAGCCCTACCGACACGACCAGTTATATCTACAAACTTGCGCAGTTGTTGAAGAATGGGGATTCTTTCACGGGCAATCATGGGCTTAATCCCGGATTGCATATTTACATCGAACACAGCAATGAGGTTTGGAACTCGAGCTTCTCACAATACACCTGGAACCGGCTCGCAGCCATCGATGAGGTAGGGCAAGGTGGATCTCCGCTGAACAACGATGGGGATACCGTTCAGCTCGACTGGGCCTATCGGCGTCATGCCAAGCGCTTGTATGAGATCGCGAAGATCTTTGAAGCGGTCTTTGGATCTGGATCGCTCAATACCACTATCCGTCCGGTTTACGCCTGGTGGAACCTTCAGGAGGGCACGAACTCTACGGGAGCAAAAACACTGGCGTGGATGAACGCGACCTATGGACCGCCCAGCAACTACTTCTACGCCATGGCGCAAGGATCGTACTTCAGCGATACATCTCCATCGACGACGGCGACCATTCCTGACGTCCTCGCCAACATGCTTGCATCATCGAATGCCTCAGTGACCAAGACGCAGCAGAACAAAGCCACAGCAAATCTCTACGGCCTGAAGCTTTTCGCCTACGAAGGCGGTCCTGATAACAGGAATACTTCGAATGTCGGGATACAGATTGAAGCTAATCGAGATGCCGGAATGGGGCCGCTTGTTGAGCACCATATCGTCGATAACTGGTTTGGACAGGGCGGGGATATGTTCGGCTACTTCAGCCTCGCCGGCTACTACAGCAGAAATGGAGACTGGGGCGCGACGGAAGATTACCGGATTCTTACAACGCCGAAGTACCAGGCAATCATGAATGTACTAAGTCAATAAGTTCGCAAAATCGGTGTGCTCGCTATGTGTCGTCTCTCGTGTCGACATAGCGAGCACATCCATCCAGGAGTTGATTGTTCCCTTCGTGGGCCTGACTTCTTAGGTGTTAGTGACGTGCGCGTAGCGTGCCGTCGAGCGCCTTGCTCTCACAGGATGCTGGAGCATCGATCGGGTTGCACCGAGCGACCAGACCACCTGGGAAGCCGACAAAGAATCCCGTCCAGGATGCCGGCTCTGACGGCGGATAGTCTGTGCTGACCAACTGCGCCCCGCTGGCAAGAACTTCTTCACGCCGCTTGGTGTCGTTCGTGCGTGCCGCCGTCGTGCCATCGTCAGTGCGTGCGCGAACGAGATATCCCTGCTTTACCAGAGCATCGATCTCTTCCTTCGATCCGCTGTTCATCTCGGTGAAGGCAGCATCGTCACGTCCGGGAACAGCGTTGGTAAACATCACCCGTCCCTTCAGTGCAGGATGTCCATCAAGATAGGTCTCTTCCTTGGGCCGCTGATCGATCAGGAAGACCACCTTGCCACGCGCCTTATCAAGCGTCGGCCAGTTCCCCGCTTTCACGGCTTCAGGCAGCGTCGCGTACTCGCCGCGCACCATGTCGGGCGTGATCATCTCGTCCTCGGAGAAGACGCTGCGGATTTCGGCATCAACGGCGTCAAACGTCTCCGAAGTAAATGGCAATGGCACCTCGGCATTGGGCAGGTTACGCACCGCGCCTTCCTTGGTCTCAATCAGAAGAAAGACCGGCAGCGCCATGGGATGCGCTTTGGACCATCCCTTAACCTGCTGCAGGCACTTCACAAAGGTGTGGCATTGGCTACGCTCATCGAGGTCCTGAACGTGCATGACCTTGAAGCCCGGCTTGTCCATCTCGTGATCCGGATCGAAGTCCGGGTCAGCGGGCAGACCGGCAGCCTTGACCCATTCCACGACCTTGGGATGCGCGAACTTGCCGCCCTTGGGGTCGGCAAAGATATCGATCTCCAACTGGCGCACACCGCCGTCGAGCTGATCCGCCAGAGATGCATGACGGTACTCCAAGCTGTGGTATGCATCGGGATTTCGCTGCTCCAGCCACTTCGCCTCGCTGGGAGCAAAGCCCTTGTGATAGCTGTTATGCGAACCGATCACCTGGATCTGGTTCATGTGAATCTGTTTGTCCTGATTTCCCAGGGAGTGCTGCGCAAACGCAGCCGGTGCAGCCGCAACGGCGAGCAGAGTTACGAAAAAAGACCGCATGAGTACCTTGTAAAGCGACGATGTTGCCGCAGGATGAATGGCCTTATCTGGGGCAGAACAGAGTATATGCAAAAGGCGCTTTCTGGAAGGCGCCGGCGCCTTCAAACTGCTCCGGCGAAAAGATCGCCGGGAGCCCGGGACACAGGACGGCCAGTCATTTAGAATCTGCATATAGCGTCTCCTGTGCGAAAGTGGCGAAATTGGCAGACGCACCAGACTTAGGATCTGGCGGGGCAACCCGTGGGGGTTCAAGTCCCCCCTTTCGCACCAACTTTTTCCACTCCTGAAAGGCATCATGAGCCAGCAGAACAAACCCGCGGAAAACAGCACCACGCTTCACCTGGAAAAGACCGAAGACTACCGCGACAGCTACGCCAACAGCGTGCAGGTACGGATGTCGGTTTGGGACTTCCAGCTTATCTTCGGCACCATGCATCCGCAGGCTGCCGATGAGGTGACGGTGCGCAACTTCCAGGGCGTGTACCTTAGCCCGCAGCAGGCCAAAGCCCTGCTGGGCGTGCTAGGCGAGAATGTGCAGCAGTACGAGCGAGCCTTTGGACAGATCGCTCTGGAACCGAACTTCAATCCTCCGGGACCAGTCCACTAAGTGGTGCCAAATCGCAACGCGGCGTTGCCGCTCTGGGCAATCTATCCGCTGCTCTTCGCGGGGATTTACCTGTCGCACATCACGCTGTTGCGCCTGCCTTACTTCTGGGACGAAGCCGGCTACTACATCCCTGCCGCGCTGGACTTCTTCCGTACCGGCACGCTGATTCCCTTCACCACCGTCACCAATGCGCATCCTCCCTTGCCCTCGATTCTGATGGCCGGCTGGTGGCACATTGCGCGCTTCGTTCCCTCGGCAACGCGCACACTGGTGGTCATGGTCAGTGCCGCTGCGCTGCTGGGTGTCTTCCGCGCAGCGCGCCTGCTGGCGGGCACCGCGGTTGCAGCCACGACCGTGCTTTTGACCGCCGCCTTCTCCATCTGGTTCGCGCAGAGCACGCTGGCGCACGCGGATATCTTCGCAGCGGCCTTTACCCTTTGGGGTCTCTCGTTTTACTTCGAAAGCCTTGTCCGGACGAGCTCCACCCGGAATGCCATCTGGGCAGCTATGCTCTTTGCCTTCGCTGCTCTGGCCAAGGAGACGGCCATTGTGACTCCTGTGGCTCTCGCCGGTTGGGAGCTGGTAACGGGCATTCGCGCTCGCAAGGTGCGGTGGACCTGGGTGCTGGTGCTGGCGTTTCCCTTGCTGCCCCTCATCGCCTGGTACCTCTATCATCAGCACGAGACCGGATACATGTTCGGCAACCCGGAGTTTGTGCGCTACAACGCCACGGCAACGCTCGACGCCAAGCGAATCGCGCTCTCGTTCTATCACCGCATCCTGCACCTGGTGGTGCATATGAACATGTGGGTGGCTACAGTGCTGACAACCGGAGCCCTGCTGCTGACGCCCTATGCCCCGGATCGTGCCCGGCGTATCGCAGCGCCGGCCATGGCGGCGATCGCCGTCGTCCTTCTGGCTAACCTGCTTGAGTTCTCCGTCCTTGGCGGAGCATTGCTGACCCGCTACCTGCTGCCCTGCTTTCCCCTGTTGCTGCTTCTGTATGTCAGCCTCTGGCGGCATCACTTCCGGCAGTGGTGGTTGCTGGCAGCTATCAGCTTCGCGGGATTTGTTGCAGCCATTACCGTCAATCCTCCATACGCCTTTGCTCCCGAAGACAACCTGACCTACCGCGACTTCGTAATGCTGCACCAGCAGGCCATCAACATCATTACGGAGCGTTATCCCCAGGCAACCGTCCTGACAGCATGGCCTGCATGGACAGAGCTGATGCATCCGGACCTCGGCTATGTGAAGCAGCCGTTCAAGGTCGCACCCATCCAGAACTTCTCAGTCGAAGAGGTACAAGCCGCAGCCCGGCATCCTGAGAAGTACGACACGGCGTTAATCTTCAGCACCAAGTACGAGCCCGCGACAGGCAAGCTCAACCTCGGCCGGCCGCTCGAAGGCGAGGCCACCCGGTACTTCGACTTCCATCGCGACCTGCTGCCAGCGGAGGCCGCCGCCGTGCTGCATGGTGAAGTCGTGTGGCAGGCGCAGAAGAATGGCGAGTGGGCGGCAGTGATCCGTTTCCCCAGAACCGTGGACGCTGCCATCGAGGCTCCAGAGACGTCAAAACACCTATAATCAGACCGGTGATGATGTTTTCGAAACGCCGCATTCTAGAGCATTTTTCCTGTTGCTGGGTATCCCGGAAACCGCATGCAGCGGCGTTTTCGTTGAGGAAAACGCCCATAGATGCAAAAGCCCTGCACTACCCCTACACGAAAATTGCTCTCCTGGGTCTTCTCTCGGTTGCAGGCGCCGTGACGGCACAGGCTGCACCCGTCTCTCATGGCCACGTTGTGCTGGTGTTACCGTTCGACAACCGCTCAGGGCAGACGGGATTGAACTGGATCGGCGATTCCTTTCCGGAGATGCTGAACCAGCGTCTCTCGTCCTCCGGTTTTCTGACCATCAGCCGCGATGACCGCATGTATGCGCTCGATCATCTCGGTTATCCCCTGGATCTGAAACCCAGCCGCGCCACCGCATTGCGGATTGCACAGACGCTGGACGCCGACCTCATCGTCATCGGCAGCTTCACCATGCAGGGGGACCGGCTGGCAGCGCAGGCGCAGGTACTTGACGTCAACAAACTCTCGATGTCCAAACCAATTGAAGAATCGGTCGACAAAAACCGCTTCTTCGATCTCGAAAACGCGGTCGCCTGGAAGATTGTGAAGGACGTGGATCCTTCCTTTCCTGTCGCGGAGCAGACCTTCCTGACGCAGAGCGCCAATGACAAGCTGGAAGCTTTTGAGAGCTATGTCCGCGGCGTCTCGGCACAGACGCCCTCAGAGCGGCTGAAGCGGCTTAAGACAGCGGTCTCGGTCTCCCCGGACTATGCCGCCGCCATCCTGGCGCTGGGCAAAGCGCAGTACGCGCAGGGACAGTTTGAAGAGGCTGCGGCTACGCTGTCCAAGCTTCCGCAGAACAATCGCCTGGCCCTGGAGGCGAACTTCTATCTTGGCCTGGCCAACTTCAACTCCGGCCAGTATCCGGCCGCGGAGACGGCATTCGGTTTTGTCGCCAGCCGTCTGCCTCTCCCCGAGGTCGTAAACAATCAGGGAGTCGCGGCCAGCCGCCAGGGGAAAGACGCCGGAGCACTGTTTCAGCGCGCCTCCACGGCCGATCCGAAGGATGCCGATTACCACTACAACACCGCGACCGCGCTCTTTCAGCGCCGCGACCTCCCCGGAGCGAAGGCTGAGTTGCAGAAGACCCTTAGCCTGAGACCGGCCGATGTCGAAGCTCCCTTGCTGCTGCAGAAGATCGATAATCCATCCGTTGATTTCGAGGCACTGCCCCGTATCCGCCGGACCTACTCTGAGTCCGGATTCCGTCAGGCCGCCTTCGAGCTCGAACAGATGCGGGCCATGCAAACTGCGACTCTGCCTCCGGCAAAACAGTCTGAGGCACTTGTGCAGCAGGGACAGGACTATCTCCAGCAGGGTCTCGTGCTGGAGGCCGAGCGTGAGTTTCAGTCGGCGCTGCAGATGGACACAACCTCAGCCGCAGGCCACATCGGTCTGGCACAGGTACGCGAGCGCAGCGGCAACACCGCGGAAGCCCGGAGCGAGGCTGAGGCCTCTCTCAAGCTGAAGCCCAACGCCGCAGCCTACCTGGTTCTGGCCAGACTCGAACTGGGGGCCGGACAGCTTCCCCAGGCAGCAAACGACGTCAGCAATGCCATGCGCATTGAGCCCAGCAACGCCGCCGCCATCGCGCTGAAACAGACCATCGCCAGTCGCGGACAACCGGTGCAGTAATGTCGCTCGCGCTCGTTTCTCATCCGACGGTTCTCTTCGTTGCGATCTTCATGGGCGTGCTGCTGATCTACGCAGAGGCCAATCGTCCGGGCACCATAGTTCCCGGCTGCGTCGGTCTTCTGCTGGTGCTGGCCCCTCTGCCTGCCCTGCTCACGCCTCCCGTACGTCCGGCTTCGGCTGGACTTCTCTCGGCAGGTTTTGGCCTATGTGTCCTGCAAGCGTGGATTCCTGTCCGCTGGCTGGCTACGGTGATAGGCGTTGGCGGCATGGCAGCTGGGATCGCACGGTTTTACGACAGCTCGGTGCAGCCGAACCCGGTCGCCGGAGTTCTGCTGAGCGGGATTCTGGGCGTCACCACCAGCTATCTGGCAACAGTTGCACTACGAGCGCGCCGCGCCAAGCGCCTCACGGTACACTAGAAGCATCGTTTTTCGGTAAGGAGTCACCGCTGTTCATGTCGAAGTTGTGCCGCGCGTTTCTGCTCGCAGGTTTAGGTCTCGCCTCCGTCGTCTCCACTTCTGCATACGCGCAGACGTCCACCACCAAGCGGCTGGCGAAGCACATTGACCGCATGGACTTCGCCCTTCAGGGCGCGTACGTCAGCCACTCCAGTGTCAATGGAACCAACTATCTGAACCAGAAGGTCGATCAGAGCGTGAGCACGACCTTTGGCGCTTTGGTGCAGCTTCGATACACCATAAAACCCCCGGTCGGATTTGAGTTCAACTGGAACTACAGCCGCTCAACCCAGACCTACTTGGGAGCCACCCCTTCTGGCATTTTAACGGTTCAGGCAACACCGAACGAGTTCACTGGCGGGTATGTCTATCATGGGCCGGAGATTGCCGGGATTAAGACATTCGCCTCAGCCGGAGCCGGCTCAACCGACTACAAGCCGACCCGCTTTGGCGGTGTTGGTCTACAGCCGCAGTGGCGCCTCACCTACTACTATGGATTCGGCGGCGAGATGCCGGTCTTTACACCGAACATTGGCATTCGTGTTCAGTTCCGCCAGGCCTTTCATAAGGCGCCTGACTTCGGAGCGAACTACCTGCAACTCGAGAAGCAGAACACGACCATCGAGCCTGCTTTCGGGTTCTACGTACACTTCTAGGTAACTTTAGGGGGATATCCACCGCGCCATAGTTGGCCTATCATCGCGTTTGTAGGCTATGGCTGACGCCGTGGCCCGGTGGATACCATCCCCTGTTATGAGCACTTTGGTCGACGACCTGGATCTGCAACCCGCGCGGAAAGATCGCGAAATTCATCTCAGCACCGGCTCGGTGCTGGGCATTTTCTTTGCTGCTGCCTTGATCTGTGCCTTGTTCTTCGGCTTCGGCTATACCGCCGGCCGCCGCTCGGCGATTGCCACCCCCGCCGAACAGAGTGAATCCGGCAGCAACTTCAGTAATTTCAAGCCCGCGCCCGGAGCGGTCGCGATTCAGCCGGTCCCCGGTTATCTCTCGGCAAAGCAGGCGGCTGACGCCAACGCAAATACCGGCACGCAGCAGTATTACGGCGCTGCCGGTAATACCACGGCTCAGGCGCCGCCTGCCGTCACCGCCGCGAATGCTGATACCACGCCGAAGCCATCTCAGCCGGTAAAGACATCCACCCCCACGCAGGAGCCCGTACCAGCGCCGGCACCCGCTCCGCGCCTTGCTGCCACCGTCGCACAGCCGCAGGTACCCACGGTACAGCCAGTCTCCCTGCCAACAACGCAGCTTCAAGGACCGGCCATCGTGCAGGTTGCCGCAGTCTCGCACCAGGAAGATGCAGAGGTGCTGCTGAGCGCATTGAAGCGGCGTGGCTACGCGGTCTTTACGACCTCGGCTCCGACAGATCACCTGATCCACGTGCAGCTCGGACCGTTCTCCAATCGCAAAGACGCAGAGGCGATGCGTCAGCGTCTGCTCTCGGACGGCTATAACGCCATCGTCAAATAGCAACCGCGTCGATGGCCGCAGGCAGCTTCTCGTAGATACCACCGAAGCCACCGTTGGACAGAATAGCGACGACGTCGCCCGGCTGCATCTCCTTCACAAGCTTCGCGACGATCGCATCCACATCCGGTAGCAGCTCCGCGGGCTTACCAGCAGATTTCAAACCAGCGACGACACTCTCCGGGTGCAGCCGTTCTTCGGCTGGAATGCTCTCGCTCTTGAAGAC
Organism: Terriglobus sp. 2YAB30_2; assembly: GCF_052114765.1. Classification (NCBI taxonomy): domain Bacteria; kingdom Pseudomonadati; phylum Acidobacteriota; class Terriglobia; order Terriglobales; family Acidobacteriaceae; genus Terriglobus; species Terriglobus sp. 2YAB30_2. The sequence goes on from NZ_JBFRFJ010000003.1 coordinate 145,295, forward strand.
AGCGGCCAGGATGATGGCGTCAGCCACCGCCAGCGACTCGATCAGCTCTTTCTCAAAGACATTCCGGCGCAGCGTATTCGAGCGTGGCTCCAGTACAGCGATCAGACGCCGCGATGGATACTTTGCGCGCAAAGCACGTAGCGTCTCGCGGATAGCAGTCGGATGATGCGCGAAGTCATCAATGATGGTGACACCGTGGGTTTCGGCAATCACCTCGAGGCGGCGCTTCACGGAACGGAAGCTGGCAAGAGCCTCGACAATGCTGGCAGAATCAATTCCCTGCGTCGCAGCCAGGGCCGCGGCAGCAGTTGCGTTGAGGGCATTGTGTTCGCCCGCCATCGGCAGGTAGAGTTCGGCAAAGGGTTCGCCACCGCGAAGCAGCGACCAGCGCGAACCTTCGTCTTCATGGCGAAGGTTGGTCACTCGCCAGTGGGAGTTCTCCGCCAGTCCATAGCGCTCTACGCGGCAGAAGGCGCGGGCGACGCATTCGGTGACGTTCGCGCTGCCGTCAAAGGCGACGACGACGCCATTGCGCGGCACAAGGTTCACGAACCGCTTGAACGCTGTCTTCACGCTGGCAAGATCCGCGTAGATATCGGCGTGATCGAACTCGACATGCGTCAGGATCGCCGCCTGCGGGAAGTAATGCAGGAACTTCGGTCCCTTATCGAAGAAAGCAGTATCGTACTCGTCGCCTTCGAGGATGAAAGGCTTGGTGCCGCGAACGCGAAAGCTGGTGCCGAAGTTTTCTGCAACACCACCGATCAGGAAGCTCGGCGAGAGCTCCGGCCTGCGGCGCGAGGCTACCTCAAAGATCCAGGCAAGCATGCTGGTGGTGGTCGTCTTGCCATGGGTTCCGGCAACGACAAGCGAGTCGCGGCCGCGAAGAAACTCATCGTGGATCAACGTTGCCATCGAGAGGAACGGCAGGCGATGCTCCAGCACATACTCCAGCTCGACATTGCCGCGCGAGATCGCATTGCCGACAACCACAAGATCAGGTGCAGGCTGCAGGTTCTTCTCGGCATAGGGCTCAGAGATCGGAATACCCAGCGACGCCAGAAGATCCGACATCGGTGGGTACGCTGCCGCGTCTGAGCCCGTGACCTTGTGTCCCTGTGCCTGCAGCATGCCGGCCAGCGAAGCCATCGCCGTGCCGCAGATGCCGATGAGATGGATGTGTTTGAGTCCCTGCATCTAGACGACAGCGCTTTCCAGAAAGTTGAGTTGCGACTCGTTGGAGCAGTCGAGCATGCACGACACGCCCAGCGGCAGACTGATATTCGGCTCCGAGACATGGCCCGAGCGCAACCCTATCGCCACCGGCCCGGCGAAGTCACGCAGCGAGTGTTGGATAGCATCTTCAAGCAGTTGCATATCTTCCGGAATAACGCACTGCTTCATGTCTCCGAAGACAATGCCCTGCACCGTATCCAGCCTGCCTGCCCAACGCAGATGTAGCAGAATACGATCCCACTGGTAAGGCTTGGTGCCGATGTCTTCCAGAAAGAGAATGCTGTTGTCAGTCTCCGCCGCCCAGGGCGTCCCCAGTGATTGCGCAAGGATCGAGATGCAACCGCCGCGCAGAACTCCGGTCGCTTTGCCTGGGCGCAGCACGCGCAGGCCGTCCGCAGAAGTCAGGCTCCATTCCGATGCACCTTCGAAGACCGAGTACCAGCTCGGCCAATCCACACCATTCTCGCGGGCAAAGTCTGCGGCTACCATCGGGGCATAGAAGGTGTTCAGGTTGCAGTGCGTCTGGAAGTAGGTGTGTAGCGAGGTGTGATCGCTGTAGCCGATGAAGACCTTTGGATTGGCTCGAATCAGCTCGGTATCGAGCAGGGGCAGCAACTCCGCTGTTCCCCACCCACCGCGCGCTGCAATGATGCCATCGATGGTCTTATCCGCAAAGGCTGCATGCAGATCGTTGACTCGTTCTGCGGCGGTACCAGCGTAGTAGAGCGGACCTCCGCCGAAGACATGCGGATACAGCACCGGCTCATAGCCCAGCTCGCGCAAAGCAACTGCGCCCTTCTCTACCAGCGCACGCTGAGGTGTGCTCGCCGGTGACACAACCGCCAATCGAGCGCCCTTGCGCAGCGCCTTCGGCTTGGGGCTCACAGGGTGACCTTTCCAACACAGATAATCTCAGCAGGCCCGGTCAAACGCATCTCTTCTGCCGGCGTAGGCCAGACCACGCGCTGGGTTCCGCCCTCAGCCGTAGCCTCAAGTGTCGTGCTGCAATCGCGCAACGCAATCGCTGCGGTCGACGAGGCGCATGTGCCTGTGCCGGAAGACGCCGTTGGGCCAACGCCGCGCTCAAAGATGCGGAAGGCGATATGCCCCGGCGACAGCACACGGACAAATTCGACGTTGGTCTGCTTCGGAAAATCAGGATGGAAGCAGATCTTTTCGCCTAGCGCCTGCCAGGCAAGCCCATGCGAGGAGAAGTCATCGGTGTCCACAAAGATGACGAAGTGCGGATTCCCAACGTTGACGTTGGCTCCTTCCACGGCGCCGACGCCCTCGATCTGGACTGTCTGCGGATTCACCTGAGGCACTCCCATGCCGGTCTCGATCAGAAAGCCCGTATCTTCGCAGGAGACGGTCGTGCACGCGCGCGGTCCACCGTGCGTCCCGAGCGTTACCTGCTTCAGGCCCTCGCTATAGGCCAGCCACGCAGCCACACAGCGGGTGCCATTGCCCGAGAGCTCTGCTTCGGAGCCGTCGGCATTGAAGAGGCGAAGGAAGTAGCTGCCATCGTCGCGGCGTTCAAGGAACTCAACACCGTCGGCGCCGACGCTGGTGTTGCGGGCGCAGAGCTTGCGGGCGATCTCTGCATGTTTACCGTGAGCCAGCGTCTCTTCCACCACGAGGAAATCATTGCCACAGGCGTGTGCTTTTACAAAAGGAATCATTGTTTCTCTCTACTTCTTCGGCTGATAGATCTGTGACTCGTAGATCCGGGCGCAGGGCTGCCCTGTCGTACAAAGCACAGTCAGCTCTTTCAGGTTGCTGGAGTTCTTTTTGACTGCATCCGAGACCGGATCCTTGTCGATAGCAACCACATAGGCAGCATACTTCGCCGGCTCAGCAAGAGCCCGATGGAAGCTGTCGTAGTCCGACTCGGAGATGAACTGCTTCAACGGAATTCCGGTCTGCTGAATGGCTCCAACATGGTCTGAGGTGTACATCATCACCGGCAGCCCCTGCGGCATAGCCAGAAGCTCGCGGGCAATGGAGGTCTCAAACGGAACGCGTGTGCGCGAGTTAACAATGCCTTCCTTCAATACCAGCGGCGTAAACCATGTCATGGCCACGCAGTTCGCGATCGCAAGCACCATCACCGCGGGCTGCAGGAAAACCGCCTGCACGGGCCGGGTACGGATGAGACGGTTCTCGAACCATGCAACTACGACAAAGGCAAAGACGACCAACGCCGGAAGCAGCTCCATGCCGTAACGCGCGTTGTAGTACGAGTGCGGATAAAGCTGCGGAATGAAGATCGGCACCGATCCGAATGAGACCGAATAGATATAGAAGGGCAGCGGCATCCACAGAAGGACCGACGCGCGCGCCAGCCCACGCTTCCACAGCATCCAGGTGCCGGCAATTGCAGCCGCCATCAACAGGAAGCCCGTCTCCCAGGCAGCGGCATCCACCTGCGCGGTCCGTGTATAGAAGAGCAGTGCCCAGGCGGGGTTATGCCAGCCGCGATAGTGCTGCCCCGGAGGAGCTGTCTTGCGCTCGATGGCAGCGGCCGAGTACGGTCCACGCATGAAGTCCAGCGGATCTCCGGTGTAGCGCCAGTTGTGCGCCATCCAGCCGATGGGAGCCAACACGGTCAGCACGGTGAGAATGATGAAGGCGACACGCACCCGCTCGAAGACACGCTTGTTCTTCACCAGCGAGATAGTCAGCATCAGCCAGACGCACGCGGCAAGGATCCAGCCGTCGTAGCGTGTGTAGACCGAGAGTACAGACAGGATGCCGGCGGCAATGAGCCTGGCCTTGACCACACGGATCTGCTCGTCGCGAATAGCGTCGATGCACTCCATCACAACAACGGTCGACCAGACGAAGATCGCGAGGAACAGCGGCTCTGTCATGGCAGTGGTTGCCAGGTAGAGAAGGTTCGGGTTCAATGCATAAAACAGCGTCGCGCCAAAGGCCCAATGACCTGGCAGCATGCGGCGGGCAAGACGATAAAAGCCGACATTGCCAAGAATGTAGAAAGCAAAGGAAGGCCAGGTCCCACCTGTGCCTGTCTGCCACCACTCTATCTTGGAGACGAACGGCACCAGCAGCAGATGCGGCAGCGGCAGCCAGACGCTGCCAATCTGCGGCAGCCCCGGATTCACCGAATCGATGATGCGACGCGCGATGGCGAGATGAGCCACTGCGTCGCCGTAGAGCAGAAGGTATCCGCGCGAAGCCGAGATGAGTACTGCCAGAAAGGCCAGGATCATTGACGCAAGCGCAATGGGAAACATCTCCTCACGCTTCGCCGGCTTGATGGCCATGCGCGCGGCAATGGTCCCCTCATCATTGGGGATAGCGTCACGATTCCCCTGACGCGGCTGTTCGTTGTACTTACGCCTCAAGCTCAAGGTGTGAGATCTCCTGGAAGAGACGGAAGCGTTCCTCCACCTCGTCCTTCGTCGTGTGCTGCAGACGCTCGGTCCCGAAACGCTCGACGGCAAACGACCCCATCACGCCGCCGTAGAACATCGCCTTGCGGAAGACTGCGGGCGTGAGCTTCGGCTGCGATGCGATGTAGCCGTAGAAGCCGCCGGCGAATGAGTCGCCGGCGCCGGTCGGATCCACAACCTCATCCAGTGGCATGGCAGGAGCGCGGAACGGCAGCGTGATGTGCGTCGTGTCCACAAAGCTGCGATCACAGAAAAAGGCGGTGGCGCCATACTCTCCGTGCTTCACCACCAGGGCCTTCGGCCCCATCTCCATCACCTCGCGTGCGGCCCGCAGCAGGTTCGGCTCGCCCGCCAGCATACGTGCCTCGCCATCGTTGATGAGCAGGACGTCGAGCTCCTTCAGGACCTTTTCCAGGTTGGCGCGATGATCGGCGATCCAGTAGTTCATGGTATCGCCGGCAACCATCTTCACCTTGGGCAACTGCTTACGCACCTGCAACTGCAATACCGGATCGATGTTCGCCAGGAAGAGATACTCGCTGTTGAGATAGCTGTCAGGGATCTTGGGAGCAAAGGTGCCGAAGACATTCAGGTCGGTCGCCAGCGTCTTCGCCTCGTTCAGGTTCTCGACGTAGGAGCCGGTCCAGTGGAAGCTCTTACCCGCGGCGTGCTCAATACCGGCGACATCGATGCCTTTGGAGGTGAGCACAGCTTCGTGCTCGGGAAGAAAGTCCTCGCCGACGACACCAACGACCCGGACCGGCGTAAAGAAGCTGGCGGCTAGAGAAAAGTGCGTCGCCGCACCGCCCAGAACGTTCTCGCGCTTACCGCTGGGAGTTTCAAGGTTGTCGAAGGCGACGGAGCCTACTACCAGAATTGCCAATGTTCTTGTTCCTCTTTAGATCTGGGATCTTATTTGTAGCAAGGGATCTTATTCGTACTTGTCGAGCAGCAGCGCAAGTTTGGCGCGTGTGGCCGGGGGAATAACCTTCTTGTCGGTCATGACGGCGTACTTCAGCGCCGAGGAGCAGGCACAGGTACGTTCGCCGGTCGGCATGGCCGCAACCGCCGCCTTAACCACCTTGGCCGCATTCGCCGAATTCGTATGCATCACCGCAATGATCTGATCGACGGTGACATCATCATGTCCTTCAAACCAGCAGTCGTAATCGGTGACCATCGCCAGCGTGGAATAGCAGATCTCCGCCTCGCGGGCGAGCTTCGCTTCCTGCAGGTTAGTCATACCGATCACATCCGCTCCCCACGAGCGATACAGGTTGGACTCCGCGCGGGTGGAGAACTGCGGCCCTTCCATGCAGACGTAGGTTCCGCCGTGCTTGCCCACCACACCCACTTCCTTGCAGGCCGACTCAAAGGCCTTCGTGATCGTGGCACAGACGGGGTCGCCGAAGGCGACGTGACCAACGATGCCGTCACCGAAGAAGGTAGACGTCCGGGCAAAGGTGCGGTCGATGAACTGGTCAGGAATCACGAAATCCGTCGGCTTATGCTCTTCCTTGAGCGAGCCAACCGCGGAGACGGAAAGGATGCGCTCCACGCCAAGCTGCTTCATCGCATAAATATTGGCGCGGAAGTTCAGCTCCGTCGGCAGAATGCGGTGTCCTTTCCCGTGGCGGGCCAGGAAGGCGACCTTTCTGCCTTCGAGTTCCCCCAGCACCAGCGGATCGCTTGGATCGCCGAAGGGCGTGGTGATCTTCTCTTCGCGGATGTTGGTAAAGCCGGGCATGGAGTACAGTCCACTGCCGCCGATGATGCCGATCTCTGCCTGCTGCAACGCGTTCATTCTCCTGTTGGGGCCAAACTCTGAGTATATCGTTCAGCAGCGTGGATTCCTGCCTTCATCGCCCCCAGGCGGGCGAACCCTGTGACCAGAGGAGCCGAGAGCGGCTGCAACGCCAGCCTTTCGGGGCCCTCGCCCTGGTTGGAGGTGATCTGATCCCGCAGCTTACGGGCCAGATCTAACGGAAATCCTTCGCTGGTAAAGATGCCGGAGCCCATGGTCGAGACCAGGACATCCCCCTCGCTGGTCGAGTAGACCTCCTCGCCCTCTTTCTCGTCATCCTTGCGACGCTGCAGACCTGAGTACTTGCGCGCCAGTTGCGCGGTATAGAGCTTCTGGAAGCTCTCCGCCGAGTCAGTATTCTTCCAGCGCGAGTAGTAGAGCAGGCCCAGATTGCCGGTCGTTGCCGGGGCATTCTTCTTGAGCCCGGCGTAGTAGACGCCTCCGGCCCAGGCCGGAGCCAGAGCATCGGCCATCTGCGGTCCTGCGAAGAGTTCGGCAAGCATATGGACATCGAACTCCCCAAGCACGCCGACATCGTAGGGGGTGTAGTCCTTCTCGACCAGCGGATGGATATCCGCCAGATGGATGAGCGGCTGCGGAGCCTTTGTCACGTAGGTCTCTGGATGCATGATCTGCGACGTGTTCACCGGTGGATCGTCGAGAACGCCGGTGAAGGCCTTCTGAACGCCGGAGCGGCGCAGGATGGACTGCTCGAAGGTCAGGCCATTTGCATACGGAAAGAGCAGGCTCTGCTGCAGGATGAGGGGAGCGCGCGCCAGCACCGGCGAGCTCTCCGTCCCGCTGAGCATATCCTTCATGCGCCCCATCAGCTCCTCGGGAACATCCGCCAGCGTGCGGCCCGTGTCCTTCATGGAGTAGTCGACAAAGACAACCATCGCCTGCCCCTCAAGAACAGCCTCGCGCGTCGTGTCGACCTCATCGTTCTTGATGTGAGCGTTGTCCTGCTGCGCGTTCTTCGCGATGTCCTTCAGTCCCTGGTCGCCCCACTTGGTGAGGTCGACGTGCTGGTCCTGCAGCGCGTGCGTCAGCTCATGCGCCATCACCGGCTTCTGGGTCTCGGCATCTACCCAGTCCAACAGGTTGATGGTCTTGGTCTTGTTGTCGTAGTAACCCGCGATCTGCTCGGTCAGAAGGCTCAGCAGAAAGGGCTTGAGATCGAAGTCACGGTCGAGCAGACCGAACTTCTTCAGGACGATCTCGCTACGCTCCATGCGCTTGGCGCCCTCGTCCTCGTCGAACTTCTGCTTTAGGTATTTCGTCACCGCATCGCGGGTGATGAGTACCTTCTTCACCGGGCGGCTGGAACGCAGGCCGGAGTCTTTGGCGGCAAACCCCTGGATCTCGTCCACGCTCTTAAAGAGCTCCTCAGCCTCTTTGGGGGTGATGTGGATTTCCGGTTTTTTCCCGGCATCGGAGGTACCCGGAGGAGGTCCGGGCGTCTGGGTCTGGGCAAACGCAGCCAGCGGCAGAAGTGAAACGGTAACAGCAAAAACAGCGCGGTACGGGTGGCGCATCAAACGGGAGTCTCCCATCATCCAACGAAACGTATACTTAGGATAGACGCCGTTTTATGAGCACACTTGCACACAACGAAGCTCCGGCGCTTTCAGTGGACCATCATCTCGCCCTGAAAGCACTCCTGTCCATGGCGGCTATCTATCCCTTGGACGCAGAAGGGCGGATCGCGGTTCGCGGCGAAGACCGAGTTCGCTGGCTGAATGGCATGTTGACGAACAACATTCGCGATCTGAAGGCCGGAGAAGGCTGCTACAACTTCCTGCTCTCGGCCCAGGGGCGTATCCAGCACGACGCCACAGCATTTCTGCTGGAAGATCAGATTCTGCTGGAGACCGCCCGCGAGCGCATTCCGGCGCTCATGGCGGCTCTCGACCACTTCATCATCATGGATGATGTGGAGCTGGAAGACGTCTCCGAAAAACACCAGGGGCTGGGCATTGCCGGCCCCAAAGCCGCAGAGGCCCTGGCCGCAATCGGCTTGGACGTGGCCGGAATTGCGCCTGTCTCTACCCGCGCCTTCGAATGGCGAGGCTCAATCGTCTGGGTTGTCGCTCGGTACAGCCCACTCACGCCGCGCTTCGAGCTGTGGGCGGCGAATGTCGCACAGCTTACAGAGGCTCTCAATACTCTTCCCCAAGCGGATGACAACGCCATCGAGTCTCTCCGGATTCTGGAAGGCGTTCCGGCCATTGGCCGCGATCTGCGGGAGAAGGAGCTGCCGCAGGAGACCGGACAGGCTCGCGCCCTGCACTTCACCAAAGGCTGCTACCTGGGACAGGAGATCGTGGAGCGCATCCGCTCCCGTGGCAATGTGCATCGCACCTTTGCCGGTTTCCGTTTCAGCGGCTCTGTCCCCGCTGCCGGAACGGCTATTCTGGCCGACGGCGCCTCGGTTGGCGAGCTGACCAGCGTAGACTCCGATCTGAATATCGCTCTTGGATTTATTCGCCGCGAGGCCGTGGAACGCGGTCAGGCGCTTACCTACGAAGGGGGCGCTCTGACGTCGTCACCGCTTCCCTTCCGCATCAAATAGAAGGCATTTTATTTATGGCAGATAAAGTTACCCCGTTTGTTGTCAACGATCGCCGCAAGTTCACCACAGAAGGAGAGCTGCGGCCTGAGTCTGAACGTCCTCACGAAGAAGAGCAGGAGGGGGCCTCGAAGGCTGCTGTCACGGCAATGCCGGAGCCTCCCCAATCTGAGCCGGCTGCGGAACCTGAGGCCGCGGAGGCCGCAGAAGCCGACGAGCAGGAGCTGCCGAAGCTTACGGAAGAGCAGGCAGAACGCTCGAAGGCAGCCTATGAGGCGACCGCCGAGCGTCTGGATACGGCTATCCGCGCCGCAAACCCGGGCATGGAACAGCCGCCGCCCGTGAACTTCGACCGCCTGGTGCAGTCCATCTATATGACCGCGATCATGCAGCTCGGCGGCGGAACACCCGAAGGCGAGCAGGCGCGGGTCGACATTCTGGGCGCACGCCAGTCGATCGACATGCTGAACGTGCTGCAGGAGAAGAGCAAAGGCAACCTGACCGAGGCCGAATCACGGATGCTCGAAAACGCTCTCTTCGAAGTACGTATGGCCTTCCTGGAGATTACGCAGGCTTTGGCCCGTCAGGCTTCTCGGCAGCCTGAGTCTCCGCTACCTCCACCGCCGGGCGGAGGTCCGCGCATCGTTCGCTAGTGGCATGGAGGCGACCCTTACATTTCTCGGCACTGGCACCTCTATGGGTGTGCCGACGCTTGGTTGCGGCTGCGCCGTGTGCACCTCCGCAATGGATGGCACACGGCCGCACAACCGTCGCACCCGTGCTTCCGTTCGCCTGGACTATAACGGCCGGACAGTGCTGATCGATACCGGCCAGGACTTTCACTTCCAGGCGATACGCGAGAAGGTCACCCAGGTCGACGCCGTGCTTTACACCCATGGCCATGCCGACCACGTTCTCGGCATGGATGACCTGCGTCCGCTGTCGTTTGCCAATCCCATTCCGCTCTACGCCGACGATGAGACAGCAAGCGTTATCGAACGCATCTTCGAGTACACCTTCCGCACTCAGGATCGCTACATGACCTCTGCGCGTGTGGAGATGCACCGCATCAGCACCGATCCCGGCACCACGGTCGAACTCTTCGGAGCGGTTTTCCAACGTATCCCGGTGCAGCATGGCAGACAGGTCATCACGGGCTGGCGTTTTGGAAAGGCTGCCTACCTGACAGACCTCTCTTCCCTGCCTGACGAAAGCTTTCCGTTGCTTGAGGACCTCGACGTCCTGATCGTGGATGCCCTGCGCCGTGCGCCGCACCCCTCGCACTCGAACCTTGAGAACTCCATCGCACTGGTGGAACGCATCAAGCCGCGGCGGGCGTTCTTCACCCATATCTCGCACGACCTGGACCACGACGCCATCAACGCCGAACTGCCGCCACACATCCGTATGTCCCACGACGGCATGTGCCTCGATTTCGAGATTGCCGAAGACAGAACCGCAGAGGGCAGGATTGCGGGGGGCAAGGAATGAAGATCTTCCGCTCCATTGCCGAGGTTCCGGCGAACTTCGGACCTTCGATCATCAGCATCGGCAACTTTGACGGAGTCCATCGCGGCCACCGCTGGGTGATCTCGGAGATTATTGCGCGTGCCCGGGAATCCGGCACGAAGTCGATTGCAGTCACCTTCGATCCTCATCCGGTGCGCATTCTGCGGCCCGACTCGCCGACGAGGATGATCTCGCCGATCGAAGAGAAACTGCGGCTGCTCGCCGCCACAGGCCTGGATGCAACGCTCGTTCTGCCGTTTACGCAGGAGCTGGCGCAGACCTCTGCCGAGACTTTTATCTCAACAGTCATCTGCAACTGCCTGCGTGCTACCGAAGTACATGTCGGCAGCAACTTTCGGTTCGGCTACCAGGCACAGGCCGATGTGATGCGACTGGCGGAGCTAGGCAACGAACTCGACTTCTCGGCAAGGATCTACGAACCGGTGCCTCTGCGCGGCGGCATTATTTCTTCAAGCCGCATTCGCCAGCTCATCCTTGCAGGAAACCTCTCCACTGCGCGTGTCCTTCTGGGAAGGCCTTACAGCATCTGCAGCACGCCTGCCAGGGGCCGTGGATACGGCACGAAGTATGCCGTACCCACCATCAACCTGGCGCCGTACAGCGAGTTGCTTCCCGCCAACGGCGTATATGTCACCACGCTGCAGATCGGCGAAGAAGGTCCTATCTTCGAAGGCGTGACCAACGCCGGCAACCGGCCAACCTTTGGCCCGGACAGTTATGCCGTCGAGACACATCTCTTCAACTTCCTTCCCGTGGACATGACCGAAGAGACACCATTGCGGCTTACCTTCCTGAAGCACCTCCGGCCTGAGATGAAGTGGGAGTCTCCCGAAGCCCTGAAAGCACAGATCGGCAAAGACATCGGTCGGGCACAGCGCTTTCTGCGCGGCTATCGACGGTTGATGCAGTAGCAAGCCCGAACTCCCATTAGCAGTCTGGATATTCTTTCAGTGGGAAGCCGAGCCGACCGAGAAGAGCACCGTTCGATAAATCCCAAATTTCACCTGCTGATGTCACAAGCTGATTCATCGTTTCCATAAAAAGGACTTCCCAAGCATCGAATTCACAGACGTCTTCGTGCGCTCCAGTTTCCGGATCGAACTTCAAAAGAGTTCTGCTCGTCTTCTTTTCAAACTTCCACAAAACACCGAAAAAAGCATTCCTCTTTCGACTGTAGTGAAGTCGTGAAATTTGACTGCCCGCACCCGGTTCAAAAATCCATCGAAGTTCTCCACTAGAGCGACTGAAACAGCGAACAACGCCGCCCATTTCGGAAAAACAGACCGAATCCGGCGAAAATCGTGCATCCAAAATAATGGAACCAAATCCGCTTAGGACGTGAGTCTGGCCACTTCCGATAAGGAAATTCTGGCGATGGTTGCCTTTCGCCGGTATCCGCAACGCGTCTCCGGATACCTCCTCGACGTAACGTTCGGCATCATCGATAATCTCGATAACTTCGCCGGTATGAATATCGAAGCGCAATACTGATTGCCCATTTTTGGTACACAAGACCGACTTTCCAGATGGGTGAAAACTTAGCGAACTGGGGTAAACGACCCTCTGTTCCCAGAGTTTTCCGCCACTTGGAATGTCATAAGCGGCCACTTTGCCGAGACTCTTAGATAAGCCGGTCACCAAAATTTCCCCGAACGGGGAAATTGAAAGATTGCCGGCACCAGAACAAAAGACAGTGGGAAACTCGCATATTATCTCTCGGGAGTTCAGATCCCAAATCTGGACGGTTTCTTTAAAAAGGCCCGCAGCAATACGAGCTGAGCTACTAGATGCCGCAAGTTCGCGAATAGCGGAATTCAGCATACAACTATGCAATCATCCTCAAGAATCTCCGTTAGTTTGTTCCCATCATCTCGCAGATAGATCTGATGACGCCTCTCAAGGCATTTTTCATTTTGAACTACTGTTTAAATCTGACCACCACCGCCTCCTCCATTATTGCAATAAGAAGCAAAAGGGTGGTTATAGCAGGGATTCACAATAATGATGAAATCTGACAACACTCGCCCACCTCCAATACCGAAATTACGAAGCATTTGTGTCCCTTGTTGCAAGATTTCTTGAGGGGTTGCAGTTGGATTCTCTTCAATCCATCTTTCCCAAGTCCCATTCCAGTCTCCCCCTGCTTTCGTATGAACGCCGTTACCGGAGCGGAGCCGGTGCGACGCCTTTGCTAGCGGAAGTAAATATTTGCCAATATCTATTTCATGACCTCTGAACCAGTTTGCGAACTGTTGCGGAAATATATGGTGTAGTTCTATATCGTCCGGTCCTGCAAAACCGCTTCCGCAAGCCCCGAACTCGCATCCAGGCGTGCTCAAACCGCCCACATCTCCAATCATGGAAGCAATACTGGAGTATGGACCGTGGTGATACGCTCCTTGCTCATCCCAATTCCCATTGCTTGGTCGAGGTTGGAGACTTCCCTTAAATTTCGGGCCACCGGCTAACCAATGGATTAAGAAACCAAAAGCACAACTCGCATCCGCTCCGACGTTGCCCCCGAGAGTCACCGCGGCTCCCAGGCACCCTCCCGCCCCGCCGGGATACCCTACTCCATCGAGTCCAGTCGGATCCATCTCCGTAAGCGGCGAGTTCCCAACATAGGCGTAACGATTGAGGCTCTGCGGATCGGAGTCATCATAGCTTCCGTCGTACGGATCGGGGCTCATCCATCGGCCCTGGGTCGGCGAATACTGGCGGAACATGGCGTGGTCGGTATTAGACTCCGCATCGTGATCGAGACCCGCAAAATGCAGGTTGTCCTGCCCATCGCCCTGGGGACTGATTTCGTTGGCGGAATACTCGTCTCCCCATGGAGCGGAGACGTAGGTTGCTGCAACCGCGCCGGTGTTATCAGTTCGTAACCGCTCCGTTCCAACCGGGTTCTGATGATCGAAGTAGGTCCTGCCATTCCAGGCACGGTAAGCGATCCGCTGATTACCCCAGTAAATGCGGCCCTGGGTGGCAAGGTCACCCGGCTGGTACCAGCCAGTGATACGCCGACCAGCGTAGTCGTAGGTCCATTCGTAGGTGGCGCTACTGGTCTGCGTTCGCACCCGGTGGTTCAACGCATCGTAGGTATACTGCGCGGTCGCACCGCTGTCTACCTGCGTGATGTTGCCTTCCGCGTCGTAAGTATAGATATGGAGCCCATCGTTGCGTAGGTTCCCAGCCGCATCGTAAGAAGCGCCGGTTAGTCCCTGAATCTGGTTGGTGGAGCTGTTGAAGGAGTAGCTCAGATTGTTTCCCGATGGCGATGAGACCGCAGGCCAGCGGTTGCCATACCGGTCATAGCTGTACTGGTAGGTTTGCGACGAGCCGGTGGTGGCAGTAGCCAAGGTGAGCCGGTTCAGCTCGTCATATCCATAGTTGAAGCAGCGGCCTGTCTCGCATGTAGTCGTCACCCGCGAGCCCGTCTTCGCGAACCAGGTTCCGTAGAACTGGCTGCTGTAGCAGTTGGTCCTGCTCGGTGTATTGCAGCCGACCTGCATTGTGAGCCGCCCCATGGAGTCGTACCAGCGTTGAATCGTGTCTCCGTTACCGAGGTCGTACAGAATCGGCCCGAATGGACCGTTCTGAACGTTCGATACCAGGTTGGAAGGATTGTTCGCGTCATTATAAGTCTGATTGGTGATCGATGTGACCTCGCCCGCAGGAGAATGGCTATAAGCAATCGTGCCAGTCGCACCGTCGCCCCATGAGGTGAGGTTTCCGGCCCAATCGTAACCAAACGTCATATGCTTATAACTTGGTGACCAGTTGCATCCCGATGGAGTGCACTCCGACAGGCCAGTGACTCTTCCCATGGCGTCATAACTGAAATTTGACTCTGCCACGTTGCCTAATACGGGGACGGAGGTGAGCGAAAGCCGTCCTTTCAGGTTTGTTTGGGTCGTATTAGCCCAGTTCATGCTGACGTCATAAATAAAGGTCTTCGTGGGAGTCCCATCATCATAACTAACCGAAAGCGCACGACCCACCTTGTCGTATTGGGTCACCGTGTTGGTCCTGGTGCTGGCACTGGTCTGATTAGCACGGGGCCGAGTCCGAGTCACTTGCAGACCCGTCGAGTTGTAGGTATAGCTGTACGTCGTCTCGCCGCGCTCCGGCTCCTTGGTATAGATGGTCCGGCCCAGCGAGTCAGTTTGGAAGATGCGCTGCTGCACTCCCTGCGTGATCGTGGTCTTGCGATTCGCAAGATCATAGGTATAGGTCGTGAGATATCCCGAACCGGGGATGTCCAGACCACAGTCCGGTGGGGCACCACTTTCTCCCTGGTATACGGTGCTCGAAACCTCGCAGACTGCTGCGACTCTTCCCAAGGCGTCAGTCTGGGTTATTTTCTTCACGCCGCTGACATCGGTTACCATCACTGCACGTCCAGTGTATTGATAGCTGGTGGTGCCATCTGGCGTGCTGATCGTCGAGGTACGGCCGAGAGCGTCGTACATATAGCTCGCGCCTGAACCTGAACATTGTTTGGCGGTTGACCAGCCACTTCCCTGATAGCTCAAGGATTGAAACTGCAATTGACCGAGAGAGTTGTAGCAATAATCCGTTTGATACCAAGGATTCGATCCCTGCCCATTCCAAACCGCCACTCTGCCCTGGCGGCCAAACCCATCGAACAATGTCTCTGTATCGGCGTTCTGACCCGAGGTCATGGCCTGTACTGAACTGGTCTGATTGACAGCAAAGGTGAATGTTGATTTGGCGCCAGTGATCGGGTAGTCGATCTCCTTTGCTCGCCCGAATGCGTCGAAGTTGCTGTAGGTGGTCGGCTGCGAGTTTGCATCCGTCGTGCTGGTCAACGCACCGGTACTCACGTCATATCCCGCACCGGTAGAAAGGACAATCCCGCTCGATAGCGTAGGGGCGGTCACACTTGTGGTATACGTGTTTGTCGAATCATGCCCATACGTAGTCGTGCCATTCGGATCAGTCGAAGACAGGAGAGTTCCCGTATCGTCGAAGCTATAGCTCGTGGTGAGTGTTCCGTTAGTGGTGTTGAGCCATCTTGCGACAGAACTGAGATATGGGCCGCCGGCATTACTGGAACCGTGCTGCGGAATCCCTGTCGTTTGCGAAGCTGTGTTGGTGTATCCATAAATCGTAGCGGTTATCCAGCCGCCCGGCCACTCGCCTGGATTGCAGCTTATCTCCTGCGTCAAATCAAAGCCAGAATACACATAGTGGGTTTCCGTAGTTGGCGTGGAAGGAGCACTACCAGCGTAAAAATCCCATCCTTTAACTGCGGTTGTCTTCCCGAGCCACGGCGAGTCAAATACATACTGCTGTTGGCTTTGTAGCCCATTGTCAAGTGTTGTGACAGATGACGATTTTGTGATGTAGTTCGAACCACATCCGGAACACTGAAAGGAATATGCGTTTGCAGTTGTGACTATAGGGGTACCGCTCGCGCTGCCGGTGTAGACTGACACCTTTGTATTCCAGGCGCCATTGTTTAGCGTCATTTCGTAAGCCGTCTCGTCACCGCTCGGCTTGTGGACGACCACTTTTTCTTGACAGCCCGTTCCATTGCTCGCACATTGCGTGATGACCGATGGAGTGAATGTCGTCGCCGGGTCGGAACCAACTGTCCTGCTCGTTAGCCAGCGATTCATGTTGTTGTATGAATCCTGAAAATTGGTCCAGCCGTATTGGATGACACCACCGGTAGGCAAAGTGACCGATTTCATCTCTCCATAGGAGTCATATGTAAAGGAATACGAGCTTCCATCGGGCAATTGAATGCTCTGCACAGGATAAAAAGTCCCCGCCCACCCCGAAACCGCAGGTTGATCGAACCGCGTGAAGATGTCAACAGGTGATGTAGTGACCGTGTAGCGAACTCGTGTGCCGTTGTTGCTGATCGGCCCATTTGGCGCAAGAACGTCGTAATAAGTAACGCTTCCGTTTTTAGTTACGATAACGGGAGTTCTTCCCACATCATCGATGAGATTTCCGTTGGCGTCGCTGGACCAATAGTTGCCGAATCGATCGATTACCTGGGGATAAACCTGGTTGCCATTGTTATCCAGGATGAGAGGATTTCCATTTGCATCCGCCTTCAGTAGGTAACCGCTGGCATCTGATGCGTAATTGGGGCCGATCGTATCCATATACGTGCCGGCGCAGTCATCCTGAATAATTGCTCTAGCGGAGCCAAAATCTCGCACAGTCCCTGAAGGATCGCTCCACGAGACATTGTAGACAGTGGTGGTTTGAGCGCCACCCATCCCCCCGGCGCAAGCATAGGAGGTCGACGGATAGGCCAGGGTATACACCAGAGTGCCAGTTTCGGCTCCTGTGACGAACCTCCATCCTCCCTGAAGATCTGGAGCATTCGGTATATTGCTTGGGTAGAATCCGTAATTCAGGTTGATGCCATTGACGGAAGTGGGAGGGAGTATTCTCCAAATCCGGCTGTCGTAGACAAGCCGCTCATCAAGCTGAAGCGCACCACGCTGTTTGTGCGTAGCGAGCGGAAATTCCATATGCAAATTCCCGTTCGTGATGTTGATGAATCCATTCTCGACAGGAATGTTGACGGCAAACGCCGGATTGCCCGTCGCATAGATGTAGTCCTGAGCAAAGGAATAACCGGCAACCAGGCACAAGTAGATACAGAGAAACAAGCGAGCGGTTCTCATCGTGGCGTCCTTAGAACTCGAAGTAGTTCGATTGAATATTGGGATTGAGCTGGACTTCGGAAAGTTGAATCGTCCACTGTTTCTGACCATCGAGAGACTGCGTATACAGGAACGGAATCATTACGCCATCCACTGGCCGGTAGTCTCCGTATGTAATGACACGCAGGAGTTCGCTTTGCGCTCCATTGGGCCGGATGGCGTTCGCGGTCTTGACCAGGAGATGTGTTTGGGGGTCGAAGTAGAGATCAGTTGCAATATTCTTCCGAGGGGTAAGCGGCTGTTCGATTGTCACCCGGTGAAGACTCATACCGTCGATGACCGTCACGCCATGATCGAGGACCGAGGATCTGGCCTGAAGGTCAGCAAGACGCGGAAGCTCGAACTGCACGATTCCTGATGCTGCGATCTCAGGAGCAAGCGGGAACATCTTTCCATCAGGCTGCTGAATACTGCCTAAACGGTTATTGATCCGGCTGCTGAAAGCTCCAATTGGCGTCTGTACATCGAGACGAAACCTTTTGCTGCCAATAATGGTTAAGGTCGCTGAATAGGAATTCTGGTCACTGCTGTAGGTGATCAGCCCTGATCCCTGCATTCCATTCCAGGGAGCGGCACCCACAACTTTCAGATGTGCAAGCACCTCAGATAGAGCAGCGGGATCAAGCTGTCCAAGCTTGTCTGTGGCGACGGGAATCGGTGTAGGAGCCGGGCGGGACTGAGAATAAGCATTTATAGCCAGCCACGACAATAATGCACAAATTACTGCAGCCCTAGCGATCAGCGAGGGTTTTGACCTACCAAAGCAGAAAGACATCGTACAGTCCCTTTCAGAGAACAGGGACCTGGGAAGAGAACAGCAGGTATTGATCGAACTTTGTTTTTTGGAGACTCTTCGTAAAGTAGACGTAATTCCCAAATGCGTCAATATGCCCTTTGCTAGACACTGGGAAACCTGGGTGGGGAAACCTGGGGACGGAAACCTGGGGACAGACGGAACGTTCCCATTCCGACTCGAGAAAATCTGCGCTTCAAACATCAGTTGTGCCTGCGCGGACCTCTCGGTCGGATTTGCCCCCTCTTTGCGGCGATGAGGTCCTGTTCATCGTCTCTTCTAGAACATGATTGGACATCACACAGTATGCCAGTAGCGACGTTCTAGGCTGTTGCGCAAGCAACAACTTCAAATACACCGCTCGGTCGGTATTGTCTTCTAGAATGTACCGTCTCGCATTGCCAAGCTGTGTAACGTGATGCGGCTCCCCAACTGCAACCACTCGCGCAAATCGTCCCATACCTCGGCTTATCTGTTTACGTCCCGTCTGTCCCCAGGTTTCCCAAGGTTTCCCAGGTTTCAACCTCTTGGTTTCAACCTCTTGGTCCCATCCGATTGGGATGAAATGAGGAACGGAAGACAAGCACCAACGTGGAAGCCGTCGCCTGTCTCTTGCGATGGGAAGGGCTGTTTATCGGGTCCTCAAAACTTCCAGACAATTCCTGCCGATGGCACCGTCTCTTGTGTGAGCTTATTGACCTTCAACATCCGGCCCCATCGGTTTCCTGGATCGGCGATTGCAGGCACGTCATCACTTATTATTTTGAGTAGCCTGTTTCGCCAATTGCTCCTTTGCCAGTAGATGGCTCGCCTGCACGTCGCCTCGGCCAGCTTCTTGTGCGGTCTGTGCTGGCGTCTCAGTGGACTCCTGTAGTGCTTGTTTTGCCGCAGAGCTAATGTTTACCGAAACCGCCGTGCTGTTTGCGGAGCCGCTCGCACGAGAGGTTGATGGAATGGACTTGCCTGTATTTTCTGCTGGGCTTGTCTCATCCGCCGAGTGAGTTGAAGAGAGAGGTGCGGCTGTCTGTGGCGTCGAGGGGTTTGGCGTGGATGATGAAATTGAAGATAGCATAGTGTGCGATTCTCCCTTTCTTACCACCCAATCGGCTGCTCTGATCGATTTCTTTAGTTCTGGACGGCCTCATCGGCCACGCGTGAAGCGTTCCCTAACATCAGTCACACAAACAACGTCGCGAATATGAGGCTAGGTGGGAAACCTGGGGACGGAAACCTGGGGGAAACCTGGGGACAGACGGGACGTTCCTATTCCGACGCGAGAATCTGCGCTTCAAACGTCAGTTGTGCCTGTGTGGAGCTCGCAGTTGGATTTACGCCATCTTTGCGACGACGAGGTACCGTCTCGCACTACTACCTTGTGTAACCTGATGCGTCTCTGAACTTGCAACACTCCCCAAGGTTGTCCCACACCTCAACTTATCTGTTTACGTCCCGTCTGTCCCCAGGTTTGCCAGAATTGGTCTACGAGCTTCGCGTGCGCGGATTTGCCTACAGCTCAAACGCTTACAACTCCCATTTCGAAGCCCCAGACGCAGCAAGGCCGCCCCGAAGGACGGCCCGCTGGCTATGATTCCGAGAACGCCTACTGTTTCATCTTCTCCATGAACGTGAGCGGCCTGACGAACAGGACTACTTGTCCGGGCTGTGGCGTGGCTGTGACCTTACCGCACGTATTGCGCGAAACATATCCGTGCTCAAGAACTTCTTTCGTGATGAAGTTCTTAAGGTCAAGCCAAGAGCGGCTTCCTTCTGGCCCACACAACACGTAAGGAGCATTGATTCGGAAGGATTCGTCGTATTTCACAACGGGATGCTTTTCAACGATAGTACCGTGGCCCGTCGAGATGGGGATGTTTTCCTCGTTTGAACTCAGCGTGAGCTGTAGTCGGGCAACGCCGTTGTCATCCGTAGGTATTGCGATCGCTTCCTTGCGCTCCTTTCCCACCCAGACATTCACGTAAGCGGAAGTCCCAACCATAGGGCGTCCGTTCCTACCGTCAACCAACTTGATTTCGAGCGTTTGAGCAGCAAGTGACATCGCAGGCATGACCAGCAAGACGGTCACAAGCAAGTTGAGCCATCCGCAGCGGAAGGATATTTGACGGTGCCCGATCAGCATTTGGGGTATCCTCCCGCGTTCGTCATGTTCAGCATGTAATGGAAGAACGCACCAATGGGATTGTATACGTAGCCCGAGTCGATGTGAAGGAAACCTGGGGACAGACGGGACGTTCCCATTCCGAACGCGATAAATTTTGCCTTTCAAACATCAGTTGTGCCTGTGCGGATCCCTCGGTCGGATTTGCCCCCTCTTTGCGACGATGAGGTCCCGTTCATCGTCTCTTCTAGAACATGATTGGACACCAGACAGTATCCCAGTAGCGACGTTCTAGACTGTTGCGCAAGCAACAGGAATCGTACGCCTTTTGTTTGTCATCCCGCAGGCGTGACCACGATTTCATATCTTTCTCACTTAGCAGTGATGATTGCAATTTCGCAATAAACTCCAGGTCACCTGTCGATCGTTTGTTTCAGGAAAGCGCAAGTTGCTTTTTGCGCGCGAGATTGATCCAAACAATTGCCACAAGGTAGGCAACACCATAGCCCCACAGCAAACCAGCGGCGGCTACACGCAGCATCTGTTCATCGAAACCGTATAGGCCATGGAACCAGCGCAGGGCAATACCGTCCAGCATCATGGCGATCCCGCCCACCAACGCTGTACCTGCAAGCAGCTGTTCGTTGGTCAATCGTCCAACAACCTTGCACAACCACACTCTGATCGCACCACCAATCGGCGCCTTCAGAAAACGCCACTCAAATCGGCCGCTTCGAGGGATTCGCCGAAGGAGGTTCCACTCCCCTTGACATTCGACCTGTATCCGCTTAGCTTTAGGTCGAATGTCGACTAGAAGCACAAAAGAGCAGCTTGAATTGATGCAGGGGACACTGGACCTCTTGATTCTGCAGACGCTTGCCTTCGGCAAGGCACACGGACATGCGATTGCGCGCACCATCGAGAGAAGGTCCGATGAGGTGCTGCAGGTTGGGCACGGATCGTTGTATCCAGCCTTGCAACGGCTGCTCAAGGCCGGACTGATTGATGCTGAAGACGGAGTTTCGGAGAACAATCGCAAGGCCAGGTTCTACCGATTGACCTCGAAGGGACGGAAGCAGCTATCCGCCGAATCTTCAAAGTGGGAGCGCCTTACGAGCGCGATCGCGCGTGTCCTTTCACCTGTCGTAGAAGAGCAATCGTAGCGAGGGGAAAAACAATGTTGAAATGGCGTCGTCGCAGGGAGAGGCTGCTGCAGGAGTTTGAGGAACATATTGAGTTCGAAGCTCTCGACAACATCGCGATGGGGATGTCTCCTGAAAAAGCCCGACGGCAGGCGCGCAAGAAGTTCGGGAATGCACTGGTGACTGCTGAGGCAGCCCGCGATGTGTGGGGTTGGGTCTGGCTGGAGCATCTCCTGCAAGATGTCCGTTATGCCGTAAGACAGCTACGGCGCGATCCTGGCTTCTCTGTCACAGCAGTGGTGGTCCTAGCACTGGGACTGTTTGCCAGCACGGCCATCTATGCATTTGTGGATGCGGCACTAGTGAAGCCACTGCCGTATCGTTCGCCCGGGCGACTGGTGGCGCTGTTTGAGCGGATTCCCGTGGGAGACCGCTATCACCTTTCGTATCGCGACTACGTGGAGTGGAAGAGACGGAATCAAGTCTTCAGTTCGTTAGATGTGTATAGGCCGGAGCCGGTGACTGTGCGGAACGCTGAGGGCGTCGAGGAAGCACCAAGCGGGCTGGTGAGCGATGGATTTTTTCGGACTCTGGGAGTTCAGCCTTCGCTGGGCAGGGACTTTCTTCCGGGCGAAGAGGACCTCTCCGCTGAGAGGGTCATGCTGCTAAGTTATGGAGCATGGCAGCGTAGGTTCGGGGGAAATGCAGCCGCGGTCGGCAGCTCGATGTCGATCAATGGAGCCCCTTACCGCATCGTGGGCGTGCTACCGAAGGAGTTTCACTTTGCTCCAGTGGGCCGGGCCGACTTCTGGCTACCGTTGCGCGGGCGGTGTAAGGAGTACCCCGCTTGCTATCCCTTCTATGGCGTGGCGCGCCTGAAAGATGGAGTGTCCCTGCAGACTGCGGCGGAGAACTTGAGCACAATCAGCAGCGAGATCGCGCGAGAGTTTCCTAAGTTCAATGGTGATCGCACGTCGTCGGTGCAACC
Source organism: Terriglobus sp. 2YAB30_2 (assembly GCF_052114765.1). Lineage (NCBI taxonomy): Bacteria > Pseudomonadati > Acidobacteriota > Terriglobia > Terriglobales > Acidobacteriaceae > Terriglobus > Terriglobus sp. 2YAB30_2. The sequence goes on from NZ_JBFRFJ010000003.1 coordinate 167,602, forward strand.
GCTCACACAGACGATTCTGGGAAATACAAGGCCTACCCTGCTGGCTCTGCTTATCGGTGCAGCGCTACTATGCGTGATCGGGTTCGTAAACGTCTCAAGCCTGCTACTGGTGAGAACGGAGAGCCGCAGGAGAGAGATCGCGATGCGTCAAGCACTGGGGGCCACGCGGCAACGGCTGATGCGGCAGTTCATGATCGAGGGCCTTGTATTGGCCGGCTGCAGCCTGGCAGTCGGGCTTGCACTAACGTGGGCCTTGCTGGGGACGCTTAAAGCACAAATACCGGTACATGCTCTGGCCGCCATGCCCTATCTCGAAGAGATGCAGTGGAATCTTCGTGTCATGCTCTTTCCTGGTGCCATAGCGCTAACCGGAAGCGTGCCGTTCGCAGCGCTACCTGTGCTGCATATGCGGAGGATAAACGTGCAGGAGGGCCTGCGAGAGGCTGACCGCTCGGCAAGCGGAATGGGGTGGAGGCGGTCCGGCGCTGGGCTGGTGGCGGTAGAACTCGCAATCACGATGGTGTTGCTCGTGAGCGCGGGGCTGTTAGCCAAGAGTTTCTACCGCCTGCTTCACGTGGAGATGGGTATCTCAGCAGAGCGGCTGGCGATGGTGCACGTATTACGTCTTGAGGACGACGCCGCTCGTGCAATAGCTCTGGAACGCAGGATCGTAGCTCGGATTGCCCAGATGCCGGGTGTTGAGTCCGTAGGCATAACAGCGGAGCCCGTAATTAGTGGTGGAGAGCACTTCGTGAGCAGGTTCTCGCACTTTGGCGTGATGGGCCGGTCGTATGTGGGTGAGGGCGATGAGATGCTCGACCAAGTAGCTGGTGTGGGGTACTTCGAAACCTTGCAGGCGCTCCTGGTGGCAGGCAGATTCTTCACAGCTGCCGACGGCGAGACGAGACCGTTAGCGGTAATCAACGAGACGACGGCACGGCAGGAGTTTGGAGTGGAGTCGCCGCTGGGCAAAAAGATTGTTAGCCAATACGATCCGGACCATCCAATAGAGGTTGTAGGAATAGTCGCCGACGTGAAGGATGGCGCCCTGGATAGTAAACCGCTGGCGGCGGTGTACCGACCGTTCACACAGATAACGCCGTATGACTTCTACGCCGTCTTCCGCATCAAGCAAGATGCGACCGTGTCGGCGGCATCGGTCACACAGGCGTTGAAACAAATGCGTGAAGCGATGATTGTTGATGGCGAGGAAACGTTAACGGAGCGCATTAACAGCTCAGAGGCGGCGTACTTGCGTCGTTTGGCCGCGTGGATTGTGGGGACGTTTGCATGATTCGCGCTGGTGCTAGGCACTGTAGGGCTCTATGGTGTGATTGCGTACTCGGTGTCACAGCGGAGACGCGAGATTGGCGTGCGTATGGCTCTAGGAGCGCAAAAGTCTTCGGTGTACGCACTCGTAATGAAAGAATCAGTGTGGCTGTCGCTGGCGGGTATTTCGGGTGGGTTGTTGTGCTCGGTGGCCGTGACGATGATGCTACGCAACCTGCTATTTGGAGTATCCCGATGGGATGGCGTCACGCTAGGCGGTGTTGCGGGATTGCTGCTAGCGGCGTCGCTGGTTGCGAGTTATTTACCGGCACGCCGCGCGGCGAGTCTGGACCCGATGCAGGCATTGCGGGCGGAGTAAACCTACATTTGAGAGGATCGCACTTCTCACAACCCCGAGGTGTGCACCCGGGCCGTAAGAACAGCTCCCTCTATGGCTCCGCAGGCTTCGCCGGAGCAGGCGCGGCCGGAACTGCTGACGGCGATTGTGACGGAAGACCGGGTACCGGAACCGGCTTCGGCACATTGTTCTGTGCTGGTGGATTTTGTGAAGCGGGCTGCTGCTGAATCGGCGTCTCGGTCGGCTTCTCTGCCGGCTTCTCCGCCGGTGGCGGAGGCGGAGTCTTCGGGGCAGGCGCACGGTCCACAGGCTTGATCGTCTCCGAAGTCTGATCTTCGTCGCTGTCTTCGTCCGCCTGTTTCTTCTTCTGCTCCTCAGTCACCGAGCGGGCATCGGAGTTCACCGTCACCTCGAGCTGCTTCTTCTCGCCGCCGGTGGCGAACTGTTCGTCCGGCTTGCCGGCGATGGCCAGCTTCATGAACTCCATCCAGATGGGCAGAGCAGCGCGGGCTCCAGTCTCCTTCTCGCCGAGCGACTGGCGATCGTCATATCCGATCCACACGCCGCAGGTCACCGACGGAGAGAAGCCGATGAACCAGGCGTCCGTATAGTTGTTCGTTGTTCCCGTCTTGCCGCCGAGAGCGTGATGCAGTTGTGAAGCCGCGGCGCCTGTGCCGGAGATGGTGACCTGCCTGAGCAGCGTCATCATGGTTCGAGCCGTCTCCACCGAGGTGACCTCGCTCACCTTTGGCGCGGGATCGTCCATCGGCAGACCATCGGAAGCGGTAACGCGGCGAATGTAGTGCGGCTCAACGCGGATGCCATCATTCGGAAAGACGGCGTAGGCGCCTACCTGGTCAAAGAGCTTCATATCCGCCGCGCCGATCGCAACTGGGAGAAACGCCGGAATCTTCGACGTGACGCCGAACCGCTGGGCAACATCAATGACCTTCTGGATGCCAACCTGGTGCGCCAGCCGCAGCGCCGGAATATTACGGCTCTCCGCGAAGGCCTCCAACACGGTCATTGAGCCTTTGTAGTCAGGCTCGTAGTTGTGCGGTGTATACGGTCCGCTGGGAGTAGAGAAGGTTGTCGGCACGTCCAGAACATGGTCCGTTGGCTTGGTGCCGGCTTCCACCGCTGCGGTATAGACATAGGGCTTGAACGAAGAACCCACCTGGCGCTCCGCCTGAGTCGCACGATTGAACTGCGACAAGGAGAAGTCGCGGCCGCCAACCATGGCCAGCACTTCGCCGTTCGAGTTGTCCATCGCCATCAGAGAAGCCTGTGCTCCGGAATCCTGTTCCAGCGCAGCATGGATTCCCTTCTCCCCTTCGGCGGCCAGGATGCGGACATAAGCGATATCGCCCTTCTTCAGCAGGGCGTCGCCGGTCTTCAGCTGCGTCCATGCCCAGTCCGCGGGCTCGATATAGGCTTCGCGCTGGCCGATTCGTACACGAATCTCCTTCTCGCTCACATCCGTTACCAGAGCATGGAAGTACGTATCCTTCTCGATGGGCATGGTCCAGTCGGGATGCACATAGGCTGCTGGATCCTGGCCGGCAAGAATGATGTTCTGTACACGGTTCTTCCAACCATGGCGGCGTTCATAGGCAGCCGCACCGTTTAGCACCGCGTGGTTGGCAGCCACCTGCAGGTCGTAATCGAGCGTTGTGTAGATGCGCAGGCCGGCACCGTGCACCTCTTCCGCTCCGAACTGCTGTTCGAGCTGGCGGCGGACCTCTTCCACAAAGTATGGAGCGACCGAGTTTGCGGGAGGCTCAATCTTCAGACCCAGCGGAGCCGCCTTGGCCCGAGCCTCTTCGGCCTCGGTAATCCATCCATCCTGCTGCATCTCGCTCAGCACCAGGTTGCGGCGTTTCAGCGCACGGTCAGGATGCCGCACCGGCGAGTAATACTCCGGCCCTTTGGGCAGAGCAGCCAGCAACGCTGCCTCGGGCAGGTTGAGTTCATGAACGTGCTTGGAGAAGTAGTACTGCGCGCCTGCCTCGAATCCATAGGTGCCACGGCCGAGATAGATCTGGTTGGCATACAGCGCGAAGATCTGTTCCTTGGTAAAGTGGCGCTCGATCTGCAGCGTCAGGAGAACCTCCTGCGCTTTACGGCTGAAGGTCTTCTCCGGCGAAAGGAAGAGGTTACGCGCCAGTTGCATGGTGAGCGTGCTGGCGCCCTGCGCCCGGCCCTTACTATGCAGATCGCGATAGGCGGCGCCGATAGCACGGAAGAGGTTAACACCCCAGTTGCGCTCGAAGCTCTTGTCTTCAATCGAGAGAATCGCCTTGCGCAGAATCGGCGGGAACTCGCTGTATGACACAACCACACGCCGCTCCAGCGAGAAGGAGCCAAACTGCTTCCCGTGAATGTCGTAGAGTTCCGTCGTGGTGTTGGGACGATACCGCTCGAGGTCCTGCATCTGCGGCAGGTCAACGGAATAGACCAGCATCAAGCCGCAGAGAGAGCCGAAGAGGGCGGAGATCCCCAGCAGACCGATAAAGGCGCCGCGTCGCATCACAGCGCGCGTGCGCGCGGCGACACGACGCGTCCGCAGGTTAGGACGATGTGTCTGCCGCGGGTCTTCAGTAAAGATGGAGTTCACGGACGTAGCACTGCCTATGGAAGATCATCCCATAGATCCTGGGATGCGGCCCGTGATACTAGGGCGGGCTTATTCTTTTCGCCTAGGCGGCTTTGTTCTTCCCGCTTAAGCGGCTTTGTTCTTCAGGATCTCCAGCGCCTTCGAGAGCTGATCGTCCACTTGGTCCTTGCGAGCTGCAGGAGCCGCATTGTCGTCCTCACCATCATCGATGGCTCCGGCGACCAGGACACCGGGAGTCACTCCGTCATCCTCAATCTTCTTCCCTGCGGGCGTGGCGTACTTGGCCACGGAGAGGATGAGAGCGCCGCCGTCCGGCAGGTCAAAGGTCTTTTGCTGGCTGCCGATGCCGAAAGTCTTCTCACCTACGACCTCAGCACGCTTATTATCCTGCAGCGCAGCCGCTACCAGCTCGGCCGCACCAGCAGTACCACGGTTGACCAGAACCACCACAGGAGCCTTCTCGGCGACCGTCTTCGAAGGATCAGCCGTCACGGTCTGCTTGGCGAACTTCTGCCCCTCCAGCACGCTGATAGTTCCGGACTTCAGCAACATATTCGCCAGGCGCTGCGCCTCGGCCATATCGCCGTCGGCAACATTGCGCAAATCCAGGAGCAGCTTCTTGTTGCCACCCTTGTTCAGTCCCTTCAGCTTGCCTTCGATCTGCGAGACATGATCACGGTCCAGGATGCCGGGCTTGAGGTACAGAATGGTCGAGTTCTCGTAAAGGGTCTCCGCAACCGGAGCCAGCGGCGTCATGGCGCGGGTCAGATCAACCTTGTCCGGAGCCGCCTTGCGAGGACGGACCACAGCGATGGTCACGGTCGTGCCGGGCTCACCGCGCAACATCATCTCGATGGAAGCCAGCGAGAGGTCGTGGGTCGACTTGTCGCTAATGGACTCGATGATGTCGCCGTCGTTCAGATTGGCCTTGTCCGCAGGGCTGTTCGGCACCACGCTGACGATAGTGGCATAGCCATAGCGCTTGGAGACGTTGATTCCAACCTGGGCCTTGCCTCCCTTCAATGTCTTGTAGGACTTGTTCTCCTCCGGCGAGAGGTAGCCGGACTCCGAATCGAGCGACTCCGCCAGTCCACGCAGCGCACCGTTGGTCACGGACGGAATGTTCGGCTCTTCCACATAGTCGGACTGAATATGGCTCAGAACTTCGCTGTAAACATTGATCTGCCGGTAAGCGTTCTCCTGCGGGTCGCTGGCCGCGCTTACGCCAGTGGCGTTAGCACCCAGAAAAACAGTCAGCACCAGTGCGACTGAAGCAAGGAGGAGCAAAATCTTAGGGATACGGGGCATCAGGGAACCTTCTCCGGCAAAAACGATACGAGCTGACCGCGCGCTTGGCTTTTAGACGCGGCGGGGTAGAAATAGCATACTCCCGCTTGGTGGCCGTGCGGAAACCAGAATTTTGCCCATCCGACCTACTGGATGGTTTAAGATTTACGACGCAAGTTGCTGGAAATAATAGGCTTGCTACTCTCGACAGCCCAAAATGGAATCCACCAATATCTTGAGCGGGTAAAGGACACGGCGTACGCGATCCATTGGCTATCTCGAACTTATCGATTACGTTTTAATGTTCGCGCCAGATGCGGACGGCCTTTACATCTTTCATCTCGCGGTGAAGCCGGGCGAGATCCCGAAGGCACTCCGCCTCTTCCTCGCTGGAAGAAAAGCTCTCTGCCTCGGCTTCAAGCAGTGAGGCAATATATTCCCCCACCGTCATTCGTATCTCGTACTCGGCCGCCATCCACGTAAGGTAAATGCAGGCCAAAAAAGTACAAAACGTTTTTCACGGTCAAATTACCGTTAACGTTTACCTACTAGATGCGGATTTACCTGACTAACCAGGAATTCATCAGGCGTTATCGAGAGGTCGTTGCATAGAAGGCGGCAGCGAGGCTGCGGTGATCACCTCACCATGAGGGGTCCACATCTCTACATGGTCAAATCGCTGATGGCATTGGGGGCACTCCTTCGGCATGCTGCCGGCACTGTAACCGCACTCACATGTAAGCACCTGAACGGAGCCTGCGAATTCGATTGTCAGTTTTGCCATGAGCCCACCTCCACCGGGTTCTTTATTATGCACCCCGAGGACCAAACAACATTGAATTTATGTGAAAAGGATAAGTTTCACCTTAGTACGGCGGACTCGCTTCCCTTCTCCACCGAAGTGAGATAACTAATCGAGATGGAAGATTTCCACAAGAGGGCGCATCGCGTCATCCGCCTTGCCGTCTGTCTCAAAGAACGGCAGCATCTCAACCTGCCAGCGCTCGTTCACCTCAAAGGCCTTCATCCCTTCTACGGCCTTTCCGAAGTCTTCGACTTCAACATAGCCGATCAGGGTTGCTCCCGGTCCAAGGAAGAGTGAGTAATTCTTCCATCCCGTTGCGCGCAGAGCATCCTGCATCTCCGGCCAGACATGCTTGTGCCGCTCAACATACTCGTCCAACCTATCGGCGCGAAGCTTCAGTGTGAAACAGACTCGCTGCATTTACTTAAGTCACCTTCTCGTAATCGTCAGGGCTCGAGACCTGACGAGGCAAATTGTATCTTGCGGGCGGCTATCCCCTCTGCAGAGGCAGCCGCCCGAGATGACTTACTGCACAGTGATGACAGCAACCTCGAAGGGCTCTAGAGAAACCACATTGCCTTGCGGCTTTCCGGTCGCAGCCTCGTGATCGCCGGTTGACGGAGCCGTGTAGGTGATCGACTGCACTAACGTTCCCGCAGGAAGTTCGACACTCGTTGCCTTCTGACGCTTATTGACCAGCAGGACCTTTTTGCCGGCCGATGTCTGGATCGCCTGAATGGCAATATCGCTGTTTCCTCCCGAGGTTTCTATAAAGCGGTCACCTGGACCGAAGTTATCTTTGAGCAGCTTGAGTGTCCAGAAACGGGCATTTGGTTCCGAGGTGTTGTAGTTCATCATCGACACACTTGGAAACTGCGTCGGATATCCCACCAGTTGAGACTCCCCAACAACGTCAACCCCTAACTTGACTGCCTCAATGTAAAGGTAGGCATACATCGCGCTTGTCAGATTCCAATACAGCGCCGGCTCCTCCGGTGTCTTCTTGCCATGATTGCTGTCATCATCTTCCGGCAGAATGGCTCCCAGTTCGTCCCAATCTGTCTTGGTGCCAGGCGAAAGCTCGTGCTTGATCTGCTCCACATACCTCGCGATATTCAGGAAGCCGTCAGCCTGGTCAAAGAAGGTGTACTGCATCGCCTCGAAGGGTTCTCCCTTGGATGGCGAGGCATAAAAGTGATAGCTCAGGAAATCGATCGGTGTTCCAGGCGCGTGATTCTTTGGATCGAGAAAGTAGCGAAACATCTCTCCGTGCTTCGCTGGGATCGCCGACGCACATGCGACAAATTTCAGGTCCGGATCGACCTTTCGCATCGCCGTAGTCACAACATCGAAGAAGCGGGTGTACTCCTGCGGCGTCCAGTGATGTTCAAAGTCAATCTCGTTGAGCAACTCCCAGTACGCGAACTTATAGTGATGGTCGCTCTTGTGGAACTTCCCATTCTCATCGGTAAAGCCGCCCTTCTCATACCAGGAGAGCAGACGCACATAATAATCAGCCGCCTCTTTATAGGTGGGGTCGTTGATCTCGGTGCCCCGCGTATAGGTCCAGTAGACCTGATTCGGATCGGCAGGGTATGTCACCGGCTTGTCTGTCTTCCATAGCCAGGCTGGCATGGTGCTGAAGTTCATGATGACCGAATGCCCCGCCGTTGCCTTCATCAGGTCTTCCACCATTGGGTCGATCAGGGAGAAATCCCACGAGGTCTTCTCTTTCGTCGGCGGCTCGAGCTCTGCGACGGCAAGCTTCGGATACGGCAGCCACGGGACATAGCGGACGTAGTCCGCGCCGATCGTAGCGATTGCTTTGAAGCTGCCATCGTGCATCTTTGCCCCTCGCTCCAGCATGGGGTTCACCACAACCTGGTATGCGGGGGTGGCATTCGATGTGACGGCGGTCTTCGTCCAGTCAACCTTGATGCCGGAGACCGTAGCCTGTTGAGCGTGCAGCAGGCCCCAGCCAAAGACAGTTGTCAGGGCGACGGCCGCAAGAGTGTTCTTCATGATTCCTCCAGTCCAGACATCTCGTTGTTAAGGAAACTCACTAACAGACCTGATGAAAACCAAGGTTCATCAGAGCTGCAATCTTTCTAAGCTGATCTCCCAAATGACCGACACCGATCGCACAGTGATGTGCCGGTCCCTGGGCATTCCACGCCTCAGAAAATCGGTGGGCGCCAATCGGGAATCGGTAACGGCTGTTGGTGTTGCCGATCTCGAGAATCGGGCCGGGCACACTCTCGCCTTCCGCGACCAGAAGACGAAAGCCATGCTGCTTGTCCTCAACCACAGAGAGCAGCGTGACCGGCCCGTGCTTCACCGCCATCTCTACGGAGAGACCGCGCCCCACCTTGCCGTGGTACACGGGTAACGGGCGCACACGGATCTTTTCCTGAGCAATGCGTGGATGCCCCGGGCCATCATGCCCCATCAGAACAAGATCGTCAGTGAAGTCCATGGCGTAGTACTCGGTAAATGATCCTCCGGCGCCAAGCTCATCCAGAATCTTCATGGCGAGGACGTTCTTCACCTCGTACTCACCGGCAACAGGCACACCTCTCCCTGTCAGCATCGACGTGCCAAGAATGATGGAGCTCATGGTGTTCTCGTTTTCGGGTATTCCGGAACCGCTGTAGTAGTACGCCAGCATGTCGATTCCCTTGCGGCGCACAAGCTGATCCAGCGCGGCTGCGGTGGTTGCGGCGCGGGTCAGCTCCTCCGGAGGGCAATCCTCGTCCAGTGCGAAGAAGTCATGGAAGTCACTGACTTTCTTCTCAACGTCCTGTGGCGTTACGGCACGGCGGATCGCGCTTAGCTCATCAACCTCGAAGATATGAATCAGTGTCCCAAACCGGCCGCTCACCTGCACCAGGTCCGTCGCGATATCGAGCATGCCGCTGTAGTAGTGCCCCATCAGTCCCAGCCGGCAATGGTTCATGGTCTTCACCACGTCGGCTGCCTTCAACCATCCTTCAAGATCGGCCCAGCACTGCGGATCGTTCTCGAGCATGCCCGTGACCTGCTGAAACGGGATATCGAGGCGGCGCAGGACATTAGCGATCTCGGGCACGGGGCAAGCCGAACAAAAGGCCAGCCACTCCCCGGTCATCGCCGTACGATCACCAAGGCGATTGAACTTCACATAGTCAATCGCCGCCGCGGGAACAAGGTTGAGCAGAACAACGGGAACCTTCGCCCGCTGGATGACCGGCAGCAACGTCGAAGACAACGCGTACGTGGTGACATAGACCAGCAGGATGTCGATATCTTCAGTCCTGCAGGCATGACCCGCATCCACTGCCTTCTCCGGTGTGTCGATCAGCCCCAGCAGAATCGACCTGCGGCCGCTCTCCTCTACCTTTCTGGAAACCAGTTCAAGATAACCTTCCAGACGTTGCTTCAGACCTTCGAATTGTGGCCAGTAGCTCTCCAGGCCAAGACCGATCAGGCCGACGCGAAGCTGAGTGTCAAAACGCTGCAATGTGTGCCCTCCAGGCTTCGGGAAAAAATATCAAAAGTTTCACCCTGAACGTTCACCCCAGCGAACTTGTTCGCTGGTAATTAGTGAAGGACCTGCTTTTCCATGCTTCGGCTGACACCAACAACAGGGAAAATGCTCTAGAACACCAGCCGCCCTCCGATCTGTACGACCCGTGCTGCTCGCGTGGACGTAATCGCTCCGAATCCCGGCCCGAGCGACGTGCTGGCGTGCCCGAACTGAGTGTGGTTGAAGACGTTGAACGCCTCCATGCGAAGCTGGAAGTTGGCGCGCTCGCCCAGAGGAAGCGATTTGAAGAGACTGGCATCCCAGTTCTGATAGCCAGGCTGCTCCAGCGAGTTTCTGCCTGCATTGCCAGGAGTACCGTAACTCGGCTTTGAAAAAGCCGCGGTGTTGAACCACTGTGTAGGAGCATGCCTTCCGGCGCTGACATTGCCCACAACATCCGGGCGGGACTGGCTGAAGTCACCGATATTCAGGTTGTCGCCGGCCAGCGTGGGCGTGTTGTACTGGCCGGAGCTGAACGTTGTGATGCCGTTCAATTGCCAGCCGCCAATCAGGTACTCCACGCCGAGTGGTGCGCTGTTGAAGAGACGCTGACCGCGGCCGAATGGCAGTTGATAGGTATAGCTGGCAACCAGGCGATGCGGCACGTGATAGTCAGAGACACCCCGGTCATAACGGAAGAAGTCACGCGACAGTGACGAGAAGTCATCGGTGATTCCGATATCAATGGCTTTGGAGTAGGTATAGGCCACCAGGAACGAATTGCCATGGCTCATACGCTTCTCCAGCTTTGCAGTAAGGGCGTTGTAGTTTGAACGGCCATAGTTGCTGCTCACCAGGATGAAGCCATATTGAGGGAATGGTTTGCGCGAAGCGAGCGGAATAGTTCCCGTCGTATCGATTGCGCCGATGTTAGCATTCTTGCGTTGCGCCAACTTCTGGCCGCTGGAACCTGCATATTCAAGCTCCAGCAGATAGTCCGAAGCGAATGCCTGCTGGATATCCAGACCCCACTGGTTGATATAGGGGGTCCGGTTGTCCTGGTCCAGCGTAAAGATATTGGCATGAGCAGGCGGGAATGTCGTCGAGGTGCCGGCGAAGGGATTGAAGATCGACACCGGCGTCGTTGTGCTTGGTGTATTGCTGCGCGAGGTGTAGAAGGGACTTCCCTGATTCTTGAACTGCTCTTCGTTGAAGTTATCCGTTGCGTAGTATGTCCCCACGCCTCCGCGGATGACGGTGTTGGGGAGAAAGGACGGCCTCCACGCAAAGCCAACACGCGGAGCGAAGTTATTGAGGTCTGGCTTGACGATGGAACGCCGAATCGAAGAGCCCGCATAGGCAAACTGCCCAGTGACTGTATCGAAGAACTGGCTGCGGTTACGCGACTCAACCGGTGAGCCGGCGTACTCATAGCGCAGCCCGAGATTCACGGTCAGAGAAGGCAGCACCTTCCAGTTGTTCTGCGAGTAAAAGCCGTAGTAGGAGCTGTGCAGATACTGGGTTGAGTCACCGCTGGCAGCCGTAATCTCGTATGGCTGCCCCAGCAGAAAGTCACTCAGGCCGATGCTGCTGACACGCTGCCCTGCCGCGTTCCGCGTGGAGTACCCGTTGTTGTAGGAGAGCGTTGGGTTCGAAGCAAAGTCGGTGATCTGCGTAAAGTTCTCATGAATGTACTGCAGGCCATTCATTGATGTCAGCTTGCCATGCGTCCAGGTCAGGTTATCGGAGACCTGGTAATACTTATCGTCCGCGCCAATCACCTCAGCGATAGAACCCACGGAGCCGAATCCGGCGATGCCGAAGACAGGAACGCCGTAGGTTGCCGGATTGTCATTGTTGGCATACGGAAGGCCAAATAGAACGCCCGCATAGTTCGGCCCGTAGGCTCCTTCCGAGTTACGGAAGGTCGCGGAGTCATTCACGCCGAAGCGGAACTCGTTCACCAATGTCGGCTTGAAGGTATGCAGATAGGCAGCCGTCCACAAATGATCGTTGAGCGGAACAGCATTGCCCCCCAATGGGTTGATCGAAGCGTTGAAGAGATTGTCGTTGCTGTTGGACCATGTGGCGTACAGGCTGTCGCGGTCTGAAAAGCGATGATCGAGCCGGGCGTTGTACTGATTGATCGTCTGCGTGTTCCGCGGCGAGGCAACAGTGTTATAGCTGGGGAAGGCCACACCGCCACCGGCAGCAAGGTTAGGCCTGGGGATGAATTGCAAGGCCTTCATCGCGGTCCCATCGAGTTGGTTAGATGGGATGACATTCCCGGCGAATGGCTGGCCCGTTTGAGGATTGACGATATTCACACATTTGCCGGATCCCGGATTGGCCGCGCAGAACGTTGACGACGTCGGGAAGAGTCCGGTGCCCGCGCTGTCATCCGCCAGGTTGCCTTGAAGCTGCGCAACGGAGGGATAGAGCCCCGTCAACGTCTGTCCCTGGATGAGGCGGAAACCTTCGAAGTTGAACATGAAGAACGTGCGGTTCCGTCCGTTATAAAGCTTCGGAATCCATACTGGCCCGCTGAAGGTAGCGCCGAAGTTATTTTGATTCAGAGCGGGCTGTGAGAGCCCTCCCTGCTTCGCGAAGTAGGTATTCGCGGCATAGGCACGATTACGATTGAGCGCGAAGAGCACCAGGCGAAATGGGTTCGCGCCTGCCAATAGTTCCGTATTCACGATGGAAGCTGCATGGCCGAACTCCGCACCGAAGGTCGTACGCTGCACGCGAAACTCCTGGATCGCATCTACCGACGGCCGGATGCCCGTATTACCGAAACGCGAATTACGTGTCTCGATGCCGTTCACCAGAAAACTGGTATCGCTCTCCCGCAGGCCAGCAATAGAGATCGTCGTATCGCTGCGGCCGGTCCATGTGGTGGCAGGTGAATTGCCATTGCCTATCGGTGCCGCTCCGGTGGTGAGCTGCGTGAGCTGCACGAAGTTGCGGCCATTCAGCGGCAATGTCTGAATGCTGTTCTGATTGATGACCTGTCCAACAGCAGCGCTCTCTGAATTGAGCATTGCAGCCTGGCTCGCCGAAACGGTGACGGACTCAGTGTTGTCGCCGACTTGCATGTGGACTTCCAGATTGGTGCGCTGCCCAATCACAACCGTGATGCCGTTCAGCTCTGCCCGGCGGAAGCCATCGCGGCTGGCGACCAGCTTGTAATTGCCGGGCCTCAACGAGCTGAAGACAGCGAGCCCGTTCGCATCGGTCTTCAGGACCGTCTGCTGGCCCGTCTCTAACTGGGTAAGCACAAGGCTGGCATCGGGGACCATCGCACTGGATGGGTCCGCGACCGACGCGATGATGTCACCTGTTGTCGACTGAGCAACGCACGGCAACACCAGCAACAGAAGACATACGGAAAAACAACCAACCATCCTGCACTGCCGTACGAAGCCTACGTGTCTCCATGGCCTGAAGATCTTGTAGCAAAGCTGATCTTTCTGAAACATGTTCGCCTCCGGACTCAGGCATGGACATGCGGTAGACCTGAGAATGGCGAACATCCTAGCCACGCGAATTGCCTACTCTCCAAAGGAAAGTCCGGCGTGGGATAAATTTCACACTGCGAAATCTTCAAGACTCGGAATTGCCAGATTCTCACTGATTTTCTAAAACAAAACCTCGCACTGGCGGTTTCCTTTCGCAGCATGATATTTTGCACTGCGGAAGAATCTCCAATGCCCTCAAAACGTGAGCCCACCACGCGTAACGGCGCTGTGCAGTCGGTTATACGCGCCTGCGAGATCCTGAAATACCTTCAACAATCGTCGGGAGACGTAAGCCTCGACGCCGTCTGCAGGAATACGTCTCTCCCAAGGCCAAGCGCTTACCGTCTGCTGTCAACGCTGGTTGGGTGCGGCATGATCGAGCGTATCTCCAAAAACAGCTATCGCCCTGTCGTCCTCGCAGGCATCAAGAAGCCTCGTATCGGCTATGCGTCACAGACAGAGGAGTTTTCGTTTTCCCGGCTGGTTTGTGACAGCATTCGAAGCAGCGCTTACCACGCAGGGATCGAGCTTCTGGTGCTGGACAATCACTATTCACCGAAGGCAGCGCTGCGCAACGCGGATACCTTTGTACGGGAGCATCTGGACCTCGTGATCGAGTTCCAGACGAATCATCAGAGCGCCTCACTCGTAGCCGCGAAGATTCTCGAAGCAGGGATCCCTATGATTGCCATCGAGGTGCCGCATCCCGGCGCTACCTACTATGGAGCAGACAACTACAGGGCCGGCATTCTGAGTGGGCGCGCTTTGGGCAAGGCATGTCTGCAGCAATGGCAAGGCATTGTCGACGAGGTCGTATTGATGGAGCTGCCCGTTGCCGGACCGCTGCCTCGGTCGAGAATGACCGCAACTCTCGCCGGCCTGCGCGAGATTCTTCCACGGTTTCCAGAGGAGAAAGCAGTCTTTCTCGACGGGAACGGCCGCTTCGAGGGAAGCCTCGCAGCCATGAGGAAACACCTGAGGCGAAGCCGCGCCAAAAAGATACTGCTGGCGGGCCTGAACGATCCGAGTTGTCTCGGTGCGCTGCAGGCACTGGAAGAGAGTGGCCGCTCACAGGACTGCCTGGCGGTGGGACACAACGCCAGCATTGAGGCACGACGAGAGATGCGGCGTCCGCGCTCGCGGCTCATCGGCTCTGTCGGCTATTTTCCAGAAAAGTATGGGGAGGCCGTGATTCAGTTGGCCATGGATATGATCCACGGACGGGAGGTACCAGCCGCAACCTTCGTAAAGCATCGGCTGATCCATCCCGGCAACGTGGATGCTGCATATCCGAACGATCACGAAATCAGCATGGCCAACTCCGATTCGCTCCTCTATAGCAAACGATGACCTTCGTTCATAGCATATTAATCGAGCAACCTCTGCTGAATGTCAGGAACACCATCATTGCAGGGTGGCAATCTCCTCCAGAAGTTGCCTTGGATGGACAGGTTTTGTCAGCAATTGAAAAGAGTAGCCCTGTGCGCGGGCGTCATTCATGAGATCGCTCGTTGCTGCCTGTCCAGAGAAGAGAAGAATTTTACAGCGGGGATATATCTTTGCCACCTGGATCGCAAGTTCAATGCCTGAGATCTCGGGCATCATGACATCACTGATGAGGAGGTCGGGGGGCGATATTTTCATACGCTCCAGAGCTTCCAATGGGTTCGTAAAGTATGACGCATCATATCCTTCACGACGAAGAATGATAGCAAGCGACTCGGAGATAACCTGTTCATCATCCACGACGAAAACGACAGAGACATGCTGATCGGACATAACACCTCCGTCTTTTGGCGGGAGAAGCGAGTAAAAAGTTCGTGCCAAAAGAACTTCCTTTCGTCTTACGCCGCGCATTTTCTGTGATTTATCAACGCGGTCTATGTATGGTTGAGCAATTAGCTTGCCAATAGCCACACATTGAGATCCCTCAGGATGCTCTTCGATTGATCTCGCTAAACATATGTCAGCAAGGCGTTTAGCAGAATTCGCGGATATCCAACGAGGTGAGACAGCTTATTGGCGTTCCCCACCATCTAACGCGTTGAAGTGGCGTCCTTAGCTCCAGGTCTCATAGAAATCCTCCGCTCTACTCTCGCGCGGGTAGAGCAGAAGCTAGGTCTTTCCCCCCATGACAATGCGGTGGTAGAGCTTCGGCATTCCATCGTCCGAATGATCACGGAACTGGAGATCGCAAAGATTCGTGAGACTGAGAAAGAACAGGAGTCGGAGCCTGACGAACAGAAACGCGAGCCGGCAGCCTGACCCCGATCCTTCATGACTCACCTTCGCTCGATCCTATGAAAATAAAAGGCGCTCCTATGAGGAGCGCCTTTCACGTTCTTCCTGAAGGTCAGAACGCCAGCTTCATGGAAAGCTGTCCGATACGCGGATCGTTCGCCGTCGTAATCCGTCCGAAGGTTGATGCGTTACTGAGATTGTTCGAAGGCGTGTTGAAGTTGGTGTGATTGAAAAGATTGAAGTACTCGGCGCGGAACTGCAAGTCCGTATGCTCCCTGATCTTGAAGTGGCGCGTGAGCGAGGTATCGAAGGTCACGAAGTTTGGACCGGAAAAGGTATTCTTCCGGACGTTGCCGAAGGTTCCCTTCGCCGGTGTAGTAAAGGCTGAGAAGTTCAGCCAGTTCTTGCAGGATGTCGTGACCCCATTGCACGCGTTCCCGCCATAGGCGTTTCCGGAAAGGATGGGCGTATCGCGATTGATGCCTGTGAGCGATACGTCCTGGCCCAGCGCAAGCGTAATGGGATCGCCGGTCCGAGCACTTACCAGCCCGGACGACTGCCATCCGTTCAGGATGGCGCGCAGCGGCGCCCAGCCGTTATCGATCGACGGGAAGACCCACACGTACTTTGCCGTAACGACGTTGCGGTGATCGAAATCCGAGGGGCCGACATCAAGCCGTTTATAGTTCGGCAGGTAAACCGGAAGGACAAAGCTCTGTCCAGCTCCAGCACTGGTTGTCGCCGCACCGTTCGGCACACTGTCCAGAGACTTCGACCAGGTGTAGTTGAGCGTAACGCTCAGGCCGTGGGAGAGCCGCTCATCCAGCGTCGCCTGCATCGAGTGATACGACGAGTTGCCTCCCATGTCGGTCAGACTGATGGTCGAGAAGCCCTGGTAGGGACGGCGGGCGTTCGTGTTCGATGTGGTGGCGGAGCTGGTGTAGACCGCCGGATTGATCTCAGGCGAAGTGAAGATATGGCTGCCGTGGCCGCCAACATAAGCCAATTGCATGCTTAGGCCGTTGGTGAGCTGCTGTGCAAACGCGAGATTCCAGGCATAGGTCAGCGGCACTTTGAAGTTGCCGGAAGGATCAAAGGTGATAACCGGAATCGTTCCAATGAACGCTCCGTTCGGCGTTGAGACCGGGAATGGATTGGTGGTTGAACCATACGGATTGGAGAAATGCGTTCCTGCAGGGTTCAGACTGACAGTTGTCACAAATGGAGCGCTGCCGATCCAGCCATTGTTGAAGAGACCGTTCGAGCGCGTGTCATAGAACATTCCGGTGCCGCCACGGATACTGGTTCTTCCGTTGCCGAAGACGTCATAGGCAAATCCGACGCGGGGCATCAGGTTGGTATAGACAGGGCGAATACCGTCGACAGGAACACCGGAGTCGCCGGCAAACAGCAGACCTGCGGGAGCGTTGGGAAACTTTGTCGATCGCCGGCCCGCGGCATACGCAGCAGGATTGAACTGCCCCATGCGCAGCCCACGCTCATGCAGCGGCAGGTAAGGCTCATAGCGAACACCGAAGTTCAAGGTAAGGCGCCGGTTGAGCTTCCAGCTATCCTGCGCATAGACACCGATGAACTTCGCGCGGTTCTGCTGGAACTGGCCGGAGCTCTGCGAGAACGTATTCAGATAGCCGAAGAGGAAGTTCGTCAGAGCCGTATTGCCGTTCGTTGCGGTGAAGCCATAGGTGCCGGGCTGACCGTTCTGGTTTACCACATCGACCTTTGCCATCTCACCATGGAAGCCGAAGGCCATGGTGTGATGCCCCTTCACCCAGCGCACATCGTCAGCAAGCGTCATGTTCGAGCGCAGAAAGTCCGCGTGCGGATTATCACCCACGGAAAAGTAACTCGCCACGCTGATGCTCTGAATCGACTTGAACCCAGGCTGCCATACATTCACGCCCAGGTCGTTCATGTTGATGCCGCCGGAGAGCGGCCCACGGGTTGCGTAACCACGCTGGTAGCTGAGAATGAAGTTGTTCAGCAGGTTGTCCGTGAAGGTGTGCGTCTCAGAGATCAGTGCGTTCTGATAATCAATGTTGGAACCGTCGGAATAGGTGGGCAGGTTGCTGAGATTTAGCACTCCGGCATTGGAAAACTTGTCCAGGAAGTAGCGCGCGGTAAAGCGGTCCTTCTTGCCAAGGTTTTGGTCATAGCGGGCCACGTATTCAAGGAAGTCCTGCGCGACCGGGCGAATGAAGTTCAGCGTGACCGGTGCGGTGCTGGTGATATTGGCGACTGCAACATGGGAAAGCAACGCCAGCGATGCAGGATCGAAGTTGGACGGGTTCACAAACGCCGCACCCGTAGCAGGATTCACCGGGTAGAAGGTGTTATTGAATGGATTGGTGATGCCTGCCTGACCGCTCAACACCGGCAGATTGCCTGCAACATTTGCGGTCGTTGGTACGGTAGACGAACTGGGCGCGTTCTGCGTGTGCAGTATGGTGCGCTGCATCCCGAAGAAGAAGAAAGACGATTTGCTCTGCCAAAGTCCGGGCAGCCCCACAGGGCCACCCACCGTGCCGCCAAACTGATTGCGCTTCAGCGGGTCGACAGCGGTTTGAAAGTAGTTGCGTGCATTGAAGACCCGGTTGCGGACATACTCGAAGAGATTGCCGTGAAACTTGTTACTGCCGCCCTTAGTGATGACGTTCACCACAGCGCCGGCGTTCTGACCGTACTCCGCCGTGTAGTTGCTGGTCTGTACGCTGAACTCCTGCAGTGCATCCGGGAACGGAAACGGCGCGTTGACGTTGGTGTACTCATCCACGTTGTTGCCGCCATCCAGTAGATAGCTCGTCTGGTTGGCGCGGGTGCCGTTGGCAGAGATCGTCACCGCTGCCGGGAAGGTCTTGGTGTTCCCCTGGTCGGCTGCGCCGCTGGGTGCGGCCACGACCCCAGGCGTCAGCGTTGTGAGCTGTGCGGCATTACGGCCATTCAGTGGCAGCTCATTCACCTGCCGCTCATTCACGACCTGAGAGATGGTGCCTGTGCTGGTATCAACCTGCGGCGCGGCAGAGCTTACCTCAATCGTCTCCGATGTCTGACCGATGGAGAGTGCCGCATTCAGAGTGACGGTCTGGTCTGCAAGCAGCGTGACCGAGCTGTTCGTGTAGGTCGAAAAGCCTGCGGCCTCCACACTGATCTTGTACGTAGCGGGCGGCAGAGACGGGAAGACGAATCCCCCATCGCTGTTCGTCACGGTCTCTGTCTGCGTGTTCGTCGTGACCTGTGTTGCTTTAACGCGTGCGCCCGGTATTGCCGCGGAGTCCTTATCCGTGACAAGGCCGACGATACGGCCCAAACCTTGCGCGAGTGAGCACGTTGACGTCAGAACGAACAGCATCAACAGCAAGGAGGCGTTCCGAAACAGGCGTTCGCAGGGAGAAGCTTGCATGATCTTCATAACGAAGGTGAATGCTAAGGAGTGAACTCAGCGCCTGTCAACCTTTTCTTGCATTGATGCATATTTATGCAATCAGCAACGCGGGACTTGATGCGCAGGATACATCCCTCTTTACGAGTTCAGTCGAGGGCGCCTGAGCTTCGCTCCAGTGTCCAATGGATAAACCAAATCGACATTCTTCGAGGTCAGAAACTGGTGCTTTACGAACACCGCAGGAGCAACCGGTTTATTACGAAGAAGATTCAGCGCCAGAGGAATGACGTAGTTGCCATATCTCTCTGGGAAGTACGCGACCGAACCAATGAGCCGCGTCCCCAGACGACGGAGTTCGGCTCGGGCCTCAGGCGTGGCGTTCTGACTGGCAACAGCACAGGTCTTCTCGGCACCAAACTCTTCCCATACGCGAACAGCCGCCAGGGCACAGATGTCGTTGACGGTGCCGACGAGTGTTCGTTTCGCACGGGCTCTACGCAGATATTTCCGCAACATCTCCTGCACCTGTTCGAAATCGCCACGGCCATTCAGATGAACAACGGATGCAGAGGCGATCTCCGGGAGTTCGGACTGAAGGCCATGCAGAAAGCCGGTACCGCGCAATTCAAGCAGAGAGCCGGCAATCGGAAGCTCCATCAAAACGACGCGGTCTACGCGGCCGTTCCAGTTATCGTTTGCCCAACGTCCCAGGGCTTTCCCGGCGATCACGCCAGCCTTGTAGTTATTAGCGCCAAAGTAGGTAGCTCCAGGGTGTGGAACCTCGATGGCGATGACCGGCGTCTTTGCTTCAAGGAACTTGGACGCGATAGCCGGAGCCACGCGCTCATAAGTCTGGAACTCCAGGACAAGGTCTACGCCCTCGCGGATCAGGAAGTCGGCATTGCGTAGTGCCTCACGGGCGGAGTAGCGGTTATCGACCGTGATGAGATCAACATTCTCTCGCGCAGCCACGGTCTCAATGCTGCGCAGCACCTCCTGTGAGAACTCCGTCACTCCCTGCGTGGCAAACCCAATTCGATATCTGCGTCCCGTAACAGGGCCGAAGCGATTGCGATAGACGCCGGCGCCGACGCGCTCCAGCAGGCCCCCATGGATGAGAGTACGTAGCAGCCGGAAGGCCGTGGTCTTGGGAAGTTGCGCGCGCTCCATTACCTCCAGAAGCGTGAGCTCTTCGCCAAGACTCTTAAATGCTTTTAGTACTTCGCATGCACGAAGGACGGTCTGTGACTCGTTGCGATCGCTGCGGCGGCTGGTCTGCACATTTGATCGACGCTCCAGATGTCTTGGCGGGCTCAAGTCACAACTCCATTAAGACTGGATCTCTGTATTCCGGATTTCGGAATGCGCTCCAGTACACTCGGCAGAGTACGAGGATCAGAACCATTGCGGCAAGGATGAATCAGTGTGGATATTCCGAAATGCGGAATTCCGGGTATGACTCCAATCCCTGCCAGTCGAGGATTTACGAAGTTCCAAAGTCTTGCGAAAGATCAGATGACTGTATCTACTGATCTCGTTACAAAACCGCTCTCCGGAGACAATCGTGTCCAAGCCTGTTCTTAACCTGCGCATCAACGATAAGAAGATAGCCTCGCCAGGATGGGTGTTGTTGTTTGCAAGTGTTCTGTTGGCCCAGGCGCAGCCGGCATCGACCCCGGTCCGGCGTTCTTTCGATCGCGCTCTGCTGCTTGAAGAAAAGAGTGAAACCTCGGCCGGAGTCAGCGTGGGTGACCTCAACGGAGACGGCCTGCCGGACATCGTTCTTGGCAAAGGGCGGCATTGGCCGCTCTTCAACCGCGTGCTATTGAACGATGGCCATGGCAGCTTCACCGCCAATAATCTGGGAACTGCGCCCGACCGCACCTATTCGGCGGCGCTGGCCGATGTCGATGGTGACGGCCACCTGGACATCGTGGTCAGCAACGACGCACCCGATCGCAAACTGGTCTACCTGAATGACGGCAAAGGGCACTTCACCGAGGCCGGTACATTTGGCAGCCCCAACTGGGCGACGCGTTACGTGACCCTGGCCGACCTGAACGGCGACGGTTATCCGGACATCGTGGCTGCCAACCGCGGCGATTATCCGGACCTGGTAGACGGAAAACCCGGAAAAGGCCCACAGAACCCCACTCCGAGTTACATCTGCCTCAACGACGGCAAGGGCCATTTTCCCGCATGCGAAGCGCTTCCAACAGAATCGGCAACGTCCATCGTCGCGGCTGACCTCGACGGCGATGGAGCGCTCGATCTCTTCGTCCCTCATCGCGATGGCGGCCAAAGCATCGTGCTTTGGAACGACGGCAAGGGACACTTCCCCACCTCGACCAAGATCGGCGCAGCCGAAGCCTGGATTCGCATGGGAGCAGCTGGCGATCTCGACGGCGACGGGCGGCTGGATCTCGCGATCATCGATGAACGCCTGAAGGCTTCCTTCATCCTCTTCAATCGCGGCAGACGCCAGTTCGGAGAACCGGTCAGGCTTCCCGGCCCCGCCCGGGCTCCGTACTGCCTGGCGATCGCCGATCTGAATCGTGACAAGCGGCCAGACATCATCGTGGGCTACGTGGAGTTGCCCGGATCGATATTCTTCAACAACGGGCAAGGACGCACGTTCCACGAGGTCCCCTGGAACGACGGCAAAGGCACCGTATACGGCCTGGCCTTCGCCGACTTCGATGGAGACGGCTGGCCAGACATCGTGGCGGCGCGTTCCGATGCTCCCAATGGCATCTGGTTCAGCACGAAACCGAGCGGTGGTCACTAACTCTCGTGAAGCCGAAGGGTTCGTAACAGCTTCATGACACACGCCCTAGGCGTCACGCACGAGCTGGAAGAAATCCTCATCGCCCATCTGCCCGCCCTTGAGCGCAAGTTCGATGTCGAGTGCGCCATGCGTGCGGCAAAGAGGCACGCCGGTATGAAGATTCGCTTGCCAGGTAAGTGCCCTGAGTCCAAGCTGCCGAACCGCGTGCGAGCTGGTATCGCCACCGCAGAGGAGAACGCGCGAGATGTCAGTAGCCTGCACAATCTGGCGCATCATGACACCGAGGGACTCGCCGAGGCTTGATCCCGATGCCGGCGCGCTAACCGGCCCCATCGCGCTATAGATCACGATGTCTCTTCCCTGCCGTATGGACTGAATCGCCTGAGCTACGATGGCACGCTGACGGCCGGCATCTCCAATAACCTCCTCTGGATGGAGGGCGATGCCGGCGAAGCCATGCGCGAAAGCCCAGCGCAGTTGGTGTTCTGTAGCGACAGAACATGAGCCGCTCAGAACCAGGAGAGGTCCTCGCATCTTCGGTGGTAAAGATGTGTCTGGCCTGGGAGCAGAATCCTGCCCCGTATCCCGCCACGCCTCTACCAATGCGGCCGTAAGACCCGAGCTTCCAACGGCAAACATCTGCCGTTGCCCTACGACCTGCCAGAGAAGCTTGCCTATCGCTCTTAACTCCGATGGACGCACCGTATCAAAGAGAACGGCATTCGCACCTGCAGCTTCGGCTTTCGCAAAGGCAGCGAATCCATCTCCTTTGCCAATATCCTTGTAGCTCACATGGTCTATCCGCAGCGTTGTCTGCGCGCAGAGATGCTTCCGCAAGTCCGCTTCACGCATCGGCGTCACAGGATGCCGGCTCATCGGGTGTCGATCGATACGCAATACCCTGCCATCGGGGCCGGCAGCATACAAGCGGCCCCGCCACACGTAACGACGAAGATGAGGAGCGCCCACAACGATGGGAACCGTGTGCCCCTCGAAGATCTCTCGTCCTATCTCCATCGCACAACCGATGCTTCCGACCTGCGGTGACGAATCGAAGGTGGAGCAGACCTTGTAGTGCGTGATGGCAGCGCCCGCCGCCTGCAACGAACGAAAGACCCCGGGAAGGTTCTGCTTCATCCATTCGGGTGATTGAGAGCGGCTCTCTCCAGCGATTCCATAAGCGCGGAGCCCAGGCGCCAATGCAAGATCCTCGGCCGTCGGCGGAGCAAAGAACAAAGCGGCAGGAATGCCACCGCGGGCAAGCTGCTCCAGAACATCGGTTGAGCCGGTGAAGTCGTCGCCGTAATAGGTATAAAGCAGCGGGTTGCGCATTCAGCTTAGGCTCCGAAGAGCTCAAGCGCCTGCGCCAACTCCTGATGGCGGCTCGCGAATTCGGCCAGAGGAACACCTTCAACGGCAGCCTGCCAGGCCTGCTGCAGACTGCGCACACCTGCGGCCGGACCGCCGGGATGTCCCATGATGCCTCCGCCACAGGCATAGATCAGATCAGTACATCCAAGCGCCTTGTAGGTATCGGGCGCCTGACGCGCGCTTTGTCCCGACGAGAAGACTGGCATGACCTCGCAGCCGGGCAAAGGTGCGGAAAACATCGGCGTAAGACAGGAGCGAGCAGATGCAATCACCGACTCGTCGCTCTCGCAGAACTTATTGCGAAGCCCATTCACATGCGTGTGGTCGATGCCGGCAAGCCGCCACAGCTTGCTGAAAGCGACGAAGCTCATCCCCAGGGCAGGCGACCGGCCAAGCATCCCCCAGCCATTGCGATGCCCATGGATCGGAACCTGTGCGTGCGCACGCAGAACCTTCATCGCCGGCAGGCCGATAGAGTTCATGCTCACCATGACACACAGTCCGCCTTCAGCGACGACGTGGTCGTGACGCCGCAGCATCTCGTCGATCTCACCGGTCAGGTTCGGCGCGTACATCACGTTCTTTCCTGTCCGCTCCGCGAACTCCCGCAAAACGCGCATCACGGCCGAGACGCGAGCCGTAAACGAACAGTGCGCACCATCGGTCTGCAGTTCATCGTCCTTGATGAAATCGATACCCGCTTCCGCCAGCACACGCACCTGTGCCGCTGTCGTTTCGGGATCCATTCCGATGCTGGGCTTGATGATGGTGCCGATCAGCGGCCGCTCATACACACCTGTCAGAGCCCGCGTGCCGCTGACACCAAACTGCGGCCCCCGATACCGCGAAAGGAATTCGGGTGGCAGTTCCAGATCCAGAAGCTTTAAGCCGGAGAACGCCTTCAACTCCGAAAGATTGCCGGCAACCGTAGATAGAAGATTGGGCAGTGAGGGGCCAATATTCTCAAGTGGCCATGAGAGCGTGACCTCGGCCATGCGTCGAACCCCATCCCAGTCCTTTGGTGTTCCGGCGCCTGGCAACGACGGAGCAGCAACCGGTTCGACCTCCGCAATGAGCTCGACCTGCGCCGCAAACCGCTCGCGCAACGCCTCCGTCTCTCCAGGAACACGAAGAAATGTTCCAGTGGACTGCTCGCCGGCCATGATTTCGGCTGCCTGCTCCAGCGGAAAGGCTGTTTCGATGAAGTAACGCGCGCAGATGCGCGGATGAGTGCTCACTCTGACGTCTCCTCAACCGCGATAAAAATAGCTCGTATAGCGTTCATTGTCGATACGGTACAGCGGTACAAAGACAGCGTCCCGCCCCGCGTACCGTTCGGTATAGGCCTGCGGACCCGCCGCCTTCAGATTGGATGGTAGCGGCAGCTTTGCGTGTGCCTCGGCTGCGGGGATATTTAACGCAACATACTGCATCGGTCCCCGCATCAGGGCGACTACATCCGGGTTTCGGTCATCGATGCTTTCGGTACGGAACTCCTGCGGAAGCATCAGCTCCACATGGTCCCCTGCCTTCCACTGGCGACGCAGCGCGTGGAACGTTCCAGCAGAAGCATTGGCCGTTTCCACCTTTCCGTTCACGCGGATGGTTGCGGGCCGCTGCAGCCAACCAGGAATGCGAAGGTGCAGTGCAAAGGTCGCCTCCCGGGAGGGATTTACGGTAAGGGCCACGTGATCGTCGACCGGATACTGTGTCTCCTGGGTTAGAACAACGGCAACATCCCTCACCTGGGTCTGCACGCGCGACGGCGTATACAGCGTGACATACAAACCGTCGTCTGCACCGAAGTAGATGTTGAGCGGATAGTCCGCCACGGTCTGCACCAGCGTGCCGCTACAGCAGGGCCACTTCTGCTTGTAGTAGACCTTGTCCGCGTAGGGAGAGTAGGTGGAGTAATACGGATAACGCCCCTCTGAGTCCGGCCGCTTCACGCCAAGGATGGTATTGAAGAGAACGCGCTCCAGGTTATCGGCATAGGCCGTGTCTTGTGGAACCCCAGTACGCAGCAGATAGCGCGCCAGCTTAGTTGCAGCATAAGCGCCACAGGGAGTCTCAAAGTGATCGACCGTGGTGCCGAGTGATGCATACAGCTCACCACGATGAGGCGTAACGAAGGTCTCGTTTGGGCCCCAGCCGCCGCTGGAGAACTGCTGCGTCGTCGTCAGCAGCAGAAAAGCATGGCGCATGGCATCGCGATACTTAACATCTCCGAGCGAGAGATACGCCTTACCTCCGGACGAGAGCGCAATCGCGTGCGAGTACGCATGCTGGCCGGGGAATGGATCTTCCTTGCTGGCAAGCCGGTCAAAGAACTCGCGGTCCAGAAGATACCGCACGGCATATTCGCGGAACACCGGATTCCCCGTGGCCTCTGCCGCGGCGAACAGATTCTCCGGCATGATGTATGTCTCGTCGTATGGCGGATCCTTCTTGCCGATGCGATCGCGTCCCTGTGCCGGCAGCAGAGGCTTCGCTCCATCGAACACGCGATTCAACAGCTCCGTCGTCCCTGGAACCTTCGACAGCGCTCCCGCATCCAGCAGACCAACCAGGTGCTTATCGACGGTGTAACAGGTCCAGAGGTTCGTCTCCGGCCGGAGGATACTGGCGTTCTGCGGTCCAAGTGTAGCCGCAAAACCCTCGACAAGATCATGGGCTTTGGCGTGGCACGCGCCATCTCCTGTAGCCGCGCCCATGCGTGCCATGCCCGAGATGTACTGTCCAAGACCGTGCCCCGGAACGAAGCCGTCGCGGTCATACCATCCGCCCATATCGTCACCGGGAGCAGGCAAACCGGCACGCTGCCGATAGACCTTCAGCAGGCGATCGTTCGAGAGGGAGAGGTAGTGTGCCTTGAGGGCGAAGTACTGCTCGGCAAGGGGACCGCCGGTCAACTGCACTTCGCTGTACTGCAACTGGCGCAGCGGAGCACGGTCAGCGCTCTGACCCGCCGCACCTTCAGCGCTCATCGCCGTTGCAGCGACGGTCATGGCGGAGGTCTTCAGAAATTCTCGACGGGTGAAGCTTTTTCCCTGTAGCTGTGAAGTAGGGCATCCGCATCTATGGGCGTTTTCCCTAATGAAAACGCCGCTGCACTCCTCTTTCGGGCTACCCAACAACGGGGAAAATGCTCTAAAGCTCACGGTCTCTCTCGTTTCCTGGCTGTGCAACGGAAGGATAAAACACGCTGCAGGTGATTTGCCGCGCGTGCCGGTATTCAGAACAGGATTCCGGAATGCGGAACGTCGTTCTATACCAGGTGGTCGGCCGTTTCCAGACCGCGTGTGCAGTCCACGCGGGCGAAGATCACCGCAGCCAGCAGGATCATGACCGCAATCATTCGCACCGGAAGATCGTAGTTTCCCGCAAACTTTACGACGTAACCGAAGACGATGGTGCACACCCAGCCACCAAGGTTTCCGGCGGTATTCATTACGCCGGATGCGGTACCGCCGAAGTTGCCGCCAAGCCCCATCGCCATGGCCCAGGCGGAAGGCAACATCAGGTCCATCACACCGAAGCCCGCTGTCGCCAGAACGATGATGCCTGTGTGCGTCTGGACTGCGGTCATGCCATACAACAAGCAGGCCGAAACGCCGAGGCAGATTGCTGTCACCCAGCGGTAGGCTCTGCGTCGGCCAAAGCGTATGACCAGCCATTCCGATAGCACTCCACCTGCGAGGTTGCCGGCAAGTCCCATCAGGAAAGGCACCGATGCCCAGATACCCATCTCCGCCACGGTAAAGTGCGCGCTGCGCACCAGCCAGGTGGTAAACCATCCGAAGAAGAACCAGCTACCCCACGCATAACAGAAGTAAGCCAGTGATAGCAGCCATAGATCCGGCAGCCGGAAGAGCCGCGACCACGGAACCTTCTCCTGCAGCTCTGCCCCCTGATAGCCGGCAGAGGTGACTGTTGGGGAACCGATCTCAATCAGCTCCTCGATGTCGATGCCAGGCCTAGCCTCTGGGCTTTCACGAAACAGAAACAGCCATAGGGCAACCCAAACCCATCCGATCGCGCCCATGCACCAGAAGATTCCGCGCCAGCCCACCGATCGCGCTAACGGCACAAGCAGCAGCGGAGCCAGCGCTCCACCAAGCCTGCTGGCTCCCCACACGAAACCCTGTGCGCGCGCATGTTCTTTTTTAGGGAACCAGCGGCTGATGACACCGGCAGCATTCGGGTACGCTCCGGCAGCTCCCATACCAAAGAGGAAGCGTGATGCGGTGATCTGCAGAAAGCTGCGGCACCATCCTGTCATTGCTGTAAAGAAGCTCCACCAGGTGACGATGCGTGCGAGCTCTTTGCGCCGTCCATGCCGGTCCCCGAGGGCTCCGGACGGAATCTCAAAGATGGCATTTGCCAGGATGTAGGCTCCGAGCACCCATCCCCACTGCTCTTCCGAGAGATGAAGATCGCTGCGGATGCCGCTCTCGGCAACCGGCAGAGCCAGCCGGTCCAGAAACGTAATGATGCTGAGGATGCACAACAGCATCAGCACCGTGTGGCGTTTCTTCAAACAGCAGCCTCCACCGGCTTGCCCAGCACCACGTCGCGAGCGTGCAGCACATCGCGAGCACGCAATACGGCAAGCTCAGGCGAGCTCAATACAGGCATGGGCAAAGCATCCGCTCCAATGGCCTGCACCACTCGCGCCATGCTGGCCTGTGCCAACACAACAACATCCACGTCCTTCATCTCCTCCAGCAATGCCTTCGACAGAATACGATCATGGGTCGCGGTATCGCCGGCGAGCACGGCCTCGAATGCTCCAACGCAGAGCGACGACACCAGCTCTACGCTCTTCCCCGCCGCATCTGCCTTATCGCGTAGCAACGCCAGCGTCGGTTCCAACGTGGTGCGCAGCGTCGCCATGACGCCGATACGGCTTCCCCGCCGTACAGCTTCTTCAGTCATGGCGTCATCCACGCGGATCACCGGAATATCCATCACCTGCTGCCCAATGCGGACACCAGCCCCAATCGAAGAACAGGTCACCATCACGGCATCCGCACCTGCATCCTGCGCCGACTGCAACATGGCCAACAGCCTCCGCATCGTCACCCGCCGTGGCGCGCCGTGGCGGATGGTGTCCTTGATCAGGCTCTCATCCACCATATGAAAGACGTTCACCCCGCTCAGATGCTGCGCGCACAGCGCGCCGAAGATGGGCGTAAGCGTAGGGCTGGTATGAATCAGAGCGAGCGTCTGGGACACGGGAAAACTCCTTGCAAAAGGTAGGTCTGGTTCTATCTTGCCCATCCTCGGATGTAAAGCGTGCGTTGCAGAAATCCCACAATCGTTCCAGGATGATTCATTCTTGAATTCCGTTTCGCGGAACGATCCTGCCCGAGGACAGGCAAAAGGTCTATCGCTTTGACAGGGATCATCGTCGCACTTGCCACCCGGAGCAACCCACGTGTACTTCTACTGAGAACTGTGGAGATGCAATGATTCGCACCAACCGCCGCGAGTTTCTCGCCATGGCAACTGCCGCTGCACTTGCTCCGGCGGCAATGGCACAGGATGATCCGGTCGCCCCGTTTCGGACACCCTACAAATATCCAAAGCTTGTCCTCGCTCCAGTGAATCCGTCCATTCCGAGTAACGCTCCAGCCGGCAGTGAGGTCTTCGACTCTCGTGGAGTCGATGACCCAATCGTCTTTCGCGCTGATGGAAAGTTCTACATGTTGTACATCGGCTTCGACGGAATCGGATATCAGACCGGCCTCGCCAGCAGCCACGATCTGGTGACATGGAAGCGCGAAGGGAACGTGGGACCGCGCGACCCAAACTCGAAGTACACACAATTCAATCTTGCGATCAGCACCATCCTGCGCGACAAGAACCTTCATGGACGCGGCGACGCAATCAAGGTCAATGGCCAGTATCTCGCAGCCTGGCATGCCTATCCCGCGGCCGGCTATGAGTCTGGCCCCGCCGTCATTGGCCTGGCGCGCTCTCGCGACCTTCACCACTGGACACTTACGGAACCGATCCTCCGCCCTGAAGAAGGAGAGGCGTGGGAACGCGGCGGCCTGTACCGTCCGGACCTCTTTGTCGAAGAGCACCAGGGTAAGCGGACCTACTTTCTGTACTACAACGCGAAGACAGAGGCGCTGCCCAAAGATGAAGGCGGAGGCTGGCATGAGCGGAGCGGAGTCGCGACCAGCACCGATCTGGTGCACTGGACACGATCGCCGCTCAATCCTCTGCTGCAGAATGGTCCCCGGGGTGCGGCAACTTATCCCAAGGGAAGCCCACTCACCGCGAATGCTCCTGGGGCCGACGCGCGTGACAGCCGCTTTGCTTCAAACCCCTACGTCATGAAGTTGGATTCGACCTATGCGATGTACTACTTCGGTTTCAACTACGAACGCCCGGGCCGCGCGCGTGAACTGCTCGCTTTAGGCCGCGATCCCTTTCACTTCCAGAAGGTGCCGGAGATCCTGATCGATACCGGAGCACCTGGGTCCATCGACGAAACCTTCGCCCACAAGCCATCGCTTATCTATCACGATGGTGCGCTTTACCACTTCTATTGCGCCGTCTCGGGCAAATATCCCAATGAGATTCGCGGCGTCGCCGTCGCACGGTCCAAGCCATGGTGAGATTCCCTTTTTTGAAGACCACGGCCATTGCTGGTTTAGCAGCCTGGCCATTCATCGTTGCCTCTGCTGCCGCTCAGACACAGGCAACCCACGACAAGGCGGTTGCAACACAGGTCAGCCGGGTGCAGCGTTACACAACAGTGGCCAAGCCATTCGCACCTGACTGGGGCTCGCTTGCGGTCTATCGCACACCCGCATGGTTTCAGGATGCAAAGTTCGGCATCTTCATTCATTGGGGCGTGTACTCCGTTCCGGCATTCGCCAATGAATGGTATTCGCGGAATATGTATGTCCCGGGCAACAAGGCCTACGAACATCACATCGCTACCTACGGACCGCAGAGCAAGTTCGGCTACAAAGACTTCATCCCGATGTTCCGTGCGGAGCGTTTCGATGCCAATGCCTGGGTCGACCTCTTCCAGAAAGCCGGAGCGCGCTATGTCGTTCCCGTCGGCGAACACTGCGATGGCTTCGCCATGTATGCCTCCGATGTAACGCCGTGGAACGCCAAGGCCATGGGGCCGCATCGCGACATCGTCGGCGAACTCGCAACGGCTACGCGGGCACATGGCCTGCGCTTCGGTGTCTCCTCGCACACGGCTGAGCACTGGTGGTGGTACGGCCTTGGCCGCACCTTCGACTCCGACGTGCGTGCCATGAGTTCCGCTGCGACAAACGAACTGCCGCCCACATCCCTGCTGTACGGTCCCGCATCCGCGCGAAACCTGCCTGATGCAAGTGGCGCCGTGGATGATCACAAAGAACCTGATCCAGATCATCTGGAGCGCTGGGTGCCTCCCAGCCAGGATTTCCTGAACGAGTGGCTGGCAAAATCAACCGAGGTCGTCGATAAGTACCACCCCGACTTCATGTACTTCGACTGGTGGATTGGTCAGCCGGCCTTCAAACCAGCACTGCAACAGTTCGCCGCCTACTATTACGACCGCGGTGCGGAACGGCACGAACAACCGGTCCTTACCTACAAGCAGGAGTCGATGCCCGCCAACGTCGCCACCCTGGACATTGAACGCGGCAAGCTCGACACGCTCCGCCTGCTGCCCTGGCAGACAGATACTTCGGTTTCGATTCACTCCTGGGGATACGCGGAGCACGATGAGTACCGCACGGCGAAGTCACTCGTGCATCAACTGGTCGACACTGTCTCCAAGAACGGCAACCTGCTGCTGAACGTTGGACCGAAGGCCGATGGCACCATTCCCGAAGAAGCCAGAACGGTTCTGCTGCAGATCGGGGACTGGTTACGAGTGAACGGCGAAAGTATCTACGGCACGCGCCCCTTTACCGTCTTCGGCGAAGGCCCCACCAAAGCGGCAAAGAACGCAACCGAGAAGAACAACGACATCCAGAGCTACACAGCTCAGGACATCCGCTTCGCCGTCTCGCACGGAACAAAAGAACCGCTGCTCTACGCCACTCTTCTAGGCTGGCCTTCGCAATCTGAAACCGTCATCCACACACTCTTCGCCGGAAATCCATACCTTCCAGGTGCGGTGTGCTCTGTCGATCTGGTGGGAGGGCAATCGAACCTGAACTTCCAACAGCGGCCGGACGGAATGCACGTGACCATGCCGTCCTCCGCTGAAGGCCTCGGCGATATCGCCTACGTATTGCGTATCCATACACACTGTAAGTAAGCGTGTCGCAAATCCGAGTCGCGAAGAGGATTCTTTTTTGATATGGAATAGGTTCCTGACCCCGTAGAGACGGGTGCCCTATATCTGGCGGCTTTATCGCCAGATATAGGGAATGGGTATCACGAAAATCCAGGTATCCTTCAAACCCACATCTCGGCATAGCCGAGATATGGGGCACCCAGTTTTTAGGGGTGAATAGACATGGATCGCCCTGATCCTCAGACCACTATATGGACGCAGGTTATTGCGAAACAACCTCCTGAACGCGCACCTCGGAGAGCATGAGGCGGCCTACCTGTTCGGGTAGGTCGAGCTGTACCCAGTGGCCTGCGTCGAGTACGTGCTTGGAAGCGCCGCGAAATGTAGCCGCGAACTCCTTTGCGACGCCCAGGTTCAGGTACGCGTCCGCATCGCCCCAGATAATGCTGCAGGGGATCTCAATCTCCTTGAGGCGAGCCAGCGATGCCGCATTCTTTCCGAGTTGCGGGAAGAGCCCACCCGCAAGCTGCACGAATGCGGGCGCGGCGCTGGGTGTCTGCGCGAAGTTCTGTTGGATGATCGGTCGCACCAGATCATCGATCACGGCCTGCTGCGTCCCGCTGCCGCCTGCTTTGAATTGGCTTTGCTGGAAGGTCAGGAGAAAGTCCAGCATGGCGGGGTCTTCCGCCATCTTTTGCGCGATTGCATTCACTCCGGGTGTGGCGAAAAACTGGATCAGCTCCGGGGGCCGCAGCGTCGCTGTGTTGGTGTAGAAGGTATTCAAAAGGCAGAGGTGAGCGATACGCTCCGGAAGGGCCAGGAGATAGTTGATGGCTACAAATCCGCCTGAGTCATGGCCGACGGGCACGATCTGCTGCAGGTTGAGATGATCTACAACAGCATCGAGGTCGGCTAGCTGCTGATCATAGCTGTAGGCGTAACCTTGGGGCTTGTCTGATGAGCCGAAGCCGAGAAAGTCGAATGCCACAACATGGCGTCCGGAGTTGGCAAGGAATTGGCCCAGCGGATCGTAGATGTGATGATTGTCCGGGAAGCCATGAAGCATGACGAACGTTGGACCCCGTCCCGGAAACTCCTTCGCGTAGAGGGAGTGTCCGTCGCGCGGGATGCGGTGTTCAAGAACCGGTGCCATTTCGTGAAACGCTGTGTTTTGATGTGTGCTCATGACTAGCCTTTCCAGTTCTCACTACGCCGAGACTCGCGCAAACGCCTGTGCGTTCCGCTCGACGAATTCGCGTACGCCCATGGGGAGCACGCCAGTTAATGTCTCGACATCGTCGCTATACCTGTCATAGCGATTCGCTTGATGTAGCTCCGCCATTGTGACTACATGGGAGACCACATGAGGCGGCAACCCCATCTTCGACAACGTCTCCTTCCAGACATCAAGCGGCACATCAACGTAGGTGATGGGGCGACCAAGAGCTTGCGAAAACTCCTTCGCAATGCTCGGCATGTCCTGTGAGCTTGGTCCGGTGAGGTGATAGGTTTTTCCGATATGCTTTGCTGGATCGCTTAGGATGGCGGTAACCGATCGTGCCACGTCAAAAGCCGCAACTGCGGAGTTCTTACCGTTGCCGAGCGGCGCCAGCAGCCGGTCTTGCGTTGCTACGCCTCCCGCGAGTTGCAGGAATAGCCCTTCGAGAAATGCTGTTGGTCGCACCTCAACAACCGGCAACCCGGACCAGGAGAGAACTTGCTCGAACAGCCAGTGCTGCTTCTGTTGCGGACTGGGTGTGGTTGCATGGATGTCCATCTCTTTGACGGTCATCTGCGAGATATTGATAAAGGCTTTGGCGCTGTAGTGCTTCGCGACGGCCGCGAGATTGATTGCTGCTTCCAGATAGGTGGGAGCGATCGACAGACCGCAGTAAATACGCTCACATCCTTCCACCGCGCGATGAGCAGCTCCAAGATCAAGGAGATCTCCCACAACGACATCAGCGCCGAGCGAACCTAGTGCCGCCGCACGGTCATCGTCCACCCGCACCTGGGCCCGGACACGGAAGCCACGTTCGAGAAGCTGTTCTGTAACCAGGCGGCCCACCGAGCCGACCCGTCCAGCTGCGCCGGTCACCAGGATAGGCAGGTTGTAGTTGCTGTTCTTTACAGCCACGTTCGCACCTTCGTTTCGGTTGATGCCGGCGTGCTATTTGCCGGCAGGCTTATCGTTCAACAGCATGGCCAGCGGCGTGAGGGGGCCAACCTGAATCAAATCGAACTCCATCAATTTCGCCTGCCCCAAGGGAAGCTTCTCGAGAATCTTGTGAGCTTCATCTACGTCAGTCACGTTCATCAGAAAGATGACGCCCGTCTGATCGTGGCGGAGCCAACTCTGATCAATCTTGCCCACGAGGATGAGACGAAGGGTGTCAGGAACCTCATGCGGCATAATCGCTGCCCACTCATCGGACGTCAGCGTTCGGGTGAAATGGCCAATTGCAAGGATGTGTGTCGTAGGCGGAGCTGGCATGCGAGCTTGCTGTGTTTGTGCGAATAGCTGAAACGAAGCCGCTAAAACGAGCACAAATGAGTAGATAGATTTGCGCATTGTATGGTCCTCCTACCCAGGTTTAATTTCGACTAACCAATCGCCACTGCTTCACGCGCTCGCTCGGTATGAAATCTCTTCGCCGCAAAGATGCCTAGCACCACGAACAGAGCCATGACTACGAGCTGGGTAACCAGAAATGGGGGCTCCGACTGTGTCGGAGCCGTTGCTTTCAGGGCGGGCACTTTTTGAAAAAGCTGTGCGATCAATACGAAAACGTTTAGATACGTCGCAAT
Source organism: Terriglobus sp. 2YAB30_2 (assembly GCF_052114765.1). Taxonomy (NCBI): domain Bacteria; kingdom Pseudomonadati; phylum Acidobacteriota; class Terriglobia; order Terriglobales; family Acidobacteriaceae; genus Terriglobus; species Terriglobus sp. 2YAB30_2. The sequence goes on from NZ_JBFRFJ010000003.1 coordinate 201,838, forward strand.
GACGGCGTTTACTGCGTAAATCCAACGCCAAGCGCCGACAAGACGGCGGACATAGCGTGCCAGGATTGCAATTGCCAGTACCACCAACGACACGACGCCTATTACATGCGAGGGCAAGAGTTTATGGAAAGGAAACAGGAATCCGGTCAAGCTCGTTGCCACCGTGGTCGAGAGAAACACCACGGTCCACCGATTTAGCTGCTTTGCCGCGATCAGCCCAAATATAACGACGAATCCTGCGCCGATTCCTACCAGACTCAACACGACGTGAAATAGAGTGAATGTGTTCATTTGCAATCTCCTAAAAGTTCCAGAAGCGATCGGAGTCGAAACGCCTTAGCTAAGCCGTTTTCCTTGGGTTCAGTTGGGCTAAATGTACGCGTGCGAACTCACCTACAGTCATGGGCTTCTGTCCTGTCAGCTTTTCAATGTTGTTATCCGCGCCCGCCATGTGTCCGTGTTGGTAGTCGAGCATGGCGCCGCTGAAGTGCTGAACGACATAGGGCGGAAGGCCCATCGCAGTAAGAGACGCCGCGTACTCCTCGATCGGCACATCCTGATACACGACCTTGCGGCCGAGCGCTTCGCTTAGTTCTGCCGCCATCTGCTCATAGTCCATCTCGACCGGGCCAGAGAGATCGATGACAGTCCCGATATGACTTTCCGGGCTCTTCAGGAGGGCTGCAATAGCGCGGCCCTGGTCGTCGGCGGCGATGGGAGAGTGGCGGCCTTTGCCTCCTGGAATGCGAAGGATGCCGTGTTGCAGATATCCGATCTGCCACGGATAGAGCAGCCATTCGAGAAAGAGCGTTGGCCGCAGATGAATAACGGGCACATTCGACCAGTTAAAAGCCTGTTCGGAGATGTAGGTATCGCGGCAGGAGTCGCTGGTCGAATCGCGGTTCTGGGAGCGTTGCGATAGGTTGATAACGGCTTTCGTGCCGGCTTCCTTGGCAGCCAACGCGAAGTTGACGGTGGCGGCGATAAGGCCTGGGGCTACCGGATAGACGAAATATGCCGCATCGACCCCCTCCAGCGCGGCGCGGATTGAGTTGATATCGAGCAGGTCGCCAACAACCACTTCGGCATGCTGGGCAGCAAGTGCTTCCGAGCGTTCGTCGATCTTGCGTACCATCGCGCGAACATCCAGCCCACGACGAAGAGACTCTTTAACTGCGGCGCGGCCGGTATCCCCAGTTGCTCCAGCGATCAATACTCTGCGGCTCATACTTGCGATCTCCCCTCAATGCATTAGCAGGAAAGCATGCAGAAAACTCTCGGGATGTCTCCATGATCGGATTTTAGGAGCGCGCCCGCACGGCGGTAAGTCATAAATCCGGCGTTTTAGGACATCCTGCAGTTTTCTGCTAGGGTGAAGGCGTGAAACGCCCGCACCAAATCGGCTTTGTCTTGTATCCCCAGATATCGACGGTCAACCTTGCGGTCTCTGCTGTCTTCGAGATGGCCAACTTGCATGCCAGATATCCGGCATACGAGATTACGCTGGTGTCAGAACGTGGAGGGCTCGTTGAGACCTCGGTTGGAAGCAGAATTCATACGGAGACCTTAAAGCGACGCTCCTTCGACACGATTTTGGTAGCGGGCGAGCATGATCCCTCCGGTGGTGCTCTTCCGGGAGTGGTAAAGTACCTGCGGGCCCAAGGCCAGCGAGGGGTACGCATCGCTTCCGTATGCACCGGCACATTTGTGCTCGCCGAAGCCGGGTTACTCGATGGACGCCATGCGACTACCCACTGGTATCACGCGAAGTCGTTCCGGCAACAGTATCCCAAGGTAATTCTCGATCTCGATCGTATTTTTACCTCCGACGGTTCCGTATGGTGCTCGGCCGGAATGAGCGCCGGAATTGATCTCGCGCTGGCGCTGGTGGAACAGGACTTTGGCCGTGAGATGGCGCGAGAAACCGCCAAGTTGATGGTCGTCTATCACCGCCGGGCAGGCGGACAGTCGCAGCATTCGACCCTCCTCGATCTCGATGCGACGTCCGATCGTATGCAGACTGTGCTTGCCTACGCGAAACGAAATCTGGCTAAGCCCCTCTCGATGACGGTCTTGGCGAAGGTCGCCTTTTTAAGCCCGAGACAGTTCAGCCGGGCCTTCAAAGAAGAAACTGGACAAACGCCTGCCAAGGCCGTTGAGCTGCTACGTGTAGAGTCCGCTCGCTTGATGATGGAAGGTGGTCGTTTCTCCGTTGAGGAGATCGCTCGCAGAAATGGATTTGAAAATCGCGACCGGATGCGGCGTTCCTTCCTGCGAATCCTTGGTCTGCCGCCACAGGCCGTTCAACGCACGGCGAACATGCTGAATACACAAACATCTGGTCTAAGGCCAAGGAGAATGCAATAGACGGCAGGCTCGACGAACTTCACGATGATGAACCTTCGAGGAATCTTCCATTGAACAATCGGTTCGACACTCATTCCTCGGCGACTATCGGTGAAACCGGCTTCGCGGGGAAAGTAGTCTCAGCCGCCGGACCCGTCTAGGACTTTGCATTAGCCCTCCGCTTATGGGAAGTTATCTCGCGAGTCGATGAGTGATTTGGCGATTTACCACGAATCGAGAAGCAATCCCAGAGACTCGTGCGTTTCTTGGATACAAGCATTTCGAGAGAAAGCAGGAGATGTCTCATCTCAGGCTGGGCGAACGATACAGGAGAACGAATGGGATCCATTGTGCCTACTATGTTTAGGCGGCCAGACTCGGCGAACTTTCGGTTATCTTTTGCTGAAGAGCAAGGTACTGATGGATGAAAGCGATGGCCATGCTTCCTTCCCCAACCCCACTGGACACACGCTTGATCGAATCATGGCGAACGTCGCCCGCGCAAAATATCCCGGGCATACTGGTTTCGAGCAGGAACGGTGCGCGGGGTTCTTCCCAGTCGGGAAGATCGCGTCCAGCAAGAACGAATCCCTTCGCGTCGCGCTGAAGAGCCTCCGGAAGCCAATCGGTCCTTGCAATTGCACCGATCATGACAAAAAGGGCGTCCGCGCTGCGTTCAAGGGGAGGCGCGCCGCTTATTGAAGTATGGATCGACTGGAGAGAGTTTTCTCCGTCGACGGACACAACCTCCGTGTAAGCTTCCACTGTTATGTTGTGTCGTTGATCCAGCTGGGCAATCAAGTAGTGTGACATTGTCTGTGCAAGTCCCTCCCCGCGCACGAGCACCGTCACGGACGCCGCATAGCTCGAAAAATACACGGCCGCCTGGCCGGCGGAGTTGCCTCCTCCGACAATGAATATGTCTTTCCCGACGACGGATGGCGCATCCATGCGAGAGGCTCCGTACACCACGCCTTTTCCCTGGAGCCGATCGATTCCCTCAATATTGAGTTTGCGCCAGTCCACTCCGGTTGCCAGGATTACGGTTTTTGTCTGCAATCGACTTCCGCCATCGAGTTCTACGCAATAGCCGTCGGACGTGGGCTCAATTGTCACAACCTTGCGGGTCACCACCATCTCCGCGCCAAAGCGAGCAGCCTGCTTCACGGCTCGCGCGCCCAACTCCTCACCGGAGATGCCGTTCGGAAAACCGAGGTAGTTCTCGATACGGGATGAGGTGCACGCCTGACCGCCGGCAGCGGTCTTTTCAACTAAGAGAACGCTCAATCCTTCCGATGCTCCATAGACTGCGGCCGCAAGACCCGCGGGCCCCCCTCCAATCACAACCACGTCATACGATTTCTTTCTAGGATTTGTGTGAAGGCCAAGCGCCTCGGCAACCTTGCGAGTCGTGAGCGGTCGGCTGACTATCGCAGAGTCGTCTACCAGAACGAATGGACCTGAAGGGTCAGAAATCACGCACAACGGCACGCGATCTGGATCGCGTTCGTTGTCCACCCATTCATAAGGAATCCGGTTGAGAGACAAGAACGTCCGAATGTTCCGACATTCGCCGTCGTATTGCGAACCCACTATCAACACCCGGAAGGGATTATTGTCCTGCGTGTACTCGCGGATCGCGGTGATGCGCTGGGTCATGGTATGCACGATGGTACTGGCACACTCCGCCGATGAGTCGAGAAGCTCTTTGAACTGCATCCGGTCCATGCGAAGAACGCGGGAAGGAGCGTGCGCACGTAGCGACGCGATGGTTGGTGAGTCGAGCAGAATTGGGGTCTCGCCGTAAAAGTCCCCAGGCTGGTAACGTCCCCTCACCTGACTCGTTCCGCCATACTCCTTCTCCACTTCGAGAACTCCCTCAAGCAGGACAAAGAACGAAGGAACCTCGCCTTCGCGGATGAGCCACTCTCCCTTTTGGACGCGCAGGTCGGCCGCATTTTGTGCGATACGCTCGCGCTGCCCATCTGTCAGGCAAGCAAAGATCGGTACCTTCTTCAATTCCTCCGCACGAATCATTGTGTCTCCTCCGCCACTTTCAGCGAGGCGCTTCGCTGAACTGCGACATCTGACAGACCATTGGGAAGAATGGTTTGCGCCGCACTGATGATGTTGAGTGCCTCGCGCAGTAGCTTGATCTTGCCACTCTCTGCCACAAGCCTTCCGAAAAACAACTGGTGATACTGCCTTTTAGTCGATGGCGCTGAGCAATGGACCTCATATTCGCTCACCACTTGATTCGGTGATTCCATGAAGAACTGCACCTTCATGAAAGCCACATCTGGGAAAAGCGCATTGATCTGTCTGAGGAAATTCAGAATCTCCTCGTGTCCCTTGAATTGCCCCGGCAGGCCTACTTCAACCAGGTATGGAATCTCAATGGCGGCGTCCTCAGCGAAGAGGGAGATTGCCTCGTCGGGGTTTCTTATCAGGTCCATGTATGCAAGCAGGAGTTCTTTGGCGGTAGCCATTGAGTCCTTTCTAAGTGCTTGTTGTCGATGAATTGCGTTAACCGCATCGTCGTTCGCGGCTTGACGATCCCTTGGGTGTGTACTCCAAGGCTGCAACATTTGCAACCTTGGAGCCGACGGAGGGTGCGAGTTATCGACGGCTTATCCGCCGGCTGCAAGTTTGACCGCGGCTATCAAGGGCGCGATGTGCTCCTCTGCTTGTTGAGATCCACTGTCCACTTTCCAAGTGGAACCGGATTGAATGAATGTGACGTCCGTCACCCCGATGAACCCTAGAATCTCCCGCAGATAAGGCTTCAAGGTATCGAGTCCTTCTGCAGGAACGTCGGGGCCGTATTCGCCCGCGCTCGCTATGATGACGGTGGCCTTCTTGCCGCTCAGAAGTCCTGTATAACTGCCATCTGCATTCATGGTGAATGTCAGTCCACTACGAACAATGTGATCCACGTACGCCTTCAGTTTTGCTGGAATCCCGAAGTTATACATCGGTGTAGCGATCACATATTCATCTGCCTTCTGGAGTTCTGCGATCAACTCATCGCTCGGCACGAGAAGAGCTTTCTGCTCCTCGGTTCGAGCTGACGATCTGGTGAGATTGGCAGCTATCCACGGAAACTCCAGAAACGGGAGGTTGGTCGTGGCGATATCGCGCTCGATTACCACACAATCGGCATGAGCCTCTCTCCATTGTTCGAGGAACAGAGAACTGAGTCTCCGAGAGATGGACAAGTTGCCGCGCGAGCTGACGTCGACTTTCAGTAGCGTTGACATGACGGGGTGCCTCAGTTCTTACCTTTGTGAGTGTTAGGAGTGGATTGTTGACCTGCTACGCGACTGGAAGCGGGCTTGGAGTCGCTTTCGACTCAGGCAGAGCGGCTAGCAACTCGTCCGTCGTCAATTCCGCATGGGCAAACAACTTCGCATTCACCCGTGCGGCGGTCATGCCCTCAGGGTTGAAGGCAGCCGTTGCGTCTTTGATCAGGGTGACGTGATAGCCCAGTTCCATGCCGAATCGCGCTGTCGCTTCGACGCAGGAATTAGCTATGAAGCCAACCAAAACCAGCTTCCGCATTCCATGCTGTTTGAGCAGTTCGTCGAGATCGGTATTGGCGAAGCCATTCTGCGCCCAATGCTCGTGAACCACGACGTCACCTGGCTTAGGCCCAAACTCCGGGTGCCACTCTCCGCCCCATGTATCGACAGCAAAGCACATCCTGTTCTTGGTGTCCATTTGCACTGGGTTGACATTGAGCCAGTTGTCGAAATCATCCGGCCTGGAACGGTGATGCGGCACAATGAATACTCGAATCCCGGCAGCGCGAACTGCGGGAATCAACTTTCGCATGTTCTGGTAGAAGCCGACAGAATCGGCTGTAGGTTTGGTGGCCGCATACAACTTGCCGCCTTCGCTCATAAAGTCGTTATACGGATCGACGATCAAGAGCGCGGTGTTCGTCTTTTCATAGATTGCTGTTGTCATAAGGCTGCTCCTTTGAAGGAAGAGTTGGCGCCTTCAAGTGTGAAGGCGCGATGAGATGAAGCTGAGCAACGAACTGCTCAGCCATGAGGGCGGCTAGCTCTTGACAGCCCTGGCCTTCGCCGCGAGCGCTTTCTTCTCGATACTTAAGGCGAACAGTGGGGTTTCCTGTGCATTGTGAGCAGTAGTGGCGTTTCCTCTCGATGCCTTGGCCATTTCGAGCGGCACACCTCGTTTACCCAGGGCCTTGAGAAGTTCTGGAGTCGTGCTGCCGATAACATGGTTGGTCAACTCGCAGGTTTCTGCGTCGATGGCTTTTACACTCAGTTCCCACAGAACGTTCGTGGTCGTCCACCCGCTGGGCGTCAGCAGGTCGGACTTCGAGAGCACACGGCAATGGTGCTTTTCTCCGATGTCTTCGACGTAGTGTTGCACCATGAGTTCTCCGCCGATCGTCTCAACGTTGATCGACATTCTTCGGCCATCGTCCGTTCTGGTCGCAGCGGCGGCGATGTGGGCCGGGGAGCACCTTTGATATTCAGCATCAGGAAGATTGAAGAGCCATGTCGGTATATCGACGAACTCGATAGGCGCGTTAATGGTGGCAGTGCAGCTTGATTCGGTAAGGATTTCATCGGTCATAAGTCGCTTCTCCTGGAAGATTGATGACGCATTGCATCACCGGTTGATGTTGGTTGAAAGTTAGAGCCAGCGCAGGATGCTCTGCGGACTAGTGCGATAATTTCTCGGCATGGCTAGCCTTGAGGATCAAGGCGCTCACTGCCTCGGGGTGCGCCAGGACGACGGCATGGCAGGACGAAACTTCCACCGTTTCCGCGTCGAGCTTCTGTGCCATAGTCCTCGCCAGTTCCACAGGGATCACTCGATCCTTGGTCGTAATCAGGAACCAGGAAGGTTTCGTTTTCCACGCCGCCTGGCTGACAGGCGCCCCAAGAGCGTTTACGGACCTGGGGATCTGCGTTGCAAACAGGATTTGCTTCTCGATTGCCGGAAGTTCCTCTGCAAAGTCTTCGCCGATGCCCTTTTCCGTAAGCTTGAGAAATCCAGACGCGTCGGGTCTGAGTTCGGCGCCCACCGGGGACGGCGGAACACTCTTTAATAGAGTGACTGCGGATTCTCCGGCATCTGGCGCAAAGGCAGCAATGTATACGAGTCCTCTGACCTTTGGGTCATTACCCGCTTCGGTGATGACAACTCCCCCGTAGGAGTGACCGATCAACAGCACGGGACCATCCGCAAGAGCAATGGCCCGCTTCGTTGCGGCAACATCGTCCGCGAGTGAGGTGAGCGGAATCTGAACCGAGACGACATTCAGTCCCTTGCTCTCAAGCTCAGGAATAACCTTTGCCCAACTGGACCCGTCCACCCACGCGCCATGCACAAGCAACACATTCGTGACAGGCGTCTTAGGCTCAACCTGAGTAACGGCATTTGTCGAGAGAATTAACGTTGAGGCGCAACTGAGCGCCAGGAGTGCTACGACGTATATCTTTCCTAGTACATTCATCGGCATTCTCTTCGTGAAACCTTGCAGGCTAACCAAAAGCGCAGCCTGGCAGAATTTGATTTACTGGTCCATCTCGGGTGCGACACGCTTACTGGAGCGGTCGGGCTACGATCTACCAGGGAATTCTTGCGAACTTGACTTACTGGCTTTGCTCTCCTTTCTCAGTCCGTCGTCTTTTTCATCTTGTTGCGCTCTCTGTTGATCCAATCTCGAATGTAGGGGGAACAGTCGACGAGTTCGACGCCCGCGTTTTCGCAGTTTGCGAGAAATCGGACCACTTCCACGCCGACCAAACTCACATCGCCCAGGTTCAAAACTGCCTCGGGGCTCGCGTTATCGAGGAGAGCCTGCAAATCTTCCAGACACTCTTCTTTCATTCGGCCGCTCAGCCTTAGTGTCAGTTTGTTTCCGTCAAAGTGTGTTTCGATCTTTAGCGTCATCTGCCCCCTTGTGGCGTTCGACGAGCGTATAGATTGCAATGTGAGGGCCAATCAGCCCGGCTGAATTGAAAGCACTTAGAAGCGGAAACCGTGCCGCATTATCAGCGTTCGCTGAAACCTCGGCTTTGACTGAGTGGCTTTGCTATCTCCTGGAACGCTCCGCTAACGCGTACGATAAGGAGCACGGTATAGGCGTAGCGGAAAACATCTTGTATCGAAGTGTTCCCGCCGGGAATCTAACCATGCCCTGGAGAGTCTATGAATTCGTTGGAGCCTGGCTGTGAAACAGATTCTTCGCCCATCAGCAACGGCGCTGGTGAATCCAATGCACTCCGGACAGAAGAAAGCGATCCTTCCACTCGGCCTCAAGCGCATAACAGTTTAGAGCGCGAACTCAGGGACCTCAAACGGGCTCAATCACTCCTGTTGACGGAAAAACGCGCGTTGGAAATGATCACCGACGGAGCCAGCGTCGCGGAGATTATGGAAAGCTTGTGCGCCCGCTTTGACGCCGAGTCCTCCGACTTCATCTCGTCCATTTTGCTGATGGAACCGGATGGCAAGCGGCTTCGATTCGGAGCAGGTGCCCGAGTCCCCAAGGAGTGGGCGGAGTTCATCAATCCTGTCACGATCGGTCCCTGCGTGGGCTCTTGCGGCACCGCCGCATTTCTAAAAGAGCGGGTGATTGCTTCGGATATAGCCACAGATCCCTTATGGGCTGGGCTGCGGGATGTCGCTTTGCGTTGTGGTCTCCGTTCGGCATGGTCGCAGCCCATTCTCTCGAAAGATGATGAGGTTCTCGGCACCTTTTGTATCTACTCTTCTGAGCCACGAACTCCCACGCCCGACGACATCCAGTTGATTGAAGGAGCCGTACACGTCGCGCTGATTGCAATTGAGAGGGGACGAACTCAGGCCGCACTGGTGAGTGCTCTAGAAGAGATCAAGAAGTCGCAAGAACAACTCCGCCGGGACGAACAGGAATTTCGCCTGATTACGGACGCCATCCCCCACATCATCGTCGTGATGCAACCAGATGGCCGCATTGTCTATGCGAATCGATTGGCGCTCGACTACTGCGGTCTGAGCCTGGAGGATGTTCGAGCTGAGACGTTCCGCGCGCGCGCCTTTCATCCGGAAGATATCGAGAGAGTCGAGAAGGAACGGGCAGAAGCGCTCAGGAAAGGCGTTCCATTTGAGAATGAGCAACGTTTTCTCCGCAAGGACGGCAAGTATCGCTGGTTCTTGCATCGCTACAACCCGCTTCTGGACGAGCAGGGAAAGGTAGTTCGCTGGTATACGACTGGTACAGACATCGAAGATCGCAAACAAGCCGAAGACAGAGTGCGAAATGAGAATGTGGCGCTGCGAGAGGAGATCGAACGATCTTCGATGTTTGAAGAAATTGTGGGCTCTTCTGACGCATTGAGTGCGGTGCTGGGACTGGTCTCGAAAGTTGCCCCCACGGATTCTACGGTTCTCATCCTGGGTGAGACCGGGACGGGCAAGGAACTGATTGCGCGCGCAATCCATAGGGGGTCTAAGCGTGCAAACCGTGCTTTCATTCGCGTGAACTGTGCCGCCATGCCTCGTGATCTGATCGCGTCGGAGCTGTTCGGTCATGAACGGGGTGCATTCACTGGAGCCTTGCAGCGACGACTTGGGAGATTTGAGTTGGCGGACGGAGGAACGATATTCCTGGACGAAGTCGGCGAACTTCCAGCCGAAACTCAGGTTGCTTTGTTAAGGGTTCTTCAAGAGCGGGAGTTTGAACGCATTGGAGGCAGTCAAACGGTTGCGGTCGATGTCCGAGTTCTGGCGGCCACTAACCGGAATATGAGCGCAGCGGTTGCAGAAGGCATTTTCCGACAAGATTTGTACTACAGGCTCAACGTCTTTCCCATTCAAATACCGCCATTGCGCGACAGGCCGGACGACATTTCCTTGCTGGTTGAATACCTGATCGACCGATACGGAACAAAAGTGGGAAAGAAGTTCCGGAACATCAACAAGAAAACCCTTGAGTTGTTCCAGGCTTATGACTGGCCAGGCAATATTCGCGAACTGCAGAATGTGATCGAGCGGGCAGTGATCCTATGCGACGGAGACACTTTCTGGGTAGAGGAAGCCTGGCTTTCGCGAGTGGCCCCGAAACCACTATCGACATCCGTCCCACTCGTGGCAAGTCTCGTGGAGCGCGAAAGAGAAATGCTCGAAGCTGCACTGCGGGAAGCCGAAGGAGTCATCGGAGGTCCCAGGGGCGCGGCCACCAAGCTTGGCATACCACGGCAGACCCTTGAGTCGAAACTAAGAAAACTGGGAATCAACCGGCACGGTTTCAAGACCGCATAACGTTACTCGCACCTATCGGCGTCTCGCACTTCCGGATCTACCCCTCTAAGGCGCTATTCATCTCAAAGCTCTGTTGTGTTTGCATACCCCCAGACTCTCTCGCTTCAGGACTACCCAACCAGTTCGCAAAGCGCCGAGGCTTGACGCCGAAGTTTCAGCTAATGCTGAAAAGGCGGCTCGTCGCAAATACCTAAACGCCCGTCGAATCAATGGATTCTGATTGGTTGCGTGATTGCACTCAAGGACGGCAGAACTGCATTCACTCGTACAACTCCGGAGCACTCCGGTATGGAGTGAGCGGATAAAAGAGAGGGAGAGAAATGAAACTTGCTAACAAAGTCGCCGTCGTGACTGGGGCATCGAAGGGTATCGGAACTGCCATTGCCGTGAGGCTCGCAGCGGAAGGCGCTTCGGTCATAGTGAACTATCACACCAGCAAGGATGGCGCGGATAGGGTGGTTTCACAAATCGTCGCGGCTGGTGGTAGTGCAGTTGCGATCGGTGCCGACGTATCTAACGAGCGAGAGATCGCTGAGCTATTCGCGAAGACGAAAGAGATATACGGCAAGGTGGACATTCTGGTGAACAACGCGGGCATTTACGCCTTTGGACCGCTCGAAGACGTCACCGCCGAGAAATATCATCGCGAGCATAACCTTAACGTCCTGGGGCTGCTCTTGACGACGAAGGCTGCGCTCCCTCTCTTTCCTACTGAAGGCGGCAGCATCATCAATATCGGATCAAGGGTAAATACGGTCGCGCCAGCCAAATCGGTGATTTCTTCCGCTAGCAAGGCAGCCGTAGACGCCATCACCAAGGTACTATCCAAAGAACTTGGACCCCGCAAAATCCGCGTCAACTCCCTCAACCCTGGTGTGATCACAACTGAAGGATTTATCTCAGGCGGTCTCGCCGACAGTCCAATGCAGAAGCATTACGTAGAACTGACTCCATTGGGACGCATGGGAGAACCTGATGACGTAGCCCTTCCGGCTGTGTTCCTAGCTTCCGACGACTCCCGCTGGATCAGTGGAGAGTTGATCCTGGTTGCGGGAGGAGAATAAGTCCCGGCATCCCATGAGATCGCAGCATCGAAGTCCCCAGTAGATCGCGAATCTCTCACAAAACAGCAGCAACATGCTCGTATGATGAGGAAGACGTTGTTTTCTGGATCGAACAGACCCTCAGTTTGTCAGATGTATGGGCGTATTGAGGCTCAGGACCTAGATTGCCCGCCAGGTGGCAATCGTATGAAGCGATCCTTACACCGCGGAACAACGGCCCTTAGCTCCGAGAAACTATTCGGGCGTTCACTCGCCGGCACGTTTGTTGCACGCATGATCCATGAGATCGTGGGCTGCTGAGTGATCGTTGAGATAGGTCCACGCACATAAGAGAGCGTAAGGCCATGCTGCTTTGGCAGCGGCTTCCAGGCACTGATCAGAAGTAGGATGCCCGGTCGAATAGGCCCAACTCCACGTCGGCTCTTGCCAGATACGACCCTGTGGCGGCATATGCGAGCGTTCGTCTCGAATGGGTTAACTACCTTCAACGAAGAAAGTATAGACCACGAATAATTTGACTTCTCTATGCAAAAAAAAATCGCGCCCCTGCGCCCCAAACGGCGTTTGAAAGTGCCTTTAGTAAGAGTGGGACCAATCTCTGCTGTGACCGGCGGTGAAACATGCTGGACGATGTACAAAACCAAGCTGAATATGGATTAGCCCCTAAGAGAAGACAGCGCTTGCAGGCAAATACAAGCGACAGTAAAAGACATTCGGGAGCCTCAAGATCCGGTCGCAGGCGGCGAGCAGAAGATCCCCGGCAGTCCACTAGTTCCCAAGGATGTTCGGCGCAAGCCGCGATCAAGCTCATTCAGGGCAAGTGGAAGATACGGATTCTGTCACAGCTCCAGCACAGGCCGCTTCGTTTGGGCGAACTGCATCGGCTGTTTCCTCAGGCGACGAAGAAGATGATTGCGCAGCAGCTCCGCGAAATGGAAATGGATGGCCTTGTCACTCGCAAGGATCTCAGTGAGAGAGTGCTGCGCGTCGAGTACTCTCTGTCTGATTCAGCAGGCCCTGCCGTCCTAAACCTTATCCGCATGTTGAGCGATTGGGCGATATGGACCTGCCTCTCGATGCAGGAGGGCGCCCACAAAATAATCCTAGAGCCGAGGCATCTGATATCGGATCAGCTCAGTGCCAGACTCATCATCTTCAAGCGTGATCTCGAGCACCTGGTTTGTCAGGTCCATCCCGGTCGAGATCATCAAGAGCTGCTTCAAACAACCGACGATGCCACTCTAGATCCATCCCCGACTGGACCATGTGATGGAGCTGCAGCTTTAGACGGTTGACGGCGAACTTCTTGACTTTGGCGAAATTCAGAGAAGAAGTACAGGTGTAATTGATTAGTAAACTCCCCTGAAACTAAAGGATCTATACCAAGGTCATATTGACCCGGAAAGAGGTCACCCCATAGGGTCTCGATATACCGTTTTCGGAGGTATCTTCATGGGGCAAGAATCTGGTCATATCCAGGGTTCGGACGGCAAAGTGCTGTCCGGCTCGGGCGGTTTCTCCGTCGAGAAAATTGGCCCAGGCCAATACGACCTCACCTTCTCAGGCAATTATGGGACAAATATCCCGGCCGTGCTCGTCACTCCGCTTTCACGGTACACGACGGCACGCGCCACGGTTAGTCCCAATGAGAACTGGCTTGGTTTTGTGGTGTTGACCGGCTATACGGATCAAGGCAGCACCAATTATCTAGATTGCGACTTTAGCTTCGAAGCGCTCTGGATGGGGAAGTAAACGGGATCGGCGCTGTCGCGTTGCCCAATCACAGCCGGATGGATCGGGCCGTACGCCGACCGTCCGCCCTAGGCAAAGCAAAGGAAAGGACTGTCGTGGCCACCATAACGATACCATCAGACTATGAGGATGTCGCAGTCATGTTTGCCGATATCGCTTCGTATGAAACTAAGTTTCAAGGCCCCCTTACGGCTATCACTGGTACAGTCGAGTACAACACCGTAGTCACTTTCGCCGAGAACACTGGCGTTCCGGAATCACCTGTCGTGGTTACTGACGGTGACCTACCTTGGGATCCCACGTTTGGGCTGGTATGCAACGGAACTGCATACTACCAGCAAATATGCGAGGCATTTGTAATCGCCTATCGCAAGTTCTGGAAAGGTAGGGCATTTGGCCTCGTCTATCCCGACGGCACAGTGGCGGACGGCTCCACGGGGAATTTCTCCGTTGAGAAACTCGGTCCAGGCAGATACAGCATCACGGTCCAGGGTGCATCTGGGCAGGTCCCAGATGCGCGCGCAACTCCGTATTCAGCCAACATAACCGCAAGCGCCACGCTCAGCGACGAGGGCGGAGGCGTTTTTACGGTGTTGACCGCCTACTCGGATCAAGGCAGCACCAATTATCAGGATATTGATGGCGGCTTTAGCTTCAGCGTGTCCTGGCCTCGGAAACAGGGCTACTACCAGGTGCACTACACCAACTTGGACACCGATATTGGGACCCTCACCGGGATCGGTCCCGCCTATTGGGACGGCAGCCAATGGAGCCCCATGACGATTGTCGAGGGTGGGCAGGTTACCGACAGCGGCCCGGACGACAACACTCTCATTACACCGGACCAGAGCCAACTCGATCATATCTCTCCATGCCTGCAGCCTCCCCTCCCGCCTCCCACGGCCCCTGGCTGGGTCAACGGTGCGGACACGCCTCCCACGAGCCCTGGCTGGTATTGGGTCAAGTCCTCGGACAAGGAGTTGGATCTCGCAGCGCTACTGGTTCCGAACTACTCCGATAACGCGATCTTGGCCCGCGGTGGTATGTATTCGCTCGACTTCATCGAGTACTTCGGAGCCAAAGTGCTGGATCTGGAGTCACATTAAGCGTCTGCGGTCGGGCGGGGTATCGGGTGAGCGCGATCGTCTCTGCCGTGGCACGTGGCGGCGACGCCGAAGACGACGCCACTGTCTGCGAGGCACACTGCGTTGGAATGATTCAGCTGGTCTTGGGCATTGGCGGTCCTGGGGCGTTGGCCACGCGAATCATTTTCAGGCATACTGCGCAGAGATGTTACCGCTGCCAGGCGGAACAGCTTGTGACCTTGCTACGTTTTCTCTCCGTCTGCTGAAGCAAAACGAAAAGAGGGATACTTCTTATGAATATTTATGTCGTTGTGCTGACGGGAATATCGGCGTATGCCGATTCCCTAATTGCTTCCTTTAATCAGGCTGCTCAGACAAGTGGACTTGACATAGCGTTACAGCTCATCAATTCCAATAATGGCCACCAGATTTATGCGGGCACATTGCACGACATGTCTCCATGCCCTCAATTAGGTGACTGCCTAAAAAGCAATTTCCCTGATGACAATGACACCTTCTATAGAGTCTTTGTGAGCGCCGACGGCCGAAGCCTTTACCAAGACCTGAATGATTATCAGTTTTCCAATTAGTAAGAAGTTCAGATGCGTCTCATACGAGCCGGGTGAGGGAACGGCATTACTGCCGTTCCCCCCGTAAGAGCCAGACTGAAGCCGACTCAAGATGTCATAGAATCCGCCCCCCCCCGCAGATCAGTAGGACATCTTGCTGCAGTAAAAGGTACGGCCGGCCTGTGTTGTCAATTGCCAGTCGGCACCATACGTATAACCTCCATCGGTGTCACCCCAATAGAAATCGTTGCCATCGCAGGCCATAATGTCTACCTTCCAGCTCGGCGGAATGCCCATCGTCATGCCTGGTGGCTGCCCCCAGATCTGCGCTATATAGTTATCGTCGTGGCGCATAAACACAATGTAGGAGTTGTTCGTGTCGTTCGCAACCCAACAATAGCTTGAATCCAGGGTTTGCGCTTCGCCTTCAGCAAGGATCTTCGTCTTGGAGGCTGGGGCCTCAGAGGAATCGAGTTCAATCCGTTTCGGTACTGTTGTGCTCATCGTGTCGTCTCCTAATACGGTTGTTGTTGTTGTCGAAGGGCGGGTGGCCCACTTGTAGAAAGCGGAGAGGAGTCAAACCTTCCGCGATTGTAGCGCTTGAGCTTGTAAAGGATAGTAAATCAGGTAGTTACCGAGGTCTGTAGACCTTGGGAACGATGCTGAGAGGAGAGAGGAGCGGCTCTTACGGCACGAGCTGCCGTATAGCTCCCCGTGGCACTTGTCCCGTATCAACAGCCTCTATATGCAGTTATGCTGCCAGTAGCAAGCGGGGAGCCCATGGAAGAACAACCAGACGGGCCAGTACAAGGCCACCGGAGCTTCCAACAGCATCCATAATGTTCTCCACCTAAAACGGCAATCGAACCCATCGGACCAAGACAACTTACATTGGCTACTTAGACAACATCATCCTGCCCCGATTGGGGGAGTTTCGCTTTAACCGAAGTGAAAGCAGTGATGGTCGAGCGTTGGCTCGCCGAGATCTCTGGAGCTCCGGCAACCAAAGCACACGCTCGCGCTGTCTTCGGCATGGTCTTTCGCCATGCTATTCGGTACGAATACACCTTCATCAATCCGATTGCCTCTGTGAGACAGACGCGCAAGCGGATGTTCACCCCAGTGATGCTCGAACTCACAGAGATTTGCGATCTCTTGAGGGAACTATGGACACATCCGGAGCCATGTTTCACACTCGTGTTTACCGCGGTCGTGACCGGTCTCCGCAGAGGAGAGCTGATTGGGCTGAAATGGAGCGATATTGATTTTGAAAAAAAGCAGATCAACATCGTTCGATGCTGGGTCAACAAGATCGTAGGGGAACCGAAGACCTCTTACTCGAGACGCCCCATTCCTCTTGGTGACGAACTGGCTGGCGTCCTGTTGCGGTGGAGAAGCATCACTCCCTATAACGCTGAGGAAGATTGGGTATTCGGAAGCCCGATGTCTTTCGGGAAGGAGCCGTATTGGCCTGACTCGATGTTTTACAAACGAATCCGGCCGGCAGCTCTTAAAGCCGGAATCATGAAAGAGTTCGGATGGCATAGCTTCCGGAGATCAACTGCGTCGTTACTTGTCTCAGGCGGCACCAGTATCCGAACGACGCAAGAGATCCTTCGCCATGCTTCTCCAACGATGACCTTGGGCACTTATGCTCAGTCCGTTTCGTCGGAAAGGATGGAGGCGCAGCGCAGCATTGCATCCCTTTTACCTAATTGGACCCAAATGGACCCGCGCGAAAATCCAAACGACGGAAATCGTCAGCCTAAGTGTTGAAGTGATTGGTGGCGGTGGACAGAATCGAACTGTCGACCTACGGGTTATGAGTCCGTCGCTCTAACCATCTGAGCTACACCGCCGGCGCGTGGAAGGAACTGACGCACCAAGGTGGCGCAACCAGCTAAACTTCATTTTACGGCAAAACGCCGCGAACGGAAACCTGCATCCCGATGTCCACCAAACCACACGTCCTTGGCGTCATTCCTGCGCGCCTCGCATCCACACGGCTCCCACGTAAAGTTCTGCTCCCTATCGCCGGCAGGCCCATGCTGGCGTGGGTCTATGAAGCGGCGAAAGCCTGCCCCGGGCTCGACGACCTGATCGTCGCTACCGATGCCGAAGAGGTCGCAGCCCTGTGCCGCCAGAACGGATGGCCCGTCGCCATGACCGCCTCTGACCTGCCCAGTGGCACCGACCGCGTTCGCGAGGTGGCCCGGCATCACTCGGCCGATATCTACGTCAACATCCAGGGCGATGAGCCGCTGCTCAAGCCGGAGCACATCGATGCCCTGCTGGCGCCCTTCAATAAACCCGACGTCGACGTCACCACCATCAAGACGCTGTGCACGCCGGAGAATATCCACAATCCCAACGCCGTGAAAGTAGTTACCGCCCTCGACGGCCGCGCTCTCTATTTCTCTCGCGCTACCATTCCCTACCACCGCGACCGCATCGGCGATGTGCCCTATTGGAAGCACATCGGACTCTATGCATACCGCCGGCAGACCCTGGAGCGTTTCACCGAACTCGGCCCTTCCGCACTGGAACAGACTGAACGCCTGGAACAGCTACGCCTGCTCGAAAATGGCTTCGCGCTCTACGTCGAGCCGGTCCACTTCGACACCATCGGCGTCGATACGGAGACCGATCTGAAAGCCGCCGAGGCTGTCCTGATGAAGCGTCACGGTTAAATGCAAGCGGGGACCCCGTAGGGTCCCCGCTCTCCGTGACAGGCTTGCGCCAGATCAGATGGTGAGAATCTCTTTTTCCTTCGCCTTGAAGAGCTCGTCGATGCGTTTGATCTCCGCATCGGTCAACTGCTGCACCTCTTCGGTGGCGCGCTTCTCGTCGTCAGCCGAGATCGCCTTATCCTTGCCGGCCTTCTTGATCTGATCGTTGCCGTCGCGGCGGATGTTGCGGATCGCGGTCTTGTGGTCCTCAACCGTGGAGGAGAGCTGCTTGACCGCCTCTTTGCGGCGATCTTCGGTCATCGGCGGAATCGGCACACGGATGATCTTGCCGTCGTGCATCGGATTGAATCCCTGACCGCCCATACGGATGGCCTTTTCGATCAGGCCAACGACACCAAGATCGAATGGCTGCACCACAATGAGCTGCGGCTCCGGCGTGTTGATCTGCGCAAGCTGATTGATGGGCATCTCGCTGCCGTAGTAGTCCACGCGGATGTTGTCGAGCATGTGCACGCTGGCCCGTCCGGTGCGAACACCAAGGAGATGGGCGCGGAATTCCTCCACCGACTTCTCCATGCGTCGCTTGAGATCCTGATGCAGATCCTTGAGCGCGGGAATATTTGCCATTACCGATGCCATACAGTCTTCCTCAATGCGCGGATGCGCAAATGTTGATTCTAGAGGATTGGCCTGATTTTGTGGGGGCGTCAATCGAATCCCGGTATTTTTGTTGGGTCCAGGGCGCGTCGGCTTCGTCTGAACAAATTTGCGCTCGCAACGCCAGAGTATTTCCCTGTGGGTGTCATGTAGGGCTTCCGCATCTGTGGGCGTTTCCCGCGATGAAAACGCCGGTGCGCACTCCTTCAGGGATACCCAGCAACAGGAAAAATGCTCTGACGACAAAAACTTGATGACGTGCCCCGTGTCCATACGACGAAGACCTGCGGAGCAGTGCCCTACCCCCCTGATGGAGATCGATATGACGTCTGTCCCCCTCTCAGAGGAGGTTGAGAACAGAATTCAGGCCACGTTTTCAGGTGAAGTAGCTCGCGAGTCGGCGCGCAGCATGTTGCTGGAGTATCAGACCGAAGCGTGGCATGGCGAGGTGGAACGGGTCAGGATCGGAATTCTACGAATCTGCCAGGGCCACCTGGAACGAATGCGGCGCCTGGTTGACGTGGCCAAGAGGGACTATCGGGATCTGCTGATGCTTGCCGAATATCTGCCGGCCGACAGCAGCAAGCCGGTGAACCTGAGAGACGCACACAGGAAGCCTCCCGACGAGTAATCCTTATGCTAGGCCGGTCGATTGCGCCTGCTCATGCGCGTGGTAGCTGGAGCGCACCAGCGGACCGCTCTCCACATGCCGGAAGCCCATACGCAGCGCCTCTTCTTTCAGAAAAGCAAACTCCTGCGGCGTGTAGTACCGCTTCATCGGGATATGGTCTTTGCTGGGCCGGAGATACTGTCCGATGGTCAGAATGTCCACCTTGATCGCCGCCAGATCGCGGAAGACCGCGAGCAGCTCATGCGTCTCCTCGCCCATCCCGACAATGATGCCGGTCTTGGTCACCTGGTTCGGATTCAGCTCCTTCGCCAGCCGCAGATAGCCAATGGAGCGCTCGTAGCGGCCGCCCGACTTGGCGACGCGATAGAGCCGCGGAACAGTCTCGATGTTGTGATTCAAGACCTCAGGCCCCTCGGCGACCACCATGCGGATGGCCTCTTCGGTTCCCTGAAAATCAGGCGTCAGCACCTCAACCTGGCACTCCGGCGCCATCACACGGATCTGGCGGATGACCTCTACAAACGCCTGGGCGGCGCCAACGTTGTCATCGTCGCGATTTACGCTGGTGATGACGGCATGCTTCAGACCGAGCGTAGCCACAGCTTCGGCCACGCGACGAGGCTCCCCATGATCGATGGGCTCGGGCTTGCCGCTCGGCACCGCGCAGAATCCGCAGCGGCGGGTGCAGCTATTGCCCAGCATCATGAAGGTGGCGGTCTTATGGTTCCAGCACTCGCCGATATTCGGGCAGTGCGCGCTCTCACATACGGTGTGCAGCCCAAGCTCACGCGTAAGCTTCTTCAGCGCATGGAAGGTCTCGCCCATGGGCGCCCGCGCCTTCAGCCACTCCGGCTTGGGAGCAGGCTTACGCGGAGAGAGATCGATCTGAACCAGGTCTGACGCGGCAACAGGAGCCATCACTCTCTATTGTAGTACTCCGTCCCCTAAAGCATTTTCCCTGTTACTGGGCATCCCGGGAGGGGCGTGCAGAGGCGTTTTCATTGCGGAAAACGCCCATGGATGCGGAAGCCCTACATGACACCTACAGGGAAAATGCTCTAGTGGACGCGGTCGCGGACCTCTGTCCGGATCAGGTACAGGAAAAACACCATACCGAACCCAGCCATCACGATCAGCCGAAAATCGCGAGTGGTCGTAAAACCGAACAGGTAACCGAGAGCCAGCAACAATGAGCCGGCGGTCACAATCGCCCATCCCCAGCGGCGCAGACGCAACAGGCCAAAGACACCGACGACCAGCAGACTGGCGATCGGCAGCACAACGTACTTGCCCTGCTGATTCCACACTCCGTTGATCGCGCCAAAGACGCCGAACAGCGCTACCACCAGCATGAAGACGGAGATCATAGCCATGCCAGGCAGCATGCCCGAGGCGCGGGGAGCAGGTTTTTGAGGAACGTCACTCATAGGGTATGCAGATAGGCCAGCAGATCAGCCATGTCCTTCTCATTTACGCTTCCGCCCATGGCGGGCATCATGTTACGGCCGTGCAGCACGGTGGACTGCACGCGCTCGTCGGTCGCCGCCGCCCCGCTGGGCAGATATTTCTTCTGGTAGATCCCCATGAGAGCCGGGCCCTGCAGAGCTTTGTCTTCGCGATCGTTATGACATTGACGGCAGCTTGTCTGAAAAACCCAGTACCCGCGGGTCTGCTGGTCATTCAGCTTCTGCAACGGAGTCGGCGGACCAAGGTGACGGCACCCCAGTAACACGGTCGCGACCACAGCGGCCGTCAAAACAATGGATGTCTTCTGCAGCGGCATGCCTTTCTATTGTCGCATCATCGTTTCGGGTTGCGGCATGCGCACGCCGGGCGACGCAATCAGGTGCAGGCGCCGCAGCACCTTGCGCGCCAGCCCCGTCAACGGAAGATCGGCGAGTTGCCCCAGACGGCACCACTCATACTCGCGGATCGACAACGGCAACTCCCTGAGCAGCGTCTTGTCAGCCGTGAAGACCTCGACGTAGTAGTTCGTATTCGTGATGGAGTGACGCACACGCAGCGTCGGCGTATGTTCCCCAACTCCATCCATGGGGAGCTCCGGCAGCTCATACATTCCCGGCATCAGGGAAGCATCCGTGGGACGGCGATGCAGCATGACCTCGATTGCAGAACCGCGCTTACGCTGATGCAGCAGATACGCCACCCGCCGGCTGCGCATCTTCTCGCGAGTCTCGGTCTTGTGCTCTCCCCTGGTGCGGCAGAAATCGTAGACCGGACACTGCAGACACAGCGGCCCTTTGGGCAGGCAGATCGTAGCTCCAAGCTCCATCATGGCCTGATTGTGGTCTCCAGGGGCATTCGTCCCCGATCTCCGCTGCGGCACCAGGGCAGCAGCCTGATCGGTGACAAACCGCTTGCTCTCAGAGGTCGTCTGCTCCGGCCTGCCGGTCAGGCGAAGCAGGACACGCTCGACATTACCGTCCACCACGGCGATGCTTTCGCCAAAGGCAATACTTGCGATGGCCGCAGAGGTGTACTCTCCAATGCCGGGTAACTTGCGCAGCTCAACTGAGGTTGACGGCAACACCCCGTCCAGTTCCGCGGTGATGAACTGCGCCGCCTTGTGCAGCATGCGCGCACGCCGGTAGTAGCCCAGGCCGCTCCACACTGCCAGTACATCCGCCTCCGGCGCCAGCGCCAGAGAGACAATCGTAGGAAACTTCCCCAGGAAACGCGCATAATGCTCCAGCACGGCGTTGACCCGTGTCTGCTGCAGCATCACTTCACTGACCCATATGCGATATGGATCCCGGGTCTCGCGCCACGGAAGTGAGCGCGCATGCTGCTTGTACCACCGGGCGAGCACCCGCCGGAAATCGGCCGCCCGCTCGGAAGGTAAATCTGTATTCGGCATTACGACTGATTTTAAAGCTTCCATCCCGATGGAATGCCTTACCAAACAAGATATTGTTTCCTATATGAAACGACGCGATTTTCTCGCGGCCTCTTCTCTTGCAGCCGGATACCTTGCTCTCGTTCCACGGCAAGGCATCACCCAGCAACTGGCCCCCGCGTATGCTGAGTCCGCGGAGATTGAGTTTCATACCGCCGACACGCGTTGGCAAACGACGTACGACAAAGCTCTGGCCGTCCTGGCTGGTAACGTCCGGACTCTGCCGCGATACGATCGACCGGTTCTGATTGAAGGCGCAGACTATCCCGGCATCTGGCAGGAGTGTGCTCCGCACGAAGGCCTGGTGTATCGCCATATTCGTCCCGATGCGGCGCGCAACAACCATCTCGGCTTCTTCCAGTTGCAACGCGAAGAGGGTCAGCTTCCGGCAAGCATTAAGGTTTCAGAGATTGGATACGGTCAGATCCAGATGGTCGTGCCTATCGCCGCCACCGCCTGGGAGCTCTCGCAGGCTAGCGGCGACCAGGAGCTGCTGGAGAAGGCCTACACCGCCTGCGCTCGCTGGGATGCGTGGTTGATGAAGTATCACAACTCACGCGGCACCGGCCTGGTAGAAGGCTATTGCACCTACGACACCGGCCATGACAACTCCTTCCGCTGGCATGGCGTACCGAACCGCCGCAAGGATGCGGACGCCACAAAGTGGCCCGAAGGAATCCCGGGGCTGCCGCGATTATGTCCTGATCTTTCTGCTACGGCCTACGGTGGCCGCGTCGCTCTGGCTGCGATGGCAAAAGCTCTCGGCAAGCCTGGCGATGAGTCCATGTGGCTCGAACAGGCTGCTCACATCCGCAGACTGATCATCGAGAAGCTCTACTCCGCTGAAGACGCCTGCTTCTTCGACCTCGATAGCAACAACAAGTTCGTGAAGGTCCGCGGCGACGCGATGCTCCGCGTCTGCGGAGAGCATGTACCCGACCAGAAGCTCTTCGATACCTTGTGGGAGCGCCAGATCCACAATCCCAAAGCCTTCTGGGCGCCGTTCCCTCTACCTTCCATCGCCATGGACGATCCCGGCTTTGAGAAACGTCCATTCCCGCGCAACACCTGGAGCGGACCGTCACAGGCTCTACTGGCATTACGCACACCGCGCTGGATGGAGTTCTACGGACACACGGCCGAGATGAGCTACATGATGGATCGCTGGTGCGAAGCCATCATGCGAGACGGCACCTTCCGCCAGCAACTCGATCCGTTGACAGCCGAGTTCACCCAGGCCGACAAGCCCGGCTATTCCCCTTGCGCTCTGGTGATGCTGGACTACACCTGGAGACTTGCCGGCGTGCGTATCGAAGGCGAGACACTCGAGTGGAACATTCGGCCAAACTACGCTGCCTCCAGCGATGCACGCTTCTCACTGAAGTTCAACAAGGCCCATCGCGCGGAGTTGAGATACACCGGCAACAAAGCGACACTCATGCTCGATGGAAAAGAGCTCGGCACAGCAACAGGGACCTTCCGCCTGGTGACAACGCTGGATGGAAAGTCCGTAAGGACCCTCGGTATTGGGGAGAAGCCTGGAAAAATTAGCTACAAGCCCACCGGTGCTGCGCAAATAAACCAGACGATTCAGCCTAACCAATCGGTAAAACACACTAATCTCTGAGTCACCAATCGAAAAGCAGGTTCCTCCGCTTCCCTTACTCCAGCCAGCAAAGCTGACCGGGTACCCCAATCGCTACGGAATGACAAACAAAAGGAAGTCCCAGCCATAGCAGAATGTCCCGCCCCAACTGGCAACTGCCTCTCTAGCAGTTCTGGTACTTCCAGTTTCTCTGCTTGCCTTCGGCGATCCAGGTCACGGCCTGCTCGATTCGCGTAGTACGAGTGGCATCACGCTTAGCCTCGTTGATCCACTCCAGGTATTCGCGCTTGCAGGAGGGGCTGAACGCCTCGTAGACCTTCGTCGCGGCCTTGTTCTTTTTCAGAGCCGCGGCAAACTCCGGGTTGATCTCCGGCAGAGCCTTCGCCGCGGTCTTCTTTCGCTTCATCAGGCTTTCGCCGCCCTCAACCGCCGCAGCCGCCTCTTTGATCAGCTTGAGCAGCATCCTGTCGGCGGGAAGGTCCTTCACCGAGGTGATACGTCCCAATGTCCCCATCGATCCATCGGATTCGAAGCCGGCCGCCTTCAACTGCTCACGGACGCTCGAAGCCCAGAGACCGAAGCTGCAGTGCGCCTTGAACGCCGCCATGTTGGCGATGATCTTGCCGCCGGGCGTGGTGAAGAACGGCATGCTCCAGTTGATCGTCTCCTGCACCTCGGGCAGCGCCCGGTGCACGGTCTCGCGGATGTGGTTCAGAATCGGTTGGGCAAAGGGCTGTGCCTTTGCAATATAGGCATCGACGCGCGCGTCCATGCGCACCATCATACGGTTGAAGCACCGGAACCGGTCGAAGAACCGCAACGGTTACCTAAATTCCGTCGTTACAAGTTCATGCGACCGGCGAGCTGTTTTCTTCGTCTGAAATAATGTCAGCACGTGGACAAGAAGCCGCCAAGCCGCCGTAGCGAGTCGATCGATAACTATCTGAAGGCCATCTTCTCCCTGGGCGGCGGAGATGATCATCTGGTGGGCTCGAAGCAGATCGCCGACCGCCTTGGCATTGCTCCCGCCTCCGTGACCAATATGCTGCAGCGCCTTGCCGCACAGGTTCGTCCGATGGTTCGCTATGAGCGCCATCGCGGCGTGAAGCTCACCGCCGTGGGACGGAAGCGGGCGCTGGAGATCGTACGCCACCATCGCCTGCTCGAGACATTTCTCTTTGAAGTACTCGGCTACCCGATCGAAGAATTGCACGACGAAGCGGAGCGCCTGGAACACTTCATCTCAGAGCGTTTCGAAGAGCGCGTCGCCTCACGCCTCGGCAATCCGACACAGGACCCGCACGGACATTGCATTCCCGCACTCGACGGCTCCATGCCGCCGCAACACCGCGCCGGCTGCCGCTGCTATGTCTAGGTCTAGTTGCTAGTTCCTGGTTGCTAGTTTTTCCGGACGATAGATTCGGGAGAACCCATGCGTCGGGTGCCCCATGTCCCTAGGGGACATGGGTATATCGAGCGCCAGCTCGATCCCCTTTTTGTTTGTCATTTCGTAGCTCCCACTGGGAGCTACGAAATCTGCTTCTCTACCAATACATTTGGCTGCATCACCAACATCCCACCCATCGCTATGCGATGGATGGGGCATCCAGAGTATCGGCAGTCTTGCCTACTTCACCGACGGGAAGGTCAGCGTCAGTCCATCTTCTGACGCCGTGAACTGCACCTCGTCCAACGACGGCACGATCCAATCCGCCTGCGCCAGCTCTTCCTCGGTATGTGTTCCCAACACCGCCAGAACACGAGCTCCGGCAGCCTTACCAGCCCCCACACCCGCAGGAGCATCTTCAATCACGATGCACTCCTCCGGAGCAACACCCAGAAGCGCAGCACCGCGCTGATAGGGTTCCGGATGCGGCTTACCGTTGGTCACCATATCGCCGGCAACCAGCTTCTCCGGCCAGGGCAGGCCCGCAGCTTCCAAACGAACCTCCAGCAGACGGCTGGTGCAGGAGGTCACAATGGCCCAGCGCTCCGGCGGAAGTGTCGTGAGCAGACGTCTTACTCCGGGCAGCACCTCGATATCGTCCGTGTCGGCCATCTCCAGGTCTTCAATCACCCGCAGGCCAGCTTCTGGATCGATATCTGGACGAAGACTCTTCACCGTATCGATAGCGCGCGCACCATGGGGAACGTTGTAGTTCTCAGCGTCAGGAACGCCGTACATCTTTGCCCACTGGCGCCAGCAGCGGTTCACGCTGCCAATGGAACTAATCAGAACTCCGTCATTGTCGAACAACAGGCCCTTAGCAAAAACGGTGATGTGCTCAGCCATGCAACACAAACTCCCGCGCAGCCTCCAGAACCTTGTTTACCGACTCGACCGAGCACGACTCACAGTAGACACGCAACAACGGCTCCGTCCCGCTGGCGCGCAGCAGCAGCCAGGTCTCGGCTGCATTCGGCTTGGTCGCGGCCTCCGGGTTCTCCAGGAAGAACTTGATACCGTCCATCGTCTCCACCCGCAACACCTTCATTCCGGCGAAGGCATCTACGCCTGCCTTGGCGCGGTTAATGGCGCTCTGCTTCAGACCGTCGTCGATGTGCATGTCGATGCGGCCGTATTGATGCTCGCCGTACTCCGCCTGCAATGAAGCCACAAGCTCGCCCAGCGTCTTCTTCTCGTCAGCCATGATGTTGGCCAGCAGCAGGCTGTTCAAAAGGCCATCGCGCTCCGGCAGATGCTTGGAGATGCCCATACCGCCGGACTCTTCTCCGCCGATCAGGATCTCTTTCTCCAGCATCAGGTCGCAGACGTACTTGAAGCCGATGCCGTGCTCATTCAGCTTGCGGCCGTGCTTGGCGCAGATGCGATCAATCATCTTGGTGGTATTGAAGGCGCGCGTCACCTCTCCCGGCCACTGCTTGCGCTCAATCAGCCACTTCAGCAGCACACAGAAGATCTTGTGCGCATCCACCACATTGCCGTGCTCATCCACGGCGCCGATGCGGTCTGCATCTCCGTCGGTGACCAGACCGGCATCGCACTTCTCTGCAACGACCACCTTCTGTGTCAGCGCAATATGCGGAAGAATCGGCTCGGGGTTGATACCCGGGAAGCCTGGATTGATCTCGCTGCGCATCTCGACATTGGGAATACCCGCTTCGTCGAAGATGCCCTTGATCACACCACGGCCCGCACCGAACATCGTGTCGATCAGGAAGCGGTAACCGGAGGCCTTGATCGCGCCCAGATCGACGAACTTCCTGATCGCCGCGATGTACTCCGGATTGAAATCAACCTCTTCAATCGCAGCCGGCTTCTCCGCCACCGGGAGCGGAGCCAGCAGATAGCTCTCAATCGCTGTCATGATGGAGGGCTTGCCACTGCCGCCGTAGCTGGCCTTGTACTTCACGCCATTCCACTCCGGCGGATTGTGACTGGAGGTGATCATCACACCACCCGCCGCTTTGCGGCCACGCACGGCGTAAGAGAGCGCAGGTGTCGGAGTAATGCCGTTTGCCAGAAAGACCGGAATCCCGGCAGAGGCCAATACCTCGGCTGCTACTTTGGCAAAGCTCTTCGAACCGAAACGGGTGTCATACCCGATGCAAACGCCGGCTGCCGGATCTTCGTGCTTCAGCACGTAGATCGCAATTGCGCTGACAGCAACGCGGACATTGGCATAGGTGAAATCATCGGCAATGACACCGCGCCATCCATCCGTCCCAAACTTAACAACGGTCTTCACTTCGCTCATCTAGATCAGCTCTTTTCTGCCGAGTTCCTGCAGCGCCTTGACTACCTTGCCTACATCCTGGGAGTGCTCGCGGGTGGTAACCAGCAGAGCGTCTTCCGTCTCAACCACCACAAGGTCGTTGACACCTACCAGCGCCACCGTGCGCTCCTTCGCATAGACGTAATTGCCCTTGGCATTCAGAGCGATCACGCCCTGACCATCGACGACGTTACCGTGCTGATCGCATCCCGGCGCGGCAATCGAACGCTGATGCTCATGCAGGGCGGCCCAGGAACCGAGATCGTTCCATCCGAACTCCGCGGGGATGCAATAGATACCCGAACTCTGCTCACCCTTACCCGACCGTGGCTCCAATACGGCATAGTCGATGGAGATGTTCTCGCACTCCGGATAAAGGCGCGCAAAGACCTCGTCAAACTCCGGCGTGCCATAGGCCTGCGCAATCTCGTCCAACTTCACCGCGACCTGCGGCACATGTTCGCGCAAGGCATTGGCAAGCGTGCGCGCCGTCCACAGGAAGATGCCGCTGTTCCAGGAATAACGCCCGGTCGCGACGAATTCAATCGCCGTGGGCTTGTCCGGCTTCTCCGTGAAGCGATGGACATGACGTACAGGCAACAGCAGGCCCGGCGCCGGCATGGCGACGTCGCCCTGCTCGATATAGCCATAGCCAGTCTCCGGCCGGGTCGGCGGAACACCCATCACGACGATGTTGTCTCCAGCAGCGGCAACGGCAATCCCGGCACGCAACGCAGCAGCGAAACGGCCGGCGTCCTTCACGACATGATCGGAAGGAAAGATACCGATGACCGTGTCCGGCTCATCACGCTCCATCAGAAATGCAGCAAGACCGCACGCCGGCGCCGTATTACGGGCTGCCGGCTCACACAGAATGTGACCCACCGGTACATCCGGCAACTGTGCGCCGATCTTCTCCGCGAGGACCGAGTTCGTGATCACCCAGATGTTCTTGCGTTCCGTGGTCAGCGCCAGGCGGTCCACAGTCTGCTGAATCATCGTCCGTTCGCCATCAAGCGCCAGGATCTGTTTTGCTGTGGCCTTCCGGCTGCGAGGCCAAAAGCGCGTACCACTGCCGCCTGCCAGAATGACAGGCACAAAATTGGGGGCTTTCGAGGATGTCTGTTCCATCAGTCTCCGCTGGAGTTGTTGCCTATGGCTACGACAGTTTCGCGAAGAATTCCTTCATGCGGGCGACACCCTTGTCAATGACGTCCTCTGACACAGCGTAGGAGAGACGTACATGCTCGGTGGTACCGAACGGCTCACCAGGTACCGTGACCACATGCGCTTCGCTTAACAACTTAGATGCAACATCTGCCGCCGAGTTGAGTCCGCCCTTACCAAGAAATGCCTTGATATTGGGATACACATAGAACGCGCCCTCAGGCACAGTGCAGGTGAGGCCCGGGATAGATTTGAAGCCTTCCAGTACACGGTCACGCAGACGGATGTAGTCCGCACGCATCTCCGCAATGCACTCCTGGCTCGCCGTCAGTGCTGCAATCGAGGCATACTGCACGGGCGTAGAGACGTTCGACGTGCTCTGGCTCTGCAGCTTGCTCATCGCCGCGATCAGGGCCTTCGGTCCAAGCGCATAACCCGCGCGCCAGCCGGTCATGGCATAGGTCTTCGACAACGAACCAAGCACCAGGACATGCTCCTTGCAGTCGGTGAACGATCCGCCGCTGATGCAGGCGCCGGTGAAGTTGAGATACGCGTAGCACTCATCCAGCAGAACGTAGATACCCTTGGCATGCGCCAGGCGGACGATCGACTCCAGATCAGACGGAGCGATGATCGCGCCCGACGGATTCGACGGCGTGTTCAGGATGATGACCTTGGTCTTCGGCGTAACGACCGCTTCGATCATCTTTGCGGTGATGCGGAAGTTCTCCGCCTCGCTGCTCTCGACGTATACGGGAATGCCGCCCGCGTACTGAATGATGTCCTTGAAGCTGACCCAGTACGGTACCGGCAGCACAACCTCATCGCCATGATCGACCAGCACCTGGATCGCGTTGAAGAGCGCATGCTTGCCGCCAACGGAGAAGACGCACTCCTCTACGGAGTAGTCGGTGCCAAAGTCTGCCTTGTGGCGCTCGACGATCGCCTTGCGCACCTCGGGGATACCGGCAACAGCGGTATAACGCGTGTGGTTATCCTCGATCGCTTTGATCGCCGCATCTTTGATGTGACGCGGAGTCGCGAAATGCGGCTCACCTGCGCCGAAGTCTGCCAGGTCAATTCCCTGCGACTTCATCTTCAGAGCCTCAGCGGTAATCGCCATGGTCGCTGAAACTTCGATGCGGTTGATGCGGTCGGTCAGAACCTTCTTCTGCGTTGCTGTTGCGGTGGTCATAGTACCAGTGTCGCAGATTCAGCCGTGGGAGCGAAACCCCCAAAGAGCGTCATCCGACTCCTGGCTGCGCTACACTTTCGCCCGCAGACGATCCATGACCAGCGCCGGCACCAGGCCGCTGACGTCCCCGCCCAGCTCAAACACGCCCTTAATGAGCCGCGAGCTCACATAGGTGTACTTTTCATGGGGCAGCATAAAGATGGTCTCAAGCTCGGGGTCAAGCTTCCGGTTCATCATGGCCATTTGGAACTCGTACTCGTAGTCGCTGATCGCCCGGATACCACGCAGCACCGCCACGGCTTCCTGCTGGCGGGCAAAGTCCACCAGCAGGCCGTCAAATGTCTGGACGGAAACATTCGGGAAGGCCTCCGCAGCTTCGCGGATCATCTCCAGCCGCTCTTCCACCGTGAAGAGTGGCGTCCCCTTGTTCACATTACGCAGAATTGCCACCACCAGGTGGTCCACAATCTTGGAGCCCCGTGCGATCAGGTCAAGGTGGCCGTTGGTCAACGGATCGAAGGTTCCGGGATAGATGGCTCGTACGGGCTTCATCGCAAATGCAGCATACACGCTTATGCTGGAGAGGTATGGTGAACGGCTTCCTTTGCTCGGTCTGCGGGCAGATTCATCCTCCAGCTCCAACCAGCTACAGCATTCAGGCTCCTGATGCCTACATCGCCATTCCGGACGAGGAACGAGCCAGCCGCGCCCAGATCTCGGCCGAGCAATGCATCCTCGACGAACGACAGTTCTTCCTTCGCGGACGCATCGTTCTGCCCATCCTGGATCAGCAGAACCAACCCGCACCGGAGCTTCTGGACCCACGCTCAGGCGCAGCTCCGGAGATCCGGATCGAAGCTCCCTACTTTGCCTACGGCTGCTGGGTAGAGGTAAGCCCGAAGAACTTCTTCCGTGCCCATGAACTCTGGAAGACAGCCGGCCGAGAGAACGGGGCCCCCTTCCCCGGCTACCTTGCCAATGATCTGCATCACTATCCCCGTACGCTCGGTCTTGAAGTACTGGTGGCAACACAACCGGTAGGAAGACGCCCCCATCTGACGGTCCTCGAGCAGACGCATCCTCTGGCACAGGAACAGACGGTGGGACTCAGCACAGAGCGAATCCAGCAGATCGCGGAACAGATCCTGCATCACCCGCAGTCCAGATAAGGTTGGCTGCTCGCGCCTCCATTTCAGTAACCGGGTGCCCCACCCTCACAACGTTAGGGTGGGCAAGGAAGCCACAGATACCCGTCCTAGCGGTCGTAACAATACCATTCGAGCTCCGCTCGAACGTCCCATGTCCCCGAGGGACATGGGGCACCCGATGTATTGCTACTCAAGGCTATAAACGCAACAAAGCCGCCCGAAGGGCGGCGTTGTTGCACACACGCTCGATTACTTGCGTCCGCGGACGACTTCCTGGGCTGCCGCCTGACCGTTCTCCGGCACGGCCGGCACATCCGCCGGAGCAGCGCCGATCTTCAGTTTCGCGCGCAATTCGCTGTTGATTCGTTCGAAGGTGTCCTTGTTCTCCTTCAGGAATCCGCGCACGTTCTCACGGCCCTGACCGATGCGCTCGCCCGAGTAGCTATACCATGCGCCGCTCTTCTCCACGATGTTGTTGACCACAGCCAGATCCAGCACATCGCCCTCGCGGGAGATACCTTCGCCGTACAGGATGTCGAACTCAGCCTCGCGGAACGGAGCCGCAACCTTGTTCTTCACCACCTTGGCCTTGGTGCGCGATCCGGTGACAACCTCGCCTTCCTTCACCGCGCCGATACGGCGGATATCGATACGAACCGAAGAGTAGAACTTCAGCGCACGTCCACCGGTGGTGGTCTCGGGRYTACCGAACATSACGCCGATCTTCWYGCGGATCTGGTTGATGAAGATCAGGGAGGTGCGGGACTTGGCCACCGTTCCGGTCAGCTTACGCAGCGCCTGCGACATCAGGCGTGCCTGCAGACCAACGTGCGAGTCGCCCATCTCACCATCGAGTTCGGCCTTGGGCACCAGCGCCGCCACCGAGTCGACAACCAGCACATCAATGGCGCCGGTACGAACCAGGGCTTCCGTGATCTCCAGTGCCTGTTCGCCATAATCCGGCTGGCTGACCAGAAGGTTGTCGACGTCGACGCCAAGCTTGCGGGCATAGATCGGATCCAGGGCATGTTCGGCGTCCACAAACGCCGCCAGGCCGCCGGCCTTCTGCGCCTCCGCGATGATCTGCAGCGTGATGGTCGTCTTACCCGAAGATTCAGGACCGTAGATCTCAATCACGCGGCCGCGGGGCACACCACCCACACCGAGGGCCGCATCGAAGGAGATGGACCCGGTCGAAATCACCGAGATCGGAACGATGGCCTCACGCGCGCCCAGGCGCATGATCGATCCCTTGCCAAACTGTTTCTCAATGCCGGCCATTGCCAGCTCTACTGCCCTTAAACGGTCATCCGCCACGTTGCGTGTCTCCTCAATCGGTCCCGCATCCCTCTTGCCTGCTGCAGGAAATCAGAGTCTAGCAGCAAAGCGACGATAGAAGCAAAGAAAAAGCGAAAACATTTTCGCCTCTCGCGGTGGAAAACGGGTACAAAACCTGCCGCGCTATGATTCGGAAACGACCATGGCCACCAAGTCCGCCAAGCCAGCCCCTGCTCCTGCCAGAAAAACCTCCGCCCCCACGAAGACCGCTGCTAAAAAGGGCACTCCCAAAAAGAGCACCTATAACCCGCTGGCGCCGGAACGCATCACCGCCATTCTGGACGGCCTGCGCAAGGCGTATCCCAATGCCGTCTGCGCGCTGCACCACAACTCCGCCTGGGAGCTGGTGGTCGCCACAGCCCTCTCCGCCCAGTGCACCGACGTCCGCGTCAACATAGTCACGCCGGAGCTCTTCCGCACCTTCCCCACACCCAAGGCTCTGGCCGAGGCGCCTCTGCCCGCCATTGAAGAGATCATCCGTACCACCGGCTTCTTCCGCGCCAAAGCGAAAAACATCCAGGGAGCCGCAAAGGCCGTCGTTGAAAAGTTCGGGAACAAGGTCCCGCAGACCCTGGAGGAGCTGATCACGCTCCCCGGCGTCGCTCGCAAGACCGCCAACGTCGTTCTTGGCTCATGGTTCGGTATCGCCGTCGGCGTAGTGGTGGACACTCACGTGGTGCGCATCTCACGCCGGCTCGAGTTGACCGAGCATACGGACGCAGTGAAGGTGGAACGGGACCTGATCAAGATCCTTCCGAAGGACGAGTGGATCAACTACTCGCACCGGATCATCTACCACGGCCGCCAGGTCTGCATCGCCCGCAAACCCCGCTGCGCCGATTGCACCCTGGAAAAGCTCTGCAACTCCAGCGACAAGACCTGGAGCTCCCACTAAAACGAACTTTCCGAATCGTCCCAACCGGGTGCCCCACCCTCACGGAGTTAGGGTGGGCGGGACTACCCAAAATTCCGGACGGACACCCACAACTCTTGCTTCAAGGCGCTTGGGTTTAGTGGCTTACTCTGCCCACCCTAGCTCCGCGAGGGTGGGGCACCCGGGCAAGGAGAATAGTTGAAAATAACCAAGCATATTTAGTTTATTTTCATATATATACATAGCATAGTGAATTACACGCTTGAAGAAAATATTGCTCAGGCGAAGGCCAGAACAATTGCACCTGCGGTAATCAGCAAGCCACCCAATATCTTCAACGGTGTCAGCGCCTCTCCCAGAAACATCCACGCAAAGACGATCACCAATGCCACACTCAGCTTGTCGATCGGGGCCACACGAGATGCCTGTCCAAGCTGCAGCGCACGGAAGTAGCACAGCCAGGAGAGCCCCGTTGCCAGGCCCGAGAGCACGAGAAATGTCCACGACCGGGTATTGATATGGCGCAGCTCGCCGTGCTTCCCCAAAGTCAGAGCAATAGACCAGGCGAAGACGAAGATCACGCTGGTACGTACCGCCGTCGCCAGGTTGGAGTCGATGTTCGCCACACCGATCTTGGCAAGGATGGCCGTGGCCGCCGCGAAGACCGCCGAGAGCAGCGCCCATACCAGCCAGTTCATACCGGTTGCTCCAGGGCAGACGCAATCGCCTTCGCGAGCGAGATCACATTGGCCTCCTTCGCTTCGACAGTCGGCAGGTAGCCGGCGTCACGCAGCGTGGCAGAGGTAATTGGCCCGATGGTCGCCAGGATGGTCGACTCAGGCAGCCGTAAGCCACTCGCTTCCAACACCTGCAACAGATGATGCACCGACGAAGACGAGGTAAAGGCAATGGCCGCGGGCTGAGCTGGGCCAGCAAAGAGCTCCTGCAACAGGCCAGGAGCCGCAGCAGGAATCACGGTTCGATAGGCCTCGGCAATCTCCACCGTCGCGCCCGCATCCTCAAGCGTTGCAGGCAGAACATCACGTGCAACCGCGGCACGCACCAGCAACATCCGAGCTCCGGCGGCATGAGGCAGAAGGGCCTCGGCCAGACTTTCGCCGGTCGCCTTCTCCGGTTGCAGCATGATGCCGAAGCCAGCTCGCTGCGCTGCCCGTGCCGTAATACTTCCAATCACCGCCAGGCGCAACCCCTTCGGCAGGTCTCCATGGAGGCGCTGACGAAAGACCTCAACCGCATTGGCGCTGGTAAACAGCAGCCAATCGAAGGTTGAGAGCCGGGCAATCGCATCGTCCAGCCTGGCAAAGCTCTCCGGCGGCGCAATCTCGAGTACAGGTACGATCACCGGCTCGAGACCGGCTTCTTGAAGTGCATCAGCCAGCTCAGAACTCTGATGCAAAGCGCGGATGACGAGGACTCGATGAATCATCACGAAACAGACATAAAGTTAAACCGTTGGATGAAGAAGTTCGTTGGCCCCGCGCCGCTCCAGCTCTCCGGCGACAAACTCACCGAAGCTCTGCGGCGTGTCTTCCTCTTCGGGAGTACGCGAGATCTGCACCATCCGATCGCCATCCTCGGCGACAACGCAGGCCAGCATGCGGCGGAACTTTCCTTCTCCGGCGCAGTGCGCTCCGATGGGCACGCTGCAGCCTCCGCCCAGCGCCGCCAACACCGCACGCTCGGCATCCACACACCACGCGGTCGTCTCGCAGTGCAGCAGGCGCACAGCGCCGCGAACCGCAGCGTCACCCGAGCGGATTTCGATCGCCAAAGCCCCCTGTCCCGGAGAAGGACAGATATCCTCCGGGTCGAAGCGCTGGCGAACCCAGTCCGGAGGCATGTTCAGCTTCTCCGGGCCCAGGCGGTCGAGCCCGGCGGCAGCCAGGACCAGTGCATCACACTGCCCTTCCCGCAGCTTGCGCAGGCGGGTATCGATATTGCCGCGGATCGGAACAAACTGGAAGTCCGGCCGATGCGCCAGCAACTGCGCCCGGCGGCGCGGGCTGGTGGTGCCGATACGAGCGCCGATCGGCAGCGTATGCATTAGCAGCCACTCCGGGCAGATGAGTGCATCGCGCGAGTCCGCTCGTTCCGGAATCGCTCCCAGCTCGAAGGCCGGGTTCAACTCGGTCGGCAGGTCCTTGAGAGAGTGCACGGCCAGATCGACCTTGCCGGCGGCAAGCGCCTCTTCGATCTCCTTAGTAAAGATTCCCTTGCCGTCCACGCCCACAGGTGCAACAAACCCGGGTTCCTGCATCCGGTCGCCGGTGGTCTTGATGATCTCAATGGAGACCTCGTGGCCGTGAGCGCGTAGCAGGCAGGCGACATGTTCAGCCTGCCAGAGCGCCAGTGCGGATCCACGGGAGCCGATACGAAGGTTCACTTAGACTCTCCTTCCTGTTGGGGAGCGAAGGCGCGGCGCAGCGCATCCAGAGTCTCGGCATCGCCATCGCGTGCCGCTTCGCGCACTCCGGCCATCGGTCCATGGAGAAACTTGTTCACCAGGCCGCGGGTCAATGCCTCCACCGCCTGCTGTTGTTCTGCGGTCAGCCCGGTCAGCCTGGACTGCGCTCGGCGCAACTCCGCCTCGCGCATGGCTTCAGCAGTTACCTGCATGGCGCGGATAGTCGGCACCGCGTCCAGGGTCTGCAACCGCTGTTCGTAACGATCCACCTCGCGGGCGACGATGCGCTCGGCCGCCTGCGCTTCCTTGCTGCGCTCGGCCAGGTTGGCGGCGGCGACCTGTTGCAGGTCGTCGATGTCATAAACAAACGCTCCGTCGATCTGGTTCATCGCCGGCTCTACATCGCGAGGCACCGCAATGTCGATGAAGAACATCGGACGGCCCTTGCGGCGCGAAAGCAGATCGCGGCCCATCTTTACGGTGAAGACGGCCTCCTGCGATCCGGTCGAGGTCACGACGATGTCCGCCAGGTGTGCCTGTACCGCGAGAGCATCGAAGTCCATCACCGAGCCCTGAAACTCTTCTGCGATTCTTTGGGCACGCGAGCGGGTGCGGTTGGCAACGTACAGCGTTCCCGCGCCCTGCGCGATCAGGTGCCTGGCCGCCAACTCTGACATCTTGCCGGCGCCCACCAGCAGGATCGTCTTGCCCTTCAGCGAACCGAAGATCTTCTGCGCCAGATCTACGGCGACGGAAGCGATCGATACCGAGGTCGAGCCGATCTGGGTCTCGCGACGCACCTTGCGAGCCACCGTGAAGGCGCGCTGCAATAGCGGCTCCAGCGTCGACTGCACTGCACCGACCTCGCGGGCAACGGTGTAACTCTCCTTCACCTGGCCAAGGATCTGCGGCTCGCCGACCACCATGGAATCCAGCGAAGAAGCAACACGGAAGAGGTGGCGTACCGCCTCGCGCTCCGAATATTCGTAGAGATGCGGTTCGATCTCCTGTTTGGAGATGGCGAAGTACTCAGCGAGAAAACGGCGCAGGTCGGTGTTGTCCTCGTGACATGTCACCAGTTCCACGCGATTACATGTCGAAAGAATCATGCTCTCGCGCACACCCGGCTGATGCAGCAGCGACCGCGTCGCGTCTGCCAGGCGGTCGGACGGGATCGCCAGGCGCTCGCGTACCTCGATCGGAGCCGTATTGTGGTTCACTCCCAGCAGCGCAATCTTCATGAAGTGAACCTGTGCACGTTCGAGAACTGGTTTGCCGCCCAGGCGGCGATCATCACCAGGAAGACAAAGCTTGAAAGGTATACAGCTCGCCTGCCGCGCAGTCCGGAGATGCGCCGGATGTGGATCATCAGGATGTACGCGACCCACATGCCGAAGCTGAGCAGGACCTTCGGATCGGCGAAATAAGCCGGGCCAACCGTCTCCTGCGCGACCACGGAACCAATCAGCAAACCACCGGTCATACACGGCAGACCGAAGAGCAGCGACTTCAGCGCGATCTGGTCCATGGTCTCGAGCGGCGGCAACCATCCGGCCAGAGAGCCAAGACCTTTGGTCTTCAGACGGCGCTCCTGGACGAGATACAACACACTTGCCAGCAAAGAGACCATCATCGCCGCATAGGCCGCGAGGAGCAGAGACACGTGCAGCCAGATCCAGCCGCTGCGCACCAGGGCAGAGTCTGCAAAGTGCTGCCCGGGCACAAACGCAGCCACCAGCGCCAGCGTAAACGCGATGGGCAGCGCGAAAACGCCAAGCTGCAACGTGCGATAGCGCCAGTACACCAGCAGAAACGCTCCGGCAATCAACATGGCCATCAGCGCCTGCACCTCGCGCGCCTCAACCGGCACACGATGGTGAGCAGCATTCATCGTCTCGGACAGCGCAACGAATTGAAACACAACGCCCATGATGGCGGCAGGCAGGGCGATGTGGCGCCAGCGTGGGCGCTCATACAGCGCCGCCGGCAAAACCGCGAGGCTGGCAACCCCATACAGCAGAACCGCGACCCTGAGCCAGAGCAAAGACATGGCGAACTTCCAGTATATAAGGTCGCGGCCATCAGCTTTTACTTTCACCAGCTTAGCCACCGAAATTCGCGTCAGATCTCCGATTTAGCCGCACATTCACATGGACGATGATGTGACCCGCGCAAAGCCGATAAAATCGCCGGATGCGTAGTTGGAAACAGGACCTGTGGTCAATGGTGAGGCTGGCGACCCCCGTCGTTCTGGCGGAGCTGGGCTGGATGCTGCAGGGCATCGTCGACGTCATCATGGTGGGCCGCCTCGGCCCGGTCGGCATCGGAGCTGTTGCCCTGGGCAATGCGCTCTATTACGCGCCTTCCCTCTTCGGAATCGGCCTGATCCTCGGTCTGGACACCATGGTCTCGCAGGCCTATGGCCGCAAGGACTACGATGCCTGCCATCGCTGGCTGGCGCAGGGCGTTTATGTTGCCCTGCTCGCTACCCCTCCTCTTATGCTGCTGGTCTGGTCGCTCGGCCAGATGGTAGGCCACTTCGGCGTCGCATCTGCCCTGGTAGAACCGACCTCGCACTACGTCAGTACCCTGGTCTGGGGAACCCTGCCGCTGCTGCTCTATGCGGCGTCACGGAGATATCTGCAGGCCGTGGGCCAGAGCCGCCTGGTGACCATCACCTTCGTCGCCGCCAACATCGTGAACTGGGCCGGCAACTGGGTGCTGATCTATGGACACTTCGGCATGCCCGCGATGGGCGTTCGCGGTTCGGCCCTCTCCACCGTGTTCTCGCGCGTGATGATGGCCGTGATGCTTCTGGGCTTCGCCTGGAGATATGAGCGCCGCCGCGGACATCCACTCTTTGCCCGATGGGCCGGCCCGCACTGGCAGCAGATTCAGCATCTCGCCCGGATCGGCCTGCCTGCGGCGCTGCAGATCATCCTGGAGATCGGAGCCTTCGGCTTCTCCACGGTGCTTGCCGGAAAGGTCTCTCCCATTGCCCTGGCCGCACACCAGATCGCGCTGAACTATGCAGCGCTGGCGTATATGGTGCCTCTCGGCATCTCTGCCGCTGCCTCGGTCGCCGTTGGCCACGCGGTAGGAGCCGGAGACCCCGAACGCGCCCGCAGCGACGGATGGCTGGCCATGATTCTCGGCGTGAGCTTCATGGCCGTCGTGGCTGTGCTCTTCATCGCACTTCCCAGACCGTTGATCGCGCTCTATACGACTGATATCGCGGTGCTGACGGAAGGTGCACGACTGTTGTGGCTGGCGGCGGCCTTCGCCGTCTTCGATGCCGTCCAGACCATCGGCACAGGAGCGCTGCGCGGGCTTGGCCTGACGCGCGTCCCAATGCTGAGCAACCTCTTCGGCTACTGGGCTTTTGGCCTTCCTCTCGGCATGGCCCTCTGCTTCTGGAAGGGATGGGGTGTCGAGGGCATCTGGATCGGTCTGACAGCAGCTCTGATCGTCATCGCCTCAGCCTTGTTCTTCTACTGGCGCAGCCGCTCGGCGGCATTGGTAAACGGTGAGTTTGCCGCGCATCCGGCTCCGGCGGAGAGCCTCTGATTCCGGCCCCTGAAATACACAGGGCCGGACAAGTATTCTGAAGTCCCGTGTCAGAGATTTCACAGCCAGCCATGACGCCGTTTATGCGCCAGTACACCGCGGCGCAACAGGCCCACCCGGACTGCCTGATCTTCTTCCGCATGGGCGACTTTTATGAGCTGTTCTACGACGATGCCGTCAAGGTCTCGCGCGAGCTGCAGCTCACATTGACCGCCCGCGATAAGCAGAAGTCCGTCCCGATGTGCGGCGTTCCCTACCACGCCGCCGAAACCTACATCCAGCGCCTGCTGCGCAAGGGCTACCGCATCGCGATGTGCGAGCAGATGGAAGACCCGAAGACGGTGAAGACCATCGTTCGCCGCGAGGTCGTCCGTGTGCTCACTCCAGGCACAGCCATCGATCCATCGCTCGGCTCCGACGAGAACAACTTTCTCGCCAGCCTCGCGCCCGTCGGCAAAGATGCCTTCGGAGTCGCCGTGCTCGATCTCTCCACCGGCGACTTCCGCTCCACCGAGTTCCGCGGAGCCGATGCCTTCTCTCTTGCTCTCGATGAGCTTGGCCGTCTGCGGCCCGTAGAGCTTGTCCTCCCAGAAGGCTTTCATCCCGGCAAAGCTGGACTGCTGTCAGACGACGAGGTCGAGCTTCCCGGACTCGACGTGCGCACCCGCACTCCAGTCGAAGACTGGGTCTTCACCGCCGACTATGCCCTTCCTTTGCTGCAAGGCCACTTCCATACGCACTCGCTCGACGGCTTCGGTCTCGCCGGTCATACAGCCGCAGCAGTTGCCGCCGGCGCGCTGGTGCATTACGTGCGCAGCACCAAGCAGGGCGAGCTGCAGCATCTCGATGGCCTAAAGTACTACCAGCGCGGCAGCTCTCTTGAACTCGATGCCGTCTCTGTGCGCAACCTCGAGCTTGTCGAGCCATTGTGGACGCAGGAAGGCGTAGAGAGCACGCTCTTCCACGCACTGGATACGTGTTGTACACCGATGGGCAAACGCCTGCTGCGTTCTGCACTGCTGCGCCCCATGGCGGATGCGGCCTGCATCAACCGCCGTCTCGATGCCGTTGATGAAGCGGTCGGCTCGCTGCGACTGCGCGAACAACTGCGCCGCGCCCTGGATAACGTCCTCGATCTGGAACGCCTGCTGGCGCGTGTCTCCATGGACTCCGCCGGTCCACGCGATGTGCTGGCGCTGGGCCGCACCCTTGGCGCCTTGCCGACCGTACTGGCAGAAGCTGCGGCATTCAAGGCCGAAGGCTGGCAAGTGCTGACCTCAGGCTTCGATGCCCTCACCGATGCCTATGCAACCATCATCAACACCATCGCCGAGGAGCCGCCGGTCACGCTCGCCGATGGCAACTTCATCCAGCCTGGCCGCGATGCCGAACTTGATGAGCTGCGTACACTCTCGCAGTCCGGCCGTCAGTCGATTGCAGCCATCGAAGAACGCGAGCGCGAACGCA
The DNA here is from genome assembly GCF_052114765.1 of Terriglobus sp. 2YAB30_2. Taxonomy (NCBI): domain Bacteria; kingdom Pseudomonadati; phylum Acidobacteriota; class Terriglobia; order Terriglobales; family Acidobacteriaceae; genus Terriglobus; species Terriglobus sp. 2YAB30_2. Next base: position 242,359 of record NZ_JBFRFJ010000003.1, read on the forward strand.
CCGGCATCTCTTCACTGAAGGTTCGGTATAACTCCGTCTTCGGCTATTACATCGAGATCACGAAGTCCAACCTGGGTTCCGTTCCTGCTGACTACGAACGCAAGCAGACGCTGGTCAATGCCGAGCGCTTCACCACGCCGGAGCTGAAGGAGTACGAGACCAAGATCCTTACCGCGCATGAGCGTTCGGTCGAGATCGAGAAACGCATCTTCGCGGAGCTGCGCACCACCGTGCTTGCCGCCGCCCATCGTCTGAAAGAAACCGCCCGCCGCGTCGCGGAGATGGACCTGATGGCCGGCTTCGCGCACCTTGCCGCTCTGCGCAACTACATCCGTCCGCAGATCGAACCCGAGGGCTGCATTTACGAGGCCGTGAACGGGCGCCATCCTGTGGTCGAGCGCCGGTTGGAGCTTGCAGCCAGCGGGCGTTTCCATCCCAACTCCCTGCATCTGGACGGCGTGGAAGGTCCTTCGCTGCTACTGATCACGGGCCCCAACATGGGCGGTAAGTCTACCTATCTGCGGCAGGCCGCACTGCTGGTCATCATGGCGCAGATGGGTTGCTTCGTTCCCGCAGAGCGTATGCGGCTCTCCCTGGTCGATCGCGTCTACACCCGCATCGGCGCCAGTGACAACGTCTCGCGCGGTCGCTCCACCTTTATGGTGGAGATGACCGAGACCGCCGCCATCCTGAACACCGCAACCGAACGTTCGCTCGTCCTGCTCGACGAGATGGGACGCGGCACGGCAACCTACGATGGCCTTTCGCTCGCCTGGGCAACCGTCGAGCATCTGCACAACCGCATCGGTGCACGCACGCTCTTCGCCACGCACTACCACGAGCTCACCTTGCTGAGCGATCAGCTATCGAAGCTCGAGAATCTGCGGGTCGCCTGCAAGGAGACCTCTACCGGTATCGTCTTTCTGCACGCCGTGGAACGCGGCCCTGCAAACAAAAGCTACGGTATCGACGTCGCCCGGCTCGCCGGGCTGCCCCAGACAGTCATCGATCGCGCGCGCGACGTGCTGCGCTTGCATGAGAAGGCGGAGAACGCCTCGGTACGCGGAGCGATTCCGGCTCCTCCCCAGCCCGCCCTGCAGATGACCATCTTCACGCCGCTCTCGCAGAAGATTGTCGATCGCCTGCAGGAAACCGATATCAACTCACTTACGCCGATGCAGGCCCTTCAACTACTGGACGAGCTGAAGCGCGAGCTGGAGGGACAGGCATGAGCAAGCAACAGCCCGTACGCGAACCTGCGGCAATGACTGTCGCCGGCGTGATGTCCGGCACCTCCGCCGACGGTGTTGATGTTGCTGTCGTTCGCATCGCTCCCGGCAAGCACGCACCGAAACTAAAGCTGCTGGAACACCGTGCCTTCCCGTATCCCAAGGCACTGCGCAATGCAGTACTGGCGGCGATGGATGCCCAATCGATCTCTGCGGCAGAGATGGCGCGGCTGCACTGGCGGCTGGGCGAGGTCTACGCCGACTGCATTGCACAGACTCTCGCAACATCAAAACGCAGAGCATCGCTGGTTGGCGTTCACGGACAGACGATCTACCACCAGGGCGCGGCATCACCCTATCTGGGTAGACCGCTGAAGTGCACCTGGCAGCTCGGCGAAGCAAGCTGCATTGCTGAACGCCTTCGCATTCCGGTCATCAGCGACTTCCGTCCCGCTGATATGGCCGCCGGCGGGCATGCCGCACCTCTGGTGCCGATGCTGGACTACGCCGTCTTCGCGCACGCCAAACGCAATCGCGTGCTGCAGAACCTCGGCGGCATCGCCAATCTCTCCGCCATTCCAGCCAACACCGGCGCAGACAGGCTGCTCGCCTTCGACACCGGCCCGGCAAACATGGTCGTCGATGCACTGATGCAGCGTCTCTTCCAGAAGCCTTATGACCGCAATGGAGCCACTGCGAAGCGCGGCGTTGTCCTGCAACCGGTACTGGACACGCTGATGCGCGATCCTTACTTCGCCGCAGCTCCTCCGAAGTCCACCGGACGCGAGCAGTATGGCGCCTCCTTCGTCGACAAGCTGCTGAAGCTCAGCGGCAAGGCCCGCGGCGAAGACATCATCGCCACGGCAACTGCGCTTACCGCCGAAAGCATCGCCCATGCCTACAGGACATTTGTGTGGCCGCATCTCGGCATGAATGCTCCTCTTGCTGCGGGAACGGACTTCATCCCCGCCGGCGGTGGAGCGAAGAACGCCACACTGATGCGAATGCTGCGGGCACGGCTGGAGCCACTGGGTGTCACCTTCGTCCCCATCGAAACCTTCGGCCTGCCCGCAGAGGCCAAGGAGGCAGCAGCCTTTGCCCTGCTGGCGTGGCTCACCTGGCATGACCTGCCGGGCAATGTTCCTTCTGCCACCGGCGCATCGCGACCTGTCGTCCTGGGAAGGGTAACGGATGCACGCTAGGCTACTTACCGCCTTGCCTCTCATTGCACTTACGCTTGCCACAGGCTGCCGTACAAAGCCCGAAGGCAACATGGTGGTGATGGTCATCGAGTCGAGCCCGAACAACCTCGACCTCCGCATTGGCACCGACGCACAGTCGGAACGTATCGGCGGACTGATCTTCGATCCGTTGGTCCACAAGGACGAGCATTACAACCCGCAGCCCTGGATCGCGGAGCGTTGGGAGCAGCCCGAGCCCACGCGCATGGTCTTCCACATCCGCCACGGCGTCACCTTCCATGATGGCCGCCCACTCACCGCCGAAGACGTGGCCTACACCATCCGTTCCTTGCAGGATGGTTCCATCGTTACCAGCAAGGGAGCCAGCCTCTCCGCCATCAAGCAGGTTGAGACGCCCGATCCCTACACCCTGGTGTTGCACCTCGATAAGCCCGACGCTTCCCTGCTCTTCAATCTCTCCGACGGCCTCTTCGGCATCGTCCCGCGAGGCAGCGGCAAAGAGCTTGGAGCGGCGCCCATCGGCAGCGGCCCTTTCCGTTTTGTCTCTCAGGTGGTCGACAAAGAGGTCGTCGTCGAACGCAATCCGCAGAGCTGGTCAGGGGTACCAAAGATCGAGCGCGTACGCTTTGCCGTCATCCCCGATGCTGTGACGACTGCCCTGGAGCTGCGCAAAGGCTCCGCCGACATTGCCTCGAACGTCATCACGCAGGATATGGTGTGGGCGATGCGCAACGAGAAAGAGATCATTACCGATGTAGGCCCCGGCTCCATCCTGAACTACATCAACTTCAACTGTAACGACACCCTGCTGAAGCATCGCGAGGTGCGGCAGGCAATTGCGCTCGCCATCAATCGTCAGCCCATCCTTCACGCGCTCTTCCGCGATCATGCGCGCCCGGCAGCATCGCTTCTACCCAACGGCCACTGGGCACAGGCAGCAGCTACGGAGCTACCCGACTTATCCTTCAACCCTGAGCGCGCCCGCAAACTTCTTGACACTGCGGGCTTCCCGGTGCGGCCGAATGGATCGCGCTTTCAGTTGACGATGAAGACCTCGACCGATGAGACCACCCGTCTGCTGGCAGCCATCCTGCAACAGCAACTACGCGCCGTCGGGATTGACCTGCAAATCCGTTCGAACGAGTTCGGCACCTTCTACGCGGACGTCACCAAAGGAGCCTTCCAGATCTACGGCCTGCGCTGGATCGGATCGAACGAAGATCCGGACATTTTCCGCTACACCGTCTCCTCAAAGAGCTTCCCGCCCAAGGGCGCGAACCGTGGCCATTACAGCAATCCTGAAGTGGACAGACTGATTGCAGAGGCATCTGTTGAGCCCGACCAGGCAAAGCGCCGTCCCATCTACGTTCACATTCAACAGTTGTTGGCAGAAGACGCCGCCGGCGTAAATCTCTGGTATCTGGACAACACGGTCGTCCATTCCCGCCGCGTCACCAACATCCATCCCAATCCTTCAGCCAGCTACGACTTCCTGCGCGAAGCCGAGGTCATGCATTAAACCCATACACCGGGTGCCCCATGTCCCGATTTTGGGACGTGGGCATTCGAGCGCAGCTCGAACCTTTTGTTTGTCATTTCGTAGTGCAGCGGAGAAATCTGCTTCTCTCCCCATGCTTTCTCTCTGAGCGGAAAAGCGGATCGAGCTTCGCTCGATACCTCCACATAAGCTTCGCGTATCCACCCCAGCGAACTTTGTTCGCTGGGGACCCTGGTATGTGGGGCACCCGATATTGTGGCGCTCAATTCCTACTGCTCCGACATCATCGACTTACCCTGCCATAGACGGAAGGTAATACCCGTCGAGATCCCATACGGATGAATCGCCCCATACGAAAACTGCGGCCACATCTGGTACTCCACATCCACCACCTTCACGGCAAAGCGCTTGTGATACCACTCCACCCCACCTCCAGGAGCGGCGACGAAGTAGTTGCCGTTCGCATAACCAAAGGGAAAGTTGAAGTGCCCGACGCCGGCTAAACCCTTTACATACGGCCGCACGTTACGGGTCATGAGGTTGAAGCGTGGACCGGCGAGATACGTTGACTGGTTGCTTCCATTGGGATCGTTATGAAGCCGCAACCAGCGCGCCTCTCCTTCTATGCCCCAGCGGTGGCTGATGCTGGCGTCACCCCACAGGGTGACACCGCCAAGCTGACGCTGACCATAGTCAGACTGAAAGATGCTGAGTCCGCCGCCGGCCATCACGTGCGGACCCGGGCCCCTTCCCGCGGCAACGGCCTGCGCGTCCGCAGACACACTGCATCCCAAAGCTATCGATAGAGCCGCGATCGCGGCGAACCACAGCCGCATGATTACTGCCCCACCGTAAGAGTGACGTCTATCGCCTGTTTCGCACCGCTGGTCGTTCCAACTCCAGTGACCTGGAAGGTATAGGAGCCAGTCGGCGTCGTATTGGTATGCAGAGCGCCAGTGCAACCAGTCATTCCGCCGGCAATACCGATCATTGCCAGGGCCATCAGCAGACTTCCCAGCCAGCGGCGGCGCTTACGCATGCCCATACCCAATAGACCAAGTACGGTCGCGCCAGGCCACAGGATCGTAGCCAGAATCGGTGTGTCCGTCCTGCGTACACTCGCGGACGCTCCCGCGCCCAGCGGATTGCCGGTATCGATCTGGAGCTGTACCTGTTGTGTAATGTTCGCGCCCAACTTCAACGAATTCGGCGAGAACGTACAGGTTGCGGCAAACGGAAGACCATTACATCCGAGATTCAGCGTGTCGCTAAAGCCGTTCAACGAGGCGATAGACAGCGTTACCGTAGCATGATCGCCGCCGGTCAGATTGATCTTTGACGGGGACAATGCAAGGGTAAACTGCTGCGCCTGAGAAACCACCACATCGGTCGATGATGAGGCCGAGCCGGCATACAGAAAGTCTCCGCTGTATGTCGCCACCACATGGTACGTTGCCGCTGACGGCGATACCGTCAGGGTTGCAAGACCATTCGTATCAACAGTGGCAGTGCCAAGCGTTGTCGTACCCGAGCTGAAGAGGACAGCACCGGTCGGCATCACCGGCCCCGTGCCCCGTACCACTGCCACCAGAGTGACGGTCTGGCCGGTCTGCAACGAAGTGGCAGAGACACTCAGGCCGGTTGTCGTGGGCCGTAGATCCATCTCCTGCGTCAGCGCTGCGGAGCTCGTCAGGTTGAGCGTATCGCCGCTGTACTGAGCGGTGATAACGTGCTTGCCTGCAACCAACGTAGCGCTCGAGATGCTGGCATTGCCATTTGCATCCAGCGTGGCCTGTCCAAGCAATGAGCCACCATCGAGGAACGTGATCGATCCCGTCGGCTTGCCGTCTACATTGGTGACCTTCGCCGTCAGCACCACTGCCTGTCCCGTAAGCGCCGGGTTGAGGCTTGATACCAGTGCGACCTGGCTGTTCTGTCGTACCAATACCTGAATGGATGACGAATCAGCCGCCGTATTCTTCGCATCGCCGGCGTAATGAACGATGAGCGTATGCGGCCCGATCGTGAGCGAAGACGTGATCAGGGTCGCCGCACCATTGGCACCAAGCGTCCCGGATGCCACAGATGTTGCGCCGTCAAGCAACGTCACCTGCCCGCTAACATCGCCGCCGTTGCCCGTCACCTGGACCTGCACCGTGAGTGCCGCACCATAGATCAGGGTTGTCGCGCTGGGAGCCCCCTGCACGGTCGTCGTCGCGGAAGTAATCTGTTGCGGCCACACTTGAGAGCTGGCCGAAGCATTTGTACTATCGCCGCTGTATGTGGCGGTAATGGAATGCGTGCCTACTGCAAGGTTCGCGGTCGAGAAAGTAGCCACGCCGTTCTGCAAGGGAGCTGTCGAGAGCGATGCCGAACCATCCTTGAACGTCACCGTTCCCGTGAGATTGCTGCCTCCTGTGACAGTCGCTGTAAACTGCACGCTGCGGCCGGCAATCGAAGGATTGGTATCGGACACGACGGCGACCGTGATCGCTTGTAGCACCGTCAGGGAAAGCGCAGTCGACGTTGCTGGGGTATACGTTGCATTGCCCGCGTAGACCGCAGTGATGGTGTGAATCCCCGGCGTCAAGGACGACGTCTGCACGCTTGCAACTCCGCTGCCATTGAGAGTTGCCGTCCCAATCGCCACACCGCCATCCAGGAACTGCACCTGGCCTGGAGGAACTCCGCCATTACTGGTCGCGGTAGCCACGAGTGAAACCTGCTGACCGCTTACCGTGGGGTTTGCGCTCGCAGCCACCCGCAGGGTGGTCGTCGCCTGCACGATCTTCTGCGAAGTATTCGAGCTAGATCCGGTATTATTTGCGTCACCCGCATAGTCTGCCGTGATGAGGTGATCCCCGACAGAGAGAGTGGCGACTGACAAGGTAGCCCTACCGCCATTCAACGAAACCGTTGCAAGGGGGCCCCCGTTGTCTTTGACAATTACCGAGCCCGCCGGAATTCCGCCCGAACCAGTGACGGTAATCGAGAAGGTCACGACGCTTCCAGCAATCGCCGGAGATCCATTGCTCGTGATCACTGTCTGGGTCGTAGCCTGCCGGACGGTCACCGGTGTGATGTTGGAGTTGCTGGTTGCGTAGTTCGTACTGCCGTTATAGATCGCACTCAAGGTGTGCGATCCAACTGAAAGTGACGTCGTTATCAACGGCGCCACACCGTTGGCAGGCAGAGTCACGGTATTCAGGAGAGTTGCCCCATCATAGAAGGTGACCGTTCCCGTAACCGTTCCACCGGTGGTTTGCGATGGAGTCACCGTCGCTGACAGTTGTAATGGAGCTCCGGCATCCACCGTAGGCACATTGGAAGACAATAACGTCGTGGTGGAGATGGTATCGACGGTAAAGTTCAGTGCCGAAGTGCTGGTGGAGTTGTTCGTATCACCGCTATAGACAGCAGTGAAGGAATGTGTGCCGCCGCTCAGGCCTGTAGCTGTCCATGTAGCAATGCCACTGCCATTCAGGTTCGCAGTGCCCAGAGTATTCGAGCCATCTTTGAAGGTCACCGAGCCGGTCACCGCAACCAATCCGCTGTTGCTCACAGTAGCCGTCAAGGTTAAGGGTTCACCCGCTTTGATCGACGAGGGCGCCGCCCCGAGTGTCGTCGAACTCGTGTCCTTATTGACCGTTTGCGGCCACACGCTGGAAACAGCACCGATGGTATTGGTATCTCCGCTGTAGCTCGCTGTAATGCTATGAGCGCCGACGCTAAGAGTATTGACCGTTATCGTTGCAACCCCGGAGCCGTTGATCGGTATCGCTCCAAGTGTGGCCGAGCCGTCCTGAAAGGTGATCGTCCCAGTAGGAGAACCGGCAGCCGTTACGGTAGCCGTAAACGTCACCTGCTGCTTGATAACAGATGGATTCAGGCTGGAGCCAAGGCTTACCGTTGCTGCCTGCTTAACCACCTGAATCAGTGCCGAAGAGGTACTGGGGTTATTCGATACATCGCCCTCATAGCTGGCGGTGATGGAATGGCTACCCAACGTGAGCGAACCGGCCGTCAGCGTTGCAACACCTGGCGCTAGGTTGACCGCCCCAAGAGACGTCGAGCCGTCATAGAAGGTGATTTTTCCGGTGGGGATATTGGTCCCACTGGTCAGCACCTGAGCTGTAAACGTCACCGCAGCACCAAGCGCGGAAGGATTGGCACTCGAGGAGAGGTTTACCGTCGTCGGGTCGAGCGTAAGCACTTCGCCGCTCAACTGAAGGACCGCCGGCGCATTGATGGCGGCGGACTGCACCTCAATGCTGCCATTGACTGGGCTTCCGATTACCTGAGGATTGAACTGCGCACCAACCACACAGCTTGCGGAGCTCGCCAGAGGAGTATTGGCGCCACAGGTAGTCAATGAACTGTCCAGCGAGGCATTCGATACAGTCACAACATTGGTACTCGCCATCAGCGCGTTGCCGGCGTTCTCGACGGTAATCGTTTGCGTCGGCGAGGTGCGTCCTACGCGAATAGGGTCAAAGGTCATCTTTGCGAGATTCGTCGTGATCTTGCGGACGCGATTGTGGAACATATCCGCGATGTACAGGTTGCCGTAACCATCCAGCGCCATCGAGTACGGACCATAGACCATGGCCGCATTAGCCGGTCCATCATCTCCCTGGAAAGACTGTCCGCCCGTGCCGGTAATGGTCTCGATCAGCCCGGTGACGGCATTGATGCGGCGCACACGGTTGTTGCTGGTGTCAGAGATCAGCAGGTTTCCGGCGACATCGAATAACAACGCTCCCGGGTAACGCAGCTGAGCGCCTGAGGCCGCACTGCCATCACCGGAGAATCCTGCTGTCCCCGTTCCGGCAACATGCTGGATCACGCCGGAAGTGACGCACCGCACCATGTGATTCGTCTGGTCCGCGATACATACGTGACCATCGGCCGCGACAGCGACTCCCCAGGGAAGATTGAGCTGCGCCGAAACGGCACTGCCTCCATCGCCGCTGTACCCTGCCACGCCGGTTCCGGCAAAGGCATTGATGTTCCCTGTTACCAAGTCCAGCTTGCGCACCGCGCTGTTACCGGTATCGGCAATGTAAAGCACTCCGGCTGCCGGATCGACAGCAAGCCCATTCGGTCCATTTAGACGGGCGGAGGTTGCTGCGCTTCCATCGCCAGAGTAGCCGGCTGTTCCCGTTCCGGCGACGGTACGGATGATGTTCGTAGCAAGGTCCACCGCACGAACTACGTGGTTGTAGTTGTCGGCGATGTAGAGATTGCCCAGCCCATCCAGCGCTAACCCCGTGGGATTGCTAACAGAAGCTCCCGTCGCGGGACCGCCGTCACCGGTGTATCCGGGGTTACCGTCCCCGGCAATCGTGGTAATCACCTGGGTCTGAGCATCGATCCGCCGGACACGATTGCTGCTGGAGTCAGTGACGTAGAGGTTTCCCGCAGCGTCCACCACGATGCCCTGGGGTAGAAACAGGGTTGACGCCGTAGCTTGCATACCGTCGCCACGATAGATCCAGGTTCCGTCGCCCACGACCGTGGACATCGTACCGGGCAACCAGCCAACCAGGGGGCCGGAGCCGGTTCCGCTCAAGAGAACCCACCCCATCACCGTGCCGCTGCCACTCTTCAGAACAATGCCGCCGGAGCGCAGGCCGGGCGATTGCGGCGCGAACTGCACTGAGACCGAACAGCTCTGCCCCACGAGATAATTCGTGCCGATATTGCTATTGCAGGTCCCGCCGCTGACCTGTGAGAAGTCGTATCCCGTAAGTCCCTGCGTGCCTACCGCGATTGAACCGAGTGTTCCGGCGGAGGTTATCGGAACCGTGATGGTCTGGGTGCTATTGCCGGTCCCCACGGCAACCGCCGATGGGAACTGGAACACCTGCGCTGCGGAGGGAACCGTCGCGAAGACGGCAGCAGCAAGCACGAGCGGGAAGACGGGCAGAAACGCGCACACACGTTTCCACAAGGTGAAGAGAGAACCAAGACGGCAAGACTGCACGGAAGCCGGACCTCGAAACAAATAGCTCCAGCAGTGTTTTTAATCCGGCGATATTCCGTCGTACGGGCCGATCTATCGGGCCACGATACGTCGGTGACATAGCATCCGATGTTTCGTTCTCAGCGGGATTGCGTAGGTCGTCGGGGGAGAACCTGCGGAAGTGTTAACCAGGAAAGTACCACCGGTAACATTATTCCTGTCACCAATTTTCGAGGTTACTGAGTATGCAGTCCCGATTTGGTAATTGCGAGGCGGATCTCGTCTGCCTGCATAAATGTGGCCCAGATCATCTCGGTACGCAGATTCTCGGCCATCAGTACGCCGATTCCCTGGTCGATTCCCAGGACATCGTCGTTGTACCAGTGCGCCGAGGGCCGCAAAGCATCGGTAAAACCGTATCTTCCCCAGGCTTCCCTGCCATAGCGATCCCGCAGCGACATCAGAACCCGCAGGCATTCCTGGGGCAGAAACGCCACCGACCCCGCCGTAGCGCACGGCACCACGCTGCCGTCAATGTGGCCAAGCACCGGCGGACCTCCCCAGGCCTGGTACCCGCGCTGCGAGTCTGAGGCAGTTACACCCCAGTAGTCGTCGTTGTACCACTGTTTCATCGAGAGGCAGAATGCCCTGTGCGCCCGCGTCGCGGAGATGGAGTTATCGAAGTAGTTTGCAAACTTATCGCGCAGATTGCGGAAGTCGAACCATGCATGCGAGAACTGGTGCGTAAATAGCGGATCAGGCCCGCTGATATAGCGAATTCCGGAATAACTCGCAATCGGCCGCCGAAAGTACTGCCAGTAAATGCCATCGATCGGATGGGTGTTCGATCCAATGGCAAGCAGCACCAGCATCATCAGCTCGCAGTAATGCTGCCAGCGGACAGCCAGAAAACCGAACTCCGGCGTCCATCCCATGCTGAACTGGGTTTCCTTGTTCAGCATCCAGGGAAAATCCACACGGTCGTAGATCTTCGTTGCCAGCTCGGCGATCTGCGGCCCCAGACCTGATGTGTTCTTGAAGTACTCTCGCGCCATGAGAGCGCCACACAGAAAGATGCACGTATCAATGGAAGAAAGCTCACATTTGAAGGCGCGTACTCCCGTCTCCATATCGTTGTAGTGGTAGAAGAAGCCGTGCTCCTGCGGCATTTGCTCCCAGTGGTACTGAAGTGTGTGCAGCACACGCAGACGAATATCGTTGCGTGGCAGGTAACCACGCCAGTCAGCGATACACAATGCCGTCAGACCGAACCCGGTTGCGGCGATGCTGGAGACACGCCGGCTCTCTTTGCCATGAGACGACGGGATCTGGGCCAGGGCGCGATCACGCACCTGACCGGTCTTGTCGCTTGCCTCTTCCCAGAAGTAGCGGCAACCCGCCTGAGTCAGATCCTCGAGAAACGCATCCTCAGGCGCGGTAAGCTCCCGCTTTTTTGCACTGCCAAATGGGAAGGCAAGCGCTGTTTCGTTCAGTCCCAGTCCTGCCGCACCAGCGGCAACCAGTTTCAGCGCATCTCTCCGGTTCAACGAATCTCCACCAGCGCCAGGCCCTGCGCCGGAACATGCACCGCCAGCTTGCCACCACGAACTGCAAGCCTCTCCGGCGCGGCCAGGGCGCCGGCTTTCTTCAGTGCTGCAATCTGTGCCTGGGTCGGCGTTGCCGGCCTACCCATGTCGTCATATGCCTTCACTACATTGCCGTGGTTTGCATCAAGGCGCCATACTGTCGCGGAGACCGCCCCTCTACCCTTCACCACCACCTCGAAGGTCTTTTCGGGGACACCGTCATAAGTCTCCTGTGTATACGATGCTCCGGTTCCCGCCGGGGGTGCGTAGTTCCACACAGCAATCGCCAGCGCACCCGATTTCGTTTTTGTCGCCAGCGCATCGTCGCTATCCAGTTCCAGACGGCGATCTCCCAACTTGTGCAGCAAAACAAACGCGTTGAAGGCCGGCTTCGGAATCCCGCGCTCCGCAAGCAAGCCAAATCCGCCGTAAAACGGTGTCTTCACAACACCTTGCTCCTCAAAGACATCGGAGAAGGTCCAGTAACTCATCACGTCGACCAGGCCATCGCACTGCCGTATCGTGTCAGCCAGCCACGGCCCCATGAAGATGGAGTCCGTCACGTTTGGCTCATTGGCATAACTTGCGTTGTATTCACTCAAGATGAATGGAATATCTGGATAAGCCGATGCCGCAATCTCGGTGTGCACTTTGCTGACTGCGCGACACACCATGCTGTCGCGCGGAATCCGCTCCTCGGTCTTGAAGACATCTTTCGCCGTGTCGTTGGCATAGACATGGCTGGAGACAAAATCCACGGGAACGTCGGCCTGCTTGCAGTGCGCCAGAAACTCACCGGCGTAAGCGGCCTGTGCCGTGGACGGACCACCGACGCGGATACGATCGTTCACGCCCTTCAGAGCGCGGGCGGTGTGGTCATAGAGATCGTAGTAGGTCGGCATGGAGGGCTTACCGCCCCAGAAGTCGAGGTTCGGTTCATTCCATACCTCGAAATACCAGGTGGCCACTTCATCGATGCCGTATCGAGCGACAAGATGCCGGGCGAAGGAGCGAATCATGTCATCCCATAACGCATAGTCTTTCGGCGGCGAGATGTTCTGCTTGTACCAGAAGGCGTGCACTTGATTCGGATCAGCCGCCAGCTTCTTCGGCATAAAGCTCAATTCCACAAACGGCTTTACACCATCCTCCAAAAGGCCGTCATAGATCTGGTCAATGTAGGAAAAGTTGTAGACGGGCTTTCCCTGCGCATCCACATCGAAGAGGCCAACCTCATCCATGAAGATGCCGTGCGGACGCACATAGGTGAATCCTGTTGCCTTCTTCACCGTCCGCAGATCCTGCCGGTAACTCTCTCGCAATGTGAGAATGGCGCGGCCGGAACCGAACATCTCCTCCCAGAAGTGAGTCAGAGGTGTTCCCTGATCTCGAGCATTGACAACAACCTGTTCAAAATCCTGCGCCTGCATGGACGCGGCAATGGCTACTACGAGCACCGACAAAGATTGAATCCAGCGACGCATGGTCTCCCCTTACTTCCTTGGACGCAAAATAACGCCGCGACGGCAGAAACCGTCGCGGCGCTCCCTTCAGACTGTGGTTAGAAATTGAAACGACCGGTGAATTCGATCACGCGCGCACCAAGACCGCGTTGCGCGATGCCGAACTGCTTGTTCGACACAATGCCATCGGCACTGATGGTATTGGTGATGCTTGTCGGATCCAGGTTGAGCTTGTTGAGAATATTGAAGAAATCGGCGCGAACCACGAACTTTGCATTCTCTCCCAGAAAGCCCCACTTCGGCAGCCCGAAGCCCTTTTGCGCGGTCATATCCAGATTGAAATATCCGGGCCCACGAAGACTGTTACGCCCGACGCCAGGCGCCGGAGGAATTCCCGAGCCTGCGGTGTAGTTGGGAACTGTGAAATATTTCAGCGCATCTCCGCCATAGTTGCTGCCGGTTTTGAAGGCATCGTTGCTCTGGCTGGTGCCTGCTCCGCCCCGGTAGCCGCCTGCACGCAGTGAGCTGTACCCGCTGCCGCTATATACGATGTTACCGCCATAGTTGGAGTAGAGAGGCTGCCAGGGATAACCCGAGTGCCAGTTCATAATGCCGCTGAACTCCCAGTTGCCGGCAATCTTCTCTTTCCAGTCATTCCCGCGGAAGAGTACCGGGCGGAAGGTTCCATACAGCTTGACATTGTGTTTTACGTCATAGTCTGAGGGGCCGGTAGCGTAGCGAATGTCATATGGGTACTCGCCAATGTAGTAATCGTTCGATCCGTTATCCATCGACTTTGCATAGCGATACTGCGCATCGATATCGAACATGCGCGAGAAGCGATGATTCAGCTCGACCCATCCCGCATTGAAGTTCGCATTGGCATCATTCACGTAGTAGTACATGTTTTGAATGCGGGAATCTCGAATGTTTGGATAGTTCCAATTGAGGTTCAACTGGCGCGTGTAGTGTCGGGTAGAGCTTCCCTGATATCCAACGGTCGCCACCCAGTTTCCGCCAAGCTCCTGACTTGCGGTCAGGGAATAACCGTAGGTCACAGGAGTCTGCAAGGAGAGGGGGAACCCAGTCAGAGAAAGTGCCGTCCCGCCCACAGGCAATCCCTTAGAGTCAAAGGTCTGCTTTGCAGATGGATTGGAGGGATATCCATCAAATGAGGTTGGGGTACTGGGAGTCTGATACAGGATGCTGCCGCATCCGGTACGAGCATTCACATTAGTACACTGCAGCGTAAGATTTGTAACCAGCGGAGGATTGGCGCGGCCATTCAACGTGATGGCCTGCTGCATGCGATTGTAGCCAATGCCAAAACCGCCGCGGATAACAAAAGGCTTACTCCAGGCCATCTTCGGTGTGAAAGCAAAACCAACCTGAGGACCCCAATTGTTCTTGGATGCCCCGTAGAGATCCCCACCAACGCGAATGGAAGCTCCGGTCAGGAGTGCATTCCCTTGGCCGAGAACAACATTGCTGAGGTTGTTGTACTTCTCGCGCACCGGGGTGAAGTACTCCCAACGCAGGCCAAAGTTGAGTGTCAGATTTGGAAGCGCTTTCCAGTCATCCTGGATAAAGCCCGCCCAGATGTTAGAACGGATATATTTCTTGTTCGACGTCGGGGAACCGGTGCGAGGGTCAAAGTTACCGCTCTCTTTGTACGGCACGTCGTTTGCTACATCCCATAGATTGCGAAAGAAGTACTGCGGCCGAGCTGCACCCGCCTGCACATCATTGTCCTGCTCCCAATAGAGATCTGCTCCGGCCTTGATAGTGTGAGAACTGACAGTCTTGGTCACCACATCGCGGAAGTTATACGTCGTCTGATAAAAAACTCCCGGCCCGGGTGCTCCTGCGGGCTGAAGGGCGGTCTGCATGGTTCCCGGCACATCGGTGGTAAGCGTCGGTAATCCCCACGGTTCCTGTGGGTTCGAGGTTACTTCATTGAAGTACCAGCGAGTTACATTCCCACGCGCTTCATTTACCAGCGTCGGGTTAAAGGTGTGGTTCCACAGCAGAGATGCGGCATAGTTCAAACGGTTCGAATGCCAAAGGTTTGCGGAACGAATCGGGCCGTTGTACGAGGTTGAATTGCTCGGGACCCAATACATGGTGTAAGTCAACAGATCATGATGCGTGATCTGTGCGTCTGCTCGTCCTTGAAACTGTTGGAATGTATTTTGAACTGGATTGGCGGTGGTGACATTGAAGACATCGGGAACCCCATCGAATCCACCTCCTACACCAGGTGTTCCGCTGCTGACATAGGTGGGATCAGGAGTTCCCAGAGCAGTTGACGTTGGAGATCCTAGATCGAGCCCTCCATTCACGTCACGGCAACTCGCGGACGAAAGACCAATGTCGCTGCAGGTTTTGGCATTGATACCGGTATAGGAGACTCCCATACCCTTGTAGTTGTACAAGCGCGTACCGATGCCATTTGCTTTACGGCTGGCTAAAGTCTGGATGTATTGCGGAGTCTCATACCAATCGTTGCCAAAACTGATGCTGTTATTTCGCAGCGTCTCGTAAGAGAAGAAGAAGAAGAGCTTATCCTTCCAGATCGGCCCACCGACACTGCCACCGAATTGGTTGAACTTATTGGAATCACGCAGTGTCTTTGTACCTGGTCCGTTGTACCGCTGATAAGCATTCAGTCCTGGCCGGTGAAACTTAAAGAAGCCGCTGCCATGCCAGCTATTGGAGCCGGCCTTCGACACGACCTGCACCTGGCCGCCGCTATTATGTCCGCTTTCAGCATCGTAGGGATTCGCCGAGACGCGAACTTCCTTAACGCTCTCTTCATTCGGTGTGATCACAGCGGCGCCGCCCCATGCGAGGCTATTGACCGATACACCATCGACCTGCATGTTATTGGAGATATTGCGGGTGCCGTTCGCGCTTACCTGTGCCTGATTCTCTGTCTGAAAGATGCTGCTCGTCGTGCTCGCTCCGCCGGGGCCGGCATTCCCCGGAAGATTACTAGCGCCGCCGGCGCCCGCACGGGATGAATCACCAAACATGCCGGGAGCAAGCTGCAGTAATTGGAACGGATCGCGGCCGGTTGATGGCAGCGACTGTATTTGCTCTGTCGAAATCGTTCCGCCTACCTGTGCGTTCTGCGTGTTGATCAGCGGTGTAGCATCGGTCACTTGCACGGTTTCGGTCACAGCGCCGACATGGAGCTTCACATCCAGGCCCGTCGTCACCTCGCCTTGCACCGTGATGTTGGAAAGTTGCTCTTTCACGAAGCCGGTGGCTTCCACCGTCAGCATGTAGTTCGAAGGAGCGAGGCGCGAGAACGAATATGTTCCATCCGCGTTTGATGTGGTTTGCAGTGTCCGGTTCGTCGCCTTATCGACCAGAGTGATCTTTGCATTGGGAATCACAGCCCCATCCGGATCAGTCACCGACCCCTGCAGTCCGGCACGATACTGCGCCAGCACAACGGCCGGCATTAACAGCGCAAGGGCCACGAGCATGGCCGCACGCATCATGCATTTCCTGTTGTTCTTCATCCTGCCTCCAAAAAAGCCGCACCGGGAGCCGTCACATTGCACCAGGAGCCATCACATTCAGGAGCCGTCCATTTTTATGTGGGGAGACGGCAGACTTTTTCGGTACCTGGCCCGCAATTGGTCACACACCTGGACACACGTCATGTGTCCGCAGTCCATAGCCGCGCACGTCATCACGCAGTTTCCAATCCCGGAAAACCGGCTGGCAGGAAGATGCAGGTCTCGTCAGAAAGGGTTGTCTTTTAAAGGGATGACTTCAGGGAGAACAACGGTTAACTACAAGGGAACGCGACCGTCAGAGACAAGGGTCAGCGCACTACGCCCATCTGGTCGAAGGGCCAGAAGACGAGCACGGCTTTTCCGTAGATATATTTCCGGCCCACAGACCCGAAGTCACGGCTGTCGCTCGATACCGAGCGATGGTCACCCATCACCCAATAACTCTCTGGACCAACCGTCTGCAGCACCACGGAACGCTCATCGCGGAAACGCGCGGGCACATATGGCTCCGGTACGAGATTGCCATTGACGTACACGCGGCCATGACGAATCTCCAGCGTGTCGCCGGGTAACGCAATGACGCGTTTGATGTAACTCTTCGAAGGATCGCGCGGATAGTTGAACACCACCACATCGCCGCGATGAATATCGCCGACGCGATATGCGACCTTGTTGATGAACAGGCGGTCCTGATCTTCGAGCCTCGGCAGCATCGATGTACCTTCCACCACGACCGGCTGGTAAAGAAAGACGATGATAAACGCCGAGATCGCGATGGAAATAACGAAGTCACGAATCCATCCCGTCACCTGACGGGCGGGCTGCTGCGCTTGACTCGGTTTTAGCTCGTCGTGCATGACCACCTGAAATATTAGACGGGGTGATACCACTAATCTACTACTTCAGACCCAATCCCGGCTTCATCTGCCGGCCGTCCAGGCCCTCCGGAGACCATTCCTTCACAATTTCCCGTGCAATTTTGGCAATGGTCCCCTCTCCCTCGTTATCCGTCGTCCAGCTCGTGTCCTTGTTCTGCCAGGTGAAGATGCTGATCACGATAGGTCCCGATTTGGCCGCCACGATCGCCACATCATTCCGCACTGCATTCAATGAACCGGTCTTATTGGCAATCGCTGAACCGGCCTCGCTGGAGTCCAGAGTCTCCAGATAACGCGGGATCGTATTGCGGTAGAACTGATTCCGGAGCATGTTCAGCGCGGTCTGACAGATAGCCTCGTCCTGGGGCTGTGCCGGACCTCCCAGATCGCAACGGCCGATCTTCTCCATCACCATCGCCATCTCGTGTGCCGTGGTCTTTCCCAGGCCAAACTTCGGCTGATCTTCGGGCATAGGCTCGGTGGCGGGCTTCATCACCTTCTTGTAGAAGTGCGTGTCTTTCAGGCCGAGCGCCAGAATGCGGTCATTCACCGCCTTCACGCCGAAGCGGTCGATCGCCAGGTTGGTAGCCGTATTGTCGCTCAGGATGACCATCAGGGTAAGAACGTCCTTCAGAGTCAACTCTTTAGGAGGATCCATAAAAGTCAGTACGCCGGAGCCGCTGACCGCCTCGCCCGGCTTCAGCACGATCTTTTCGTCCCATTTAGCCTTGCCGTCACGGATCTGCTCCATGGCTTCATACAGCATCGTCAGCTTAATGACAGAGGCGGTCTGGACCGGTGCATCCTCGTCCACTGCAATGACTTTGCCGGTGTTGAGTTGCCGCGCGTAAACGGCAACCTTGCCATGGTGCGCCGTGACCAGCTCATGGATCGGTACGGGGACGCGCTGCTGCGCATACGTCAGGGATGTCGTTCCGAGGCAGAGGCAGGTCTGAAACCAAAGTTTCCGGAAATGAAACATAAATGGCACCTTAACATAACAAAGGATCAACCAACACTTTCACGTACTATAGCCATCCAAGCAAAGGTATCGTTCCAGTCCACACGCACGATCAGTAAGAAAGGACTTCGCATGTCTCGTTCGTTTTCTCTCGTAGCCGCCCTTATTTTGGCCACGGTCGGTTTCACCGGATGCAAGAGCTCACAGCCCACGACACCTCCAGGGCAGTCGCCTGACAGCGCCAGCCTGCCGGTAAATGGTCAGCCGGCGCCCAGCGGAACGGCGCCCGCAACCGCTACTGGTAACTCTGCTGCCCCGGCCCCGCCGCCGGCCGCTCGCGCTGCCCGTCCCGCCGCCCCGGTCGTCACCACGCTGACGGTTCCGGATGGCACCCGGGTGGGAGTCCGCGTAAACCAGACCATCTCCGCCAAAGCCTCCAATGTGGGTGACGGCTGGAGTGGCGTGCTGAACTCCCCGATCGTCGTCGGCGAAACCACCGTCTTCCCCCGCGGCACCGAAGTGAGCGGCACTGTGATCGCGGCCAAGGGACAAGGACGTTTCAAGGGCGCGGGAGCTCTCGGCATCGAGTTGAGCGAGATCGGTGGAATGCGCGTTTCCTCCTCCCCCTACGAGGTCGCAGTGAAGGGTAAGGGCAAGCGTACTACCGGATTCATCGCCGGCGGCGCCGGTCTGGGCGCCTTGATTGGCGGCCTGGCTGGCGGCGGTAAGGGCGCTGCCATCGGTGCTGCCTCCGGCGCCGGAGCCGGCACAGCTGGTGCGGCCTTCACCGGAAACAAGGATGTCACGATCCCCGCGGAGACCCTCATCAACTTCACCCTTACATCTCCTCTGACCGTTCGTAAGTAGTCAGGACTGGAAACCAATAGCGGCGCGGAGAATCTCTCCGCGCCCGCTACACTTAACAGCGTGAAGGTCTCCGTAAAGTTCCTGCTCTCGGCCACCAGTCCGTCGCATTTCCCTGCCCCCACGGTGCCTGAGGTCGCGTTTCTGGGCCGCTCCAACGTCGGTAAGTCCAGCCTGATCAATGCGTTGCTGGGAACGACCGTCGCCCGGGTCTCGTCCACGCCCGGCCGCACACGGGCCATCAACTTCTTTGCCCTCTCCACCTCGCCGAATGCACCCGCGAAGATGATCTTTGCCGACCTGCCGGGCTACGGCTACGCCAAGATCTCGAAGTCCATCTCTGCGGAGTGGCCTTCATTCATCGAGCCATACCTTACCGATCGCGAGTCGCTGGCGCTCTCAGTCTGCCTGGTCGATACCAATATCCCGCCCCAGGCGAGCGACCGCATGCTGATCGACTTCCTGCAACAGCACCAGCGGCCGTATCTGGTTGTCGGAACCAAGGCAGACCGGCTCTCGAACAATACGTTGGCGAAGTCGATTGCACTGCTGAAACGGGAACATCAGATCGACGATCTGGTCCCGTGCTCGGTTAAGAAACCGGATGGGACAAAGGCTCTATGGTCGCGGCTGCTGGCAGCACTGCCGTCATAGTGTCCCGTTCCTGCTCCCGTCAGCCATAGATAACACCGTGGCGGCCGCTCGCGGCGAAAGAACTTCGGAGCACCGACAACCCTACCGCGGCGCGCATCACCGTGCCTTCAGAGCCGTGTAGAGCCTCCAGGAGGAGAGGCGGACGGTCTACCATGTCGAATACATGCTGCCGTCGGTGCCGATCTCCTGCGATCCGCTATGGACATCCTGGATGCCCGTGTCCGTCTGGTCGACGGAGCTGTAGGTACCGTCGGAACTTGTCTGCCAGGTATCGGTGCGATGGGTAAAGGGATCGGTCGGCATCGCTTTCAGATACCCCGCCTGTACCAGGTCTTCCAGGGTCTGCGGACCTTTCTCCTTGTCGACGGTGTAGGAGTCGATCGCCTGCCGCATGGTTTGCAGGTCTTCCTTCAGGACAGCCTCTTTGGCCTTCTTTACCGCATTCTGATATGCAGGGATAGCCATGGCCATCAGCAGAAGAATGATGGTCATCACAATGATGAGTTCAATCAGAGTGAAGCCGCGCTCGGGGTTCCGCTTCCTTAGAGCATTTTTCCGGTTGCTGGATATCCCGGTAGAGGAGTGCAGCGGCGTTTTCATTGCGGAAAACCCCCATAGATGCCGAAGCCCTACTCTACACCTCCAGGAAAAATGCTCTACCATTCGGAGTACCTCGATCCGTCAAGTCCTGTGCCCGTGCTGCGGGTGTGCACATCGAAGACATTTTGTCCGCCCCAGCTATCGCTGCTCGGATCATCCTGCATGGAACGCAGCCCCCAGTCGGTATTTCCGGTCATTGGATCTTTAGGAATCTGCCTGAGGAAACGCACCTTGTGCCCCTGTACATCCACACCGTTCACCAGGGTCTCCAGGTCCGGCGGATAGTTCATGCTCTCGAGCTTGGTCTGAAAGGCGCCGCGATCGGCAGCGTCTTTATAACGGTCAATCGCTGCACGCATCTCCCACAAATCTCGCCGGAGCTCCCGTTCTCTTTGACGCTTGAGCTGGAACCGCGCAATCGGAAGCACCGCAGACGCAAGGATGGCGATGATCGCCGTTGCTACGATCAGTTCCACCAGGGTGACGCCCGCCTCCCCCCTTCGGTTTGGAGCATGCTTCGGCATGGCTTACTTCACGTGCACAATGGCCTGAGAACCGACAGCCGGCAGATTCACCTGAGCCGAGTTCTGCGCGCCCACCTTCGTCAGCATGAGGTTGGAATCACCCGCGGCAGTGGCCTTGAAGGTCAGCACACAGATGCTTCCCTGTCCATCGACACCCTTTGTAGAAGGCGGGCGCGAGGCGGAGATCGTGACCATTCCATTGCCCTCATCGCGATGCGCCAGAGCTACAGCCTGACCATCACGGCCCAGCATCTCCCCACTGTCCACGTTCACCAGTTGCAGGACCTGCGGATTGAACTGCATCTGCAGCGGCACCGAGTACAGGTCGCGAGCATTCGAAGCCATGACTGCCACCTGGAAGGTGCTGCCAACGGCCTGGGTTGCATTGCCCGGCGTAATCGCAAAGCTGACGGGCGCCGCTACCGAAGCCGAGGTGGTAGCCGAGCCGTCCTGCTGAAGTTGCTGAAGAGCAGCATTTGCCGCAGCGGCAGCCGTCGTACGCTGTGCAGGCGGGACAAGCGACCCGCCGGGACCGGCAGCCCCGGTCGTCCTGGTTGACGCAGAATCCTGTCCCGCTTCGCGGCGAAGCTCAATCGACTGGCTTGTGCCCGTATCGACGGCACGCGTGTTCATCCGGCTCAACATGCTCTCCCGCACCAGGTGCGGAATCAGCAGGAAGACAACTTCATCCTGGGATTGCGTCTTTGACCTGGAGCCAAAGACATATTTCAACAGCGGCAACTCACCGAGACCAGGAGTCCCACTCACACCCAACGAGTCCTGGCGGGTTAGGATACCGGCCAGAATGCTGGGCTCGCCTTCCTTGAGCTGAATCACATGCTCCACCGAACGCTGACTGATGATGGGTTGGGTGACCGAGCTGATGGTCACCGAACCGCTCTGGGAGGTGACCTCGATCTTCATCTTCAGCGTGATGTCCCGGTCCGTGTGCACTGTCGGCGTCATGTCGATGTTGACGCCGACATCGATATAGGTGAACTGCGTGTTCACGAGTGCGCTAACCGCGGTCGTCGTACCGGAAGCAAAGGATCCGGTCGCGATAGGAATCTTGGAACCGATCTTCAGCGTAGCCTTTTGTCCATCGGTGGCGCGAATGCGAGGGTTCTGCAGAATGCGCGTGTCACTGTCCGTAAGCAGCGCATTCACCGTGCCGGTTCCGATAGCCACGTTGAAGTTGTTCCCATTGAGGTGGGCCAACTGATTAAGCGTGAGGCTGCTGTTGCTGTTCGAAGAGGAGGAACTGGAGTTCGAACTCGAACTGGAGCTCGATGAACTGGTATTGGAAGTATTCGACGCAACAGGGGTGACTGCAAAGGACTGCGGAAGCGTAATACCCAGATTACGAACCTTCTCGCGGTTCACTTCGAGTACGGCTACATCGACCACGACCTCCGGCTTGGTGCGATCGAGATCGTTCAGAAGCTTCTGCGCCAACAGAAGCTGGTCTGGCGTAGCCCGCATCACGACCGCGTTCTGGCTGGGAATGGCGAAGACGCCGACGTTCTGCCCGGTCCCGAAGACGTTGCGCAGCGCAGTGACAATTTCGTTGGTGTCGGCAGTTTGGGTGGCATTGGTCAGATAAAAGGTCTGGACCGCCATCTCGTCCAGATCCTGACGCTTATTACGGGTGTTCTGCGCCACCAGGATGGTGTTTTCTGTCACCGGCTTCCAGAAGGTACCGGAGATGGCGCCCACAATGCGCAGGGCGTCATACAGTGACACATTATTCAATTCCACAGGGATACGCGTGGAGGTATAGGCCGGATCAAACAGCACATTCAGGCCCGCGGCCTTGCCGATGGCCTGATAGATATTCTTCGTGTCTTCCACCATGCGAAGCGTGATGGGGTCATTCGAGATGGGCTTGAGAGAGACCGGCCCGCCCAGGCCGGCGATCTCAGCCTGAGTGGCCAGAATTCCGCTCTCCAACGACTGCTGTTGCTGTGTCGGAGGAGCAGCCGCCATCTTCTGAGTGATGTCCAGCTCCTGCTGTGCAGTCTGGTTCGCAGGATCGATCTGCAGCGCACGCGTGAACTCAGTAAGAGCTCCGCCGAGGTCGCCTCCCTGCCGCACAAGGCGTCCGCGATCTACATGTGCCGTTGCCGCCTCAAACCGCAGGCGTTCCGTCTTCACCTTGTAGCGGATATCTCTTGGCTTCTTTGCGAGGGCCTGGCGATATGCCTCATATGCCGCGTCGTAGTCTTGCCGTTCCTCGGCCTGCTGCCCTCGTTTATAAAACGAGCCGGCAGACTGGGCATGCGCTGCCACGCCGGTGGCGGCGAGAATGGTGACGACGAAGGCTGCATTGCGAAGGGACGTGAAGCTGCGATCCATGTTTCTATAGAGGCTCAAATATGTGGGTGAAATCGGACCGCTCCCCGCTTGCTGATGGCGAAAGTATAGCATTCCGTTTCTCTTAGACGCCGACACTGCCCCTGAGGCTGGCCGCCGAAGACATGGCAGAGTTGGAATCTTTTGCCGCGTGTTAACATCAAACGTCCAGATGGCCCGTTCTGTAAGCCAACCCGTTCCCGGAGCTGTTAAGGCGCGTCCCACGCGTCCGCGTGATCCCGTGGCGACGGGAGAGCGGGACGCCGCGCAGAATCGCGCTGCCAGCCACAATTATTTCCTGACCGACCGTTTTGAGGCCGGTGTTGCCCTGCGCGGTACTGAGGTCAAATCCGTCCGCGAAGGCAAGGCCAACCTGAAAGATGCCTACGGTCTGGTAAAAGACGGAGAAATCTACCTCCTTAACGCGCACATCGGTCCCTTCTCTCATGGCAATGCCATGAATCATGATTCGCTGCGGACCCGCAAGCTGCTGCTGCACAAGGAGGAGATTCGCAAGCTAGTAAGTAAGACGACACAGAAGGGCTTTACGCTTATTCCGACGCGCCTTTATTTCAGACATGGGCTCGTGAAATGCGAGCTGGCCCTGGCCCGAGGCAAGCAGGATTGGGACAAGCGTGAGACCGAGCGGAGTCGGGAAGCCGACAAAGAAGCCCGTGCGGCCGTGGCACGCGGCCAGCGGCGCTAGAGCAATTTCCCAGTAAGTGTAATGTAGAGCTTCCGTATCTATGGGCGTCTTCCGCAATGAAAACGCCGCTGCACACCCTTTCCGGGATACCCAGCAACAGGGAAAATGCTCTAAAGCAATTCTCCTAAAGGTGTGGAGCGGAGTCTGGGCTGTTTGCGCCGTTTTCCTGCGAAGGAAACGGCATTCGCAGTTTTATCCAAAGCCACAGAATTAGGAGAATTGCTCTGATTGTCGATTGCCGACATTCCGTCTACGATGGAACTTTCCTGTCCAGCGTTGGAGCATTTTCCCTGTAGGTGTAGAGTAGGGCTTCCGCATCTATGGGCGTTTTCTGCAATGAAAACGCCGCTGCACTCCTCTTCCGGGATACCGAGCGACAGGGAAAATGCTCTACCATGAGGAATATGCAGACCAAGCTTGTTTTTGAGGATGCCGCATCCTCCGCCTCCCCCCTGCTAACAGTTTTCGCCCTCGACCAGAACACAGAAAAGGAAGGCGACCCGAAGATCGCCCTGCTCTCTGTGTCTGCCGCCGTACAGTCGGCAGCCGCTACCGTGCTGACCTCCGGAGAGTTCAAGGCGGGGGTTGCGGAGACTCTGCTGCTGCATAACCCCGCCGGGCTGAAGGCAGCTCGCCTCCTGATTGTCGGCGTGGGCAAAGCAAAGTCCCTTTCCGCCGTCGAGCTGCGGAAGGCCGGCGGTACGGCAGTCCGCTTTGCCAAACCTCGCGGTATTCGCGAAGTGGCAATCATCTTCCCTGAGGCGCAAGATCTTGCCATCGAACCGGCTCGTTCTGCACAGACCATTGTTGAAGGCGCTGTGATCGCCGACTTCGATCCGGATACCTATAAGTCCGACCGCAAGGACCAGAGCATTGCCACCCTTAGCGTGTTTGCTCCTTCAGGAGTGCGGGCAGCCATTGAGACCGGCGTTGCCGCGGGCGAGATCATCGCCTCTGCACAGAACTTTGCCCGCTCGCTGGTCAATGAACCGGGGAACAAACTTACCCCTACCGTTCTTGGGCAGCGCGCCGCGGAGATGGCCCGGACATCCGGCCTTGCCGCTGAGGTGTACTCCACCGAAAAGATGAAAGAGCTGGGCATGGGAGCTTTTCTCGGCGTGGCCCAGGGCAGCTATGAACCGCCCGCGCTCATCGTGCTGACCTATACGCCTCCGTCGGCTCCCGCAGCCGATGCTCCGGTGTTTGGCCTGGTCGGTAAAGGCATTACATTCGACACCGGCGGCATCTCCATCAAGCCGGCTGATGGCATGGAAAAGATGAAGTACGACATGGCCGGCGCGGCCGCCATGCTGGGAGCCATGCAGGCCATTGCCGCACTCAAGCCGCCGTTCAAGGTCATCTCTGTCATCTGCTCCTGCGAGAACATGCCCTCGGGCCGCAGCTACAAGCCGGGCGACATTCTCACCTCAGCCAGCGGAAAGACGATTGAGATCAACAATACCGATGCCGAGGGCCGCCTGGTGCTGGCCGATGGCCTCTGGTACGCCAAGCAGCTTGGCGCGACCAAACTCGTCAATGCAGCCACCCTTACCGGAGCCTGCGCCGTTGCCCTGGGGCTGATCAACGCCGGCCTGTTCACCAATGATGAGGCCATCAGCACAGCGTTTACTGGTGCGGCCAAGATCGCCGGAGAAGGTTTCTGGACTCTTCCCAGCTCCGACGAGTATCTGCAACTGATGAAGTCTTCCATCGCAGACCTAATGAACACCTCCAACACACGCTGGGGCGGAGCCTCCACTGCAGCGGCCTTCCTGAAGGAGTTCGTCGGTGAAACCCCCTGGATCCACCTCGATATTGCCGGCCTGGCCTGGCAGGACGCAGACAAACCCTGGATGCCGAAAGGTCCGTCGGGTTTCGCCGTGCGCTCCATCGTGGAATGGGTTCGCTCGACTCAGTAAAAACAAGAAGTAGACGCTTCAGAATGCCCCAACAACCAACGATTCTTTTCGTCGATGACGAACCCGTCCTGCGCGAGCTTCTCCCCCTGTGGCTCGCGCAGCATGGATACCGCGTGCTCACTGCCTCGAGCGGAGAAGAGGCCTTAGCGATTCTGCAAAGAGAAACCGTCGATGTTCTGCTGACCGACTACAACCTTCCCGGTATCAGCGGAGCGCAATTGATCGAACAGGTTCCGGACAAGCCTTCGCTCGTCCTGTACTCCGATGCAGCCGACTTCCCGGAGACGGAAAAGCACCGCCTCAAAATTCGGGAAGTGCTCTCCAAGCCTATTCGGCGCGAGATCCTACTCTCCGCGCTCAAGGACATTACGATTCAGGGTTAGGCTGCAGATCTCCGCAGCCCGGACTTAGCGATCTGGTGGATCGTTCTGTCGTTGAACACCTTCAGGTCATCTGGCTTGCGGCTGGTCACGAGCCCCTTGTCTTCGACAACCTCGCGATCCACCCAGCTGGCTCCGGCGTTCATCAGGTCCGTCTTCAGCGACGGCCATGAGGTCATCGTCCGGCCCTTGACCACACCGGCTTCAATCAGAGTCCACGGTCCGTGACAAATCGCTGATACCGGCTTGTCCGCCGTGAAGAACTCTTTGACGAAGCTGACCGCATTCGCATCCATACGAAGGCGGTCAGGATTCATCACACCACCTGGTAAAACCAGAGCATCGTAGTCCGAAGCCTGGGCTGAATTGAGATTGACATCGACCTTCACGGTCTCTCCCCAGTCTGTCATGTCCCAGCCTTTGATCTCCCCGGCTCTCGGAGAAACAATCTCCACCGTCGCTCCAGCCGCCTGCAGGGCCTTGTAAGGCTCCCTAAGTTCCGACTGCTCGAAACCATCCGTGGCCAGAATCGCAACACGTTTCCCAGTCAGATCGTTTGCCATCTCTTACCTCCATGTGGGGAGATAAGACAGCGTTCCGGCTCTCACCGTTGCCCGCCTCGCCAAGGAGAGAAAGCTCCCTACATCACCTCGGGAGCTTCAATCCCCAGCAACGACAAGGCGCGAACCATCTCGCGTTTGGCGACAGCCGCCGTAGCCAGAAGGAGTTTCTTCTTCGCCTCATCCGTCTCGGTCAGGATGTGATGCTTGTGGTAGAAGTTGTTGAACTGTTGCGCCAGCTGGAAGACATACTTTGCCAGGATCGCCGGTTCTGCATTCTGGATGGCCTGCTCAATCACCATCGTCAGCTTCGACGCCGTGAGCCATACCTCCCAGATGCTGACGCCGCTCTCCCCTTCCAGCAGATCCCCTGGTGCGAGGTCGGACACCGCGTCCTGCTCATCGACACCCGCTTTACGGAAGATATTTGCGGCGCGCACGATGGCGTACTGCACGTATGGTCCGGTCTCACCCTCAAAGCTCAATGCATCGCGGAAGTCGAATGCGATGACGGTATTCCGTGAGTACTTCAGCATGAAGTAACGCAAAGCGCCAACGGCGATCTTACGTGCGGTTTCGAAGCGGTCTGGCTCGTCCAGTTCAGGATGACGCGAGTCCACTTCGACCTTCGCTGCAGCAATCAGCTTGTCCAGCAGGTCATCCGCTTTTACGCCGAATCCCTTGCGCCCGCTCACCTCGATGTAGGCACGCTGCTGATCTTCTTCGCTGATGGTGTAGCCCAGTTCAATCGCACAACGTGGCGTCAACGCCACCATCTCGTAGTTCAGATGAGTGTAGCGATCAGCGGCATCCTCGTATCCCATGCCGCGT
This sequence comes from Terriglobus sp. 2YAB30_2, assembly GCF_052114765.1. Classification (NCBI taxonomy): domain Bacteria; kingdom Pseudomonadati; phylum Acidobacteriota; class Terriglobia; order Terriglobales; family Acidobacteriaceae; genus Terriglobus; species Terriglobus sp. 2YAB30_2. Next base: position 270,061 of record NZ_JBFRFJ010000003.1, read on the forward strand.
AGAGCCTGAATGACGTTGTTCTGCGGATCATTCTGACGTGAGTCGATGACGTTGTAGATGGCATCCGCGCGGCCGAAATATGGATGCTGCTCTTCGCCGTGTTCGGTCGAGATCCAGCACATATGGTTTGGGTATTGATGGAACGGCTTATAGCCGAAGTCCTTGCCCAGCAGGCCGAACTTCCACAGATGATAAGCAATGTCCTTACCGACGTAGGTCACCGTGCCGTTTGACCGTACGATCACCTTCGCATCCTCATCCGGCCCTTCGGTGGGGACCTCAGCGCCGGCGCGGCGCATCACCCAGCAGCCTTTGTTTTTGCCCTCGGTCTCCTGGTAGAGCACTCCCTTCTCAATCATCAGTGCCCGGGCCGCATCCCAGAACTTCAGATGGAGGATCTCGCTCTCTCTGGGCAGGAAGTCATACTCGATGCTGAGCCGCTCCATGGTCTCGAGATGCCGGCGCAGTACGGCTGTTGCAATCAGATCGGCAACCTCGGCAGTCTCATTGCCGCCGTGCTCGATGGCGTGCAGTGTGTCGAGACGCAGCTTCTTCCGTGCTTCCTTCTCCGCCTCATCGGCCGTGTACCACTGCGAGACACGCGCGTACAGATCCCACATGTAGTAGTCGACTCGTTCGTTGCTGGCCGCGAGTTCTTCAAGCAACGACTTCACGCCGGCAAGCGAGCGGCCTTCCAGGGCCACCATGCCTACCACCACATCGGCGACCTGCACTCCGGTGTTATCGATGTAGTTCTGAACGCCGACGTCATAACCGCTCTTATATTCGTCTTTGCGCAGCAGCCGCTGAAAGGTATCTCCCAGAATGGCATTGCGCAGGTGACCGATGTGGGCAGCCTTATTGGGATTGATGCTGGTGTGCTCCACCAGCCGGAACCCTGGGCCACCAACGTCGGCGTGCTCAGCGGTTGCAATACGGCCGGCAACCACGCCGCGATCGAGCTTGATATTCAGGTAGCCCGGACCGGCGATCTCGACCGAGGCGACACCCTCGATCGATTCGAGCTCAGGACGAAGCTCCTCGGCAACCGCTCGCGGCGCCTTTTTCACCCGTTTCGCCAGTTGCAGCGCTACAGGCAGCGCATATTCGCCGAACTCAATCTTCGGCGGCTGCTCCACGGCAACCTGGGGCAGTTCAATTCCGTATTTTTTCTCAACGACAGCGGCAATCTGCCGCAGCAGATCTAATTGAATCTTGCGATACATACTCTCTCTACTTTACGGAAGCTCAGCCGGAAGCTCTTCCACTTCCTGCACCAGCGAGGGATGTGGACCACGCTGTGCGCGGTGCGACAGAAACATGACACCGCCTGCGACTGTCACCGTGAACAGGATAAAAACATGGACGACCAAAGCAAAGGCCACCGCAGGTGTCTCCGCTGCGCCGTGCGAGACCATGGCCAGTTTGGCTGTGAATTCGAAGGTACCCACCGCTCCCGGCGAACTCGGAATGAGATAGGAAAGATTGCTGAAGGCCAGGGCCTGCCAGGGACCGATCCAGTCGCTCACCACCCCCAGTGTCCGCGCCACAGAGACGAAGATGATCCCCTCACATGCCCACAGGACGAAGGATTCCAGAACCAGCACCAGCCGCACCGGCAGAGAGATGAGGGCAATCGCATCCAACGCCGAGATCAGCCGCGCCTCAAGCTTGCCCACCAGTCCCGGATGCGGCAGCAGATTCAGGAGCCTTCTCAAGGGAGACTTCAGTGCTCCTGCGGCCAGCAGCAGCACCAGTACTGTGCCGCTCACCCCCAGCAGCAGCACGCGCGCCACGATCTGCGATTTATGCGAGATCAGCGTCGAGTTGCGGCCCATCGTGAGCACGAACAGGAGCAACAGCGTGAAGACATCCAGAACGCGCTCCAGAACGACAGTGCTTAGAATCGCGGGCGCGTTCGAGTCCAGATCACCGGCATAGCTGAAGACGCGGAGAAAATCTCCAACACGGAGCGGCATGATGTTATTGGCCGCAAAGCTGGTCATCAATACCCGGGCGCAGGTGGAAAACTTCGCGTGGCTTGAGGCACGCATCATCAGCCACCACCGGTGCGACCGCAGCGTATAGCCGACAACCAGAAAGACTACAGCGGCCAGCATCCATACAGGCTCCACCAGCCGCACCTGCCGCAGACCGGCATAGTTAACGCTGCGGAAGGTGTACCAAAGAAAAAAACCGCTGATGAGAAAACCGGGGACTGTTTTCAGCAGATTGCGGCGCTGCTGCGGCGTCATGCGGTTATCCTTGGACGGGCCTTGGGAGCAGGCACGGGCAACAGTTCATGGGTGCAGAGCATCGTCCTTATTATAGTGAGGACGACACCAGGGCCAATTCCTTCCCAGATTGAGCGATACCGAAACTTTTTCCACATGCCTGTTCGTCTAAATGCTTAGACCATCGGAGCTCTTCTAACCATTGGCCACGTTCGTAGTAACGCAACCGCGACCGGTAGAGCGCACTGTTCGCCAGTTCACCGCCTCCCGTAGCGGACAGGCCCTGGTTCTGGCTGTTCTCACCCTTGCGGCCCTGGTCATTCATGGATACCACCCTTACAGCGAAGATGGCGGCATTTATATCGCCGCTGCCCAACACGCGCTGCAGCCCCAGCTCTTCCCTCACCTCAGCCAGTTTGCCGATGCACACGTCTCCTGCCTCTTCTTTTCGCGGATGATGACCGGCATCGCGACGATGACGCACCTGAGCCTGACCTGGATCTTTTTTCTAGGCTATCTGGCGTCCGTCTATCTCACTCTGAGCGGGCTGCACAGCATTCTTCGAACGTGCCTCCAGACCCAGGCGGCCTGCTGGTTCGCTCTGCTTCTCTTCACCGCGATCATGTCGATGCCTGTCGCAGGGACATCGATCATCATGGCGGATCCCTATCTCACCTCGCGTTCGCTTGGTCTTCCGATGGTGCTCTTTGCCATCGCCGAATCTCTGCAAGAACAGCCACGCTGGATGCGTGTTGCGATTTTCCTTGTGCCGGGCGGCCTGCTCCATCCGCTGATCGCCGCCTGCGGGATCTACCTGATCGCACTGATTCTGGCCCTGCGCAGCGGAAGCCGCGCCATGGTGTATGGCGTCATCGCATTTGCCCTGGCGACGTCGACAGCCGTCCATTGGCTTGCACCTGTCGAATCCCCTGCGTATCGCGAAGCCGCCGTCTCCCGAACCTACTGGTTCCTCACCCGCTGGAGCTGGGATGAGATCGTAGGTGTGATCGCTCCGATTCTGTTGCTGTTGACGCTGGACCGTTTTYGGCCTGCGTCCTTCACCGACACCTTTTCGACCTTTCTGCGGGCTCTCTGCCTGGGCGGGATCGTCACCATCGTCGTCAACCTGCTGTTCGCACACCCCGAGAGCGGCAACCATCTGGTTGCCAGTCTGCAGCCTCTTCGTTTTTTCACATTTCTTTATCTGGCAATGGCCCTGGCGCTCGGCTCACTGCTCGCTCTGCTGCCTCGCAGAATTGTTGGCGGATTCATCATTGCCGCGCTCGCAGCATTTCTCTTCCTCGTCCAGCGCAATATCTATCCGACTACGGCCCACCTGGAACTCCCCTGGCGAGCCTTGTCGAATGAGTGGGAACGCGCCTTCCTCTGGGTACGGGAACACACGCCGCAGGACGCAGTGTTCGCGATGGACTCCGACTACCATAATCTTCCGGGCGAGGACACACATGTCTTCCGCGCCATTGCGTTGCGCGATGCGTTGCCGGACTACTCCAAGGATGGAGGGATCGCAGCCGTAAAACCATCCATCGCCAGCGACTGGGTCCGTGGTGTCGCTCTGCAGCGTGATCTCGACGACCTGGATGATACGAAACGTATCGCCAGAATGAAACTGGCGGGTGTGACCTGGGTCATTCTTCGCCCCTCAGCCAACACCCGCCTTGATTGTCCCTACATCGATCACGATATCCGCGTCTGCCGGATTCCGTAGTTCTTAGAGAACCGCCCTAGTTGCTCGCCGCCGAGGTTGTAGCCGCCGGTGCAGGCTGCAACACGACGTTCTCCTGATCCTTGGCCTGCAGCTTGTTATAGAAGGTCCGGATTGTCGGATAGTCAGTGACTGGATAAATCAGACCGTTGCGCGCCAGGTTACGCCGAACCGTGATCGTGTTCGTCACCTGCTGGCTGCTGATGTCATACAGCATGCTCTCGAGGATCTTATCCTGCGCTGTCGCGGGAGCCGACTCCACCTTCATCCCAGCCGGAAGAACATACCGGACGGCATCGCGCTCCCATACTTCATAGTTGAAGTAGACCGGAAGCTCACGCTTCTCATGCGGGAAAGCCGCCTTGGCACGCGACTCGTAGATGTCACCCGGAAGGATCATGCGCTTGGAGGTTGTAGCGCCTACCGGCCCACCTACCTTGAGCGATACCTTCAACGGCTTTTCATAATCATAGAGCTGTTCAATCTTCGTGACCTCTGCTTCCATGCCGCTGGGCAGCATGGCTTCTACAGCGTCCTTCAGATCACGATTCAGCTCTGTTTCGTCGGTGCGGGTTGCACGTTGACGCCAGCGTACGGCAGGAGCTCCCATAAAAGTAAATACGCCGACCCCTGTTGCCTTGCCTGTCTCATCGAGTTTCAGGTCGGCAACTCGCTGCACCTGGGAGTATTTATAGCTCTCGCCCGGCAGCTCCGCGACCTTGACGCCCTGGTCGGTCTGGCGGATACCACCGGCATACGTGTGCTTCCAGTCCAGATGTCCATAAGGAACATACTTCATGCCTGGATCGAAAAACTGTTCTTTGCCATCGACAACGACAATGGCGATAAGATCGTCCAGTTGAACAAGATCAAGCCACGAAGGAAGAAAGATACGATCATCACGTCGCACCACCGCCATACCGTAGGCTTTCATGCCGGCTGCGCGCGCCATTGCGAGAAAGAGCTTCGTCAGATCGTCTCCGCTGCCGCGCTTGCGTGTGAGGATATCGTCCGCAGTCTTAGCCGTTTTTAGACCATTCGCTTTTTCTTCGGACTCGGTGCGTGTACGGGTAAAGTCCGTATTATCCATCAACATCACTGCCGCATAGATCTTCTTCAGCTTCTCTTCCTGTGTAGCAGCTCCCGTCGTTACTTCGGTCGTAAAGGCGTGTACCGCCGCTGAAGCTTCAGCGAACTTATCGACTCGCTTGGACCAGTTCTTCCCCTCGTTTTGCCAGAATTCATCCGCGCTGCGATAGCTCAGGTAATAGAACATGACTCGATAACTGTTGCTCTTCATCGGCGGCATATAGTCTTCTTCAACAAGCGCCGACACATCATTTGCATTCAGCTCGAAGATAATCTGGCCGTTGTTCCCGTTAACACCCGGCAGTTGAGTTTGCTTCAACTCCGTGCCTTTGGGCAGGATCGGCGTCCATGAGATGCGACTGTTTGTCTTTCCATCTGAAGAGAGCAACTCACGCGTTGTGGGCTTCCATACATAGTGCGATTTCACTATATAGAGATCCTCCTGAACGGACCATCTTGGCAGCGTATACCAGTTGTCGTCCCAACGCCCTTTATAGCGAATCTCAATAATGCTGCCCACCGTGACATCGGGCAACGTAATCACCTTCGCGGTGTGCTGATGCTCTTTATTTTTTACGATGACTTTCTGGTAAGGCTTGCCCGTAAACGGAATAACCGTGCCGTCGGGATGAATTGTTCTTGCCTGCACATCATCGACGGTATACGCCCACCCACCTGACTCTCGATTCTGGAAAAGCTCTATGTCAGCATGTTTAAGGCCTTCTTCATTCAGAATCTTGATACGGACATAATGACTCTCCATATGGAGAGCATCTTCAGTCAGTTCGTCATAGTTCAGAATAATGGCTGAAGCTCCGGGAGCTTTGGGAAAGCTCGTCATCTTCAGTTCATCCTGCGTTGGCGTAATCCATTGATCAGCGGCATGCGCAGCGCCGCTTCCTACGACCAACGCCGCTGCCAGACACGCGGCTCTTACTGCACGAAACATCTCAGCCTCCGAAACCTCTTATTACTTCTTTTTCAGCACGACGTTGCTTTGTTCGTCGTACCCAATCACACTTGCGAGCCGCTGAACTTCTCCATACTTCTCAGCAGGTAACTCCACTTGCCTCACGACATAGCTCCGCGTGTAATGGAGTTTGTTTCCTTCGACCTTGCTGGAACTCTCGTAGGAGGCCCAGCCCATATCGACCTTTACCGGGTCGGGCAATTCATCAGCCACATAGCCTTCTGGAAGTTCGATCTCATAGTCGTCTTTCACTTCTCGTGCAGCTCCGAGATCAATGGGATACACGCGGACACTCTTGTCTGAATTCAAAGTGTCTGCCCCGAGAATTCTGGGACGCAGCATGAGTAATGAGCCGGCCGGCTTGGCATAGCTTGATGCCTTCAAGGCATAGGACATCTTCAGGTCTGTCGTAAGCTCCATTGCGTTTTCGACCCTGAGCCCGTCATAACTGACGTTCACCATGTCATAGCCGAGCAGGCGCTCCATCACTTCGCGTTGCTCTTTTTCACTTGCCTTTCTGAAAAGGGAGCGATACTGCCTTCCGATATCTCCGCGCATCGACTCTTCAATCCGCCCAGTGATCGCGCCGTCTTCACTCAATTTGAAACTGCCGTTCCGATGCACGGTATTGGCTGCCGGATCGATGATTGGAAATTGCACCGCCTGGCTATCCTTACCATCGACCAACAATCCATAGCCACCCTGCAGCGAAGATTCGAGATAGCCGAACGGCGTATATTCCGACGTAGGATCGAAGATCAAAAAGCGCTTTCCACCTGTCGTCGTCAAAACCTCCCGAAAGCGTGGAGAGTCATACCCTTTGGGAATCTCGATAGCGGCGATCACATGGTTCCCCGCCCTGGATGGCGCCTCCGGACTGACATATCCACGATCGCTGTCGACCAGAACCCATGTTCCGCGAATCCCAACGCTGGAAAGCATGGCAGAAAGCAAGGTCGCCTTATCTTTGCAATCCCCATACTTGTTTTTGAAGATGGACTCGGCAGGATGAGGCTGATCGCCACCAATGCCAATCTCGATCGCGACATAGCGAATCTTTCCCTGAACAAACTCTCCGATCGCCTGCACCTTATCCGCAAAATCGGTTCTGCCTGCGACAAGTTCCTGCGCTTTCGCAGCCACTTCCGGTGATGCGTCGTTGCGTCCTTTTGCGAGCGCTCCATACCACTCGCCAACACTCTGCCAATCACCTTTGGTTGCATTTGGAGTCGCACTTGAGAAGTAGTGAACGGACAAACGTTTCGTTTGTCCGCGCCACTCAGGAGCCATCACGAGACCGCGAAAGTCGACCGCAGGCTCATTTTTTATCTCCCAAAGGAACCTCCCTTTTTCGAGGTCGACTGCATGAATGTCCTTATTTCCCTTCCAGACCTCTTTGTGATCCATTCCTGGTGGCAATTCGAGCGTGAGCCTTTCCGTCAAAATAGGAATGTTACTTTGGACGTGCCAAATGTACTCCGTGGAATTAGGCTGTAGATCTTCTGTTTCATATTCCATAGCCACCACGGCGCCAGGATCCGCCGCCGGAGCTTTTCCTTCGCGATAGCGAACGTCAGAATAGGCTTCAAAACTCGCTACCGCAGCATAATCCGTAAACTCATTGTCTTTGAGTTCGTACTCATGACCATCCGATCCAATACTCCAGATCTTCAAAGAGCGGATTTTGGAGGTTGACCGGTATGCTGTGCCGAGTTCGGCCTCCCGTCGTCCCTGTGGCCGCAAGATCTTGATTGCTTCGCGATGGTGCTCTACGGCATGTAGATCGCCGCTCACGGTGTAAGTAGTGTCCGAAAGTAGGACAACCGCATTCGTATTTGCCGGATATGACGGTAGAGGCTGCTTCGCAGCCTCCTTCAGCCAGTCAGGAAGGACCGGTTTCTTTTCCGCTAGTGCGGAAGGGCTAAGCAGCGCGACGAAGCAGGCACATGCGAGGAGACGAACCGAGGAAGGAAAGGCAAGAGAACGATTCAGAAGCACAGCTACAAACCCTTTGCAGATCAAGCCAACGAGCGGGCCAAGTAATGACTGGCGGAGAAGAGTTTCTTCCCCCGCCTGACGTACCAAATTTGGTGATGTAGCTGCTTTATACCCCGCACACTGAGGCGTGGCAAGAGAATTTGCGCGGGCTTTTAGAGCATTTTCCCGTTTCCGAAAACGCCCATAGATGCGGCAGCCCTACATCACGCCCACAGAGAAATGCTTTAGAGCATTTTCCCTGTTGCTGGGCCTCCCGGAAGAGGCATGCGGTGGCGTTTTCTTTGCGGAAAACGCCCATAGATGCGGCAGCCCTACATCACGCCCACAGGGAAATGCTCTAGGGCACACGTAACGGGCGGAAACCGTCGTACGGGAACAGGCCCGTCGGGTAATCCTCCGTCGGCACCTGCGGCTTGAACAGGTAGCGGAAGAAGAAGCCGGCCGTAATGGTGTTGTAGTTATTCGTATTGTTGCCGTTCAGAATGCCGCCGACGTACCAGTGGTCTGCGATGCGGTAGCTCATCTCTGAGTTAAGCGAGTAATTCAGGCCGGTGCTGGTATTGACCGGATACTCCCCGCAGGTATGCGCCGCGATGGAGGGCAATGTGCAGCCCGAGTACGCCCCGGTCTGCTGCGACGTATCCAGGGGATAGTACTTGGCGTAGGCTTCCTGGAAGCTCTGTACGCCGACGGCGCCGGCAACCGTGTAGTGCCAGTTCGTGCCGTAGAAACCGTTGAAGGTGACTGGAACAGCGCCCAGGAAGTAGGCGTTGGGGCTGAAGTATCCGCCCATACCGTACGTCATGCCGCGCTGGTTGTTGTCATAGTGCATGCCAAAGAAGCTGGCGCCGAGATTCAGGCTGCCATAGCCCGGGAACTGCTTGACGCGCCAGTAGGACCCGACCGTCCCTTCAAATTTTCTGTTCTCCAGAACGTGATATCCGGTCAGAGTGGCGCCTGCCGCACTGACGTAGAAGCCCGAGCGCTCATTGCCAAAATCGAGACGCATACCGCCGCCGGTGGAGACGACGCCGCCCCAGATGTTGCCCGGAAAGACCGGTGTGGCTGAGCCCGGATCGCGCATACCGGAGTAGGACAACTGCGTGTCCTTCACATTGTCACGGTCGGCGAACAGCAGGAAGTGGCCACCGAAGGGGCGCCAGCGCCCGTGGCCAATGACATTGGTTACGAGAAACTCGTAGGGGGTAAAGCCAACCGACAACGCCATGTTGGTGGTTACCAGTTGCGCCTCGCCACCAAGGCCAGCCGTGAGCTGCTGCGAGGGCTGATTGATGGCATTCAATGGTAATGTGCCCAGAATCGGTACCGTACCGGTGGCGTTCTGGTATGACGCAAGATCGAGTGTGCCCGCATTCAGGAAGACAGCCCGAGGAATGATGCTGAGTCGCAGTGTCTTATTCGCAACCAGCGTCGCCTCAAAAGGAGATTCCAGATCGAACAGCCGGTTCATGCCGGAGACGCCGCTGCGGTAACGTGCAAGAGCCGTCGCGCCGATCCAAGAGGAATAGCTTGCCTCCAGCGAGGCCAGGTCCAGCTCGGTTTGTTGCCGCTCGCTCAGCGGAGGTCCCGGAGTCAGCGCCGCGGTACGATCCCAACCGCCACGCAACGGCGGAACATTCTTTGCCACCAGCATGGGATCCGACGGAGGATTCCCCAATGGGTAGCTCGGTCCCAGGTCAGGATACGGTTGGCCGCTCAGCGCCACAGGAACCCCGGGATAGAACAAGGGAGCCTGCTGCGGTCCGGTCGACGTCCCCTCTACGGAACGGCTGCGCACCGTCCGGCGACCGGTGGTAGCGGGACGATGCCCGGGCTGCGGATACTGCTGACCGTGGGTCTCTGTTCCGGCAGCCGCGCCGGTATTCTGCGCGAGGTCTCCACGATACTGATAGTTCGACTGCGTCTGGGGAGCCTGAACGGTCGAGCCCACGCCACCCTGCGGCTGGGGAATCTGGGTCTGCGCGGCGTTGTACGGCTGACCGTTGTACTGCGTCTGCGTCAGCGGGGCTACATCAATAGAATCCTGCGGAGGATGGCTTGTGCCCACCAACGGTCTGGGGTCGGACTGTCTGCGGCGCGTGACAGCTGCCTCGGCGGCCGCGATGTCCGGATGCGAGGATGACGATGGCACCCGTCCCGTGCGTTTGGAGTTCGGCACATACTTCGCCGTCGGGACAACGTCGGTAGGCTGCTGCACCGTCGGCTGGATGGGCTGGAGATCCGAACCAAGATTTACCGGGGACTCCTGCGCCATATAAGCGGCATTCTGGTTCACGCTTTGCGGGCTATACGGAACGTATGGACCGTACACATCAGAGCGGGCCTGCTGTGCAGGAGGGCCATAGGCAGAGAGCGGACCTGCGCCATTGACCGCACGCTCCGTCAGCCGCCGGATCTGCTCCCGCTGATACGCCATGTAGTCATTGGCATTGACGGCATTGCCATTGGTATCGGTCTGCGGGAAGGCCGGCAGAGCACTCTGCGCGGTAACATCGGGTTGCTGCTGTCCCAGAGGAGCAAGCGCGGGATTCGCCTCAGCCTGAGGGATATAGTCCTTCAGCCTGGTGGTCGTTCCCGGACGAGCCGGCGTGCGCTGCTGCTGGTAGGCCGGGTTCGTCATATACGACGGAACAAGAGTGCCGGCACCGTTTCCTTGAAGCTGTACCGGCGCGGTTCCGTACTGGTTCGAGTAGCTGGGAAGATATGGCGGAGGCGCCGGAGTTGCAATCTGTCCCGTCGCCATAGCCGAATCCGATCCCGGGGCCATCAACTGCGCCAGGTCCAGAGCCTGTGTTGCATTGGGCAGACGGCCGCCATTCTGGGCCGCAAGACTCATCTCGGCAGCGAGCTCAGCCCCTGGATCTCCCGGAGGCATCGCACTGAGACTTGCCTTGTAATAATCTGCCGCACGTCCGCTGTCACCGCGAGCCTGCTCAAACTTCGCCGCCATGATCAGCATCTGCGCATCTTTCGGATACTGATCGAGGCCATAACGCAGCCAGGTCTCGGCATTCTTGGTATCGTTCGCCGCCAGGGCCGCTCCGATGGCGGCCTTGTAATCGGTCGCCGAAGCTGTTGTCATGTCCTGCGAACGGAAGATCGCAACTGCCTGCTTCGGCTGACCGGCGCGGGCATAGCCCGTCGCGAGCGCGCGAATCACCGCTGGATTATCGGGAAAGGCCTTTGCCGCGGCGTTCAGAATCGCCAAGGCACGACGGATGTTGTTGGCCGCCACTGCCTGGTTGGCGCGGCGCACTGCCCAGTTCGCCCAGATGGTCTGCACCGTACGGCGCTGCTCTTCGTTCAGATCGTTACGGCTGCCAATCATCATTAACTGGCGATAAAGACCGGAATCATTCTGGGAGTTATAGAGCAACCAGGCGTCCTGGATATCGATATCCGCGGGAGGCGCCATATTCTGCTTCGCATAGTGCTGTTGCACACGCTGCAGAAAGACCATCGCCTGCTGCGGCTGCCCCAGGCCTCCGTAGATACCGCCTACGGTCTGCAGATACTCCGGGTCGAGCTCGAGCTGCTTGCGGGTCTGCTGCGGAATCTGCTGAACCTGCGCCAGAGCTTCCTGATCATGACCGCTGGCATGAAGCGCCGTCAACAAACCTTTCCAGCTATCGAGCCGGTCAGGATTCTCTGTCAGGACCTGGCGATAGATGGCATACGCCTGCTGCCCGTTGCCGCGCTTCATGTAGATGCCCGCCAGCTCCGTCTGCATGGCAACCGATGGCTTCTGCCCTGCCATGCTTGCCTGCGAGACGGCCTTCTCCAGCATGTCCTGCGCAACATCGAGCTTGTTCTGTGCGTCGTAGACCGCGGCTACCGTGCTTACGAAACCAGGATCGCGGAGCGCCTGATCGTACGCGGAGGGCGGCATGCTCTCCAGCGTCTGCTCGGCAAGCGCGTCATTCTTCATGGCGTGCTCAACGCGTACAAGTCCCTGCCAGGCGGTGACATTCGCAGCATCTTCACTCAGGACCTGGCGATAGAGCCCGGCGGCCTGATCCATGTGATTGCCGGCCAACAGGAGGCCTGCGTACTGCAGCTGCGTTTCGATTTTGATACCGCGCCCATCAGCGGGAAAAGGGAGCTCAAGGGCTCCCTTCAACACTCGCTGCGCATCTGCGTCTCGACCTACGGCCGAGTAGGCCGAGGCCAATGTTCGCAGGAAGTCCGGGTCTTTCATGAGCTGAGCTCGCACCCCCGCCGGCATCTTCCGTTCTGTCGCCAACGCAGAAGCTGCGTTCCCCGACTGATACTGCGCCGTGAACAAACCTCTCCAGCCGGTAATTCCGCTGGCCCTCAGCCTGATGTACTGCTCGTAGTACGGAACCGCGGCTTCAGGCTGCTGCGCCTTCATCAACGTTCCAGCCAGACCTTCGAGCGCTTCCGGGCTGCCGGTCTTCATGTCCAGCGCCGAACGGAAATGCTTCTCCGCGGTCGTCAGATCATTCTCATTCAGCGCTGAGGTTCCCTCGCCCATCGTGTACCAGAATCGCGAGGTCGAGAGCGCATTTTCCAGACCGGCATCGCGCGCTCCGTCCTGCTTGGCCTGCTCCAGGAAGCTGATGGCTCCGCCGAAGTTCGACTGCTGCATGCGGATATAGCCCATGCCTGCCAGCGCACGCGGATTATCCGGGTTCTTCCCCAGCAGCGCCTTGAAGCGCTCTTCTGCTTCCGTCAGCCGCTTTCCATTCAGTGCCGCATAGGCTGCCTGCTCTTCCTGGCTTACCTGACGGTTTGCAACGATCTCCGCCTGCTCTTCAGGAGTCATCGCCGGCCCCTGTGCCGCAGTGCGGGCTCCCGTGCGGACCGATGCAGCGACGCGAGCTTGCGTGCTCTTCATCGCCATCTCCAGCGCGGGATCCTTGTGCTTTGCCAGATAGGAGCGAATGTCAGAAAGAGCGGCCGGATTCTGCGCATCCCAGGTCAGCGACTGACGCAGCGCTTCCATGGCTCCCGGATCACTCGGATGGCGCTCAAGATAACGCCGGCCTTCGGCGCGGGTCGCCGGGTTGTAGGTCAGAATGCGTCCCAGGGAGATCTGGTAACGCGAGTCCTGCGGATACTTATCGATGAGCGAACGCAGACCGGCGATGGCATGCGGACGACCGTCTTCGGTTGCCGATTCGGTCTCGTAATAGGCCAACGCCCAATCGCCCGGCGGCGGCGTTCCACCGAAGACCTGGCGATAGATGTTCATCGCCTGTGCGTATTGACCGCCCTGCGCCAGCTTGCCAGCCTGCTGCAACTGCTGCAGTTGGTTCTGCTGGGTCATCATGTTCTCGGCACGCTCAATATTCGGGTCGTTCGGACTGACCGCCCGCAGACGATCCAGATATTGCTTTGCCTGCTGCTGATTTCCAGCCAGCTTGGCGGCACGCGCCAAACCGCCCAGCGCCTCAGGATTGTTCGGGTCAGCCAGAAGGACCTGCTGCCAGGTCTGGGCCGCCATGTCCATGCGTCCCTTTACTTCAAGAGAGTGCGCCTTATCCAGCAGAGCCGCCGTTGTAGACGTATTTCCCTGCGCTCGAGCCATGGCAGTGGCGCCCAGCATTCCGGCGCATAGCACCAGAGTGGCTGTGAGCGTTCGTATTGGTGGCAGATTCGTCATTCCTACTCGCAAATCGGTTAGGCGGCGAGGGGGTATCTAGAGAGACACCGCGTCGCAGCTTAGCTTACCGCTTTTCTTAGGGTTTGTCCCTGTTTTTTTCCGCTATTAACTGCGGAATCACTAGTTTACGGCCTGTGTTGTTACTTCCACTTCAGCTTCAATCGTCCTTCTTTGTCAATGCGAAACCGCTGGTCCTGCCACCCGGTGGCAAACATCACGAGGTTCTGGTCGTAATAGTCGCCATTCCTGCCATAGAGTCCCGTCGATGGATCCTTCAGAGCCGCCAGACGATCCATCTGCGTCTTGGCCTGTTGTTTCAATCCCATCATCTGCAGATAGGGAGCAAGAGCCGCTGAAAAGCCAACGGGAGCATCCGCATTCAGCACCTTGCCTGCTGAGTCCACCTGCAGCGGCGGAGCCAGATTGGTCCGCATGTAGTTCGTCATGCCGCCGAGAGGCGCCGCCAACTCTCGAAGCCCCGGAGTTCCCGCGTCGCAGATCCCGAGCCACAGATAGATGCGAATAGCCTCGTAGGAGCCCACCGGGACACCTTCATTCTTCCCGCTAGCCAACTGCGCCGGAGTCAGAGAAGGACGCACTCCACCTGGGCCAGCCAGAACCCAATCCATGGCAAAGCCGCCACCACTTCCCTGCGCCAGCAACTGAGGCATCGAATCCAGAACCGTCGACCATGGCCCCTGAGGGTTCTCCTTCGCCAGCCTCACGAGGATAAAAGGCGGCAGATAGCTGGGATTCAAAATGTAGGTCGTCGGTTCGGGGTGAAATCCCTGTGGCCCTGGAAGGATCGTCGTTCCCAGCCCTGGCGCCAGAATAACTTCGCTCTGCGCGATGCGGCTGGCCATCACCGTCCCCAGCTTCGCGTAACGATCATCGCGCCAGATGCGTCCCGCTTCCAGCAGGGTGTAGGTCATCCACAGATCAGCGTCCGAAGCCGCATGGTCGTCCAGCACCTTCCATTGGCCTTCGGGAGACTTGCCCCAATTCCAGGCGGGCAAACGCAGCGTCATGTCACCGCCCGCAAGGTTCTCCTCTGTCCACTTCAGCAGCTTGTCAAAACGGCCGCGGTCCCCGGCAACCAGAGCGAAGAACATGGCATAGGCTTGTCCTTCGCTGGTCGTGCGGTCCTGCGCCGTACGATCGATGACGCGCCCCTGCGGGTCAATGAACTTCGCGGCGTACTTCTCCCACAGATCCCAGGACTGTTCCGCCCGGCACCCCTGGCCGAGCCAGGCCACAAGTGTCACCACCAAGGCAACGCAGGTGCTCACGCTTGCACGGTTTGTTCTGCTCCGCATCTCCGGCTCTCTTTACTCGCCCTGCAGGCGGACTCTGGCCCGGTGCCGCAACCATACACGGACGAGACCGGCCATCAGGAAGGAGAAGCCCATGACCAGGATCACTACCGTCCAGGAGAACTGTGTGAAGAACATCTTCAGCCGCGCCCAGAGCGATAGATAGCCCACATGGTAGACATAGTTGCCGATGCGATACGACGAAAATTTCTCGCCGTGCAGCACGCTAACGGACTGCGCAATATCGGACGACTGAGAATCCCGAAGGAAGGTCGCCAGGAACTGCGGAATCACGGAATGATCCCGTGCGGCGATCACCACGACGGACCTGCCCGAGTTGTTCGGCCACTCGATGCCTTCGAGGATCGTATCCGGCAGACCACCGGCCATCGTCAGCTCACCGGTCTGTACATGATCGCTGGAACGTACCTTCCACCATGCGTTCTGCAGAGGCGTGAAGAAGCCCTGCGTGTCCTGCACATGCAGGCCGCCTCCATCGATGCGCACGGGAAGGTCGTTCTTCAGCATGCTCAGGGCCGGCTGATCCTCAACGGTTCCAAGAACGATGTAGTCCTTCTTGGAGTCGCGCTTCATCCCGTCGGCGGTCACAACCGTAACATCGGTGACCGGGTAGCCGGTCTGCGCTCCAAAGTGACCCATCAGCGTCAGGTACTCTTCGATCTCGTCGGTCTGCGCGTTGTCGGGAATGACGACGGCGGTCTCTGACAGATCCTTCATACGGGTGAAGGGATATCCGGCATTGGCGAAGAGTTCGAGATTCGGCAGTACCGCCCAGTGGGGAATATCGCGGATATCGAGATAAGAACCCTTCAGGATGGCGCCCTGCAGATTCAGCGGAGCTGTGTCCTGGCACTTACCCTTCTTCGCGATCTGGAAGACAAACTTCAGCATCAACGAATTGGAGAAGGGCCGCATGTTCACGACCGGTACCGGAATGGGTGTCTGCAGAATGGCGCTGGCGCTTTCCTGGTGCGGCATCGGCGTCGAGCTGACATACGCGCCATTCATATACACCTGCAGCGTGCTCTCGTTGGCCAGGGGCACCGGGTTGTAGCGGTACTCCATATGGAACTCGAGATTCTGCTTCGTCACGCAGTCGTAGCAAAGGTCCGGAGGCACGCGCATGTAGACGCCCAGGGGAACGCTGCCGTCGCCCTGCAGCTCTGCCTGCTGTGTGATATCACCCAGCGTGCGGAGCTGATCGGTCGGCAACCAGCGTGGAGCATCATCCGGCTGGCTGGCAGCCGGATGTTTCACCTGCACGCTGACCTGGCTTCCCTGCCACATCGAACGCTGCAGCGCCAATGCCGTCGCGGCCTTCACCGTGTCTTCCGCGCTATCGCCGGTAAGAATCAGCACCTTCGAGTAGGGATCGCTGGGGTTCGTTCGCATGGCCACCGTGGGCCCACTACTTCCCGTGACACTTAGAGCTGCCGGTAACTCCGACGCATTCTCACTGATGATGATCGCGTTCCCCTGAGGAATGGTGCCGTAGGAGACAGGGAAACGCACCGGGCGATAGTCGGTAAGAATACCGAAGTACGAAGCGACGATCCCCGCGGCCTGCAAACCTTTCGGAGTGGGCTGCGAGAGAAAGACAATCGGGATCGCCGGATGCAGATTCACTGCCGCGTCGTAAAACGGCAGCGGCAGCAGCTTGAGATCATCCTGCAGCGGCAGCAGATTGCCGGCCAGCTCGATCGTCGTGGTGGTGTCTACGTGGTTCCACAAGGTGGAATGTGAAGGGTCTTCGCACTGCAGCGTGTAGTGGCCGACGAACTCAAAGGTGATCTGGTTGTCATGCACCAGCATCTCTGCCGGCATGGTCAGTGTTGCTTCCAGCAGAGCGTTGTTCTCGAAAGAACGGGCATTGCTCAGACTGTTCTGTGCCGCGATCTTCTGTTCGGGAGTCAGATCGGCAGGCTCACCTACAAGGTTCGGCTGAGTCGTCACCGGCAGGGTCGCAAACAATGTGCCGTTCACGCTTACCTTCAGGTGGCTGATCGCCGGCAACAGACCGGGCGAAAAGTGATACCTCAGGTGCATCGTCGCCGACTTTACGACCTGGTTCTGCGGAATCGAGAAGTAGGTGGAGTGATAGGCATCGACGCCACGCAGCACGATCGTGTCTGGAACACCAATATCCGAGAGCGTAAAGATATTGTCGAATTGTCCGGGAGGTACCGGACGGACCTGCACACCACCATCATGTCCCGGCAACTGGGCCTGGGGAGCGCCTGTCGGCGCCACGCCTCCTCCGTTAGCATTCGGAGAGGTTGCCGGCAGCATCGGCCGTGCCTGCGCATGAGCCTTGCCCGCTCCCATCAGCATTGCTGCAAGAACCAGCACAGGAACAACACTGGCCGCCATCTTCTCTGTCGTCTTCTTCTTCATCAGGCCCTTGACTGTCTGCTGCAACCCAAATATCGCCAGCCGGAAAATTCTCATCAGACTCACCAGCGGCTTATCAATCTCGCGAGACTCACCCCAGCCAAGCCAGGTATCGGCGCGTGAGTACAGCACCATCGTCAGCGCCTCTTCTTCCTCAATCGTCAGCGAGTCGAACTGCGCGCGCAGCTGCACGCCGTCATACCAAACCACCGTGGCGGGAATCTCGGCATCGCCATCCAATACCGGGAAGACGACCTTGATGTTGTCGCCGGCGTGGAGCGTGGCATTGCCTTCCACGTTCATCTGCAGACCGCCGCTGGAGATATCCGCGGTAAGACCGGAGATCACAGCACCATCCGGAGCAATGACATCTGCGGGCACGCTCATCGTGATACGCACCGTCTGACGCCGCTGCTGGCTTTCCCAGGCCACGGCCGTCGCTACGCCCAGGATCATGATCGAGAAGAACGTCCACAGCACGTTCATCCAGATCGTGCCTGGATGTGTGCCGTCATACAGTCCGCTGAGATAGTTGAACGGGAACGGAAGCGTGGGCGAGAAGTAGAAGTAGCGCGGAATCGCCATCAGCAGCCCGATGACATTCAGCACCAGCATCACCAGGAAGGGCTGCGCAATGCGGGAGTCAAAGAACCTGCGATTGACCACGCCGCCCTTCGCCGTCACGTTGAACGAACCCAGCTTTGGATTGACCAACGCCATCATCGTCGGCAGGAAGATATACGGCGCCAGCACGGTCTCGTAGATCTCATTCCAGAAGGAGTGTCGATGCTGTCCCTGAATACGTGAGTTCGTGATGCTCGAGAGCACCAGATGCGGGAATGCGTAAGCCAGAATCGCAGCCCAGTAGCCGGGGATATTGGTGTGACCAAGGATCAGGTAGATGAGAGGCGCCGTCAAAAAGATCAGACGCGGCAGGCCATACAGAAAGTGCGACATCGCATTGAAGTAGCAGAGGCGCTGCGCCGGCTTTAGTCCCTTGGCAAAGAGAGGGTTGTCCGTACGCATGACCTGGATCATGCCGCGTGCCCATCGGATACGCTGCTTGACGTGACCGCTCAGACGCTCGGTCGCCAGACCGGCCGCCTGGGGAATGTTGATATAGGCCGTATTCCAGCCGTTGATCTGCATGCGTAGCGAGGTGTGCGCGTCTTCCGTCACCGTCTCGACAGCGATGCCGCCGATCTCATCGAGAGCTTCGCGCCGCAGTACAGCGCAGCTTCCGCAGAAGAAGGTGGCGTTCCAGAAGTCGTTGCCGTCCTGCACAATGCCGTAGAACAGCTCGCCTTCGTTCGGAATGATGCGGAACTGTCCCAAGTTGCGCTCGAACGGATCGGGCGAATAGAAGTGGTGCGGCGTCTGCAGCATCGCCAGCTTGCGATCGCGCAGGAACCAACCCACGGTCACCTGCAGGAAGCTGCGCGTCGGCACGTGGTCGCAATCGAAGATCGCAACCAACGGGGCGCTCAGCCGCTTCAGAGCGCGATTGATGTTGCCGGCCTTCGCATGCGCGTTATCGTCACGCGTCATGTAACCGATACCAGCTTCTTCGCAGAACGAGCGAAACTCTTCGCGTTTTCCGTCGTCAAGAATGTAGACGTTCAGCTTGTCCGCCGGCCAGTCGATGTTCATGGCCGCAAGCGCGGTGTAACGCACAACACTGAGCGGTTCGTTGTAGGTCGGAATCAGCAGGTCGACCTCGGGCCACTCGTTCGGATCCTCCGGCAGAGGCACGGGGGTGCGACGCAAAGGCCAGATGGTCTGCAGATAGCCAAGGTAGAGGATCAGGAAGGCGTAGGTCTCTGCAAAGCAGAGCGTCAGGATGAAGAAGGCATCCAGGGGTCCCCACTTTGTTCCCGGATCCTGAAAGAACTCCACGACCGTTGCGATACGCCAGTAGCCATACCGGAAGGTTGAGAACATTGACGCCAGCATCAGCGTCAGCGTGACCAGATAGCTGCGAGAGCTACGATCCATCCATACGCCGATCAACACGGTCAGCAGGCCAAGTACAGCCTGCTGCGGCCAGGACAACCGGAGCATGCCTGTGGTTCCCAGGACGAAGAAACCGCCCAGGATCACCAACACCCTTACCAACTTCATCACCAGACTGTCGCCAGTCTCAAACTCACGCCACGCCGTGGTATGCGTCATCGTTCCGTCCACCTTGCTCCGCGGAATCCGGCTGTTGCCGGCGCGGTAGCCGCACGCACCCACGTTGCCACGTTCATAAAGTCTTCAGAGACAGGGCTCGACGGAGCATAGTCGATCACCGTCATGCCCTCTGCCAGAGCCTCACTCACCGCGGGATTCCGGCGGATGGTAAAGGGCAGAAGGCGGTCACCAACCAGCTGCCGCATCACCTCACGCACATCCAGGTGCAGCGGCAGAGAAGAATCAAACTGGTTCAGAACATAGTTCGGCCGTACCGGACGCCCATCGGCATCCGTGACTCCGTGGAAGAACTTCTCCACGGCCTGGAGGCTGATAACCGAGTTCATGTCGGGAGCCAGAGGCACAATCACAGTCGGGTTCAAACGTCCCAGGCGGCGCAGCAGCCAGCTCGAGCCGGAACTGAGGTCCACGATCATGCGATGCGCTCCCTGGCCGTTGCGAGCGACCTCATCCATCACCCACTCCTGGGTTGCCTGGTCGTTGCCCTTCTGATCGAGCTCATAGTTCACCAGGTAGATGGGAGCATCGGTGCTTCCGGGCGGCGGAGAGAAGGTCCGCACCACGCTCGGACGCAATTCACGCGCACCGAAGTAGAACGGCAGCAGACCATGCGATGTGGTATCGGTGAGCAGTACCTTTTCCCCCATGCTGGACATGGCGCGGCCCAGCGTAGCCACCATGCTGGTCTTACCGACACCGCCGGCGAGAGAAAAGATGACGAGGGTTGGAACGCGGTACTCCTGCTTCCGCACCGGCTGCGGATCGGTCTGTTCCTGCGAGTGATCAAACACACCCTTCAGGGCAAACCAGCGCGAAGCAACACGCTCACGCGAGTGCTGCAGCGTATCGGGCACCTGCGGCGGCTCCGGCTGCTGTTGCACAGGCTGAGGCTGCGGACGCTGCTGGCGATCTTCACCATACAGCCATGCCGGACGCACCGGACTCTGCTCCCGCTGCGCTGCCGGCACCGTGCCGCTCTGCCGCACCGGCGCGGGGCGATACATCGGCTGAACCGGTTCGCGCTTCTCCGGCATCGTCTCAACTCGTTCCTGCGGAGGATAGTTCTTGAGCGGCGTCTCGTGGACCGGCGGCAATGTGACCTCGTGAGGCTGTGGCTCCGCCCGAGGCATCGGAGGAGCGGGAATAAAGTTACGTACCGGTTCGGCAGGCGGCTCCACAACATCCGGACGCCGCGGCATGGTTGCCGGGCGATCTTCAAAGTGAGGCTGGGGAGGCTCCGGAGCCGGAATGAAGCTGCGTTGAGGCGCCTGGTAACGCGGCTCTTCGCGATAGGCGTCCATCTGTGCTGTTGGAACATCCGGACGATAGCCGCGCCGCAACTGCTGCTCCTGCGGTGCTGCCGGCTGTTCGGCAATACGCTCAGGCTGCTTCGGTGTCACCGGATCAATAATGGGAACCTTCTTCATGCCCGATGAAAATCCGGGCTGTACGCGCACCGCCGCACGAATTGCGGAGCTCTGCCGCAAAGCAGCGGCACGCTCGGCAGAAGAGGTATGCGGGCGATGTATATGGTGTTCGATCTCGACATCGTGCGTAGGCTTGATGTACGGATCGCTGATCTCGCCCGGGACAGCAGGCTGGGGTTGTTCGTTCTGCCAGCGACGCTCCTGCATCTCGGCATGAGCGTGGGCTTCAGCGGCTTCGCGCTCAGCACGGCGAGCCGCGGCCTCTGCGGCGGCGGCGGCTTCAGCGTGACGCGCAGCTTCAAGACGATCCTGTGCAGCCTTCTGCGCCTGCCGCGCGCTCTCAGCGGAAGCAGCAGCCCTTTGCGTCTCTTCCGTCTCAGCCGCTCCCAGAGCGAGCTTCTCGGCAACTTCCTCTTCGTGGCGCGCAGCCTCTTCGGCTTCCGTCTTCGCCTTCTCTTCCGCTTCACGCGCTGCTTCCGCGGCGCGATGCTTCATCTGAGCGCGGAACTCACGCCGCGACGCCGAAAAGTCACGATACTTAGCGCCCTGCAGATTCGCCCACGAATACAGTACGGCGACGTCTTCGGGGGTCTCGTCCGCAGCCTTCTGCTCTCCACTCCGCTCCGGATTATTGCTGTCCATAACTGCTCCTTGAGCCTCGTGTGCCGTCAAACCGTCAGCCAGTTACTGTCCGGAAAAGACACACTTTTTCCGCAATTGTTCGATCCAATGCCCTGAGCGTACTGGCCTTAGGAACTCAAGTCAATCACCAGCAGATGCTACTTAAGTGTCAGAAATCATGCATTTTGAGCCTTATGGAGACTGCCTTTCCATAGGGCCGGGCAACGCTGCACATGCCTCATTTGTGCTACCTTGAAGAAAGTGCGAGAGCGTAGCTCAGTTGGTAGAGCATCGCCCTTTTAAGGCGCTGGTCCTGGGTTCGAGCCCCAGCGCTCTCACCACTCTTCCTTCCATTTTTCTTCTCAACTCAGGGCGATTCTACCCACTCGATGGGCGACCTGAACCACACAGTAGTACCCATCTGGGCACGAATCCTGAACGTTACCTGTCAGGGCGTGTCATCCAAGTCCCAACGTCAGCAGGCGGGATAGACTTTCCCGATTCTTCCGTGCCCGTCACCCGCCCCTAACCTATGGGTCGGTCGGGAACAGGAGCTGTGGCGCAGAAACGCTCCAGGAACTCAGGGGCATACTGCTGCAGCAGCGTGTTGACCCGTTCCGCGCTCTCAGAGGCTACGATCAGCCCGGCGTGATGATGACGCTTCAACGTCTCGACCACCTCCGGAGCATCGAACGGCGACAGATCAGGCTCCGCCATCTTTGCCAGGCAGAGCACGCTGCCGGCATAGAGGCTGTTCACGCGAGGCAGGTCGTACTCACTTCCGGACATCGATGCGACCTCGATCTTCGCCCATTCCCGCCAGAGATTGATCCCGGTCGAGTGCTCAATGACATCCGCGATGTACGCTCCGCCAACGCGGGCGGCCGATTCAAGGAAGTAAAACTCCCCGTCCTCGTCTGCCTTGATGAACTCGGTATGGGTTACGCCGCTCACCATCCCCAGCGCAGGTATCACAACGTTGTGAGCCTCGACGAGCATGCGGGCATCCAGGCTGTCCCGGTGGATAGCGCGCGTGGTGAACACACCGCCTTCATGCATCACCTTCATCGGTGGAGCGCCGTACTGATGCACGGCGCTGAAAAGGATGCGCTCCTTCCAGGTCACACCATCGACGTGGAAGACCTCGCCGGGCACAAAGCGTTCCAGCAGATAGTGGCTCTGCTTGTCGCCAAGCTCATCCAGCAGCGGCCAAAGATGCTGCGGTTGATGAATCTTCTGAATCCCGATCGCCGAGGCGCTTGAACGCGGCTTCAGCAACCAGGGCCCTGGAACGCTCTGCATGAACTCCCGCAGATCGTCGTAGTTCAGAATTGGCGTGAACTCCGGCACAAGCACGCCCGCTCTCTGGGCACGCTGCCGCATCGCCAGTTTGTCGCGAAAGAAGCGCGTGGTCGACTGGCCCATGCCGGGCAGGCGCATATGCTCCCGGATCAGCGCCGCCGATTCGAGTTCGAACTCGTCCAGAGCCACGATGCGATCAATGCGCTGGTGCCGTGCCCGATAGGTCACCGTATTCAGCACCTGTTCCGGGGTAAGCCCCTCGGGCATCGTCATAAGATCGGCCAGGGCTTCGCGCGGCCACGATGCATCCTTGAGCTTTTCGACCGTGAGCAACAGGACGTTGCAGCCGAGCCTTGCGGCCTCGCTGAGAAACGCCTTGCCTTTCTCATAGCTGGTGATGCACAGAATCGTCTCTTTGCCGTCGCTCATAGCATCCTCTCACCAGTCAACCGCTAAAGTTGCAGCGGTTCTTCAGCAAATGTCTGAGATACACCCTCTTCTACATCGGTCATCGGATCCACATATCCAGCCTGGCGCAGACCGGTGACATCAGCCTGCGTGAAGTGCTGGTACCGCCCATGCAGGTCCGCGGGGAACGGGATAAACGTAATCTTGCCCTCACCATGGACGCTCATCAAGGCCTTGGCGACGTCCTTGAAGGTCCGGGCCTTACCGGTGCCTGCGTTCACAACGGCCTTTACCGGCTGCTTCGGGCTCTCCGGGAGCAGACCTCCGAAGAACATGTTGATGCGCGCAAGATCCTTCACAAAGACGAAGTCGCGCAGCTGCTCACCGCTGCCGTACCCGCCTGTTCCCTCGAACATCCGGATCTCGCCCTGTGTCTTCAACTGTTTGGAGAAGTGCTGCATCACACTCGCCATGCGGCCCTTGTGACGCTCACGCGGACCGTAGACATTGAAGTAACGCAGACCGATCACGGTGGACTCAAAGCTGTTGATCCGCCGGCGCACATAGTTGTCGAAGACCAGCTTGGAGTAGCCGTAGATGTTCAGCGGCTTCTCGTTTTCCTTGGTCGGTGTGAAGTTCTCGCTCAGGCCGTAGACGGCGGCGGTAGAAGCATAGACCAACGGGATCTTGCGGTTGGTGGCGAAGTGCAGGAGCTCCTTCGAGTACGTGAAGTTGTTGTCCATCATGTACTGCCCGTCATCTTCCAGCGTGTTGGAGCAGGCGCCCTGATGCAGGATTGCGCGAATCTTCACGCTGTCGAAGTCGCCGGCGTTGAGCGCTTCGCGGAACTCATGCTTGTCCATGTAATCGGAGTAGTCCGCGCCCCAAAGGTTAACAAACTTCGGTCCGGTCCAATTCGCAGCGGGCGCGAAGTTATCCACCAGCAGGATGTCCTTCTCCCCGGCACGGTTCAGTTCATGAATCAGATTGCTTCCGATAAACCCAGCGCCACCTGTGACAATGATCAACGCGCTTTCTCCTTCAAATAGCTATCGCGGTAGGGATCCTGGGCGGACTTCAGCAGACGCCCGTAAGCTTCTTTACGATGTTGGTCGTTGAGAACCCGGCTACGGTAGGCACAATCTCCACGCGGCCTCCGGCTGCAATGACGATTTCATGGCCTACAACCGTCTCTATGGTGTAGTCGCCACCCTTTACCAGAACGCTCGGCTTCAGGTCGCGGATCAGTTCCATGGGCGTGTCTTCGTCAAACAACACAACCGCATCGACCGCGGCCAGCGCCGCCATCACACGGGCGCGTTCCATCTCTCCCACAACCGGCCGTGTTGGCCCCTTCAGCCGCTGCACGCTGGCATCGGTATTCAGGCCCACGACCAGCTTGCTGCCGAACCTCCGGCAGTCCTCGAGCAGCGTGATGTGTCCGACGTGCAACAGGTCAAAACATCCGTTGGTGAAGACGATGGTTTCGCCGGCGGCGCGCCACTCCTCGACACGGCGCTTCACGCGCTCCCGGTCAAGCACACGCTCATCAGACCGCAGGTCCTGGCTAGGCGTCAGCAGCTCAACCAGGTCGCCGGAGGTAATTGGCACTGTGCCAACCTTACCGACGACGATACCCGCAGCCAGATTCGCCAGTTCGATCGCCGTCTCGACCTTCAGACCACCGGCCAGACTGGCGGCAAGGGTAGCAATTACCGTATCCCCTGCGCCGGAGACATCGAAGACCTCACGTGCCCGGGCCGGCGAGTGATAGGTGTAGCCAGGCCGTACGATCCGAATTCCCTTCTCGCTCATCGTGACCGTCAGGTATTCGAACTCGTGCTCCACCACCTGCTTTTCCGCGGCATGCAGCAGGGCGTCCACTTCATACGATGGAACCCCCGTTGCCTGCGAGAGCTCATTCAAGTTTGGACAGACGGTCGTCGCTCCGGAGTACTTGCCCAGATCACGTGTCTTGGGATCCACCAGTACCGGAATCGCACGGTCGCGTGCGGCGCGGATCACTGCCCTGCACAACTCGTCGGAAAGCGCGCCCTTGGCGTAGTCACTCAGGATCACCGCATCGGCATGAGCGACTGCTGCCACCGAGGTATCAATCAGCCGCTGCAGATCCTCAGGGGAAGGCTTCTTCTGGCTTTCGATATCCAGACGCAGCATCTGCTGGGTCCGCGCCACGATGCGTGTCTTCGAGATGGTAGGCAAGCTGCCAGTGACGACCGGGGCATAGTTCACGCCATCCTGATCCAGCAGCGCGGCCAGTTCTTCTTTTTCACGGTCAGCGCCCCAGAACCCGGCGAGCGTGGCCTGTGCACCCAGTCCGGCCAGGTTCATGGCCACATTTGCGGCGCCACCGGCGCGCTCATACCGCTGTGCGTGCCGCAGCACCGGCACGGGGGCTTCGGGCGAGATGCGCTCCACCTCACCATGAATGTAACGATCCAGCATGATGTCGCCCACAACCAGAACCCGGAGGTTGGAAAACCCTCCCTCCAGCAACCCGAGCACCTCATGAACCTGCGGAAGCATCGTCTCTCCTTCTTCCCATCATCGCATTACGCGAACAATCCATCATTTCGCCAATGTTGACAGAGCCGCACGGACCTCGTGCATCACCTCATCCACGGTGATCGACATCAGGCACTTCTTTTTCTCCACGATGCAGGTCTCCAGGCCGCATCCCCAGCAGTCAACCTTGTGATATATCACTCTGTGTCCCGGGCCATATGGGAACCAGACCGCCGGCTTATTGCGAGCGGCGAAGATCGCCACACATGGCGTTTGAACCGCTGCCGCAAGATGCATCGGGCCCGAGTCGTGGCCGACAAACAACCTGGCATGGGCAAATGCCGCGGCGCTCTCACGCGGTGTGAGTTTGCCGCAGAGATTCACCACCGGGCCTCCGCCGGCCGCGCGCCAACCATCGGCTGCTGCTTCGCTCACCGCACTCTCTTCCGGAGCTCCAGCAAGCGCAAGACCGAACTCGGGATAAGCCGCGCCCATCTGAGCCAGCAGGCCGCGCCAGTTCTCTACGCCCCAGTCCTTTGCCTGCACCTTGGTGCCGACGCTGACGGCGATCACCGGGCGGTCACCCAACGGCTTCAGCAGGGCCGCTGCCTTGTCCTTCTCTGCAGGAACAAGCTCCAGATCCCAGCTTGCGGCGTCGTCCAGGCGTGCATCGCCCAGCTCGGCGATATTCCTCGCATGCTTTGCAGCTTCCTGCTCATAGATGCCGTTTTCATCCAGCCGGTTCTGCTGCATGTCTTCCGTAAGGGGAATGCCCACAAACTTCTTCACCCCGGCAAGGCGAAAGAACGCGGCATCACGCTTCGTATTGGCCAGGCCGCGGCCTGCTGCCAGATAAACGAGAACGTCGGGCTTGAACCGCCGTATCTCCCAGGCCAGCTTCGCTAATGCCAGAGGATTTCGCGTTCCTACCTGGTAGCGCATGTATCCATGGATCAGCCCCGTGGGGCCCAGTACTGCTGCCGCCGCAGGAGCCTTGCTGCTCACAGGCCAATTCGTCAACATACGCCGCTCGGCGTTTGGAAAAACCCGCGCAATTAGACGCAGGCTAGGAAGAACAATCAGCGTATCCCCAAGACTTCCCAGACGATAGACCAATACCCGCTTCGCATCGAGATTTGAAGTCATTGCACATAGAATATCCGCTGAGCATGTCTGTTCCGTTACTCGACGCCTTCACCATCACCGCGGCCCAGGATCTGCAGACCAAAAACTGGCATCTGCCCGAGCCTCCACGCACCACGCCGGCAGACCCGTTCGACGGCCTGCTCAGTCAGCTCCATCGAGCCAACTTCGACCTGTGGCACGAGGAAGACCGGGCCCGTGATCCCAACGCCAGTTCTGATCAGATCGCGATTACCAAACGAGCGATCGACATTTTGAATCAGCGCCGCAACGATGTGGTCGAACAGCTAGACCGCGCACTGCTTGAGGCCCTGGCGCCGCTCTCATTACCCAATACGGACGCGGCGCTGCACTCCGAAACGCCGGGACTGATTCTTGACCGGCTCTCTATCCTTGCGCTCAAGATCTTTCATACCCAAGAGCAGATTGACCGCACCGACATCACCGAAGAGCATCGCTCCAGGAACCAGGCTCGCCTCGCGATGCTCACGGAACAGCGCAACGATCTTGCCGGTTGTCTGGACGCTCTTTGGAGCGATGTCACAGGCGGCAGGCGCCGCTTCAAGCTGTACCGGCAGTTGAAGATGTACAACGATCCGACACTGAATCCTGTGCTCTATGCTCGGAGGAACGTCTAAAGCGTTTTCCCTGTTGCCGGGTATCCCGGAGGGGTCGTTCAGCGGCGTTTTCATTGCGGAAAACGCCCATGGATGCGGAAGCCCTACATGACACCCACAGGGAAAACGCTCTAACCGGAGTTTGGCGTTTCTTGACCTGTGCGCGTATCCTGCGTATAAATCACCAACGACTCTTTTAGACGCTACCCCTTACATAACCCTGCGTCTGAATCAACTGGAACCGCAACCATGGCCACGACCAAAGCCAAAACAGCAAACAATATACGTCGCATGCCTCGCACCATCGCTGCCCAGCCCGCCCCCGATGCTGCTCGTCAGCAGGCCCTCGAACAGTTTTCCGCTGCCGTCCAGTTGATGCAGTCCGGCAAGTTCGATAAGGCTCTCGTCGCTTTTGAAAAGCTCCTTCCCGATGCCCCGTTCGAGTTCGCAGATCGCATCCGCACCTTCCGTACCGCCTGCGCCAAGCAGACAGAGAAGGTCGCTGCGAAGTTTGCGTCAGAAGAAGAGCGCTGCGACTATGCCGTTGTTCTGTTGAACGACGGTAACTACGCCGACGCGCGCGAACATTTCGATGAAATTCTAAAGAAGAACCCACAGAGCGACTTCGCTCTTTACGGCCTGGCAGTGCTGTCGTCGATGACAGGAGACTTTACGGCGTGCCTGGAGCACCTGACCGTCGCCATCAGCATGAATCCGCAGCGTCGTATCCAGGCGCGTTCTGATTCTGACTTCCAGGACATGGCAGATGATCCACGATTCACGGAACTGCTCTATCCCGAGACCTAAACCATCGCGAATGGAAGAAAGAAAGGCGTGGCCTGTGGCCACGCCCTCTCTTTTAATTCGGTAAAACTGTCAGTTCGGCAGTGAAATCTCGGTGGTGTTGGCCGGTCCGGCGGCGCCACTGTTTTCTCCATCCTGCATGTAGCGCTTGAGCAACTGATGATGCAGGCAGTAGAGAGCCAACTCCAGGCGATCGCTTACGCCCAATTTGTCGTAGATCTTACGCAGGTAATTCTTGATCACCTGTTCGGTGGTGCCTAGCTGGAAGGCGATCTCCTTGTTACGCATGCCGCGCGTAATGCAGGAGATGATCGAGATCTCCTTGGGCGACAGGCGTGGCTGCACCTTAGGGTTGGTGAGGGTCGTCGCCTGTGCCCGATAGGCCTCGATGACCCAGTTGATCGACTGATTGTCGATCCAGGTCTCGCCGGCCGCGATCTTGCGGACGCACTTCACCAGCAGATCGGGAGAGATGGATCGGGCTACGACACCACGCACGCCGCGGCGATACAGTTCCACGGTATTCGCCTCATCAGTCTCCACCACCTGGACAATGATCTTGGCGTCCGGAGCTCGCTTGACCAGCTCGGGAATAGCGTCGATGGTGCCGGCGATCATCTGCCCCTCAAGCAACACCACATCGGTTGGATAGCGCTGCAGCGCCTGATAGAGATTGGGAAGATTCTCCGCCTGAGCGACGACACGGATATCGTCTTCAACGGCAAAAATCTTTCGCATGCCCACACGGTAGATGGCCTGGGAGTCAGCCAGAATCACACGAATGGCGCTACCTGCACCGGTTTGTCCTTCAGTTACATCCACGTCCTGGATCGGTTCGTTCCCGCTCATACTCAGCTTGCCTCAAGAGAATACTCATCGATCACCACAGCCGCTTTTTGCTCATTTTCAGACTGCTGATGACGTACAACCCTGCCCACACAATGCACCTTGACATCCGTAGACGTACCCATAATGGCGGACGGCATGGCCATCGTAAATTCCACCTTTGTGTCTACTCCCGGCAACTTATGGGCTACCAGCAGCAGACCACTGGCGGAAACATTCTCTGTCATTGCCTCGAGTATGCCTTCGGGGGTCTGCAGACTCACTTGCAGCCGTAGGGGAAATCGCACGGCGGTGCGTACAGGGTCTTTTGTCAGAGCGAAGCTGGGAGGCAGATAGGACATACGATTTCTCCCGCGGAATTGGGGCCCTTGTAACCTCTTACCCTCTTCTTGGTTACCACGGTGGACCCCAGTGTAACTCATTTACAAATACCCGCTACCTCAAATTTGAAACAAGAAGTTACCGTTTTGGGAAGAATCCGGCGGATCCGCCGACCCAGGTTTTATCGCGGTTATGGTCGACTCCCATCATGAGCCCACGTCCCATCCTGGCCAGGCTGATCATCGGCTGCATCCGTTTTCCTTCCGGCCAGAGATAGAGAATCCGCACCTCCACCTGGGTTGCTCCCTCAGGCGTCTGGATGACCGGCTCAAACTGAACCCGCTCCTGCAAGAGGTAGTTCCGGCGCTCCGCCTCCGGAATCGAGCGCAGCACAGTCTCCTCCGGGGCGAACGTAATTCCTTTCCCTGCAAAGGAATACAAGGGCTTCAAAATCCATTGCTCGCGTTTTTCAGGAAGCCGGTCGCGGCCTATGCCGGCTATCCAGTCGTCCAGAAAGACCGCGGCCGGTACCGTTCTGTGACGCAGATATGGAAGCGAGAACTTGCTGATACGGAAGTACCAGTTCGGGTGGCCGGCCCACTCGACGTCGAGCTCGTCCCGGTAATCGAAACCCGGAACAATTCCCTTCCGCTCCATCTCATCGACGATCGCCCGGTTGTAGATACGCTTGACCGGAATCTCACGACCACCGGATTCATACACCAGCCCCCCGCCCCGCCGCTTCAGCGCGGTTACGTCCACGATCCGGATGCCGAGGCGGTCGGCATGGATGTGAAAGTCCGGCAGCGTCTTCTGCTCGGTGGGAGTCACCTCGGCGAGAACCACCTGTTCCGGGTCATGGGAGCCGACAATCTCCTGCCGCAGCAACTCCCAGTACCCGGCATCGTCCAGGCCGCCCAGGAACCAGGAGCAGTCGTCGATCCCGAAGACCTCCGCGTAGGCACTGGACAGGGCTGCCTGATAGCCGAAGATCGAAGGAAAAGCCTGCATCTCAACCAGGCGAGGCCGCAGCTTACCGTCCGGCTCGCGAACCAGACCGAAATCGATGGCCAGAAAGAGAGGCCGGCGGCTCTCCTGCGGCACACGGTATTGCTGTGGCACCGTTGCCGCGGAGTCCCGCATATATTCCGGGTTCTCGGTCAGTTGCAGGGTGAGCTCTTCCCCCGCCTGCACCATCTCGTCGAGCGTCTCCGGGGTGAAGAAACATGGCGTCTCCGCCATGCGGAACTGGACGCTGGCACGTGTGCGCTGGTCCATCAGCCGCTGCAACTGGCTGTACTTTTCCAAGCTAAATCCCGCGTTGAAGCGTTCCCGCCGGTCCGCCAGCATTCGATCTCTCCCGAAAACGCCAACGCCCCGCACGAGGCGGGGCGATGCTGGCGCCTTGATGGCTAGGGTGTGTCATCAAACTCCTGTCGTCAGCGTTGCGAGCGCAAAATTGTCCAGACGAGGCGGAGGCCGAAGGCTGTGGCGGGTCCACAGTCGAGGACGAAAACGAAGTATGGGCGAATTTGCGCCGCAACCCAAGGGCCGGGGCAGATTTTCCCGATCTCTTCGTCCCTCGTCGTTCCAGTAGACCGGCTACAGTTCTCTCCTCACTCCTCGATCTCGTAAAAATCTGCTCCCGGCGCTGACGGCACGAGTTTGATGACACACCCTAGCTTAGGTTACTTCAGTTCCTTGAGGTACACATTCTTTACCGAATACTCGCCAATCGATTCCACTTCGATACCGAGCTTGCCGCTGGCGCGGAAGTACTTCGGGTCGAGATCGACAAACGAGGTGACGAGGTGACCGTTCATGAAGATCTGAGTCGTGTTGCCCTTGGCAATGATCATGAACGAGTTCCAGTCATCCTTCTTAAACCACTGATTCAACTGGTCCTTCTCCGCGATGGTTGCCGTGGTGAGGGTCGGCTTGCCTGGCTCGGCGAGGATGGCGTGTCCCGGGGGCGAGATGATGGAACGGCCGCCCTGCTCGTAGAACATACCTGACCACATGTTGCCGGCGTCGAAATCCGCCTGCGGTCCAAAGAGATCCCACTTGGCCTGCGACTCCTTGCTTGGAGGAGTTCCAGGGTTCGCGCATGCCGGCGGACGCGGCGGCGCACCGGCTTGACGAGCTGCGCCCTGCCCAGCGCCGGCAGCAGACCCTGCGCCTGCTCCAGCAGGACG
This sequence comes from Terriglobus sp. 2YAB30_2, assembly GCF_052114765.1. Taxonomy (NCBI): domain Bacteria; kingdom Pseudomonadati; phylum Acidobacteriota; class Terriglobia; order Terriglobales; family Acidobacteriaceae; genus Terriglobus; species Terriglobus sp. 2YAB30_2. Next base: position 301,853 of record NZ_JBFRFJ010000003.1, read on the forward strand.
AGGAGCCCCGCCGCCGCCCATCCGCTGACGTGGCGGATAGACGGTACCCGTCGGCTTCTCCGAGAGATAGCTGCGGAACTGCATACCGCCGTTCACACGCTCTGTACCCTTGAAGTCGTACTTCAAGATGAAGTCGGCAGGCTCGCCTCCCTGCCAGATCAGATACACCGTACCGGTGGGGTGCTCGCAGCTGGGGTGGATGTAGATGGCGCCATCTTTGACAGACCACAGCGAGGTATCGCCGTCCCAACCCTTCAGGCTGCTGCCGTCGAAGAGAGGCGTGAAGCCAGTGTTGTCGGCGTAGTCATACGGCGCGGAACCTCGCGGATTGAACCCTGGCGGAAACGCAGGGGCTGCCTGACCGGCCGGGGCGGCCTGCGAGACGGCCATCGGAGCCGCCAGCATCAGGGCAGCGGCGCCAAGGTGCAGTGGAATCGAAAACAGCTTCTTCATCGGTGTATAGCCTCCAGAGCTTACAAAATGAGTCGTCTCAGGCACGGACCCGAAATTCCCCTCTTCAAGACTGCGAACGGAATCCTACCCGAACCGAGTCACTTTCGCATAGGGGGTAATTACCGGTGCGTGCTGAGACGCACGCACCGGCCTGGAAGTCTCAACCCAGCGTCATCTTGGCCGGGTCCCAGTGAACGATGGAGCCCTTCTCAGCACTGCGGTTCGCTAACAACGCAGCGCCCGCTGCACGGAAGCCAAAGGTGGCATCTTCGACAGGCTGCTTGCGGGTTCGTACCGAGTTGAAGAAGTTCCGGAAGTGATCGTAGTTGTCCGCGTAGCCCTTTTCGGCGGAGAACTTCTGGATCGTCTGCGGAGGCGCTCCCTCGGGATGGGTGACCGGATACTTCTTGCGATACTCAGCGAACGTCTCCTTCTGCATCGCTTCGCTAAAGGTGCTCACGGTAAAGCCGGGCTCCTTCTCGTGCGGAACGCGGGTTACGGTCACGGTGTTGCCGGCGATCTCCATCGTTCCCTCGTCGCCGGTAAAGAGGAAGCCTTCGCTCTCTTCACCACCGTTTACGAAGTTCACGCGCAGGCTGAGGTTGAAGCCCTCGGGATAGTCGAAGAGCGCCAGCAGCACGTCGTTGGCATCGCGGCCATCGTTCCAGTAACGGATCGCGCCGGTCGCCATCGCCCGCGTGGGTCCGTTCGATCCTGTAATGAAGTGCGTTCCGCTGAAGAGGTGGACAAACAGATCACCGGCAACGCCTGAACCGTAGTCTTTCCATTTGCGCCACTGGAAGAAGCGCTCGGGACTCCACTCATGCTTCGGAGCAGAACCCAGGAAGCGCGGCCAGTCGCAGGTCTGCGGGCTGGCATCCACAGGAACGGTGTAGTTCCAGGCGCCGATCGACGAGTTCCGGTCCCAGCGGGCGTTGATGGTATTCAGCTTGCCGATAGCGCCCGCGGCGAGCAACTCCTTGGCCTTGGCATAAACGACAGAGCTGACGCGCTGGCTGCCAACCTGCAGGATGCAGCCGGTCTCCTTTGCCGTGCGGACGATCTCCGGACCATCCTCGTAGACGTGGATCATCGGTTTTTCGAGATAGACGTCCTTGCCTGCCTTCATGGCATCCACGGCGGCCTGCTTGTGCCAGTGGTCGGGCGTTGCGATAAGCACCGCGTCGACATCAGGACGGGCAAGAATCTCCTTGTAGTCACGGGTGGTAAAGACGTCGCTGCCCCAGAGCTCTTTGCTGTGCGCCAGACGGCCGTCGTAGCAATCGGCAACGGCGACCAGTTTGACTCCCGGAACCTGTACGGCCCAGCGCGCGTCGCCCTGCCCCTGGATGCCGGCGCCGATCAGCGCGAGCTGGATGGTGTCATTCGGCGACTTTACGCGCGGTCCCTGAGCGTGCAGGGAACGCAAGGTGACTGCTCCGGCAGCAGCCATAGCCGAAGAACGAAGAAACAACCGGCGATCCATATCCATCCTGTAAGCCTCCACTTTGTGAGTCCAGACAGGTATACGGGGAAGGGGGTGCGCTCGGCAACTGGCGGGATGTCCTACGGTTAACTTGGGGACCATAGCACTCCAAGCGATCACGTTTCGTGATTGTCGAAAGTAGTCGGTAGAGAAGCAGATTTCTCCGCTTCCCTTTTACCCCAGCCAGCGAAGCTGGCAGGGCACCCGGTCGCTTTACCCCAGCCAGCGAAGCTGGCCGGGGACCCCGGTCCCTGCGAATGACAAAAAGGGGTCGCGCTGGGGCTCCCCTTAGAGGGGAAAGCTCCTGGGAATTTATCCTAGAGAAGTAATGCCTCCGATTCTGAATGCACGCACCATCAGTAAGGCCTTTGGGGCCTTGCCACTCTTTCGCGATATCTCGTTCACCATCTCGGATGGCGACCGCATCGGCCTGATCGGGCCGAACGGCGCCGGCAAGTCGACGTTGCTCTCGATCCTGGGTGGGCAGCAGGAGCCGGACTCCGGCGAGGTGGCGAGCCGCAAGCGTGCCCGCGTCGCCTATGTGGCCCAGGACTCGGAGTTTGCACCTGGACGCACCGTTCGCCAGGTACTGGAAGATGCCCTCGCCAATGCCCGAGTCTCCGAGGACGAGCACGATGGGCGTCTGCATGAGACGGTGGGCCGAGCCGGATTCCCTTCATTTGATTCCGAGGCCGCTTCCCTCTCCGGAGGCTGGCGCAAGCGCCTTGCCATCGCCGAGGCCACCATTACTCATCCCGATGTGCTGATGCTGGACGAACCGACGAACCACCTGGATCTCGAAGGCATCGAGTGGCTGGAAGACCTGGTGCAGCAGGCGCCCTATGCCGTCGTGACCATCTCGCACGACCGCTACTTCCTGGAAAACGTCGTCACCGACATCATCGAGCTGAACCGCATCTACGCCGAAGGTCTGTTACGCGTGCGCGGATCGTACTCACGCTTTCTGGAAGAGAAGCAGAGCTACCTCGCCTCCCAGTCACGGGAGCAGGAGGCGCTCCGGAACCGCGTCCGCACCGAGATTGACTGGCTGCGCCGCGGTCCTAAGGCACGCACGACCAAGAGCAAAGCGCGCATCGATAAGGCGAATGAACTGATCGGGCAGCTTGCGGACGTGAACTCGCGCACCAACACCCGCACCACCGACATTGATTTCACCGCCTCCGACCGCAAGACCAAGCGGTTGATTGAACTGGAGAACCTCGGTTATGAGATCAGCGGCAAGACCATCTTCCGCGATCTGAGCTTTACCTTCACGGCCGGAACACGCGTGGGGCTGGTCGGCCCTAACGGCAGCGGCAAGACCACCCTGCTGCGTCTGCTGCGGAACGAGATTCAGCCGACCTCAGGCGCCATCAAGCGGGCTGAGTTCCTGCGCACGGTTTACTTCTCCCAGCTTCGCGAGATCGATTCGTCCCTGACGTTGAAACAGGCATTGACACCAGACGGCGGAGACTCCGTCACGTTCAACGGCCGCCAGATCCATGTTGCGAGCTGGGCCAACCGCTTTCTCTTCACCGGTGAACAGCTCAACCAACCGGTGGATCGCCTTTCCGGCGGTGAGCGCGCTCGCGTGCTGATCGCACGGCTGATGCTCGAACCGGCCGACCTGCTGCTTCTGGACGAGCCGACGAATGACCTCGACATTCCGACGCTCGAGATTCTGGAAGAGTCGTTGCTTGAGTTTCCCGGAGCCCTGGTGCTGGTCACTCACGACCGCTATCTTCTCGACCGGGTTTCCACGACCGTGCTTGGCCTGGACGGCGAGGGTGACGCCGCCCAGTTTGCGGATTACAGCCAGTGGGAGGAGTGGAAGAACCGGAAAGAGCAGCCCAGCAGCGCCACTCCCGTCCGCGAAGAGACCGCAACAACCGAAGTCCGCGCGCAGAAGAAAAAGCTCTCTTATCTGGAAGCCCGCGAGTTTGCCACAATCGAGCAGCGTGTGGAGGAGGCAGACGAACGAGTCTCCGCACTGAAAGCGAAGCTGGAAGACCATGCCGTGGCCACCAACGCCAACGAGCTGCAAGCGACGTTGGCGGAGCTGGAGACAGCGCAGACCGAAATGGAAACGCTCTATGCCCGCTGGGCGGAGTTGACCGAGAAGGCCGGCTGACGATGCTATCCTTATAGCAAATGCACTTCAGCCCAGAATTTCATCAGAAGGCGCGCCGCCTTGCATGGCGCATTCTGCTCGTCGCCGCCGTGTTGGTGGTGATGCATCATGGCTACACCTTTGGGCAGTGGCTGCAGAAGCAGTAGCGGATATCCCATACACTGGTTGACTAAAAGCGGTTCGAGCACAGCTCGAATACCCCACTCACGCTTTGCGTGAATGGGCACCCAGAGCATGGGCTACTTGAGATTCGCGGTACACGCCCAGACACTTTTTGCTGGTCAAGACGCCTTCGTGGTTTGAAACTGTCTTCGTATGAAGACGATACTGGCGACGCTTCTTCTTTCCTCTTCCCTTCTTCTCGCACAGCAAAAGCAAACGGTTCTGCATGCGGCCAGGCTGTATGAGGCCGAGACCGGCCGCATCCTTACTCCGGGAGAGATTCTCGTCGAGGGCGACCATATCGCTGCTTCCGGCACGCGTGTCGAGCGTCCAGCGGGGGCGGAGGTGATCGATCTCGGCGATCGAACACTGATGCCCGGCCTCATCGATGCACATACGCATCTGTTTCTTCATCCCGGCGCGGAGGATGCACAGACCTTCGAGGAGTCCGTTCCACGGCGCACGCTGCTGGCCGCCGAAGCCGCAAAACAGGATCTGCTTGCCGGCTTCACCGCGGAGCGCGATATGGGAACCGAAGGTGCAGGTTCAGCCGACTCCGCCGTCCGCAATGCCATCAACAGCGGCCTGATTCCGGGGCCACGCATGCGCGTCTCCGGCAACGCCATCTCCATCACTGGCGGCCATGAAGACGCGGTCCACTACAACCCGGAGCTGCACGTTCCCTCAAACGCGACCTATGCCGATACGGCGGACGACCTGGTGCGGGTGATCCGCCAGCAGCTCAAGGAGGGCGCGGACTTCATCAAGATCTACGCCACGGGAAGCGACCGGCTGCGCGATGGAGTCTTCTCGTCTCCATATCAGTACACGGAGGATCAGCTCAAGACGGCAGTCGACGAGGCTCGCCGCCAGGGAGCAACTATCGGCGTGCACTGCAGCACCGATCCGGCGGCGCTGTTTGCCGTACGCGCTGGAGTCGTCTCGATCGACCACGCCGATCAACTCGCGCCGGAGACCATGCGGCTGATGCGCGAGAAACAGATCTACGCCGTGCCGACCTTTGCCATCAGCGAGTACTTCGAGCAGCACGCGTCAACTCCAGCGGCCGCCGCCAGCCGCCATGCCGGGAACCAGTTCCACATCGCGGAGTTCAAGAAGCAGATGGCGGCAGGGGTTCCCTTCGCCGTCGGCTCAGACGTCGGCCCGTTCCCCCATGGCACGCAGGCGCGCGAGATGGTGCTCATGGCCGAGTATGGGATGAAGCCCGCCGAGGTGTTGCAGGCGGACTATGTCCATGGCGCCCGGCTTCTGGGCTGGGAGGGCCGGATAGGCACACTTCGACCGGGAGCATGGGCCGACGTTATCGCCGTACCAGGCAATCCGTTGGACGATATCTCCGCATTGACCCGAGTCGCCTTCGTCATGAAGAACGGACAGGTCTATAAGCGCTGACAATTATCAGCGCCGCGGAAGGAAGGCAAACCAGACATCGCAAATTGAGACGAAAAAGCGGCGTGCGCACACGCACGCCGCTTCCTGTTATTGGAACAGGACTTGAGCTTGTGGGTTATTCCACTTCGCCTTCATCCTCATCTTCCTCGACGATATCCAGTGCGAACCGATGCTGGAGTTTCATGCTGGCGGCACCGAGGATGGTACGTAACGATCTTGCCGTCCGTCCTTGTTTGCCGATCACTTTACCAACGTCTCCAACCGCGACTCGGAGCTGGAGTACTGTTGCTCCGTCGTCTTCCAAGGTATCGACAACTACTTCGTCCGGTTTATCGACCAACGCGCGGGCGATCTCCAGAACGAGGTTCCGCATACTTTCTACTGGGCCTGAAGGCTCCGATTGCACAGCCTGACTCATCACACACACCTCTTGGGAGTAAAACGCCTCCTGAACTCTTCACAGCGGCTCTTGTCCCTCTTTTGGGATCTTTCGAGCACACTGCTACTTGCAGAGTCCCGGCAGCGATACGAACCAGCCGAGTGGGTTAATACACGGCCAGCCCGCTGTTGCCAGATCACTTCCGTCTGGAAGGGAACTGTTGCGAGAAGTTTACGTGAGCAGGCCGCCAAACGAACAAGCGAAATGGTGCGAATGTTTTGCTTTTAGGCACCGGAGACCTCGTTACTTTAGGCCACCGGCAAAAGTAACCTAAGCCGCAACGGGGGTCTTCGCAAAAAGCTTCGCGACGATCTCAGACATCTGGGCGCCTTTGCTGGTCCAGTAGTCGATGCGCTCGCGGTTCAGGTTGACCGAGGCAGGATTAGTACGGGGGTTGTACGTGCCCACTACTTCCACGGAACGGCCATTGCGGGCGCGGTCCTTCTCGATCACAACAACACGGTAGTAGGGCTGCTTGCGCGCACCAAAACGCGCGAGACGAATCATCAGCACAGGAATTCCTCAATCTCTCTTCTTGATTTGGGCAGGCCGGCTGTGCCGGTCGCGGGCCCACGCGGGAGCTACAGGGCCATGGCCCGTCATTCCCAACATCTAAGTATCTCGCAACTCGCCTCCGCGACGCAATGGCATCAGGCGGGAAAGAGAAAGCGCAGCACATCGCCCAGACGGGCGGCCCAGGCCTCCTCCGAATGGGTGCCGGCCGGTTCCTCCAGGTATCGCAGGTGCGTCCCATCCCAGCCCTTACGGCGAAGCAGGGCTGCCATGGCTGCGGTATTGCGAACGTGGCGCCCGCCCTCGAGCAGACCTATGTCCAACCAGATGCGCGGCTTAGGCTCCGGGCTGAGCCTCTCCACGTCGTCAAAGATGCTGCGGCGAGTCCACCAGAGCGAGGGGGATAATACCGCCAGACGGCCAAAGATTCCGGGGAAATGGAACCCGGTCCAGAGGGAGATGAGCCCTCCGAGCGAGGATCCCCCAAGCCCTGTGTGTTCCGTTTCAGGAAGGGTTCGGTACCGGCTGTCGACGAAAGGTTTCAGCTCTTCCACGAGAAAACGTGCGTAATTTTCCCCTTCTCCGCCACCTAACTGGGGGTCGGAGGAGGGCGTGTACTCGGTGATGCGGCGAACTCCGGCGTGAAAGATCCCGACCAAGATCAGCGACTCTATCTTGCCGGCAGCGGCCAACCGGTCGGCGGTGTAGTGTGCCCGCCAGGTCTGTCCGGGGATATGCGAGGTCCGCGGATCGATGAGGTTCTGGCCGTCATGGAGGTACAAGGTGGCGAACCGCCTCTCCGGCTGCTCAAAGTATTGCGGTGGAAGATACACGAAGATCTCCCGGTCGCCGGGCAGGTGCCGGGAGCGAAAGCCTGCATAGCGGTGAAGGCGCGGTGTTCGATCAAGCGCTGCTGTCTCTTCTTTGAATTGGTCCTCTGGCGGATACGGCGCGACGATAGTAAAACTCCCGAATAGAGCATTTTCCCTGCAGGTGTAGTGTAGGGCTTCGGCATCCATGGGCGTTTTCCGCAATGAAAACGCCACTGCACGACACTGCCGGGATACCCAGCAACAGGAAAATGCTCTGACGACAGGAGTTTGATGACACACCCTGAGGTTAGGATGGCTTCAGCCTAGGAGAGCGGAGAGGGCCCTTATGAATCGGGAATATCACAAATGGTTCTCGCCTGAGTTAGGACGCGAGATGGAGTTGTTGATCTTCGGTCATGGAGGCATGCCGGCAATTATCTTCCCAACCTCCCAGGGTCGCTTTTACGAGTTTGAAGACCGCGGCATGGTGGAAGCTGTCCACCGAAAGGTCCACCACGGACAGTTGCAGCTCTTCTGTGTAGACTCAGTCGATGCCGAAAGCTGGTATAACCGCGGTGCCCCTGCACATTGGCGTGTTGCACGGCATCTGCAGTATGAGCAATACATCCTGAAGGAGGTGCGGGCTCTGGTGCGCCAGAAGAATCATGCCCCGCAACTGGCGCTGGCCGGTTGCAGCTTCGGCGGATTTCACGCGGTCAGCATGGCCTTGCGGCACCCGGATGTCTTCACCGGTACGTTGTCGATGAGCGGCGCCTTCGATCTCACAGCCTTCCTGCATGGCTATTACGATCAGGATGTCTATCTGCTCTTCCCCAATCATTTTCTTCCAAACCTGCATGATCCCTGGTACCTGGATCGCTACCGGAAGAACGTCTATGTTCTGGCAACTGGCGTCCATGACCAGTGCTGGGACCAGAATGAAAAGCTCGCGGCCATCATGCGGCAGAAAGAAATTCCGGTAAGGCTCGATGTCTGGGGCGACAACACGGGCCATGACTGGCCATCGTGGCAACGCATGGCCGCTGAATATTTTTGAGGGGAATTGAAGCATTTTTCCTGTTGCTGGGTATCCCGAGAGGAGCGTGCAGCGGCGTTTTCATTGAGGAAAACGCCCATAGATGTAAAAGCCCTGCATTACACCTACAGGAAAAATGCTCTAGCCTGAGAATTTCCCTGCGTGTTTCTGATTTGCCTTACGGAAGGGTGCGTATCATCGTTCAACGAATATATCCATGACCCAGCCGGCCCCCTCCATTCCGACTTCTCACCGCCGCGCCCGTTTCCTTGACCGGCTGGATGCTGCGGTGGCTTCGCTCACCGATGCTGGAGAGGTGACGCGGATAGCCTGTAGCATGCTGCGCGACGATCTTCGGGCATCGCGTTGTATCTATGCAGAGCTGAACCAGCAGGACCATGAGTTATCTTCGTTCGGAGAAGATCAGGAGCACTTCACATTTCCTGCTCCCGCAATCCGGCCGCGCGAGTTCTCAGAAGCAGCAATGACCTCGTTGCGCGCGGGTCTGACCTTCGTGATCGAAAACACCGAGACCGATCCACGAGTAGCCCCGTCGCGAGAGTCCTATCGACAGGCGGAGGTGCAGGCGCTGGTGTGCGTCCCTGTGCCGAAAAACCAACCTCTGGCTGCTGCGCTGGCTGTCCATAGCCAGCAAGCACGGCACTGGACTTCCCAGGAGATTGATCTCATCGAACAGGTCGCGGCCCGGTGCTGGGAGTCGACGGTTCATCTGGCCACGTTGCAGGAGCTGCGAGAGAGCGAAGAGAACCTGCGATTAGCCATGGAAGCGGCGAACTTCGGATACTATGCCTACGAGCTTGGCGCGCCGCACATCAAGATCTCACATCGGTTCGCACGGATCTTTGGCTACGATCAAACTCCGGAAGACTGGACCTTCGATCGCTGGGTCGAACATCTGCACCCGGAGGACCGGGATGGGATTCTGGACGTTGTACAAACCTCAGAGCTGCACAACAGCAGCATCGAATATGAATCGCGCATCTTTCCCGCTGGGGTCGAGCGTGTAGAAGGAAATGTGCGATGGGTCTGGCTGCGCGCTCGCTATTCCCACCGTGAAAGCGGCCGCCGCTATCGCTTTGGAGTTATCGCTGACATCACGGAACGCAAACAGGCCGAGGCCGCGCTGGAAGCAAGCCGGCGCGAGGCATACCGGCAATGGACCGAACTGGAAGCCATCTATCAGACTGCGCCCATCGGATTGTCTCTCTATTCAGCGGATGAGTTTCGCTATCTGCGGGTGAACGATGTACAGACAGGCGTGATCGGCCTGCCGCAGGAACAGATCATCGGCCGTCCCTTTCGCGAGATTGCGCCCGATCTATGGCCGGCGTGTGAGCCGATTCTGCGCAGAGTGGCCGCGGGCGAGACCATTCGCAATGTCATGCTGGAAGGCGAGCTCTCCACACGTCCTGGACTGCATCGCTACTGGACGGTGAGTTACATGCCGGTGCGGGGCGAAGACGGTGTCGTGCGAGCTGTTGGCGCGGTCATCATGGAGACCACAGCTCAGAAGCGAGCGGAGCAGGCGTTGATCCAGAGCGAGAAGCTGGCTGCTGTAGGCAGGCTCGCGAGCTCCATCTCGCACGAGATCAACAACCCGCTGGAAGCGATTACCAACCTGCTCTATCTTGCGCAGCATACCGAAGGCCTGCCGCAGGAGGCAGCCGATGCCCTGACACTGGCGGAAAAGGAACTGATGCGGGTTTCGCAGATTGCCTCGCAGACGCTACGGTTTCATCGCCAGGCCACAAAGCCGACCTGGGTTACGGCAGTAGATCTGCTTAAGCCGGTTGTGGCTCTCTATCAGGGCAGGCTCACGAACTCCAACCTTCGTCTGGTGGAAGAGCATGACAGCGCGGAGCCGGTGCAGTGTTTCGAGAACGATATCCGGCAGGTTCTAAATAACCTGATCGGCAATGCCATCGATGCAATGAAAAGCGGCGGTGGCCGGGTTCTGATCCGCAGCCGTGAAGCGACCGACTGGAAGACGGGTCGCAGAGGTCTGCGCATCACGGTGGCCGATAGCGGCAGCGGCATGTCAGAGACGACACGCAGGAGTATCTTCACGGCCTTCTACACCACTAAGGAAATCAACGGCACCGGACTGGGCCTCTGGATCTCCTTCGGCATCGTCGGTAAGCATGAAGGCGTGCTTCGGTTCTATTCCAGTGATCGTCCAGGCCACAGCGGCACGGTCTTCTCGCTCTTCCTGCCGCGATACAGATGATGCGAGGTCGATCATCAGCACTCGCCATCTTCCTGCTTTCCGCAGCCGCACTACGGGCCGAGACGGCGAGTGTGGCGCTGCACAATGCCCTGTCCAGCACGCAGGCCTCCGCCGTCGTGCTGGACGCCGTCTCCGGAAAGATACTCGCGCAGGAAGGCCTACCAAGGCGAGGTACTCCGGGTTCCACCATGAAGCCATTTGTGCTGAACTATGCCCTGCAACACGGGCTCGTGCAGCCGCAGACCCAGGTGTACTGCCGCCGCGATCTGCATATCGGGGGTCGCAGTGTGCCTTGCACGCATCCGGCGGATGAACCGCTCTTCGATGCAGAGAATGCCCTGGCTGAGTCCTGCAACACCTGGTTTGCGGCTCTGGCAAGGCGGATGCCTGCCGACGACGTCGAACAGGCTATTGCCACGACGGCGCTGCCACATGAGAACCTGCGCGGCGCGGGTGTCGATCAGCGACAGCTTGCGGTGCTGGGTCTTTGGGGCAGTTCAGCGTCGCCACTGGAACTCGCTCGGGCTTACCGTTCCCTGCTCCAGAGATTGCCTCAGGGCGGCGTTGTCGAACGCGGGCTGCAGGCATCGGTAGAACGCGGCATGGCGAACCCGGCGGCAACCAGAGGAATGACCATTCTGGGTAAAACTGGTACCGCTCGCAATCCCGGCGAAAGCTGGACACACGGATGGTTCGCCGGCGTGGTTCCCGAACGCTGGATCGTCGTCATCTACATTCCGCGGGGTGATGGCGGCACGGCAGCAAGGCTGGCTCACCGATTCTTTGAGGAGACGGCACGTTGAAAGCAGTCTGGTTGCTGACGCTTCTTCCGGCACTGGCTATGGCGCAAAGCGATGGCGGGGGCCGCGATGTCACCGTCGCTATGTTCGCCACGCACGCAGTCCGTGCTGTGACACTGGCAGCCGCCGGTGAGGGCGCATGGACAGCAACCTGTGCCGCCTGTGTCCATCGTCCCCTCACCACACCAGTCCGTTTCACAAAGGCGGAGATCTTTGCCGGGGGCCCCGTCCGCGTCACCGACGATGCTTCCAAAGAGACCCGCAATGCAACCGGTTTGTGGCATCTGCGCGCTACTACCAACGGGATAGATATCGTCCTCTCGCTTCCGAGTGAACGCTACGTTGCTGCCGTGGTTGCTGCGGAGGGTTCTCCCAGCGAGAAACCACAAGCGCTGGAGGCCCTGGCGATCGCGGCTCGCACCTATGCTCTGAACGGCAGGCACTGGAAGCCGAGAGCCGGACATCTGCCGGCAGAGCTATGCGATAGTACGCAGTGCCAGGCGATGCGCCTGGGCCGCATCTCCGCAAGCATCGAGACAGCCGTACGTTCCAGCACAGGCGAAACCATGTGGTTCCATGGGCGCAGAGCTGAGGTCTTCTTCAGCCAGCACTGCGGCGGCGAGACCGAGGCCGCAGGCGCCGTATGGCCAACCCTTCGCACTGCGAAATATCTTGCGGCGCATCCCGATACCTTCTGCATCCGCCGTGACAAAGCCGCCTGGCATACGGAAGTCCCCACAGCTCAGCTCATGGAGATCGCACACGCAGAGGGCTGGAAGGTCCCGGCCCAGCTCGCGGATCTGCGTGTGACCCAACGCAGCCCTTCTCATCGTGTGCTCAAACTCGATCTCGTCGACCAGGACGGCACACGCTTCTCTGTCGCCGCCAGTTCACTGCGGCTGGCGATTGGACGGGCACTCGGATGGAACCGAGTCCGCAGCGATCTGTACGACGTTGCCGTACGAAATGACGTCGTGGTCTTTGATGGACACGGCCACGGGCATGGCGTTGGCCTATGCCAGGCGGGCGCGAGCGAGATGGCGGCTCAAGGAAAGTCCGCCCGCGAAATCGTCGAGTACTACTTCACCGGAGTCTCCGTGGGCGTTACACCGAATGATGCCGGCTGGCAGCAAAGCTCCAATGGTCCGCTGCGGATACGATCCGTTGGCAACGACGCTGCGTATCAAGCAGCCATTCAACATGCCTGGGCTGAGGCAGCCAAACGCTTCCCCATGCAGAAGACGCTGACGCCTGAGATCGTCGCCGCACCGTCGGTAGAGATCTTCCGCCAGATGACCGCTTCTCCCGGCTGGCTGCTGGCCGCGACGCGTGGGAACATCGTGGTCCTGCAGCCATGGAGCATCCTCCGCAACCAGGTAGACAGCGTGCTGCTGCACGAGTTCCTGCATCTGTGTGTCGAGTCAGAGGCTGGCGACAAAGCTCCGCTCTGGCTGCGTGAGGGCCTGGTGGAGTATCTGACCGGCGGCACGCAGAGCGGCGAGACGATGCAGGCTGCAGCTCTGGAAACAGCACTGCGCAATCCCTCCACACAGCACGAGAGCCAGCAGGCCCACGCAGCGGCTGCAGCGAAGGTGCGCGCGCTGATCGGCCGCTATGGAATCACTTCCGTGCGCGGCTGGCTGGCCTCCGGCGTGCCGTCCGGCATCGCCTGAGTCTGCGCCAGAATCGCCAGTAACAGCGAGATCACTGCGCCATCAAGAAGTACAACAAAACCGAGGCGCACTATCAGGCTGAAGAGCTCTACACCGAGGCCGTGACCCGGAGTCCATTCCATCATGATGCCGGTTACGGTTGTCGCCAATATGCAGAGCAGCACCAGGGAGATCCACCAGGTGATGCTGACGAGAGTGCGCAGTATGGCGCGCGGACGGCCGATGATCACCGCATAACTGGCAGCAGCCAGGATACCGGCTGCGATCCATGTCAACAGAGACCACAACCAGCCGAACCACTGGTAGATGTGGTTGTAGGTAAAGAAGCTCCGCAGACCGTGCGGGAAGCGTGAGTTCAGATAGCTGGCCCGCTGCGAGTCGCCCGCGTGCAACGATGTGATCCACTGCGAGAGCAGGCACCACAGCAGCACAGCGACGAGGATAGAGGCGGCGCCGATCAACAGGCGTCTGCGCGTACGCTCTTCGTGCGCCAGCCAGAGTGCGATCCACGACTGTCCTCCGGTTGCGATGGCTACGAGCAGCAGACCCAGAACAAATGAGGCCGCTACCTGCAGCGCGCTGGCGTCCGGCAGGCGCAACCACAACGTCACGAGCAGGCAGGCCGTGACACCCAGTGCGATTTGGAGCAGGAGCAGCTTCAGGGTGAAGCGACGCAGTGCGCCGCGCAACAGGCTCATTGCGGACCTCCGGTGGATGGCTGCGGCACCTCAAGCCGCAGGGCGTCGCTGGTCGCCGAGACATTGGGCTGATACATCGCCTCAACGTGTGCCGGGCTGATCTGGAAGACTCCGGGATTGACGACACGGATGAGATAGAAGATCTCCTGCCGCCCATTGAATTCCGTTGAGAAGAAGGCCGCCCGGTCATCGTGGAACTCACTGCGGGTGTACCAGGAGTACCAGCCACCCGGCCGCTGCTCGATCGGATAGCTATCCTCATTGCGGATGAACTCTGTCCCCGCGGGGATGGGATCTTCCAACATGAGGTAGCGCATAGGAGCTCCTCCGATGGCCTCGTGTACTGCGAGCACATCGCCCACCTGCGCTGTGCCTGAGAGCAGCGCCAGCGTATAGACCACCTTTCCGTCCTTCTGCACGGGTTGCAGTTTGAAGTAGTCGCGTGTCAGATTCAGGGTCATGCCGCCGGCCTGGTAGTCCTTCTTCTCGGTGGAGAAGTAGCGTCCGCGTACCGACCAGTAAAGCCGTCCACCGCCCTTGCGAATGATCTGCAGGTTGTTGGCGTTGGGCGCCAACTGGGCAGCATCGATGGTGAGCGAGAGCGTGTTGCCGGTGAGCGACTCTCCGGATTTGAAGGTGCGTTGTGCGATCGATTTGCCGTTCAGCAGGACCTCCACCGAAGAGTCGGCACTAAGCTCGTGGGAGACTGCGAGGTAATCCACCAGGCCGAAGAGAGCAGTAGCGGTCTGCTCGGTGGAATCCCACCATCCGCCGCTGTTCCGCGCCAGCATCAGCCACTGTGCCGCATTCGGCAGCATGGCATCGTTTGCGTCGACCTTGGCAAGCAACCGCAGGACATAGGCCGTTGCTTCCGTGTCATTCGGATATTCGGTATCGAGCGTGGGGACGTAGCTGCTCTTCCAGAAGACCAGCTCGCCCTGATGCTGGGCCTTGGACTTCAGCAGCGCCGCGATCTCGCCTGCACGCTTATCGCCGGCCTGCAACATCGCCAGGCCCGTCATTGCCAAGGGCTCAGCATCCAGGTCCTTGCGGCGGCTGTACTGCGTGTCGAACGCCTCGCCGAGCTGTTTGTCGCCGGCCATGGCCAGCGCATAGACAACGGCAGCGCGAAGCTCCGGACGCATTCGCGGATGCTGCTGAAGCTGCTGCTTCAGATACTGCCGTCCGCGCCCCATCATCGAGTGCTGCTCCGGCGTCAGCGGCGTAAATTCCGCTCCCGCACCCAGACCGGCGACCACATACGAGGTCATATGGACGCGGCTCTCATCTTCCTTCCACCAGCCCCAACCGCCATCGTCGTGCTGATAGTCCTGCAGGCGTTCCAGACCGGCGTTCATCTTGGCCCGCAGATCGGCAGGATCGATTACGGAAGGCACCTTCAGCCTGGCCAGCGTCTCGGCCACGATGACGTTGGGCAGATAACTGGACATCGTCTGTTCGGTGCAGCCGTAGGGATAACTGGTCAGGTAATCGAGCGCCGAGAAGAGCGAGCCGGCGATCGTTGGGCTGACGTCAATGCGGATGGAGTGTGCGGCTGCATCGGTATTAGCCGGGAAGTTGATGGGCACATTTGCTATGCCTCCCGTCAGAACGCCGCTCGGCGCGATGCTGCGAGCAACACCTGCCGGTTCGACCGGGAAGGTGATCTCCAGAGCGTCCGACTCAGCATCGGTGATGGCCGTTGCGGTAAGCTTCGCCGTTCCCACATGCGAGGCACGCAGACGCCATAGCGCCGTTGCCTCACCCTTACTGGGGATGATGATCTTCTGCTGGTTGCCGATCACGGTATCGACGCCATCCACGGCGAGGGAGATGGTCGCTTCCTTTGCTGTGTCGAGATAGTTGTGAACGATGACCGGCAGGGTGAGCTCATCCCCTTTGAGCAGGAAGCGCGGATTGCCCATCCGCACCAGGACATTCTTGCGCACCAGGACGCGGCTGATGGTGGAGCCTGCCTTCGAGTCCGTGGTAATGGCTCGCGCGGTCGCACGCCACGTCGTCAGCGAGTCTGGGAAGGTGAGATTCAACGTTGCGTGGCCGCCGGCGTCGGTATGGATACTGGGCTGCCAGAAGGCGGTATCCGGAAATGCCTTGCGGACGCGGGGTTTCTGCTCATTGCCGGGTTTGACCTGCGCCAGTTGCGGACGATACCGGTTCGACCGCATGGCCAGCATGGGTGACTTGCTGCCGGCGGAGCCGCTGAAGTAGAAGTCCAACGAGGAGTCGGTCTGCGCCTCCGCATACCGCTGCGGATAGAGAGCCCTCACCATATCGCCGCTGCTATCGGGATAGAGCGAATAGATTGCCTCGTCAACGACACCAACGCTAACGTCGGCGCTGACGGGCTTACCGGCGAAGTCACGCGTGGTGATCTGGTAGCTAGCTTGCTGTTGCGGCTGGAAGACGTCTTTTGACGGCGTCACCTCCACCTGCAACTGCTGCTGGGCAGGAGGCACCTTCAGCATCTTGCTGGCCTGGTAGAGCGTGCTGTTCTTGATAAACAGAGCGCTGACGTTCACATTCGGCTGTGACTCCGCGGTGATCGGCAGATCGAAGGAGAGCGTTGTTCCGTCAGCATGCAGCAACTGGCGGCGAAGCAGCGTATCGCCTTCGACGAGTACCAGGGCGTAGAAGCCGGGCTGGTCAGAGACCAGGCTGAGATGAGCCGTATCGGCGGGAGCATAGCTCTTCTTATCGGCGATGAGCTGCGTCGTCGAGGAGCTCTCACCCCATCCTGCCTGTCCTGCGCCGAGCACCCAGATCGAAGTGGTATCCACCGGCCCGCGAGTGCCTGGCTGTACCGGAGTTGCGGTCGCAACCAGTTGGGTCGACGTGAAGTTCGGTTCATTCACCGTCACCTGGCCGGTACCCTGACCACCGGCATCGGTCGTGATGTCGACTGCCGGGCCATCGATGACCTGCGGGTCGCGGCCATACTTTCGGTACCTGAGCTGAACGTGCACCTTCGCTGCAACCGGGTGATTGTCGTAGTCCACGGCGGTTACGCGGAAGCGGGCGGCTTCGCCGTTGTGGACGGCATAACTGATGGGCTCGATATTGATGCGGAAGGTGCCATAGGTCGCCAGGAAACGGCCGCGCCCGGTGATCTCGCGATTGGCTGCGTCGGTGACGCCGGCCTCGACCGTGTAGTCGTAGTCGCCGAAGTTCTTTTCATCGACGATGGTAGGGACCTGGATGGTCAGCAGACCATTAGCATCGAGTTTGCCGGTCTTTTCACTCTCTTCATCGCCGGCATAGCCGCTGGAATCTTCGCCGCTGTACTCGCTGGGAGATTCGTCGCTCTCCTCTTCCCCGCCCCACCAGTAATGCCGCTCGTGATAGATGCGGTACTTTACTTTGGCATTGGCAACGGGCTCGCCGAAGAAGTAGCGCGAATCGATGGTTACCGGCATCGTTGCACCTTCAAGCACGCGGCGCTGAGCTGAGGTGACAGTCACGCGATACTCTGGCTTGCGGTACTCCTCGACGTGGAAGCTGGCGAAGAGCCCGCCTGGTGGGTCACCGACACGGACGGTGTAGTAACCGAGCGCGGCATCGCGCGGAAGGTCGATCTCGCCTGAGAGTGTGCCGGTGGGCGACAACGTCATCTGGCGATCGAAGATGGCCTTATCAGTCGCATCGGAGATAGTGACATGGATATTGCCCTGTTTCGGCGCCGTAAGCAGGTTATTCGCGTGCTCACGGACAATCGCCTTCCAGTGCACCGTATGTGTCGGCCGGTAGACCGGCCGCTCGGTGTAGACATAGCCCACGTACTTTTTCTCAGAGTTGTAGGTCAGGGCCCATGTGCTCGGCGTGGAGACGGCAATGTCCTTTTCTTTGGATGCGACCACCCAGAGGGCATCTTCACGGGCATGGTCGACGGGCATCGGCAACCGCGCGACGCCGTTCGCGTCAGTACTGGCGGAAGCAACCGCCCTCTGTCCAAAGCCGGCATCGATCTTCACGCCTTCGAGCGGCTTCCCGCTGATGCGGTCTGTGGCATAGGCAAGCACGGCCCCGTTGCTGGTGCGCGTGACCAGCGCCATGGGAGTGACCATCACCAGTGTGTAGGCCTTTAGATGGCCGTCCGTCGCCTCCAACAGGTAAAGGCCCGCGTCCAGCTTCTGCTGGATGGGGAGATCGTTGTTATCGGAGACGTAGGTTGCGGGCACAACCTGTCGCCACCGGGCAACAAGCTGGCGCTGATTGAGGATGGGGATCTGCGCAAACTCGGCCTCGTTGATGATGCGGCTGCGGCGGGAGAGCGATGTCTGTTTGGCGCGCATAGAGTGGCGGGCTTCGCGCGAAAACTGGTACCGGAAGAAGTCACGGATGCGCTGCCAGAGCTGGGCCTTCCAGTCATGGAACTTTTCCAGCCAGGTCCGCTCATCGATGTGTTCGGAGCCATACGAGTAATCAGAGCCGAAGGAGTGCAGCTCCTTCAGGTTCTCGACAAACTTGACCGGATCATCGACGCGATAGATGCGGAACTCCAGCGAGTCCACATCGTGGGTATAGAGATGGATCGTCGGCTTGTCACCCGGAGCGAAGGTCTTGCTTGTGCTCAGGTTGAAACTTTGCGCGCGTGCGGATGGGTTTGAGGTGAGGACGAGGGCGGCGAGGAGAGCGAAGAGAGCGAGGCCACGCGGTCTCATTGAGGGTCCTCTCGGAGGATAGACCAACGATACACGCCGAGGAAGTTGGTATTGTGTGAAACCGGTCTCCAACGGGGATCGGGATGTTCCAGAAGATCTTCCAGTGCGACACGACGGATCTCCCCTGGCCCTGAGCCGATGGGGCCAGTGTGATATACTACCCAGTCTCGCTTGCTGCCGGTCACGATCATCGAATGGTAAGGAGAGTTCTGTTCCAGTTGCCGGAAAAAGAGCAGGTCTCCCTCGCGGGCGGCGCGAAGATCACGGGAGACGAAGAACGTATTGCGCTGCCATAGCGTCTTTGCGTCGGCAAACTGGGCGAAGCTGTCGTTGGTCAGGTCGACCGGGGAATACTTCCCATCGCGCACACGGAAGAGATTCGCTCCCAGAGGCGTAAGTGGATAGACGTACTGGCTGACAGAGCTGGAAGGTAAGGCGAACTCGATCGGCAGCGTTTCCTGCCAGGCCTCGTTGTGGGCGTGTAGGGCTCCCCGGTAGCACCAGCGCAACAGAGCGGCGCAGTCGTTGATCTCAGCCGGAAGCTTCTGCGGCGGGGTCGCCGCCGCCAGATCGGCGAGAGACGAGAACCAGCGCCGGAAGGCGGCGCGGTCGGCAGAGCTGTGCAGGCGGAGATACTCAGGCGTGCCATCGCCGAAGAGGTCGGTTGCGTCCGACGTGAAGTCCAGCGGGATGCTCAGGAGCCTGGGACCGTAGGTGACCTGCAGCCACCTATGGCCGGGCAGAACCGGCGATTGCACCAGGACGGAACCGTCCTCCAGCACTCGCGTGGCAACAACATTGGGCAGGCTGCTGATCTGGAGTTCGGCAGTTCCTTTTCGAACAAGGTGCGCAAGGCGATGCTCACGACCATCCGCCGGAAAGATGCGCTGCACCTGCGTCAGCCGGATGCCCGGACGTCCACGGACAAGCCAGACAACAGCGGTGCCCACAAGGAGTGGCACGATGACGAGAAGAAGAATTCGGCCCTGCGTTGCTCGGCTCACGGGTTTCGAGAGTGAGCATAACAGGGCCGACAAGGTTTGATGAGGATGTTAGAAACTAATTCGGGCCGCGAGCTGGATGCTGCGCGGATCTCCTACGCCGTTGGCTGCACCAAAGGTTGAGCTGGAAGTTGTGGGATAGGCTCCCGTTCCCCAGGTTCCGTTGGGCAGCATGTCGTTACGGTGGTTCAGCAGGTTGAAGGCCTCCGCGATCCCTTCCAGATGGACTCGATCCGTTAGAGCAATCGTCCGGTTTAGCCGTGCATTCATTCCGAAGAAGTCAAACCCGACGCCGGTGTTCCGGCCAATCACCGCCCCGGCAAGACCCTCCGTGCAGGGATTTGTCGCCGACAATGAATAGCCACCGGTGCAGGGACGCTGCGTCGTCTGCTGCTTCGTCTGTCCGCCGGTCACGATATTGAACGGCAGCCGTGAGTAGTACTGCAGCACTCCGCCGAACTGCCACCCGTGTGTGAGATGTCCCATCACTGTACTCGTGTGTGAGGTTGGCGAGTGAACACTGAAGTCAAAGACCAGGCGGTGACGCTGATCGTCATCGGAACGGCCTCGATCGACATTGAGATCGAAGTTATTGATCGGCGAGGAGAAGAAGAACTCGCTGATATTGTTGATGGCTTTCGACCAGGTATACGAGACCCGCGCTGAACCCCATGAAACCGGCCGCTGCACCAGCGAGACCGCGAAGCCGTCGTAATACGAATCGAACAACGAATCGTAGTAGCGAACGTTGCCGCGCGAGTTATCTGGCCGCGTGCCGTCGAGATTGATATTACGATTGACGGACGAAAGCAGGTGCAGGCCGCGTGTGTGTTGATAACTAAGTCCCAGAGTCGTTGCGCGAGCCAGTTGCTGCTCCAGGCCCAGGCTCATCTGCTGGGCATAGGCGTTCTGAATCCCAGGGCGCATTAGCGTGTAGCTGATCTTCGCGGCAGGATTCGGTGTCGTTGAGACGTTCGGGAACGATGGTGCGCCTACGTCTCCCGGAACATAGGTGTACTGCAGTAGGCGACCCTGCGTCGGGTCCTGCGTATTGTTGGCTGACAGCAGCGCATTCGCCAACGCGCGCAGTGGAACGCGGTCATAGAAGAGGCCATAGCTGCCCCGCACCACGGTACGGCGATCAGCAAACGGTGACCACGCAAAGCCGATGCGAGGGGAAAGATTATTCGTATCCGTATTCACCGTTTTCAGGAATTGCAGATCGTAGCGCAGACCGGCATTGATGGTCAGCGATGGAAGCGCCCTCCACTCGTCCTGCACGTAGAAGCCGACGTTGGGATTGTTCTGAGTGATGTATGGCGTGCCGAAGTTCTGCGCGTAGCTGGAGTATCCGGTGGTGCTGGACAGAAACGACGTCAACGATGGGAAGGAATAGTTTCCCGCAATCGACATCGGGAAGGTAATGGTGTCTCGGTTGAAAAGGAAATCCACACCAGTCTTCACCGTATGGGCTCCACGCTGCATCACCAGGTTGTCGACCACCTCATACAGATAGTTCAGGCGGGCCGTGGGCGAAGAAGAAAACCGTCCGAAGCTGGCGACTCCGCTGATGGTGATCGCCGGGCTGTTCTGTGTATTCGACGGAGCGTCCAGGCTGTCGTAGGTGAACTGTCCCCGGGTCTCGTTGAAGGTGCGCGGGGAAAGCGTCGCGATATTACTCGCTGCAATCGTGTGATTGGTGTCGCGTACAGCGGTTCCATAACTAACGTCTGCCAATGCTCCGGCCCCGCGAGCGTTGACGCTGTTCAGCCGATAGTAGCTGTAACGCAGCGTGAGTTGGTCTTTGTCACTGAAGCGATGGTCGCCGCGCACGAAGAGATTGTCGGAGTGCACTGTCGTGGGATAGAGGGTAGTCGCGCCGGTTCCTACAGATAGGCGAGGTCCGGTGAAGCCGAGTGCATTCAGGCGATTGTTGATCGCCGTGGCGTTCGTGGGCGAGATGGTCACGATGCCGTTCGTATTCAGTCGCCGTCCTTCATAGTTGCCGAAGAGAAAGCTGCGGTCACGCCGCAGAGGCCCGCCGAGGCTTACACCGTACTGCCCCTGCGTCAGCGGCAGCGTGGTGCGCGAGAGTGGATTCTGCGCGTTGAGCCGCTGATTTCGCAGAAACCCATAGGCCGTGCCATGCAGGTCATTGGTCCCGCTGCGTGTGACGATATTGAAGTAGCCGCCCATGGCCCGGCCGAACTCGGCCTGGCCACCTGAAGTGACCACCTGGAACTCCCGCACTGCATCCATGCCATACGAATTACCGGCAAGACCGGCGGCATCGTCGTTGGCGGAGAGACCATCCACCACGAAGCTGTTGGAGAAGTTCCGCTGGCTGTTGATGGAGTAACCCTGACCGATGACTGGAGAGGTCTCGGCAAAGGTCTGGGTGCTATTGGTATTGGTTGGGCTTACGCCCGGAGCCAGAAGCGCAAGGTCAAGGTAGTTGCGGCCGTTGTAGGGCAGTTCGGTCACCTCGGCCTGATGCACTGTTTCCGAGATCTGGCTGCGGTTGGCTTCGAGGGGCAGCGCCGTTCCGCCTACGACCTCCACGGTGACGTTTTGCCCGGCAAGCGTTGCTTGCAGCGCAAGGTCGAGAGCAGACCCGACCCCGAGTTGCACTCTGAGACTGGTTGCTTGAAATCCTCTCGGCTGGGCGGTAAAGACATATTCTCCGATAGGGAGAAAGGGCAGACGGAAGCGGCCGCGCTCATCGGTCGTGGTTGTGTAGTTCTGATTGGTTGCAATGGAACGAGCAGCGACGGGAGCTTGAGCAATGAGCGCCCCCGAGGGGTCGAGGACGCGGCCGGTAACGGAGGCGCTGGTCAGCGTCTCCTGGGCGTAGATGACTGAGGTGACAAACAGGGACAGGGCAGCAAGGGCCGCTCTCCGGGTAAACATGCTTTCCTCCAAACGGATGGGCTGCCGCGGAGCGCTCTGTGCAAAAGCAGTAAGGCGCGCCATACAACGACAGCAGGGACGTTCTTGAACCGTTGGAGCGTTTTTCCTGTAGGTGTAGAGTAGGGCTTCCGCATCTATGGGCGTTTTCCGCGATGAAAACGCCGCTGCATGCCCCTACGAGATACCCAGCAACAGGAAAATGCTCTGGCTAGGAGAAAAGGACCGGCGGACCGCGCTCAGAATCGGAGAGGGTATGCAGCGCTAACTGCTGCGAAAGAGGCCGGGCATAGATGTGGTCTCGCGAGGGGCGGACCGGAGGAAGACTGGCGAAGAATGGAAGCGATGCGATCGGCTGCGCCGGAGCATCGATCGATGCCGGGCAGTAAGGGCACTTCTCCGCCGGTGTAGCGACATGCGAATGGTGCGGCACTGCGTCCTGACTGGCTGCTTCTTCCCTGGCCATCTCGGCCATAGCTGCACTCGTCGCCTTGTCCATCGTTCCCGCTTGCCCCATCGTTCCCGCCATCATGCCCATGGAGCAGCGGTGTTTGCCGTGCCGTCGGCAGCACGGCGGCAGGTGCGCATCATCGTCCTGCATGGCGGCCAGCAGAGGCGTGGCCAGCGGCAGGGCAAAGGCGACCAGCAGCAGAATGGAGAAGAGTTTCCTCAATCCCCTTGATTGCACCACTCTATCGCGCCATGTGCAAGCGATTCGGCGAAAGCCGGGCGGTATTCGACGTCAGGCGACGGCCTTCACCGGAGCCGTGGGAAGCTGTGGTTGCGTACGCTGAAGCTCCCGCAGGGCCGGTTTGCTGAGTGGACGCTCGTGCAGCAGCAGCTCCGCGGCACGCACCTTGGCGTTCGCGTGGAACCAGTGCTGGAAGACGTTGTCGCAAAGCAGGTTCGTCACGGCGAGCAGGCACATACCCTGGTGGTGAGCCATCCAGCTCCGTACCAGTTCCGGTTTGTGATGCAACCGGTAGTCGGCAGCCTCATAGAATCCGTAATCACCGACCCAGCCCATCTGTGCCATCCACCGCAGGTTGGCAATCGCATGCTTGCGGATAAACGGCAGCGTCAGGAACGTGGAATAGGGCGAGATAACCGGTCCATCTTCGGCTCCATACTTCAGCGCGAGGTCCGGAATGCCCCACGCCTGGTACTGATAGCGTCCGTCGGGATCGCGTGTCGCCATGCCGCTCTCCGAGATGCCCCATGGCATGCCTTTGACGTGATGTTGCTGGATGGCGATGGCAGCCTCCATCGATCGCGTGATCAGCGTATCGGGATAGTGGCGCATCCACAGCGCAGGCATCAGGTACTCAAACATCGTGCCCGTCCAGGAGAGCAAAGCAGCCCGGCCGTTCACGATGACATGGGAGCGGCCCAGACGGAACCACGCCCGCTGCGGGATATCGCCCTTGGCGATGGCCAGGAAGGTGGCAATACGCGCCTCGGAGGCGACAAGGTCATAGCAGGCCGGGAAGAGCTCCTTCTGTGCTCCGTCGTATCCAATGGAGAGAAGCTGGCGCTGCGGCTCAAGCATGAAGTCGAAGCGCATCGCGTTGGCATGCCAACCGCTGAGATTGGCGATGTGCTGCACCTCATGCACCAGAGCGACAAGCGATTCCATCGCCGTTGGCATCAGGATCCGCAGCTCGATCGCCAGTTCGCGATCCGCGCCGGTCGCAGCATTGGCCAGATGCATCAGGCGCTCGTCGAGCGAACGCACGTAGTCCACGGCGTTCTGCAGCGCGGGGACAATCTCGTTCTCTGGATCGGCAAAGACCGTCAGATGAAATAGYGACTCGAACTTCGGCAACAGCCAGGGGGTATAACGCTCGACGTAGTCGATGAGCTGCTTGCGGCGCCGCTCTGCCTCCGCCAGCACCCACTCTCCCTGGGCTTCGATGCTGGGCAGCTCGACCAGCCAGCGAATGCTGTCACGCAGCGCCGTGACGGACTGAGACGGTGGGAACCCTTCGTGACCCATCATCTTGCGGATCGCGGAGAACGTTGTCTGGGTGAGGAGCGGCTGCTTCAGAATGTCCTGCACACCGCCGGTAAGGGCATAAAGACTAGCCGCGAGGTTACCGCTATCCACGGAAGAGATGGTGAATGGTGGAATCGCCTGCAATGTGGGGATGTTGATCCAGTTATAGATATGACCGTTTACCTTCTCCAGGCGGTCATAGGTGGCCATGGTGCCTAACGTGGCTCGAGTGAACTCGGGCACCGTAAGGAAGCCTAGCTGCAGGGCCGCCTGGCGGGCGTTGAAGAGCATGCCCAGATTCGTGGGCGAAAGCGTGCGTGTCTGGTGCAGATTCTCTTCCGTGACGTTGTCGGGAATCAGCCACTGATTCCGCTCGTCCCCAAACTCTGCATAGTATCGCCAGGTAAGCAGTGCCTGGCGCTCCAGGAACTCGCGATCCTCTGCCGACAGGGGAGCATCCAGCTTGCGCGGCGGCGAATTGAGCCAGCCGGTGATCGCCGAGGTGAGTGCCCATAGGACGAGGATGGGACCGACTGTGAAGAGATCTTTCCAGTGATGCAACGCGATGACGACACCGATGGCGAAGGCAATGGCGGGAGAGATCTGCAGGTAGATATCCAGCGAGCTCCGCGTACGCGTGGCCTCCGCCTGCGCGGCGGTCTCCCACTCCAGCAGTTTTCGCCCGGTGAGGAAGCGCCGCACCAGCGAACGCATAATGGCATCGATGGAGAGAAATGCGTGATGGGGCAGAAACGCGAGATTGAGGAGATGGAATCCGAGTGAGGCCCAGAAGCCGCGGAAACTCTCGATCACAGCCTCAGAGTTGCGGCGTGCCACGGCACGGCCGATATTGAAGGCAAGCTGCACAAAGACCGGGAAGAGCAGCAGCATCAGCGTGACGAAGGTCCAGTATCGAGCGCCTCCAGGCAGGAAGAGCCAGCCGCAGATCAGAAGGATAAATGTAATGGGCTCCACCAGGCTGCGGCGCAGATTATCGAAGATCTTCCACTGCGAGATCATGCTGATGGGGTTTTCGACCATCCGGCCTGACTCATCCGGAACGCGACTGAAAAGCCATTGCAGGATCTGCCAGTCACCGCGCACCCAGCGATGCTTGCGGCGTGTATGCGCCGAATAGTGCGACGGATAGTCGTCGATGACCTCAATGTCTGTCACCAGGCCGGCGCGAACATAAGCTCCCTCGATCAGATCGTGAGAGAGCAACATATTCCGCGGGAAGCGGCGATCCAGCACTTCGTGCAGCACTGACGCCTCATAGATGCCTTTACCGGTGAAGCTGCCCTCGCCGAAGACGTCCTGGTAGACATCACTTACAGCCCGTGTGTAGATATCGAAGCCGGTCTCGCCGGAGTAGAGGGATGCAAGCCGCGAACGCGAGGCGGATTTAACACTGACGCCTACACGAGGCTGCAGAATCCCGTAACCGCGCGTAACGATCCTGCGACGCGGATCGATGATGGCCTGATTCAGCGGATGCGAGATGGTTCCGATCAACCGTGCGGCCGTGTTACGTGGAAGTTGGGTATCGGAATCGAGCGTGATGATGTAGCGTACGCGCTTCAGCACACTGACCGGACCCGCCTTTACCGGGAAGCTGTCGAACTCGCTTCGCAGCAGTTTGTTCAGATCCAGCAGTTTTCCACGCTTACGCTCCCATCCCATCCACACGCCCTGGCGGGCATTGAAGACGCGATGCCGGTGCAACAGCAGGAAGCTGCCGCCTTTATCCTTCGCATAGCGTGCGTTCAACTGGTCGGTCATGCGCACAGCAAGATCTACAAGCTCATTGCGGTCTTCCATGCGCGGACGAACCTCAGAGTCTGGCAGATCGGTCAGCAGACCGAAATACAGATTCGGATCGGTGTTCGAGAGATAGCGCGCCTCAAGCTCATCAAAGAGATCGCGGATCTGCTCCTCGTTCAGCAGAAGCGTCGGTACCACGATGAAGGTCGCAGCATCATCCGGGATGCCTTTGGTGTAGTCCAGTTTCGGCAGAGCACGCGGCCGGATAAAGGCAGTGATTGTGTTGTTGACCAGGTCGCTGGCGCCCTGCGTCGCCGGCAACAGGGCAAGCAGCAGGGTTCCCATCACCGCCAGAAACGCATGGTTCGGCACCAGAGGAACGATGAAGGCCGCGATCGACAGCACAGAAACAACGAAGATGCTGAGGATATAAGCCTCTTCGCGGTTGGATGCCAGAGCGGCCCGCATACGACCGACCAACGTCGGGTGATAGCCGATGCGATTTTCCAGCTCCGGAAAGCCTTCTTCAAAGAGGTAGTAGCCCACGTGCGCAATGCGCCGGGCCAAACGCTGATCGGCCGGAGGGTTGATCTCTGCCCGACGGGCAAGGTCGAGTGCAATATGCGCTACCTGCAACTCGCTGCAGTCGGAACGGCATGCCAGGGCGGCAACACGTTGCAGGTATCCCGAGCGCGTCTCCTCATCCATCGCCAGAAAGACACCGTAGGGATCCCGCGCAAGCACGGGATAGAACGCCACCAACTCCGGCGTGAGCAACGACCACTCAAACTGCTGCAGACGCCTCAGCGAGTGAAGCGGCGCGGAGAAGGGCGAGTCCTCGATCGGGGGCATGGCGGAGGTAAACGCCTCAGCGGCGCGGTCGAGAAGGAACTCCACCTGCGCAAGCCTCAGAAAGAATGGCAGTGCAATGGTCTCGTGCAACAGCAGGGGGTCTTCGGTTTGAATAACCGAGACAAAGACGAGGAGCGATTCGGGCGACCAGATGCCTCCTGCCGCGTCGAGGTACTCTTCGGCGATGCGCATGGCGCGGGGGAGCGCTCTATCTCCGGGAACGGTAACGCGCGGAAGCCGGCGCACATTCTTTTTGCTGCTTTCCGCCTCGGTAAGCACCGCCTGCAGCATGCGTGAGCTCTCCAGAAGCTCCAGTGGAGGCGTGAGCTTACGGAGATCGACAACCGCCTCGCACTGGCGCAGAGTCTCGCTCAACCGTGCCGTCACACGTTCAAGCCGCACTCCCAGGTCGTCCGGTGCATCCTTAGGATCCCGTTTCACCGGCTGCCACGCGGCCAGGAGCGACTGTGCGCGTTGACGCAATACCTCGTCGCTGACGAAAGGCTTCTCCGGCAGCCCTTCGGTCTCAAAGACCGGAGCCGTGAGAAGCAGGTGCTCGAGTTCTGTATGGCCCTGAACTTCTGTCATCATCCTTCTTTCGCTCGTTAGCGGTAACTTGCCGCTTGCATCTCAAACATCTCGGCGTAGAGCCCACCGGATTCCATCAACTTCTGGTGATTTCCTTCTTCGATCAAACGGCCGCCGCTCAGCACTACGATGCGATCTGCCATGCGGACGGTCGAAAAGCGGTGCGAGATCAGCAGCGCCATCTTTCCCTGCGTCAGTTCGGCAAAGCGTTCAAAGACCTCAAGCTCACTGCGGGCGTCGAGCGCCGCCGTAGGCTCATCGAGAATCAACAACTGCGCGTCCCGCAGGTAGGCGCGCGCCAACGCAATACGCTGCCACTCGCCGCCGGAGAGCTCCACACCGCCCTCGAAACGCCTGCCAAGTAGCTGGTCATAGCCGTGCTCCAGCTTCGCGACTACAGTGTCAGCAAGACTTTTGTGCGCGGCATATTCGATCTCACCCTCATCGAGTTTGCGATCGACACGGCCGACGCCGATGTTTTCTCGCGCGGTCATCTCGTACTTCATGAAGTCCTGAAAGATGACACCGATCTCGTGGTGCAACTCCTCCAGCTTGTACTCGCGCAGGTCGCGGCCATCCAAAAGGATCTGGCCCTCGGTAGGGTCATACAGCCGCGTGATGAGTTTGACGATGGTGGTCTTTCCCTGCCCGTTCTCACCGATCAGAGCGACTCGCTCTCCGGGGCGAAGCGTGAAGGTGAAGTTTTTGAGCACGGTGCGGTTCGTTCCGGGATAGGTGAACGACACATTGCGGAACTCGAATCCCTGACGAATGGGATTTGGCGCCGGTAGTCCCTTGGGATCGGACCTGACCGTCGGCTCCATGCGGAAGAACTCGATCAGATCGGTCAGGAACAATGCCTGATCGGCAATGCCGGAGGCCGTGGAGAAGACCTGCTGCAGGTTCGAGTTGGCCTGCTGGATCGACGCCGTAAGGAAGGTGAAGTAGCCAATGCTGTACTCGCCCTGGATCGTCCTCCAGATGACGTAGACATAGGCGCCGTAATAGCCCAGTGTGCTGACGACATTCAGCAGGCCGCCGATCAGGAGCTTGCGGCGCGCAAAGGCGGTGTCTTCGGCGTAGATGCCACGCGCCAGCTCGTCGAACTTGCCAGTAAAGTAATGGCTCAGACCGAAGAGCTTGATCTCCTTGGCGCCGTCGCGGCTGCCGGCCACCTGGCGAAGGTAATCCATCTGCCGCTTTGCGGGTGTCTGACGGAAATTCTTGGCATACCCGAGGAAAGCGAAGTGCGTCTCGCCGAGAAACGACGGCAGCACCCCCACCAGCATCAGCAACACCAGCCATGGTGAGGCCAGCACCAGCGCTGCGGAGAAGACGAAGGTTGTGATGATCTGCTGCAACAGGCGGCCGATCTGCTGAATCATCACCAGGCGGTCCGTGGCCTGCACCCGCGCGCGCTCAAGACGGTCGTGGAAGATCGGATTTTCGTAGGTGGTCAGGTCCAGCCGCGCGGCCTGTTCCATCACTTTGACTGAAGCGTAGTGGGTGTAGCTGTTGGCCAGCAGCGCATCGCTGAAATCAATTGCCCGCATCATCAGACCGAGCAGAACATTGATGCCGATCTCGGCGGCGACCAGGGACCAGAATCGCGGATCGAGCGAGCGCCCGCGCAACGTATCCGCAATGTCATTGATGATGTACTGCACGATCTTGGCGGCGGCAAAGGGGCACACCGCCACGATGATGCGCAGGATCACACCCCAGATCACGGCGGCCCGGCTCGACCGCCACATAATAGTGAGCACCATCGGCACGTTGCGCAGCGCGGCAACGCGTTCGCGCCAGGGGTTCTGGTTGGTGGTCTTCTCGCTCATGGACTCTCAGTCAAGGTTTCAGGACTGCGTCGAAACAATCGCGTGTGCGGAACGCGACACAGTGGCTGGTCGGTAGGATGCGTACAAGTGGAACGAGGGTTGTGCAAACGCATGGACGAGAACTCGCGTATATCATGTCGTCGATCGAAGGGCGCGATCTCTTCTCCGTTACGAAGAGCGCAGCGTAGGGATGTGCAAACCTTTGCAGTGCATCACCACCGTTATATGGTCGATGATCCTGAGTAACTTACGAAGTTATCGTTTTTTTACTTATTTGCGCTTGCAATGAAAGATCGATATGTGGCATCCTCACATCTGTTGTTAGCCCAGAGGAAGAAATCCAATGTTGCGCCTGATCCAACTCGACACGATGAGCACGCCGGATAAGCGGCATGCGAACGTGTGCGTGAGTGAAGGTCTCTGGTTCTCGGGCTATCCACTCTCCTTCGCCTAATCTCTCCGGCTCATCTGGGCAGCCGGAATCTACGGCAAGGAAATCCAGCACACATCGTTTGCTTTTTGTTTCCGATCTCTCCGGTGGCGAAGCTTTTCGGCTACTTCGACACACTGGACCCGATGCCGAGGGCGATTCATACCCCGGAGATCTCAGAAACATAGCACCAGTGGCGACTTTCAGGGTTACTTCATCGGTTGAAGCTCCTCCGGGAGTAGCGGTTCGAATCCGCACACCCTGAATCTTTGTTCCCTGGCAACGAACAGGATGCTGACAGACAGTAGCGCAGGCACGGGATACTTCTTCCGCCAAGGCGGGACGATGGAAGCCCGCCGCATGGACCTCGGTCTGTGTCAAAAAACCTGTGCCAACAGTTCTCTGTCTGTTTTGCCTCCTGGCCTCACGGTGGCGACGAGATGGGTTCCATCGACCCGGAAGACGCGGAGTTCGATTCTCCGCTGTGGTCTTTGACCGCATCGTTTAGCGGTAGAACGTCCGGCCTAACCAACCTGTCTCTACTTATTCCCCGTGGAGTTATCGCTCCACTTACTAACCCGCGGATTATTCCGCTTAGAAAGTGACTTTATGAGCTCGACGATCACCGTTCGCAACGCGACGCCGAAGGGCAACCAGTCGCTCTGCGATACCTGCACACACGCGCACGTGCAACTCGGCTTTGCCGACAGCGAACGCATTGTCCGCTGCGGCTATTTCTGGGATCCACGTCACGAAGTAAGCTTCGCGGTGCGCGAATGCAGTAACTACCAAAACAAGACGTTGCCTGACCTGAAGAAGATGGAAAAGATCGCGTGGGAGTTGAACTTCCGCCGAGCTACCCACCCTCTCGGCTTCACCACCAAGGCAGTCTTTACCCCGCCCAAGCCCAATGAGGACGACGACGACTAAGTCGAGTCCTTACTGAGAGAAGAGGCGGCTCGATAGCGCCGCCTCTTCTCCAGGCAAGCGGTGCTGGACCGCAGTCGCCTGGAGAGGAGGAGGTGCCGCCATGGCACAACTGAACATCCTGAAACTGAGCGGAATCTTCCCGCCGCGAGAGACGCCCGACACGCCGCGTACCTATGAGGGTGCGCCGGCCGAACACCTTACGCCAGCGCAGGCGCTGCGGCGCTCGGTCATGGCCTGCATGCTGTGGGAGGACACCTTCTATGAGCAAGGCGAGACGGTTGCATCGCGCATCGCCTCTCTGGTGCCTCAGGTAGACGCCGCTGTTGTTGCTGAAATTGCCGTAGAGGCTCGTGAGCGGATGAAGCTGCGCCACGTGCCACTGTTACTGGTGCGCGAGATGGCTCGCTATCCGACGCATCGCGGGCTGGTGGCCGAAACGCTGGAGCGTGTGATCCAGCGTGCCGACGAGCTGGCAGAGTTTGTCGCTATCTACTGGAAGGACGGCCGTTGCCCGCTCTCGGCGCAGGTGAAGAAGGGGCTTGCAGCGGCGTTTCCTAAGTTCGATGCGTATGCTCTGGCCAAGTACGACCGCGCCAAGGCGGTCCGGCTGCGAGACGTTCTGTTTCTCTCGCACGCGCGGCCGCGCACCGAGGCACAGGCTGTCCTCTGGAAGCAGTTGATCGCCGGAGAACTGCCTGTGCCGGAGACCTGGGAGGTGCGACTCTCCGCGGCCGGATCTGATCTGGAGGCAAAGCGTGAGGCGTGGGTGTCGCTTCTGCTGGAGAAGCGCCTGGGCGCCCTGGCATTGCTGCGGAATCTGAGGAACCTGCAGCAAGCCGGCGTGCGGCGTGACCTCATCGCGGACGCATTGCAGGTCATGAAGACGGACCGTGTGCTTCCCTTCCGTTTCCTGGCTGCGGCGCGTCAGGCGCCGGACTGGGAGCCGGAGCTGGAGCAGGCGATGTTCCAGAGCGTTGCGAGCGCCGCACGGCTGAAGGGCCGGACGGTGCTCCTGGTGGACGTCTCCGGTTCCATGGACGCTGCACTGGGTTTCCGCTCCCAGATGCTTCGTATGGACGCCGCCTGCGGTCTGGCGGTGCTGTTGCGTGAGCTTGCCGATGAGGTGGCGGTGTATACCTTCTCGTCGGGGCTGGTGAAGGTGCCTCCGCGGCGTGGATTTGCGCTGCGGGATGCCATCGTGAACAGCCAGCCGCACCTGGGTACGGCGCTGGGTTACGCGCTCGAGCGGCTGCGCGAACGCTATGACCGGCTGATCGTGATCACCGACGAGCAGACTGCCGATCGTGTGCCTCCGCCTGCGGGATTGGGCTACATGATTAACGTAGCCAGCTACCGCAACGGGGTCGGCTACCGTACGTGGAGGCACATCGACGGCTTCTCGGAGGCGATCGTCGAATACATCCGCGAGTCGGAGAGTGTAGCGTCTTAACCTGAAGTAGCCGGGGAGAACTTTCATGGTTCTCCTCGGCGCTTCTTTTCATACACTCGCACTACACTAGCGTGAAGTGAACGGAGGATCCCCCTACTGTGAAGACGATCGGCGTTCTCTTTGGCATGGAAAACACCTTCCCCGGCGCCCTGGTAGAAAACATCAATGCGCGCGGGCTCGACGGCATTCGGGCAGAGTTTGTGCAGGTTGGCGGTGTAGAGATGGACGTGGCTTCGGGCTACGACGTCATCGTTGACCGCATCTCGCATGACATTCCCTTCTATCGCAGCTTCCTGAAGAACGCCGCTCTCCGCGGAACGCAGATCATCAATAACCCCTTCTGGTGGTCGGCGGACGACAAGTTCTTCAACTATGCCCTTGCCTCCCGAGCCGGGGTTGCAGTTCCGCGCACGGTGCTTTTGCCCTCCAAGCAACTGCCTCCGAACACCACGGAGCGCTCCATGCGCAACCTGCAGTATCCGCTCGACTGGGACACAATCTTCAGCTACGTCGGCTTTCCTGCCTTCCTGAAGCCGCACGACGGCGGCGGCTGGCGCGATGTCTACCATGTCCATAACGCGGAAGAGTTCTTCCATGCGTACGACCAGACCCGCGATCTGTGCATGGTGCTGCAGGCGGCCGTGAATTTCACGGAGTATTTCCGCTGCTACGTCGTCGGCCAGAAGAAGGTGCGCATCATGCAGTACGATCCACGGCGGCCGTACCATGAGCGTTATGTGCACGACGGCCCGGCGCCGGCCAAGGCCCTGCTAAAGCGCGTCGAAAAAGATGCCCTGACCCTCTGCCAGGCGCTCGGTTACGACCTGAATACGGTGGAGTTCGCCTGTGAGAATGGCGTTCCTTACGCGATCGATTTCATGAACCCGGCGCCCGATGCCGACCTGCACTCCGTCGGCAAAGCAAATTTTGACTGGGTGGTGAATGCCGTCGCCGACCTGGCGATCGCACGGTGCAAGCTGAGCGGCAAACCTCCGGAGCTGAAGTGGTCTGCCCTTCTCGGCGCTCCGGAGGAAAAGCCGGCGAAGAAGCCCTCAAAGAAGTCGCTGAAGACTCCGAAAGCTCCAAAGCCTCCGAAAACGCCGAAGAAAAAGTAGCGGCGATTCAGGCTTCGTGCCCCGGCGTAAAGTACATGTATGGTTGATGAACCCAACAAGGTAGATCAGGTCTCCGTCACCAGCGACGGAGCCTATGTGCTCACCATCCAGGACCACTGGGACTGGGAGGTGGACTTCGATCATGTGCAGGTGCTGGAGGACAAACTGAACGCCTATCTCGGCTTCATCGAGGGCGGCCAGATGGAGGAACTCTATCCGGCGTCGGTCCGGTTGCCGCTTGAGATCGACATCCAGTTCCAGTTCGCTCCCAGCGAGCTGGGGCTGCAGTTTCTGGACGCCGCGAAGAAGACGATTGAAGAGGGCGGCTACAAACTCACCTGGAACATCGCCACACAAGCCGATGCCTGACAAGCTACCGGGGGCCTGATACCTTCATCTCACCATGCGCCCATCGTTCACGCTCGGCATTGAAGAGGAGTACCAGACTGTCGACCCTGAAAGCCGGGATCTTCGCTCGCACATCGCCACCGAGATGCTGGCCAAAGGCAAGCTCCGGCTGGAAGAGCGCGTGAAGGCAGAGATGCATCAGTCTGTCGTTGAGGTAGGCACGCGCGTCTGCGGCAATATTGAAGCGGCTCGCGAAGACCTCTACGATCTGCGGCGCAATATGATCCGCCTGGCCGAAGAGCATGGCCTGCTGCTGGTTGCGGGCGCTACGCATCCCTTCGCTGACTGGCGTGTACAGGAGATCTATCCGGATGACCGCTACAAACGCGTCGTGGAGGATCTGCAGCTTGTCGCTCGCGCCAATCTCATCTTTGGCCTGCACGTCCATGTCGGCATCGAAGACCGCGAGGCGGCGATCCGCATCATGAACTCGATGCGGTATTTTCTACCGCACATTCTGGCGCTGAGTACAAACTCCCCGTTCTGGCTGGGGATGGAGACGGGCTACAAGAGCTATCGCGCCAAGGTCTTTGAGAACTTTCCGCGAACCAACCTTCCTGACAGCTTCGCGAGCTACTCGGAGTTCGAGAGCTACGTCAACCTGCTGATCAAGACCAATACCATCGACAACGCCAAGAAGATCTGGTGGGATATCCGTCCGCACCCTTTCTTTAATACCGTTGAGGTGCGCATCTGCGACATTCCTCTACGTGCGGAAGAGTCGATTGCCATCGCCGCGCTGATCCAGGCTACGGCCGCTAAGCTCTACAAACTGCACGAAGCCAATGTGGACTTTCGTCAGTACAGCCGTGCCCTGCTGATGGAAAACAAGTTCCGCGCCGTGCGGTACGGCCTTGACGGAAAACTGATCGATTTTGGGAAAGAGGCCGAGGTGCCGGAGCGGGATCTGATCCGCGAGTACCTCGCCTTTGTTGATGATGTTCTGGACGAGTTGGGCTCACGAGCTGCGGTCGAGGAGCTCCATAACATTCTGGAACGGGGTTCCGGCGCCGACCGGCAGCTTGCCGTCTTTCGGCAGACCGGGAGCCTGCGCGCGGTCGTGGATTACATGGCGGCAGAGACCAGGGCCGGTTTGTAACGAATTGATGACAATCAAATTTTCTGTTCACTCCTCTTTCCAGAAAATTTAATCAGGCGTACATTTGTCTTCAGACGAGCAGTTTCTGTACTCTGCTGCTTAAGGTTCCGTTACATTTTTGTTCCCTTTTGGGTTGTGGCAAGTTTTTGCAGTCTCCGGCGAAGCTATCGCCGACGTGTATTCGCAATCTTCCTTGTAGTCGCCGTCGTGTCGCTGTAATCAACCTGCAGTCTTTTGTGAGGGAAATACCCATGAGCTCAATCTTCGACGTTAATCCCGCAGTCTCTCGCCGCAACTTTATGCGTCTGTTCGGCGCTGGCGCTGCGGCCGCAGCCACGCTTCCTAACTTCTCGCAGACCGCATTCGCGCAGGCAGCTGGCCAGACTGCCGGCCGTCGCGGTATGGGCGGCGAGCGCCCGATGATGGATAAGGACGTCATCGTGATCTCCTCGAACGAGAACCCGCTTGGACCGGCTCCTTCGGCTCTTGCCGCTGTAGCGCAGGCAGGCCCCACGGGCGGCCGTTACGACAAGTATGGCGTTACTATTGGCGTGGTAAAGACCCTCTCAGAGCAATTCGGTCTTAAGCCCGGCTATGTGCAGCTCTATCCCGGTTCCGGCGGTCCGCTGGATATGGCGCTGATGTCGAACATCGGCCCCAGCAAGGGCCTGGTGACCGCTGATCCTTCCTACGAGCAGGGTTCGCGTGCTGCCCAGAAGCTGAAGGCTCCGCTGAAGCAGGTTCCGCTGAACGCCAAGTACGAGCACGATGTGAAGGCCATGCTGGCGGCAGATCCGAACGCCGGCGCCTACTACATCGTCAACCCGAACAATCCGACCGGCACCATGACGCCGAAGGAAGACATCATCTGGCTGATCAACAACAAGCCCAAGGGCTCGGTTGTGATCGTCGATGAGGCCTACCACCACTTCTCCACCCATGAGTCGATCATCGACCAGGTTGCCGCAGACAAAGACGTTATCGTTCTGCGTACTTTCTCGAAGATCTACGGCATGGCCGGTGTGCGCGCTGGTTTCGCCATCGCCCGCCCGGATCTGCTGGAGAAGTTCGACACCCTTTCGCCATCGGTCAGCCTGCGTCAGGCCGCCTCGGTCTCGCTGCTCTCCGCTGCTGCTGCCGGCGCCAGCCTGCGCGATCCTGAGTTGGTTCCGCTGCGCCGCAAGATCAACACCGACATCCGTGAAGCCACGCTGGAGTTCCTGGATAAGAAGGGATACAAGATCGTTCCCGGCTCCCAGGCCAATATGTTCATGGTGGACGTCAAGCGTCCTGGCCGTGAGTTCCAGCAGCTCATGATGAAGGAGAAGATCGCGATCGGTCGAACATGGGCCGCCATGCCGACCCACGTTCGCGTCACCGTCGGCACCAAGGACGAGATGGACAAGTTCCAGACAGCTTTCGTCAAGTGCATGGATGTTCCTCCGGGAGCCGCTAATGCCTCGCTGCACTCGGAGCTCTACATCCCGAGCGAACTGCACCGCGCCTGATCCTGGCGTCCCAAACCCGGAAACGAACCCCGGCTTCGGCCGGGGTTCTTCTTTTCATCCGCCTGCAATGTCGTTCACAATGCCTTAAACTTGGAGTAACGCCATGATTCAGACGGCCCCACAGCAGCAGCCCCTCCTCTCGATCTCGTTTCCCGCCGAGTTCACGCCCGGCGCCCGCTCCGCAGTGCGCACTTGCCTGCGTGTTCAGCCGGAAGAAAAAGTCACTCTCATCACCGATGAGAAGTGTCTTCCCATCGCTGCCTCCATCGCGGCAGAGCTGGAATCCCTGGGCTGTACCTGGAACGCCTTTGTTTTAGAACAACTTGCGCCCCGGCCGCTGGCGAACATGCCGCAGGCGGTTCTGGACGACATGGAAACCTCCCAGGTCTCAATCTTCGCTGTCGAGGTACAGCCGAACGAGCTGCGCAGCCGCATGCAGATGACCGACGTGGTGAATCGCCAGGGAATCCGCCATGCCCATATGGTGAACATCACCCCCGAGATCATGACCCAGGGCATGCGCGCCGATTATCAGGCGGTCGATGCCCTCTCCCAGGCTGTGCTGGACCGGGTGCGGAAAGCGACCTACGTGCGCGCCACCACCCCGGCTGGAACTGACCTGCATGTGGCGCTCTCACCCGAGTACAAGTGGTTCAAGACCTCCGGCATCATCTCGCGGGAGAAGTGGGGCAACCTGCCCGGCGGCGAGTGCTTCACCGCGCCGGGAGAAGTGAACGGCGTCTTCGTTGTGGACGGCGTTGTCGGCGACTTTCTCTGCGCCCGCTACGGCATCCTGGAGCACACCCCGCTCACGATCTGGATCGAGGGCAACCGCATCCGCCGCGTGGCCAGTGACAACAAACAGCTTGAGGAAGACTTCTGGGACTACACCCACACCGACGGCAACTCCGACCGCGTCGGCGAGTTTGCCATTGGCACCAACATCGGCGTCACTAAGGTGATCGGCAATATTCTGCAGGACGAAAAGTTCCCGGGTATCCATATCGCCTTCGGCGATCCCTATGGGGCGCACACTGGCGCGCCTTGGAGATCGTCAACGCACATTGACGTCGTGGGCCTGCACTTCAATATCTGGCTGGGCGATGAACATGGGGAGACCCAGATCATGCAGAATGGCGAGTTTCTGATTCAGCCCTAGACTAAATGTCGGCCAGAACGCGCTCGATTTTGAACATGAGGCAACCATTCGGGAGTGGGAACTCTTCTACTGCAATGCAGTTTGGGAGTTCCCTATGCGTCAACCTCTTCTGCTTTCGGTTCTCCTCTTTGGAGCATCCGCTGCCTTAGCCTCTCAAACCATACCGAGCTTTGAAGTGTACGGTACCAACTCCTGGACCGTCGCGCCCTCTTATGCTCTCGTTCGCGGGGACTTCCACAATGCCGGCAAGCAGGACGTTGTCTATGTGGGTAGTACGCAATCCCAGACGGTGTTTACGATGTTGACCGGGAACGGCGATGGCACCTTCCAGGCTCCGCAAACAGTTGCTTCACCAGGCACTTTTACAAACGATCTCGCCGTGGCTGACCTAAACGGAGACGGCAATCTCGACCTGGTGGCAGCTACGAACAACGCGCTGCAAGTGTTCTACGGCAACGGTAATGGAACCTTTCAGGCGGGGGGGCAGTACACAACGACGGCGACGGCAAATTCTGTAGCTGTGGGTAATTTCTTCAGCGACGGCTACCCCGATGTCGCGGTCGGCGACGGCAAAGGTAACGTCGAGTTATTCAAAAACGTGAATGGGAGCAGCCTGGTGCTGGCTTCCAGCGTAAGCATCGCAAGCGGTAACTCAACGCTGGTTCGTGCGGGCAATCTGAATGGGAATGGTCTTACCGATTTAGGCGTGCTGGTTCGGGGTGAGTTTTCCGGAACATACAGCGGCGTGGTCTATGCCGTGTGGAACCTGGGCGGCGGCAACTTCAGTGCCGATAAGCTGGCGAGCTACCCCAGTCCCCTCTCGCTGAATGTGGGCTCCGCCAACGGCAGCGGAATCGACGATATTCTCGTCTCGTACTACTGCGACCCCAGTGTGCCTCTGGGCACCTCCCAAACGTTATCCTGCACCGGGATCGACATCTTCTACGGGATGGGCAATCAGACATTCATCCATCGCACTGCGGTCACCGATCCGCCCGATCTCGCGGGCAGCACGCCTTGGCCAGTCGATGTAAATGGCGACGGCATTATCGACATCGTAGCGGCGGGCTACCACAAGCAGATCGATGGCTACGCGGGATTGATGGTGTGGCTGGGCAACGCCGATGGCACATTCCAGCAGACACCGCAGTATTACTTCGCAGATACCGATAACGCCGGAGACATCGTCCCTGGAGACTGGACCCGCAATGGAATGATGAGCTTCATCATGTTGGGGGGCGCAGGAACAGAGGTATATATCAACGGTAGCGATCGCGCCGGGTGCAGCACTTACACCATCAGCCCTTCCGTGACCGTATGCCAGCCGGTAAACAACACCTACGCGTCGAGCCCGATGACGGTGCAAGCCAACGGCTACGACACCACGCCCATGACCGCGATGCAGGAATACATCGATGGCACACTCCAATACTCGAAGCCGGTGACGAGCTTCGATACAGCCTTCAACCTTAATCCAGGCACTCACCTGCTGGTGACCAAGGGCTGGGATCAGAGCGGTGTCAGCTTTGTGGCCGACCGTACCATCACCGTCTTCAACGGGAGTCCGTACCCGACTTGCGCCGCGGCTTTTGGCTCAGCCAACATCTGCCTGCCTTCGGGCACGACGAGCAACTCACCGGTGCACATCCTCGCCAACGGAGCTACCGACAATATCCCCACCGCAGCGCAACTCTACATCGACGGGAACCTGGTGGTGAACAACACGACCGGGGCTACCTCCTATTTGGACACCACCCAAAGTCTGTCCTCTGGAGAACATTTCCTCGTCTTCAAGATGTGGGACGGGAATGGAGGCGTTTACCAGGCCACGAAGACCGTCACGGTCAACTAAAAATTAGCTATAGAGCATTGTCTCTAGAAGGCACCATTTGGTGCGCACCCTGCCGCGCGCCTGCCCGAAGACAGCACGTTATTTTCCTCTTCAACACCACCGTTTTCCCCCTGTCGCTTGCATCTCATACAATCGCGAGATCGAGATATTGCCAAAGGAGCGATGCGTGAACTTCAACATTCTCGGCAACTCAGATATGCAGCTTTCCCCCATCGGATTCGGCGCCTGGGCTATCGGCGGCGGAGGATGGGCCTTCGGCTGGGGCGCGCAGGAAGATAAGGACTCCATCGCTGCCATCGAGCGCGCCCTCGATCTCGGCGTCAACTGGATCGACACCGCTGCCGTCTACGGGCTGGGACACTCGGAAGAGGTTGTCGCCAAAGCCCTTCGGAAGTCTGCGCACAAGCCGTGGATCTTTACGAAATCCAGCATGGTGTGGGATGACAAAGGCAACATTACCAACTCCATGAAGCAGATCAAGCGGGAGTGCGAAGACTCGCTGAACCGCCTGAATCTCGACGTGATCGATCTGTACCAGATTCACTGGCCGAAGCCGGATGAAGAGATCGAAGAGGGTTGGACGGCCATGGCGGAGCTGCAGCGCGAGGGCAAGGTGCGCTGGATCGGCGTCTCGAACTTCTCCGTCGATCAGATGAAGCGTGCCCAGAAGATCGCTCCCATCACCTCGCTGCAGCCGCCCTACTCCATGCTAAAGCGCGACTACGAGGCGGAGGTGCTTCCCTTCTGCCGTGAGAACGGCATTGGCGTCATCAACTACTCGCCCATGCAGAGCGGGATGCTCACCGGCAAGATGACCAAAGAGCGCGTTGCCCAGATGCCGGACGACGACTTCCGCAAGCGCGCCCTGAACTACCAGGAGCCGAAGCTCTCGCAAAACCTCAAGGTCGCGGACAAGCTGAAGGAGATCGGAGCGAAGTACGGTGTCACCGCCGGCGTCATCGCCATCGCCTGGACGCTGAAGAATCCTGCGATTACGGCGGCCATTGTCGGTGGACGCAATCCGCAGCAGGTGGAAGAGACCGCAGAGGCGCTCGACTTCGTTCTGCCGGACGAAGAATACAAAGCAATCAACGACTATCTACAATCAAACGCATAGCCTTTGAGGCTCTGCCCGTCCTCTGGACGAGCAGAGCTACACTGCATGGGCGTTTTTTGTATGAAGATTCTGACCGCAGAGCAGATGGGCGAGACCGACCGGCGCACCGCCGCCGAATTCGGCGTCTCCATGCAGGAGTTGATGGACAACGCCGGCGCCTCGGTCGCGCGCTTTGCGCTGCGACGTTATCCCGAGGCGCGCCGCATCGTCGTCCTCTGCGGCAAGGGCAACAACGGAGGCGACGGCTTCGTCGCTGCTCGGCGGCTGCACGCGGCCGGGCGAAAAGTCCAGGTGATCGTTCTGGCCACAGGTAAAAACGATCTGCGCGGCGACGCAGCCAACGCCTTCAGCGCACTGGACGCGCCGGTTACCTTCGCCACAGAAAGCATCACCCTTCCCGAAGCCGACCTCTACATCGACGCTGTGCTTGGTACCGGGTTCAAGCCTCCGATGCGCGGCCCGGCCTGCAATCTGCGGGAACAACTGATCCAGTTCGCAAAACCTGTTCTGGCTGTCGATCTCCCGTCGGGTTGGGATGCGGACTCGCACGAACCCACAGCCGGGGGTCCATTTCCCGCCGATTCTGTCGTGACCTTCACCGCACCAAAGCCGGCGCACATCTTCGGACAGATGAACCGGGATGGCGCCTTCGGTGCGGTCGCCGTTGCCCCGATCGGCTCACCCGCGGAATCTCTCCCAAAAACCGAGCTCACCTGGACCGGTTCCTCCAAAGCGCTGACCGAGACACCTCGCCCACTGAACAGCAACAAGGGGCGCTTCGGACACGTGCTGGTGCTTGGCGGCTCGCGTGGCAAGTCCGGCGCGGCCGCGATGGCTTCACTTGCTGCGCTACGTTCCGGTGCAGGACTGGTTACGGCCGCGGTGCCCGATTCTGTGCTCGACTCGGTGGCCCGCATCGCTCCCGAATTGATGTGCCGGCCGCTTCAAGAGATCGACGGACATGTTGCCCTGGCGAACTTTGAAACGCGCACGCAGTGGCTTGAGAAGATCAGCGTTCTCGCCATCGGTCCCGGTCTGGGAACCCAGCCGGAGACGA
This sequence comes from Terriglobus sp. 2YAB30_2, assembly GCF_052114765.1. NCBI lineage: Bacteria > Pseudomonadati > Acidobacteriota > Terriglobia > Terriglobales > Acidobacteriaceae > Terriglobus > Terriglobus sp. 2YAB30_2. The sequence continues at coordinate 343,464 of NZ_JBFRFJ010000003.1, forward strand.
CCGAGTTCGTCCGCCGTGCTGTGCTTAAAACGGCTCTTCCGGTCGTCATCGATGCCGACGCCCTTAACGCCTTTGCTGAAAAACCGGAGCTGCTGCGCGCGCAAGCCGGACGCGTGATGGTCCTGACACCGCACCCAGGCGAGATGGCCCGCCTTCTCGGCATCACCGTCAAGGAGGTAGAGGCCGACCGGATCGGCATCGCCCGTCATTACGCTACAGAACGCAATCTGACCCTGGTGCTGAAGGGCTGGCGGACTCTGGTGGCGCATCCGGATGGGGAGATCTCCATCAACACCACCGGCCACCCTGCAATGTCGAAGGGTGGGAGTGGAGACATTCTGACCGGCATCGTTGCGGCGATACTGGCGCAGCACCCCGATCACGTAAAAGATGCGGTCAACACCGCCATCTATCTGCACGGTCTCGCCGGCATGATGGCCGCGCGCAACCAGGACGAACATACGGTGCTGGCCACCGACACATTGGCCCATCTGAGCGACGCCTTCCGCTACCGCATTGCGGACGAAGACGGCCTCACCTGGGTTGGAGGACTTCGCTAGTTTCATGCTTGTAAAGAGATTCAAGACCCGCTCCGTAGAGGGCACGCTTGCACTTGGCCCGAACATGGCCGAGAAGTTGATGCCGACACCAAAGCTGATTCTGCTGCGCGGCGAGCTAGGCGCCGGAAAGACCACCCTGGTGAAAGGCATCGCTCAGGCACTGACCGGCGTTGATCCGGAGGAGGTCACCAGCCCCACCTTCACACTGGTGCATGAGTACGCAGGACCGAAGGTGCATTTGTATCATCTCGACCTTTACCGCTTGGAAAAGGAAGAAGAACTCGCGGCGCTTGGGATCGACGAGATGGCTTCGCAGCCTGATGCTCTTGTTCTGGTGGAGTGGGGCGATAAGTTTCAGAGCATGATTCAGCGCGCTAATGGACAGATCATGATGCGGGCGAATGAGTTGGATGAGCGGGAGATCTTTCTGGAGATTCTGTAGGACTGCTCTGAGTGGCACGAACTGGGTGCCCCACATACGCGAAGCTTATGTGGGCATTCGCGCAACGCGCGAACCGTCTTTTTATCTCATTCCCCATCTGCGGCCAAGCGAATAGCAACGCGGATCGAGCTCCGCTCGATACTCCCACATAAGCTTCGCGTATGTGGGGCACCCAGAGTATGGGCTAATTCGACTCCAGGGTGATGCACTCCCATCCACATCCGCCGGGATTTCTGCGCCGGTCGAAGTGGAAGTGTAGTTCCTGCTCGCTGCTGATGGGCCTGCCGTTCTTCGTTGCCGGATGAAAAACCCATTGCTGCACTGTGGCCAGAACCATCTGGTCGATCTGCGCTCCCATTCCTCTACGAGCGTGGACACGAGCAATGTGGCCGGTATTGTCGATCTGCAGATCGACGAAGATGTCGCCGGTAGCGCCGACCTCAGATAAATCCGGACGCTCCTGAGGGAATGCCTGCACGTAGGCGATGCTCACGTTGCCGTCGCCCAGTGCTTCATTGCCGCGCTCCCCCGGAGGATCGACCGGAGGCGTCACCACAACCGGAGCCTCTACCACCTTCTTCGGGGGAACGTGATGCTTCAAGGCTCGCTTCACCTCATGTGTTTGCGATAGCTTTCCCGGGTTGTAGGTCATCAATACCCTGGCGCCCTGACGCGTGCCGGCCGGCTTGAGCTTCCGCGCTCCAATCCACCAAGCGTTCGCAACGACAAAGAGCGCGAACAGATGGAGCCCCGTCGACACGGCGACCCTGCCCTGCTGCGTCTGCAGCAGGAGCGCCGATCGCTGTCTCCACAACCGGAGCTGCTCTCCCATGCGGCCCATCGTACCGCAGCGATTCGACAGGAAGCGATGGCTTTCCTGCAATGCAGACCGCAGAGTAGACTTCTGCCGTGAAATTCCTGCCATTGTCAGCCGTCGTTGCGACCGCACTCCTCTGCCCCGCCCTTCCGGCCCAGACCGCGAAGGTTAATCTCGGCGCTAAAGTCCCTGCAGCGAAGACGCTGCCGCCCTTCTCCGGCACGTGGATGCTGAATCCGCAGCGGAGCAAGCTGACTCGGCGTATCGAGGGTGAGAGCAAAGCCGTCATTCAGTACGACGGAAAGACCTGGCACTACATCCACTCGCATCAGGAGACTCCCAATGACGAGCCCGATGCGTGGCAGGTGACACTGGAAGTCAACGCACCAAAGCTGCATGTCGAACCGGGCGACGAGGTCACCTTCCGCTCGCGGATCCGCCAGCAGGGCAACGCTATGTTGTTGGAAGAATGGGGCACGACCGGGCACGGCCAGAAGATTCACAACACCGTCCGCTACACCCTGGAAGATAGCAACAATACGCTGGTGCAGACCGAGGTCTCGGTCGGTCCGCTCGGCCCAGTCCGTAATGTCTACGTCCTGGAGCGCGTGCGGACCACCGCAGAGTAAAAAGCGATTACTGGGATACGCCCACGGCAACCTGCTTAGGCTCATCCGAGCCTGCAGCAGTCGTCGCCGGAGCCGTCTTCTGCAGGAAGTAGCTCTTGTCGGCCATCGAACGATAGAAGAGTCCCGTCAGCTCCGCCGCCTTCGGACCGAAGGTTGGGCGTCCGCCTTCCAGGAAGAAGACCGTCACCATCCGGCCAACCGGAGTATCAGCGTAAGAGGCAAACCAGCCATAGCGGGTTCCGTTATTGGAGCAGGTGCCAGTCTTACCCAGCACCGGGAACTCCTTGAAGTTGGCGCGCAATGAGCGCGCGGTACCGTAACGGGCGTCCACCGCACCAGCCATGCCGGGCAGCATCTCCGGGATGAGCGGAGCGATGTCGAGCGTCCGCTTCACCTTCGGCTGGAAGTTCGCGACAGCGTCTGCCGTGGTGGGGTGCTGGAGGTAGTAGAGCGTGCCGCCGTTGGCGATGGCAGAGACCAGAGCGCCGAGCTGCAGCGGAGTCATCGAGATGCTCTCACCAAAGGAGCACATACGGCCCACGCCGCCGAGCTTCTCCGGCAGTTCCTCGTCGGGATAGACGCCGAGCTGCTCGCCATCAATGTTGTAGCCGGCCAGTTCGCCCAGGCCAAACATGTTGGCGTAGTGCTTGACGCGCTCAAAGCCCATCCGGCGGCCCAGAACCTCAAAGTACGGATTCACCGACTTGGCCAGGGCGTAGTCCAGATCCACGTTGTAGTGGCCACCGAGGTTGACCGGCGTGTCGTGCTTGATCATGCCTTCGGAGAGAGCCGCCAAAGCGACGCTCAGCTTGATGGTGGAGCAGGGTTCAGCTCCGCGCGACAGCGCCAGCTTCTGGTTGACCATGGCCAGAACGCGGCCGTTGGTGGGATCGATCGCCACCGCGGTGCCATTCATATTGCCAAGAGCCTGAATCAGCGACTCACGGACTACCGGATCTTCTCCGGTAGCGACATCGCCCAGCGTCAGATTGTCCGCGAAGGAGCTGGCCGTAAACCGCTCAGAGAAACGGCCGGCGCGGGTTCGCTTAACTGCCAGTCGCGGTGCAGCGCCACGCTTTCCCTTTGTGGCAACAGCCTTTGACCTGGCAGCAGGAGCCGCCTTAGCGGTTGCTGTCGATTTTCCGGCGCGGCGGCTATGTTGCAGACCGGCAAGGTGCGCCTTTCCGCGAGTACTCTCCTGTACCTTGGAGGCTCCCCGGGTGCGCCTTGTACCTGTCGGCGTGGGGTCGGCCGCCAGTGCGGCTACGGCGGTGGAAACAGCGAGAATACCTACAACTAGTCCCGGAAGAAAAAAATTCCTGAAGCCCTGAATCATGCGTCGCACATCCCTGCGCCAATCCGTGCTAAGCGCCGATTTTGATACTTTTTATCCTACCTTGACCTGATCAAAATCGATCAGCCCTAGCGCCATACAACTTTAGATGCGTAAGCCCAATACGGAACGCAGTTTTTACATGCCTCCACGACGTAGAAACGCTGGAATATCAAGCTCATCCTGCTCCTGGCGTACGGTAGCCGACGGAGTGGAGGCAAAAGTAGCCACCGGTTCAGGCACTGCCGAGGCAGCCGCGATCGGCTGGGGCTGTTCATCCGGTGCAGGAGCCGTCATTTCCGGCGTAGTCTCTACCCACTGCTGTGGCGGCGGAACAGCCGACTCACGACGCTCGCGGCCCGTCAGGAAGAACTCGTCTTCGAAGACCGATGGCGATTCGGGCCGCTGGGCAATCGGAATCTCTAGCTTTTGCATGACCGGAGTCTCGCTGGCAAAACGCGGCATCGCCGAAGGCCTAGCGTCATAGCGGACTGCAGGCTCCATCGCCTCCTGCAACATGCGTTCGCGGCGCTGCGGCATCTCCTGCTTGAAGCCGGTGGCGATGACGGTAATCTTCACATCCTCGCCCATCGACTCATCCTGCACCGCACCGAAGATGATGTTGGCGTCTTCATGCGCAGCGTTCTGAATGATGGTGGAGGCCTCGTTGACCTCGCTCAGTTTCAGCGAGCTGGATCCGGTGATGTTGATCAGAATGCCGCGTGCACCGTCGATGGCGCCGGCTTCCAACAGCGGCGAAGCCATAGCGGCAATCGCAGCTTCCACTGCACGGTTTTGTCCTGCGCGTACCGCCGTTCCCATCACGGCGTAGCCCATGCCCGCCATCGTCGTCTTTACGTCGGCGAAGTCGCGGTTGATGATGCCGGGGATGGTGATGATGTCCGAGATTCCCTGCACGCCCTGGCGAAGCACATCGTCCGCAATGCGGAAGCTCTCGAAGAAGCCCGCGTCCTTGGCGACAGCCAGCAGCTTTTCGTTGGGGATAACGATGACCGTATCAACCGCATCCAGCAGCTCCTGCAGGCCACGCTCGGCCTGCATCATGCGGCGCTTGCCTTCAAACCCGAACGGCCGCGTCACCACAGCCACTGTCAGCGCACCCATCTCACTGGCCAGCGAGGCGATCACCGGAGCGGATCCAGTTCCCGTGCCTCCGCCCAGACCGGCCGTGACAAAGACCATGTCCGCGCCTTCCAGCGCCTCAATGATCTTGTCGGAGTCCTCCAGCGCCGCGCGACGGCCCACGTCAGGATTTGCGCCGGCGCCAAGACCAGAGGTCAGCTTTACGCCGAGCTGCAGCTTTACCGGCGCCAGAGAGCCTTCGAGCGCCTGAGCGTCCGTATTGGCGGCGATAAATTCCACGCCTTCCACTTTGGCCGCGATCATGCGATTGACCGCGTTGCCGCCACCACCGCCTACGCCGATGACCTTAATCTTGGCGCCGGTGCGGGTCTCATCGTTGTAGTGAATGCGGATCGGATCTTGGGGCGTATTCGACATGGGGATGCGTTAACTCCTGCGTTAATGGTCATTCTGTCATTCGTCCGCGTGCAAGGAAATGCGGAAAAGCAAATGACGGTTATCAAAGTCGATTCCTGAGGCCGAATCAGGACTATCTTGTGACGGCGAGGATCACTACATGGTGCCGGCGAAGATCGCCTTCAACTTGGCGCGGAGGCCCATCTCTTCGCTGGCACGGCGCACCTGCGTGCGGTGCGTGTACAGCAGCATGCCGATGAGGGCCGCGAACTCCGGCTGCGCCAGTTCCTCGGGCATGCGAGAGAGCGGTACCGGATAGCCGACGCGGGCCGGCACACGCAGCATGCTCTCAGCAACATCCAACAGGCCGACCAGCTTGGCCGAGCCGCCGGTCAGAACCAGGCCGGCGCCGAGCGCTTCCAGCACACCGCCCTGCCGCAGGTTCTCGCGCAGCATCTGCATCAGCTCGCGCGCTCGCGGCTCAAGAATCTCCGCCAGGTAGCGATGACGCACGATGCGTGCCGGCTGTCCTCCGCTGAGCGCCAGGTTGCCGCCGACTTCAATCTCATTCAACTGCGGCACACTGGTCACCACACAGTTGCCCCAGACCTGCTTCAACTGCTCTGCCTCTTCGACGGGCACATGGAGACCGACCGCGAGGTCGTTTGTGAAGTGGTCGCCACCGATCGGCAGTACAGCCGTATGAGCGACTGCTCCCTCGAAGAAGACGACCATCTCGGTGGTGCTGGCTCCAATATCCGCGATGCAGACGCCGAGCTCACGTTCATCCGCGCTGAGAACCGCTTCAGCCGCGGCAATGCCCTCATAGACCGTGTCCAGAACCTCAAGGCCTGCCTTGTTCGCGCAGGTCACAACGGACTGCGCTACGCCCCCTGAGCAGGTAGAGAGATGGAGGTTCACTTCAAGCTTCGTTCCCACCATCCCAACAGGATCATGGATACCCGACTGATCGTCGAGGATGAACTCCTGCGGCAACAGGTGCAGAATCTCGCGGTCCGCCGGCAAAGCCACGGAACGCGCGCGGTCCACGGCAGCCTTAACCTCTTCGCGTGTGATCTCTCGCATACGGCTGCCCATGCTGATACCGCCACGGCTGTTAACGCCGCGGACATGCATACCGCCAACGCCGACAATAGCCGTCTCAATCCCAGCCTTAGCTGTACGTTCGGCGGCAAGCGCAGCGCGATTGATCGCATCTGCTGCCGGACCGAGATCGGCAATCAGGCCCTTGCGCATGCCCTTCGACATCTCAATGCCGTGGCCGCGATAGCGCAGCACGCCTTCCTGAACCTCACCGACCAGCACGCAGCTCTTGGAGTTGCCGGCGTCCAGAACCGTAATCAGAGTCTCTTCGCGAGGCTTCACCGAGCCACCCCCGCGGAAGGCACTGTGGAATGTGCCGGCTGATTCAGCAGATCCTTCGACGGACGAGCCACCTGGCCAGGCTTCGCAATCGGCATCTTCCACTTCACTGCCGGCTTTACGGGCTGCTTTGGCGCTGGCCCCGCGAGACGGCTGGCCACATCATCCGGAATACCGGAGCTGGTGTCCCGCACCGGAGCTGCACTTGCGACCGTCTGTTTCGGCTTTACGGCGGCGACAGGCCGGGGCGCAGCAGCCTTGGCTGTGGACGCCTTCGCTGTTACAAGGGGCTTGCTAGGCGGCTGCGGTGCAGGTGTGACCGCCGCAACCGGCTTTACCGGAGTAATTGGCTTCGCTGTGGCATCTTTGCCCGGAGTAACATCCGCGACAGCGGGAACCGGAGGGGCGCCTCCTGTATCCTTCGCCATCTCCAGCACGACCTGCGTCTCATAGCGCATATCGGCCGAGGCGAGCTTCGGATACTGCTGCTTCCACTCCGGCAGATGCTGCTGATACTTCTGATAGCGCTCCAGGAACTTATCATCGCCAAAGTGCACCAGCACTTCCATCCCATGATCGGGGATGAGCGCCTTCACATCTTCGGGATTATTGACATCCACTTCGCTGACCTGGTCGCTGATCTTCGCGCCTCCGCCATCAAGGTCTGCAATGAAGCGCTGGTAAAGCTTCATGCGTGCGGAGCGGGTTCCGGCGGGCTCGTTCGCCACAATCCCGGTGACCACAGGGAAGGAATAGCGTGGATCGCCCGCCGCATCGGCCGGCAGATCCAGAATGACGCCGTTGGCGTCAACCAGGCGGATACCGTCGGACTGACGGAGGTACGCGACGGGGGTACGTTCCACCACGGCGACGCGGAGTCGATTCGGCAGCAGACGCATCACGGTGGCATGCTCCACCCAGGGCAAACCCTCCAGTTGCTCGCGGCGATCTGTGAGCGGTACACGGAAGATATTGCGCTCTACATCTTCTCCAAAGATGCTGAGCATCTGCGGCCGCGAGACATGCGTATTGCCGGCAATCTCGATCGATGCCGAGCTGGCGATACGAAAGCGGTCGTCCCGTAGAAGATAGTTCCTGGCTACGATGACTGCGCCAGTCATGCCGCCTAGTGCAAGCACCAAGCCGGATGCGGCCGCGATGCGGCCCCACTTCGTCTGGGGCAGAAGCCCTTTCCGCACGCGGACTCGCTGACTCGCGCGAAAAAACTCCGCGTCGTCATCGGGAAAATCATCCTCAGAGCGGCGACGCCTGCGGCGGTCGACCTCCTGCTTCGGGTACGAATCGGCTACAGAGTCAGCGTGTTCCGAGGCGCGTTTTGAAAAAAGATCTGGCATCAGGCAAAACGAAATAAAGGGAGAAATGCCGCAAACGTGCTCGCGAATCCGCTTCGACTATAAATTGATAGCGCAAGAATTCAGCCCCGTGCGTATCCGGGAAGATACCTCTTTAGAGCATTTCCCTGTTGCTGGGTATCCCGGAAGGTGTGTGCAGCGGCGTTTTCATTGCGGAAAACGCCCATAAATGCGGAAGCCCTACTCTACACCTACAGGGAAATGTTTTATGGGTTCGCTTCCAGTTTTGACAACAACAGCGCTCCCGCCTGAGAGACATTCCCGGCGCCCAGGGTCAGGATGACGTCTCCCTCACGGGCTTCCGCTGCCAGTGCCTGCACCGCCGCTTCCAGGCTTTCAGCGTGAGACACGGAGGGATGCCCGGTGCGGCGAACCTCCTCCACCAGCGCCGGGGTGTTCACACCGGGGATTGGATGTTCGCTGGCGGCATAGATGTCCAGCACCTGAAGCACATCTGCATCGCCAAATGAGCCTGCGAACTCCGCCATCAGATCACGGGTACGGCTATAACGATGCGGCTGAAAGAGTACCAGCACGCGTCCGTAGCCGCATTCCCTGGCGGCGCAAAGGGTCGCCTGCACCTCGGTGGGGTGATGGCCGTAATCGTCGACGATCGTAACGCCGCGAGCCACTCCTTTAATCTGGAAGCGGCGATCAACCCCGCGAAACGCAGCAATTCCCTCGACGAGCTTGTCATCCGTCACTCCAAGCTGGACACCGATGGCCACGGCCGCGGTCGCGTTCAGCACGTTGTGCTTCCCTGGAACATGCAACTCCAGAGGCCCGATCACGCGTTCCTGGTGCGTCACCTGGAAGCGCGCATGCGAGCCTGCTGTACGCGGCAGCATCTCCAGCCGGAAGTCGGCCTCTTCGCGCTCGCCATAGGTATAGATACGTCGGCTCGTTCGCGGCAGGATGGAGCGCAGCAGGTCATTGTCGATGCAGGCCGTGACTGCTCCATAGAACGGCACGCGATCCATAAAGGTGATGAATGCGCCCTCGACATCTTCCATATCGCGGTAGCAATCCATGTGCTCGCGATCGAGGTTGGTCACGACGGCGAGGACGCTGGGAAGCTTGAGGAAAGAGCGGTCGCTCTCATCGGCCTCGGCCACCAGATACTGGGAGGTTCCCAGGCGCGCGTTCGAGCCCAGAGCGGCGACACGTCCACCGACCACGACGGTCGGATCGAGGCCACCGGCGGCCAGCACCGAGGCCACCATCGAGGTGGTGGTGGTTTTGCCGTGCATACCGGCGACGGCGATGCCGTACTTCAGCCGCATTAGTTCGGCGAGCATCTCGGCGCGCTGAATGACGGGGACCTTGCGCGATCTTGCATCCAGCACTTCAGGGTTATCTTTGGCAACGGCCGAGCTGGTCACGACGACATCGGCGTCGGCTGCATTCTCTGCACGATGCCCTTCAAAGATCACGGCGCCAAGCTTTTCCAGCCGGTCGGTCACGGGCGAGCGCCGCAGATCGGAGCCGGAGACGGGATATCCCATCGTCAACAGGATCTCCGCAATCCCGCTCATACCAATGCCGCCAATGCCAATAAAGTGAACCCGCTGTGTCGGTGCAAACATAGGTTTCACTGTATCAAGGCAGGCCGCGAGAGAGCTTTTCTCTGTGGGTGTCGTGTCGGGGCTTTCCGTATGCTTTGGGCGTTTTCCGTAATGAAAACGCCACTGTATGGCCCTTCGGGATACCCAGCAACAGGGAAAATGCTCTAGAGCTGTAGACACTTAAAGCAGAAGAGGCGCGGAGTAATCCGCGCCTCTTCGGTTATGTCATGTTCCGGCTAGAACATGATCTTTCCACCCAGCGTGATCAAACGCGGGAAGTTGATAGCGTTGGTGGAGACCTGGCCGAAGGAGGTGGATCCCGGAGCCCACTTCAGAGCGCCCGACGAGAGAGCGAACTGCGGCGTGTTGGTCAGGTTCATGAACTCCGCGCGGAACTGCATCGTAACCCGTTCGGCATGGAAGTCCTTGAAGACCGAGGCATCAACATTGCGGTAGCCAGGAGCCTGGCAGCTACCGATTGTGCGAGGTGCGTTGCCGTTGGCACCCGTTCCTGGATCAGAGAACGCATTGACGTTCAGGAAGCGCTGACTGCTTCCCTGGCCGTTGCGGCTCTGAACGGAACCCGAGGTGCAGACGTTCTGACCGGCGACCAGGTTCGGACGCTGTACGGCAGTACCGAAGTTCGAGTTGCCGTTGGTGCTCATCTGAATCGGCACCGGTCCGCCTTGCTGCGCGACGAAGGTGGAGTTCAGATCCCATCCGCCGACCAGCAGGTCGACCCAACGGTTGCTGCCCAGGTAAGCGCGGCCCTTTCCGAAAGGAAGCTGCCAGGTGCCGGCTGTCGTGTAACGAATCGGTGCGTTGTTGACGGCGCGAGCGTACTCCGCATTCAGGTTATAGATATCCTGCGGACCAGCGTTGCCTGGGTTGAGGCTGCTGCCCTGACCAAAGGTGGAGTCCCAGTTCGAGGACCAGGTCAACGCCGTCACGAAGGTGACGCCGCGCGCCATCTTCTTCTGGGCCTTGATGATCATCGAGTTATACAGCGACTTCGAGTTGCTGGGCTGGATATTGACGCTCGAGAACTCGGCGAATGGTTTGCAGAGCTGTGAGTTTGCGACAGTGGAAGCAGCGATGACGCCGATTCCGCCCTTGTTGTAGTAGGGGTTCGCGCTCTTGGCATTCAGGAAGGCCGCCGTAGAGGCTCCCGTGCTGGCGGGGCAGGCTCCCTGGCCGTACGGAATCGCTCCCAGGTTGATCTGATCCAGGTTGTAGGTAGTGCCGTTACCTGGCAGCAGGTTACGCCCCTTCGATCCGACATAACCCAACTGCAATGCAACCCCGTAGGGGAGTTCCCGTTGGATGTCGAGCGAGTATTGCTGCACAACCGGCGACCGGCGGTACTGATCGATGGTGGTGAGCGCGTCACCAAGACCCTGCGAGTATCCGAGCGAGTTTCCTACAGGCTGGTTGATCGCGGAGTAAGGGTTCGCCAGCGAGTTCGCCGGTGTGTTGTTGTTGTCGTTTGACGCAACATAGCTGGTCGTTGAAACGTAACCCGGAGCCAGAGAAGCGCTGGTGGAGTAGTAGATCGGAGCGTAGAAGACACCGTATCCGGCGCGCACCACGGTCTTCTGGTCGAGCGAATACACCAGGCCGATACGAGGCGCGAACTTGGTGTTGCTGTTGTTGCAGCAGCTATTGGAGTAGCCGTTCTGGCCGGCAAACATGATGCCACCCTTTGTGGCTACACCCGATGTCGATGAGATGGGGTTGCTGACCGTACGATCGAAGCCAACAGCGTATTTGTTGTAGCGCTCGTGAATACCAGGTTCCCACTCATAACGCAGACCGGCGTTGATTGTCAGACGGTTGGTCAGGCGATAGTCGTCCTGGAAGTAGAAAGCATGGTACGGAACATTGAGTGCGATCCTGCTGGCGATCTGCACCTGTCCGGTAGTCGGATATCCCAGAAGCAAATCGGCGAGATCGGCTCCGGTCGTTACGCTATTGACTGTCTTCGAATTCGCATTGAAAGCGGTGAAGGTGTTGTTGAAGGTAAAGAAGCCGTTGCCGTTACTGACATTCGTGAAGTCCACGCTGATGGAGCGGTAGACATAACCAGCCTTCAGTGACTGCTTACCTAACGCCTTCGAAATACCGAACACGAAATTACGGGAGTAGAAGGCAGCAGGACCGGAGTTGTTCGTACCCATCTGGGTGCTCACCTGCGACAGCGTAATGCGTGGGAACGACTTCTTCTGCAGTGCATTTACATAGCTGGATGGCAGGCCGAGCTGCGTCTGATCATAGTTGTTGGTCAGATCGAGGGTATTGTTCGGGAAGCGGTTGAAACCCCATCCGGCGGTCAGCACGGTCGTCGGGTTCAACGTATACGTAGTGTTGACGGTGGTGGCGTCTACCTTGCGGTACAGCAGGTAGGAGTTACCGTCACCGGCGAAGGAACCAAGGGGGTTGCCACCCGGCTCCTTCGAGCCATAGTGCATATAGGAGATATTGGCAGCCCACCTCTGAGTAATGAGATGATCCAGTTTGCCGACGAACTCGTCGGCGCGGTCACCCAGCAGATCGGTCGGACGGAAGTTGGTGGCGCCGTAGAAGCCTCCTGTCGTGCAACCCGCCCCGCAAGTCGGCAGCGCCGCAAGGATCTTCTGCCCGATAGCAGACTGGCGGCTGAGAGGAATGACGTTACCCGCGAAAGCAGTACGGTTACCGGTGCTGGTATTGGTCGTAGCCGGATCATAGATCGTCAGCAGCTTTCCGCTGGCGATAGAGGAGCTTGAAAAGTCGCCGCTCCGCTCGGCTGCAGTTGGCAGGTAGTAGTTCGACGCCAGTGGAGAACGCTGGCGATAACCTTCTTCGGTCAACCAGAAGAACGTCTTATCTTTACCGTCGTAGAGATGAGGGATTCTTACCGGACCACCGATGGATCCCTCGTACGTGTACTGCGTAATATTCGGGCGGCCAGTACCGTTGTAGTTGTTGTTCCAGGTATTCGCCGACCAGTTGGTCTGACGCGTTGTGCCGAGCAGATTGCCGTGCAGCGTGTTGGTACCGCTCTTGAGCAGCGTGTTGAAGTTACCGCCACCGGTACGACCCATTTCCGCGTCGTAGGTGTTGGTCTGGATCTTCATCTCCTGCACTGCGTCAACCGAAGGAATAATCACGGCACGGTTCGAAAAGTCGGTGATCGGTACGCCGTCGATTTCGTAGTTATTGCCGTTGATCGGTCCGCCGGAAACAGAGATCGCTGACGATCCGGACTGGTCCTGGAAGCGGTTGAAGCGGGGATCGCCCGTCGCCGTTACGTTGGTATTGAGCTTGGTGAGCAGGAAGGGATTGCGGCCCAGGTTGGGAAGGTCCTGCAGCTTCTGCGTATCGAAGACCTGACCGTTGGATGCGGTGGAGCTATCAACGAGCGGTGCGTCAGCGGTGACTTCAACTGTCGTGGACGAGGCGCCAACAGCGAGAGGCGTGTCAATGGTGACCGTCTGCTGGGTCGCAACGGTTACGCCTTTGCGGACATATGTCTGGAAGTTTGAAGACGCCACCGTCAGATCGAACGTTCCGGGATCTACGGCGCTGAACAGGTACTCGCCGGATCCATTCGATACCGCGGTACGTGCAATCTTGGTGTTTACATCGGTCATCGTAACGGTAGCGCCGGCAATTGCGGCGCCCTGGGAATCAGTGACACTGCCTTTCAGCGTGCCGTAATAGGATTGCGCGAACATGCCGGGCGCGAGCATTAAAGCCACCGCCAGCAGCCCCATCAGCCATTGGAAACGGGTACGGATAACAGCCACTACAACCTCCCTGAGAACTTCTTTTTGTGACACATGCCTTGTGCAACCGTCGGATACACGTATGCGTACACGGCGGCGGCAGTTCCGTGAGAAAGAACTTTGAGCGGCGACGAGATACGGCTGTACATCGACTTATGTCGATGTGCCGACACGACGCCCCTTGGCGTTTTCGCCTTAACTGTCAGTTGCTCTACAAAAGGACCGATACTGCTTACAACTATCTCTGCGAATCTGCTCTGTGCTGCAAAGAACAAACTTGGGCTTACGAGACTGCTGTGACGGTTCCGCATTGTTCGGCGCGGAACGAAACCATGTGCATAGACTCCGGCAGCGTCCTGCGAGTCGTTCGGGCCCGAGGATGCTAACCGTAGGTTGGTGAGATTGGTTTGAGTCTGCCAGCACCCCTGCCGCGTGTCAACGAATTTTTATATTTGTCTCGTCATCTATTCGCATTCACTTGAAGATTTCTTCCACTTCCCGCAAGATTTGAAGACACCCGGCCCCCGCGATCCACGTGTCCAACAAGGAGATATGTCATGTCGTCCCCGCTTTCTCGCCGTTCGTTCCTCTGTAGCATGGGTGCTGCCGCCGCCAGCATCCCAGTCCTCACCGAATCCCACTTTGCCTGGGCAGCACAACAGACTGGCGCAGCGCCCGCCAAACAACCGTCGCAGATGCAGATGATGAAGCAGATGATGGCTTCCATGCCGAAGGACGCCGTGCTCATCAATGCCAATGAAAATCCGCTCGGCCCCTGCGAAGCAGCTCGCACCGCCATCGCCGAGGTTGCCGCCAAGGGCGGACGCTACGACTTCCTGGAGATGTTTTCGCTCATGGAGGTCTTCGGAAAACAGAACGGCGTCGAACCGGACAACGTTGCCGTTTACGCCGGATCGAGCGAACCGCTCCATTATTCCGTCCTGAAGTACACCGGCCCGGACAAACCGCTGGTTACCGCCAACCCCACCTACGAGGCTGCGCAGCGCGCCGCGGCGATCGCCGGCGCCAAGACCATCACCAAAGAGCTCACCTCCACTTATGCTCACGATGTAAAAGCTCTTGCCGCCGCAGCGCCGAACGCCGGTGTGATCTATCTCTGCAACCCGAACAACCCGACCGGCACCATCACTTCGCGCGAAGACATCCTATGGCTGCTGGACAACAAGCCGAAGGAGACCATGCTTCTGGTCGACGAGGCTTACATCCATCTCTCCGATGCAAAGAGCGTTGTTGATCAGGTCAACACGCGCAAGGACATCATCATCCTGCGCACCTTCTCGAAGGTCTATGGCATGGCCGGCATCCGCGCGGGCCTCGCAGTTGCGCATCCGGATGTTCTCAAGAAGCTGACCGAGTGCGGTGAAAATGCCATGGCCGTCACCTCTTCGATCGCGGCGCGCGTTTCCCTGGAAGACAAGGAACTGGTGCCGGCACGCAAGAAGTACATCGGCGAGGCTCGTACCGAAACGCTGAAGTTCCTTACCGAATGCGGATACAAGATCATTCCGGGTTCGCAGTCTAACTGCTTCATGATCGACACGGGACGTAACGGCCGTCAGGTGATGGCGGCGATGGCGCAGAAGAAGGTCATCATCGGCCGCACCTGGCCCATCTGGCCCAACGTCGTGCGCGTCTCCGTCGGCACCAAGGAAGACATGGCGAAGTTCCGTACCGCCTTCAAGGAAGTGATGGACACTCCCGTCAAGGCAGAGCTGGAACAGATGCAGCGCATCGCTGTTCCAGTGCACTTCTCCTGATCGCATTGAATCAGCCGCACAACGGCTCCGGGCACACCGGAGCCGTTTTTCATCTTTCACTCATCCCGCACAAGGAGTTCGTTTTGCTTTCTGCCCGCCGTATCGCAGCCGCCACCCTTTTACTTTCCATGGCAGCCCTTGCTCAGAAGAAGGTGACCGATGCCGAGGTGAACAAGATCACCCGTGAAGCCATCCTGATCGACACGCATAACGACATCACCTCTGAGACGGTGGAGGGGTACGACATCGCCACACCCAACAAAAAAGGCCAGACCGACCTTGCCCGCATGAAAGGCGTGCTTGGCGGCGAGTTCTTTGCCGTCTATGTGGGAGCGAATTATGTCGAAGGAAATCACGCGGCGAACCGGGCGCTGCAGATGATCGATACCGTGCGCCACGACGTTGTGGAGGGCCATCCGAAGGAGTTCGTTCTTGCGACCACTGCTGCCGACGTCTACGAGGCGAAGAGGCAGGGCAAGATCGCTGCGTTGATGGGCATCGAAGGCGGACACGCCATCGAGGATTCTCCTCGCCTGCTGCGCGACTTCTACACACTAGGCGTCCGCTACATGACGCTTACGCACTTCAATACCAACAACTGGGCAGACTCGCAGGGCGATATCGACAATCCCAAGGTCGAACACCATAACGGCCTCACGCCGCTGGGCAAGGAGATCGTCAAGGAGATGAACCGCCTGGGCATGATGGTCGACATCTCCCACACCGCAGACAAAACCTTCTGGGATGCCCTGGAGACCTCGACCGCACCCATCATTGCATCGCACTCCGGCTGCCGCGCCATTACCGGATACACCCGCAACATGACCGACGAGATGATCAAGGCGCTGGCGGCCAAGGGCGGCGTCGTCAATATCAACTTTGGCTGCGAGTTCCTGTCGCAGAGCTACTTTGAAGGCTCGCGCGAGTTGAATGCGAAGATCCGTCCGCAATTCGAGGCGGCCCAGAAGATCACCGATCCCAAGGACCGGGAAGCCGCGATCGACAAACTTCGCGAACAGTTCGCTGGCGCACTTCCGCCTGCCACCATCGACGACGTGGTCGCGCATATCGATCACGTCCGCAAGGTTGCCGGCATTGACGCCATCGGCATTGGAACTGATTTCGACGGCGTGGCCTGCGTCCCGAAAGATCTGGATTCCTATGCCAAGTTCCCTAACCTGACGCGCAAACTGCTGGAGAAGGGTTACACGGCGGAAGACATCAAAAAGATCTACGGAGCCAACATGCTGCGCGTGATGAAGGCCGTGGAAGATCGGGCCAAGGCGATTCAGGCAGGAAAGTAAAGGTCAGGTAATCGACCTCACACAGGCGGGCCGCGCAATGGCCCGCCTGAAATCTTTAACAACGCGTAACGGGACTTCAGTGTCAGTTAAGGCGGGGCGATGAAACTCAGTGTGCCGGCCAAACCCCGAGCCCATCCTGGAGTCTTCGTTATGCGCCTGTTCCCACTTGCAGGAACCATTCTTCTGTCTCTCGCCTCCGTCTCTTACGCGCAGGCCTATCACATCGCGGACCACTGGCAGGTTGGCGGCCAGGGCGGTTGGGACTATATGCTCAGCGACGACGCCGCACATCGTCTCTACATCGCCCACAACGCGCGGGTTGAGGTCGTCGACACCGCCACCGGTAAGCTGATCGGCGCTGTTACCGGTCTGAAGAGCACGCATGGCGTCGCTCTCAATCCTGACGGAAAGACCGGCTACATCAGTGACGGCGCCGGCAATGCGATTGTGGTCTTTGACCGTGCGTCCCTCGCGGTCAAAGCAACCGTTCCCGCCGGAACGAACCCTGACGGCATCGCCTACGAGCCCACCACGAAGACCGTATGGGCCTTCAATGGACGCAGCAAGGACGTCTCCGTCCTGGACACGAGCAACAACACGATCGTCGCCACCATTGCCCTTCCCGGTAAGCCTGAGTTCCCGCAGGCGGATGGCCACGGCGCGGTCTTCGTCAACATTGAAGACACAAACTCCATCGTCAAACTCGACGCGCAGGGCAAGAAGATCGAAGGCACGTGGCCGCTGACCGGCTGCGAATCTCCCTCCGGCATGGCCATCGATCACGCGAAGCACCGCCTGTTCTCAGTGTGTGACGGCAAGAAGATGGCCATCGTCGATTTCACCTCGGGCAAGCTGCTTGGCCTCGCATCGATCGGAGATTCGCCCGATGCCGCCGGCTTCGATGCCAAGACCGGTTTTGCCTTTTCTTCGAATGGCGAGGGCTCTCTGAGCGTTGTTGATACCGGTAAGGCGGGCTTCCCCACCGTCCAGACACTAGCGACGGCGCGCGGCGCAAGGACCATGGCCTTTGATGCCGCCACGGGGAAGGTCTTCCTCGGCGCCGCCAAGTACAGCCCGGCGCCTGCTCCGACGGCTGCCACACCTCGTCCTCGTCCAACAGTCCTTCCGGACAGCTTCGAAATCATTGTTGTCAGTCGTTAGGGTCGTAAGCCTCTAAAGCGCTCTCACCCCATCCAAAGGAGGTCCCGCCAGGCGGGGCCTCCTTTCTACTTTTCCGGGAATCCTAACCCCGTAAGAACCTGCCTCTGTCCCGGCGCCGTACAACTTCTAAATTGCGTTAGGCTTCAGACGCCAACTCTGGTATTCTCAACGATTCCCCCGGATTTTATGCCTGAGCAGCGAGCCAAAGCCCATCACCGCAACCGAGTCATCGGTACACTTCGCGACGAGATCGCCATCATGATTGAAGGCGAACTCTCCGACCCACGCATCGGTCTCTGTCACGTCACCGAGGTTGTACTTGCCCCCGGCGGCAAGTCGGCCCGTGTCTTTGTCTCCGTCGAAGGCGATGAAGCCACCGAGATTTCCACCCGTGAAGGCCTGATGGCCGCACGGGCGTACATCCGTTCCGAGGTACGCGAACGGATGGGCGTACGACAGATTCCCGAACTTAGCTTCGTTATTGACCGCTCCGAAAAGCTCACCGCCCGGGTAGATGAGCTGCTCACACGCACCAGGAAACGTGAGCGAAAGGCGGCTCAGTGACCTATTTTGCCGCCACTTCAGAGCTGTTAAATTACATCCGCAGTCGGCAGCATTTCCTGATCACTTCGCACGCACGCCCCGACGGCGACGCCATCGGTTCCCTGCTGGCCACGGCAATGCTGCTGGACCAGCTTGGCAAAACCTGCGACCTGGTGGTCGCGGATCCCGTGCCTGCGATCTACCTGAACATGCCGCAGGTTGACCGCATCCGCGTCGCCACTTCCGTCGACGGTCACTATGACGCTGTCATTCTTCTGGAATGTGACTCGGTGGAGCGCTCACAGATCCTCGGCACCGACGGGATCTTTCTTATCAACATCGATCATCACTCCAGCGGGCGGGAGTTTGCCGACTTCAACTGGATTGATCCGCACGCATGTGCGGTGGCGGCAATGATCTACCACCTGGCGCTGGCGGCCGGAGCTACCATCACTCCCGAGATGGCGACCTGCCTGTATGCCGCTGTGCTCACCGATACCGGCTCTTTTACCTTCGCGGGCACGAATGCAGACACCTTTGCCCTTGCCCGTGACCTGGTGCTTGCCGGGGCCAATGCGGCGTGGATCGCCCGCGAGGTCTACTTCACCAATCCGGCGCCCCGTATCCGCATCCTTGGAGCCGCCCTCTCCAAACTTAATATCCAGGACAAACTTGCCTGGGCGTGGATCACCCTGGAAGACATGCTGGAAAGCGCTGCCCAGGAAGAGGACTGCGAAGGCGTGGTGAACTACCTCATCTCCATCGCAGGCATCGACTGTGCCGTTTTCCTGCGGGAGCTGCCACGGACCAACGGGAACGGAGTTCCGCCGCAGTTCCGGCTCAGTATCCGCAGTAAAGGACGCGCCAATGTGGCCCGGGTGGCTGAGCACTTCGGTGGCGGCGGGCACCTGACCGCCAGCGGCTGCACAGTCGACGGCGACCTCGAAACAGTCATTGATCGGGTCGTCAAACGCCTTCAAGCCGAACTCTGTTAGCCTAGTTTTCATTGCGCGACAAAGCCGAGATGACTCCGCCCAACGATGGCGTACGCCGGTGGCTTCACCGGCTGCGAACCGCTGAGGCTTTTTCTGCCACACAGGAGCTGGTTGTCCTTTTCCTGGTGGCCTCCTGGCTGCTGGCTTTTGGCCTGATTCCGCTCCGCATCGGACATCTGAATATCAGTCGAACCGAGCTGGGCCTGGTCGGTGCAGACGAGCCCCGTTACGCGCAGGTAGCCCGCGAGATGCTGCAGGTTCACTCAGCCGAGTGCCACGCCCTGCACACCACCGTCCGGCCCCACAGCCTGGCCTGGAAAGACCTGACGGCCAGCTACCACTGCCTGACCGCGGGCGCCATTACTCCTATTCTTTACGGCGTTCCCTGGCTGGAAAAACCGGCGCTCTATTACTGGCGCGCCATGAGCTTCTTTAAAGAGTTCGGCATCTCCGACTGGTCGGCCCGTCTGCCCTCCACGACCGCCACCTTCGCTCTTATCCTGCTGATCTACCTGCATATGCGACGTTTCCGTCCGGGCGGGCATCTGGACGCGGCCTTGATTACCGCCTCCTGTATCGCGATGGTGGCCTTCGCCCGCGGCGCTTCTACAGACATGCAACTGGCCGCGCCGTTTTCCATCGGCATGCTCGGCTGGTACGCCTGGTATGAGACGGGCAAGAAGTTCTGGCTCTTCGACCTCTACTTCTTCGGCGGGGCAGCAACCTTGGCCAAGGGCCCCATAGCGCCCTTCATGATCCTCTGTATCCTGCTGCTGTTTGCGGGTTTGCGGCGGGAATGGAACATCGTGCGCCGCACCATCTGGCTGCCGGGAGTGGCTCTCTACCTGGCGATGGTGCTGCCGTGGTTCATCGCCGTACAGCTCCGTAATCCGGACTTCTACCGGCTCTTCTTCCTGCAGCACAATCTTGAGCGCTTCGCTACCGATCGCTACCAGCACCACCAGCCGATCTACTACTACCTGGTCGTACTGATCCTGGGCCTGATGCCCTGGACGGTAATGAGCCTCCGCGCCATGGTGGACTCTATCCAGATCTCGGTTGCGGAGTGGAGGGTACGCCATAACCGGGTTCGCTACGTCGGCAATACGCGCCCGGGCGATGCCTTCCCGGAGTTCCTGGTCATCTGGGCCATCTTCCCAGTGCTCTTCTTCACCTTCTCCGGCTCCAAGCTCCCTGGCTACATTCTGCCGGCCATCGCACCCATCACCATCCTGACGGGCGACTACCTGTACCGCATACGGCAGTACAAGCTCAAGTGGTGGATGCTTGGCGGACACGCTCTCGTCGTTTCAACGATGACGTTTGTGCTTCTGCTCTGCCCGCAGTACATGATCTACGAGCGCTTTGTCCCGGCGGCCAAAACCATCTTCTGGGCGGCACTTTGGGCAGCGGTTACCGGGGCCGCCATCTGCCTGACCGTCCTCCGCTGGGGAACAAAGTATCTGCGCACCGTCACCCTGGCGCCGGTTCTGGCAATGCTTTTCTTCCTGTTGCGGATGAACGGCTGGCTGCTGGATGCCAACTACTCCGCCCGGCCCCTGGCGGAGCGTATCGCCCAGGAAGCACCCGATATTCCCACGCTGGCGACCTATCACATCCGCCGCGATATGGACTACGGCCTGGCGTTCTACCGGAACCAGCCGCTCCGCCATTATTTCCATGAAGAAAGTGCGACGGAGAAGGTGACCATCATCGCCGAGATTCCCCAGGAACAGCACATCCTGGTCCTGCGCGAACGCGACATTCCCCAGCTTTCCACGATCCTCGCCGGACGCCTCTACACGCCGCTTTTCCTCTATGAGTGGCAGGGGCTGGCCGTCTACCGCGTCTCCGCGGGAACCCAGACCGCAAACCTTTCGGAAAAACCTTCCGTACACAATCGGCGTTAACTCCGCTAAGCTGCTGCAAGGCCCAAACGACCTGTGAGCGCAGCCGCACAACTCGACCTGCTTGACCTTCGGCACTACTCCGGCCGTCAGCTTCGATCTCTTCTGGAAGAAGAAGCGCGGCAGTGGAGAGACCTGCTGGAGTGGGACTACTCTACCTCGATCGAGCTGCTGCTGCAGTATCTGGATGCCCGCATCCTGCCCGGCTACGTCGCGCTCGACAATGGGAATGTCTGCGGCTATACCTTCAGCGTCTATGAAGGCGATAAGGCCGTCGTTGGAGATACCTTCGCCCACGCCACGCAATCTGAGAGCGCCAAGGATATCGAGCATCGGCTGCTGACCCATCTCATCGAGACCCTGCAGCACTCGCCGCAGGTACAGCGTGTGGAGTCGCAGTTGTTGCTGCATCCGGCGGGATCCCTGGCAGCGCCGTTTCTGGCTACCGGCTTCCGCGTTCACCCACGGCTCTTCCTGCACTGCGACCTGAAGCAGAACGCAGCCCTGCCCGCGACTCATCCGGAGCACAGGCTTCCCGAACAGCTGACCCTGCGGCAGTGGGTCAATGCCCACTTCCAGCCGGCGGGCGAGCTGATCCATCGTACTTACCGCGGCCACCTGGACGCTTCCATCAACGACCAGTACCGGTCTCTGCACGGATCGTTGCGCTTTCTGCATAACATCGTCCGTTTTCCGGGCTGCGGTGTCTTCGATGCGGAGTCGTCCTGGGTGATGCTCGACCCCGACGGAGGCACGCTCGAGGGCATGATCCTCTGCTCCCGCGTCTGCGACCACGTGGCGCATATTACGCAGCTCTGTATCGCTCCCCGGCTGCGCGGACAGGGCTATGGCCGCATGCTGATCCAGAAGGCGGCAGCCGGCCTGCGGCAGCGTGGATATGAAGCCATTACCCTTACGGTCACCGAAGAAAACACTTCTGCCGTCCGTTTGTATGAGGATCTCGGCTTCCACGCCCGCCACCGATTCGATGCCATGGTCTGGGATAAACGGGAACTTCCAACCGCAAACCATTAGGGAGTGTCATTTACTTCCGGACGGGCTGAYATCATCAGAGACGGAATGGCAACGCATTCACAGGTGCCGGCCTCGCTCGCCGGAGAATCCAAGACACTCCCAATCATGGCGCTTCTGGCCGGATGGCTGGTTCCCGGTGCGGGTCATCTCTTCGTCCGCAAGCCTATCCGTGCGGCGCTGATCTTCGTTTCCATCACGAGCATGTTCTTCATCGGCATCGGCCTGCAGGGCAAGATCTATCAGCCCAACACCGGCGACCTGCTCGATATGTTGAACTTCGCCGGAGATCTCGGCGCGGGACTTCTCTATCTGCTTGCCCGTTTGCTCGATTGGGGACACGCCTCGGTACAGATCGCCGTCGCCGACTATGGCACACGTTTCATCGTCGTCGCCGGTCTGCTGAATATCATGGCTGCGGTCGATGCACATTCGCTGGCGAACGGGAGGAAGCCGCTGTGAGCCTCTCCCACTTCTCCGCCGTTCTGCTCTTCTCGCTCTTTACGTCAGTCGTCTTCGGCATTACGCAGCGCAGCGAACCCAAGGCGATGATTCGCTTCGGAACCTACTGCTTTGCGATGTTCGTCGGCGGTGTGATTGTCGCAAGCTGGCTGATGTATTTCATCAAGCACTAAGCCGTATCCAACCACAAAGCCGGTGCCCCATGTCCCCAAGGGACATGGGTATTCGAGCGCAAGCTCGAACTGGGTGGGAGCAGCGGGCTTCAGCCCGCTGCTCCCACCGGTTGTGCTATTTCCCCGATATTTCCAGACTCGGCTGTTAGATCCGAACGAGCTCTTTCTGGATCTTTCCTGTCACCACAGCCTTGCCCGACCGCGTGATCATATTTACTTCGCTGCGGACACCGAATTCGCCCGGATAGTACAGTCCCGGTTCCACGGAGAAGCAGGTCATCGGCAGGATCAGCCTTTCGTCGTGTGTCTCCAGGTTGTCCAGGTGCGCTCCATTGCCATGCAGCTCGATCGCAATGTTGTGTCCCGTCCGATGCGTAAACCACGCTGCCTGCCCGGCATTGCGAATAACGGTACGAGAGGCCTCATCCGCCTCCCATCCGGCAATAGGACGATTTGCAGCAAACGCCTCGTCGACTGTTTTGATCGCCGCATCACGTGCCGCTGTCACCGTTGCAAAGGTCTGCTGCTCGCGCTCGGTCGGCTCGCGGTCTACGACGCCGGTCCAGGTAATGTCGTACCAGACGGCATTTGGGTCACCTGCCATCTTCGACCAGATATCGATCAGGACAAAGTCGCCTTTGCGGATCGCCCGCGAGCTCGATGGCGATGGCTCATAGTGCGAGTCAGCCGCATTGGGACCGACGCTCACATTCGGCCCGTGCTCGGTGATCATGCCGGCCTGCTCGATCTTCTCCTTGAGCCAGCTCACCATGGTGTACTCATCGGTTCCGCCGGAGCGCACACGCTCGCCGATCTGCTTCCATCCCGCGGCAAGAATCTCATCCAGCAGCGCCTGCGCCTTGTAGTGTGAGGCCACCTGCTCCTCGGTCAGGACTGCCTCGAAGCGGCTCACCATGTCCGCGGACGAGACAATCTGCTTGCCCCAGCTCCGTAGCAGCTCCACGGTGCCGGCATCCACCATCGACACATACATGATGGCGTTGCGCGGCGAGTACTGCATGGCGATCCTCGTTGCTCCGACCGTCAGCTGTTCGAGCTTTGCTTCAAGCTCCTGCCAGGAGCTGTACTCTTCCTTTTGACCCGGAAGACTATCCAGCCGCAGAGATTCGATGCGATGCACCAGCTTCTTCGGCTCACCATAAGCGGGAACCAGGTAGTACCAGCGGCGGGTGACATGTAATCCCCCACCTAGACCGAGGATGCGGTACGCGATGGGGTCGCGATAGTGATGGTCATAAAACAGCCATGCATCCGCGCCAATCTCGCGCAGTGCTTCCTGAATTGCCTGAAGGTTCATTGCTCCACTCCGGTTAAAAGACTAAGGCACGCTCATCGAGCGTGCCTTAGTCTTCTGAAAATCTTAGGGCGTTTTCCCTGTTGCTGGGTATCCCGAAAGAATTGTGCAGTGGCGTTTTCATTGCGGAAAACGCCGATAGATGCAGAGGCCCTACATCACACCCACAGGGAAAATGCTCTAGCGAACGATGATCGGCACAGAGACGTCGGTCGTCTCCCACTTGATGTGCATGTCGGTCCGCTTGCCCATGGTGTTCTCAAAGCTGATGCTCATCGTCTCCTGCGGAGAAGGAAGTGTCTTCACGTCCATGTTGACGCGAACCAGATCACGATCGGCATGGTACTCGGTGCCCCACTGGCCGGTCTCCATGCTGATGATCAGTTGCCACGACTTCTCGCCGGGCATGGTGTAGATCGTATAGTTGCCGGCAGCGACCGGCTTTCCGGCGATGGAGATATTGCCGCCGGTTACAACGAACGTCGTCGCTTCATTCGCTCCGGTGCGCCATACTTCTCCATACGGCACCAGGCCACCCATGACCTTGCGGCCGCGCATCGACGGTGTGTGGTAGTCCACATTGATCTTTACAGGCCCTAGAGCAACCTCGGCCTTGGCCGGTGGACTCGCCATCGGACCACTCGGCTGGCCACCACCCATCTGTGCCATCAGTGGGCTACAACAAAGCCCCGCCACCAAACTCAACAACATCGAACGACGATTCATGACAACCTCCGCAACCACTCTACATGGACGAAGGGTGTGTCATCCAATTCGGCTGAGCCCATACTCTGGGTGCCCCATTCATCGCAACGCGATGAGTGGGATAGTCGGGGCACATAAATGTATAGGAGCGGTCTCGCTTCGCTCGATACCCCACCCTTCGCGGTAAAGCTGCGAAGAATGGGGCAACGAGGGCATGGGCTATTCGAATTTCGATGACCACCCCTAAGCCCTCTCGAATTTCGATGACCACCCCTAAGCCCTCTTGTTACCGCGCTGCATGGCTTCCATGCGGCTGTAAAGCTCCTGCAGCATATGCACACCAGTCACGGCTTCTTCATGGTTCGGTGTTTCATCAGTCTCGTTCCAACCGGACTCTTCGCCGTTGAGACTGGTCTGCACCACAATGCCGTCGCGACGCGCAACGATATTCACGTTCTTATAGCCGAGACCGTAGTGCACATTCTCCTGCGGAATGAGCCAGGCGATCTGACCACGGACCGGCGTAATCGAGTCGTCGTTCCACAGAGCGCGGCCGCCATAGCCCGGGCAGTTGATGATGGTCTTCTGCGGCAGTGAGGCGAGGTCGGCGGGAGAGTGGAACTCGACCCTCTCAATCTTTCCACCCGCGATCAGAAAGTCGTTCATCAACTGACGCGAGTAGTCGGCAACATTGAACATCAGTGTCGTATTGCGGCGCACATACTTCGTCGGGAAAGGATGCGACCCTGTAGGCAGCAGTTGCGGTGTTGCCGTAATGTCGTGAATGCGTGAGGCATAGCGCGCGAACTCATGACGTCCCGCCTCCTGCGCCTGGCTCTCGCGGCGCTTCTGCCCTTCTTCCGGCGAGAAGTCGCTCAACTGGTAGCTGTCGAAGTATTCGATCGGATTCCCCGGCATTCCGAGATAGCTCTGGTACATCGACCAGCTGGTGCGTGCCATGCGCTCCCACAGATCGCCAAACGCAGGCGCCGCTACATTGCTCAGAGCAACGCGCGAGTCCGGAGTCCAGCTTCCGGTAGCGCGTGCGGAACGCACCTCGGGTGGGCGCTCCTTGGCGTAGATGGTGACACGCGCTCCTGCTCGCTGCGCCGTAATGGCAGAGGTGAGTCCCAGTGCGCCGCAGCCGATGACGGCAATGTCCTTATCGCCGTTGCTCGCCTTCATCGCGTTCTCGACGGCCACCGCCGCCGAGCCCCAACTCAACGACCATCCGCTGCCACCGTGACCGTAGTTATGCGAGACAATCTTGTCGCCGACCTTCTCCACCTCAAGCCGGGGGCCCTGCGCCCGGAAAGGACGCAGGCATACCGTAATGCGGAAGAGGCGGTCTTCATGGGCGCGTATCGGCGCCAGCTCAGGCACGCGGTCATAGAACGGCAGCGCTGGAGCGGTTGCACTGCCTGCCGTTACCGGCCTCTTCGCGCACCCGGCCAGGCCAAGCATGCCGACTCCTGCAAATGCACTCGACTGCTGCAAAAACTCACGCCGTTTCATTCATCAACTCCACGCAAGAAATAGAGACATCCCCAAACGCAATGCCGTGCGCCAACTTCAGTATTAGATTTTCCGGATCGAGGTAGGTCTCCCCCGATTACACCACATTCCGTCGGGTGATTATGTCGAGCAGTGGCCCGGTCATCGCAGTGGTCACCACGGCCATCAACACCAGCAGGGTGAAGACCTGAGCATTGAGAATCCCTTCGCGGTAGCCGGCATTCAGCACGATCAGCTCGACCAGCCCGCGGGTATTCAGCAACACGCCGACCCGCAGCGCCTTCGACCACGGTGTACCTGCAATGCCGGCGCCAAACATCCCTCCCGCGATCTTGCCCAGCACGGCTGCGGCCAGTACCAGCAGCAGATCGCTCCAGCCGCCCGCGTGAAAGAGCTCCGGCCGCATCCGCAGGCCGGTCAGGGCAAAGAATGCGGGCAGAGTCCATGCCGAAACGATCAGGAAGAGCCGTTCCATCGTGCCTGCGACACGTTCTGACGGGACACAGATGCCTGCCAGAAACGCGCCAAAGAACAGGTGAATCCCGAGTGCATTGGTCACCCAGGCGCTGATAGCAGGTAGCAGTACCAGCATCACAGTCCACACCGGACGCCCTAGCGGGACACGTCGCAGCATTGGCCGCACGCCTGCCATCATCACGATGGTGAAGGCCACCAGGAGCCCGAGCCGCACCACAATCTCAACCACGCCACCGCCGTGCAGCACTGCCAGCAATGCTGCCAGAACGCACCATGCAAGAGCATCGTTCAGTGCAGCGCTCAGCAGCGACTGCTGCGCGACCTCCGCATTCACCGGCACGCCCGCGGCTTCGCGGTCGCGCAGAATTCGCGCCAGTACCGGCAGCGCCGTGATGCTCATGGCCACGGCGAGAAAGATGCTGAAGCCCCAGCGAGCGCCTTCGGGCACACCATAGTGCCGCAGAAGGATCGGCGCCACTAATGTTCCAAGAAAGAACGGCAGCAGAATGCTGCCGGCGGTCGTCGTAACCACGCGCCGAACGTGATGCGCCACCTCGCGCAGATCCAGCTCCCCGCCCACCAGGAAAAGAAACGCTACCAGGCCAACGTTGCTGATCAACTCCAGCCCGGACAGCCGCGCCGGAGCAAATAACATCGTGGTTACCGCCGGCATCCAGCGGCCCAGCGCTACCGGCCCCAGCAGAATGCCGCCGGCAATCTCGCCGATCACGCGCGGCTGGCGCAACCGCTGCGCCAATGCTCCGCACAACCAGGTCGCCGTAAGGATCACCGCCAGTTGCAGCGGCAACAGAACGAGCAGAGTCATCGGGACTTCCGCTTCTGTTCGCGGCGCGCACCCACCACAATCGCGGCCTCAGTCAACAGCAGCACCACGCCAACAGGCAGCAGACGCGCCGCCAGCATACCGGCCCAGTTGATGGTGAAGCCTGAGATGATCTCCGCCAGTCCAAGTGCAGCACCCACGCCAAACAGACCGCCGCCGGCCCATCGCCGGAACCGTGCCGAAATCTCACTGCGATTAGCCCTGGCTCCAGCTGCCTCAAAGAGTGGAGCACCTACCATACCGCGGCGGTCATACACGCGCGCAATCATCGTGGGATACTGCACCACCGCCTCGCGTGCAAAACGCTCCGCGCCGGCCATACCAGCAGCGACAACACAGAAGGGCGCATCCGGCACCGGCTCTCCCTCGATTGCCTCCGGTCGGTCGCCGGTGAACAACACAGCGAACTCGCCTTCGGCCATGCGCTCATTCCAGCTTGATGGGCGATGAGAAGGGTCGTACAGAGGCACAATCCGAAGGGAGTTCACTAGAGAAGTATAGTGATCGGGCTCCTATTGACCGTTCAGCTTTCTGCCCAAGAGCCGCTTCTTTGAAGTTGTCATCGCTGAACGTTCGGGGTCCCCGGCGAACTTGTTCGCTGGGGTGATTAGTGAAGGACCTGCTTTTCAACGCTTCGGATGGCAACAGCTCTTATGACTAGAGCATTTCTCCTGTTGCTGGGTATGCCGCGAGGAACGTGCAGCGGTGTTTTCATTGAGGAAAACGCCCATAGATGCATCAGCCCCGCACTACACCTACAGGAGAAATGCTCTAGCGTAGATCGAAATAGTCTGTTTCACTGCCGAACTATAGAGCGGGCCTTCAGCCCTTCCCCAGATTGTGGGGACGGAAACCTGGGGCGTTGCCCCAGGCTGGTATAGAACGCGCCTTCAGCGCTTTGATCCCTAGCCAACAAGAAATTCCTTATCCACTGGTATCTGCATCGCATTCGCCAGATTGTTCGTCTCGGCTGCCATACCGACGACCGCTAGAAACTCGGCGTACTGCTCATCGGAAAGCCCCTTTGTACGTGCGGCCGCGGTATGTGAGTGGATACAGTACGTGCAACTGTTCCCCGTCGAGACAGCAATATAGATCAGTTCCTTCGTAAGCGGATCGAGAGTTCCAGGCTCGATCATCACCTCCTTGACGCTCGCCCAGGTCCGCTGCAGCAGTGCGGGCTGATTCGCGAGAGCACGCCAGAAATTGTTCACGAAGTCCGTCTTGCGAACAGCGCGAATGTCGTCAAAGACGGCTTTCAGTTCCGGCACCTTGTTGATCTCTTCATCTGTCCATATCTTTACAGTGGCCACGCGGAGTTCCTCCATCCAGGAGTCATGGATCGGCTCCTGTCTCATTCTCCCACCTCGAAGGAAGGGCATCGGACGAAACAAAAGGCAGGCCCGAAGGCCTGCCTTTCTGTGTTTCTATGCAGCTTGGGTTCTACGCGTGCGTTGCTGCTGCCTTGGCTGCGGCTTCCCGCAGTTCGGCGGTATTGGCTCCGAGTTCGGCGGCGATCTTCTCGGTGGTGTAAGCCTCGATCATGTCGCCGGCCTTGATGTCCTTGAAGTTGACATCGATACCGCACTCGTAGCCTTCGCGAACATCGCTGACATCGTCCTTGAAGCGCTTGAGGTTGGTGAGCTTACCCTTCCACACCTCCTCGCCGTCGCGCTTGACGCGAACCTGCGAGTTGCGGTGGATGACGCCGTCGCGCACCGTGCAACCGGCAATCTGACCCACCTTCGAGATCTTGAAGACACTGAGCACTTCGGCGCGGCCCTCGTACTGCTCCCGGTAGACCGGTTCCAGCAGACCGTACATCGCCTTGGTGATCTCGTCCTGCAGCTCGTAGATGATGGAGTGCATACGAATCTGGACGTTTTCCTGCTCGGCCAGTTCCGCGGCCTTGCGCTCCGGACGAACGTTGAAGCCGATGATGATCGCGTTGGACGCGGTCGCCAGCAGAACGTCGCTCTCGGTGATGGAACCCACGCCCGAGTGCAGCACCTTCACGCGCACCTTCTCGGTGGACATGCGCTGCAGCGAGTCGGCCAGAACCTCGACCGAACCCTGCACGTCGCCCTTGAGGATGATGTTCAGGTCCTTCACGCCAGCCTGCTTGATCTGCTCCGCCAGGCCTTCCAGAGACACGCGGCTCGACTTGGCAAGCTGTGCCTCGCGCTCCTTCATCTTGCGGTACTGCGCAATGCCCTTGGCCTTGTCGCGATCCGCCATCACCAGGAAGGTATCGCCTGCATCCGGAATACCTTCCAGACCCAGGATCTCCACGGGTGTCGATGGTCCAGCCTCGGTGATCGAGCGACCGCGATCGTCGAACATGGCGCGCACCT
Source organism: Terriglobus sp. 2YAB30_2 (assembly GCF_052114765.1). Lineage (NCBI taxonomy): Bacteria > Pseudomonadati > Acidobacteriota > Terriglobia > Terriglobales > Acidobacteriaceae > Terriglobus > Terriglobus sp. 2YAB30_2. The sequence goes on from NZ_JBFRFJ010000003.1 coordinate 373,398, forward strand.
TACCGAAGGTGTTGCCGACGATGTAGCTGTCGTTGACGCGCAGCGTTCCGTTCTGCACCAGGATCGAGGCCACGGCGCCACGGCCGCGGTCGAGCTTGGCTTCGATAACGGTACCGACCGCCGGACGCTCCGGAGTCGCCTTCTGCTCGTTCGTGTCGGCGACCAGGCAGATCATCTCTTCCAGGCCGTCGAGGTTGATGCGCTTCTTCGCCGATACCTGAACGAACGGCGTATCGCCGCCCCAGCTATCCGGCTGCAGGCCGCGGTCAGCAAGCTGCTGCATCACGCGATCCGGGTTCGCTTCGGGCTTATCGATCTTGTTCACCGCCACGATAATCGGCACCTTCGCCGCACGTGCGTGATCGATGGCTTCCAGCGTCTGCGGCATCACTCCATCGTCAGCCGCGACGACGACGACAACGATATCCGTCACCTTGGCGCCGCGGGCACGCATGCGGGTAAAGGCCTCGTGACCCGGTGTATCCAGGAAGACGATCTCGCGCCCAAAGGCGGGCGAGCCTTCCTTGGTGACATGGACCTTGTAAGCACCGATGTGCTGGGTAATGCCACCGGCTTCGCCGCTGGCGACGTCAGTCTCACGCAGCGCATCGAGAAGGCTGGTCTTGCCGTGGTCGACGTGACCCATGACGGTGACCACCGGCGGACGAACGATCTCCACCATGCCGGAGGTATCTTCCAGCAGACCCTCAATGGCCTCGTTCTCCAGCTGTTCTTCCACCGAGATGATGCTGACGTCCGCGCCGAACTGACGCGACACGTCCTTCACCAGATCGTTGTCGAGCGACTGGTTTACGGTGACAAAAACGCCCTTCATCAACAGAGAGGCGATCAGGTCCTTACCGCGAACTTCCAGCTTCTCGGCCAGGTCCTTAACGCTGATGCCCTCGGTCACGGTGAGGTTCTTCGTGATCGGCACCGGCTCGCGCGCAACCGGCATACCGCCGAAGCGTGGAGCGTTGAAGCCCTTCATCGGGCCTTCTTTGCTCTTCTCGTACTGCTGACCGCGGCGGTTTCCACCGGGGCGCTGGCCGCCAGGACGGTTGCTAGGCGCTGCTACGTCACCCGGAGGCGGCAGCATACCCGGTGCACCACCAGGACGTTGTCCGCCACCGAAGCCAGGACGCTGGCCAAAGCCAGGACGGCCACCGCCCGGTCCACCGGTCGGATGCGTGCGCGTCGGATGCATGGGACGGCGTTCGCCGGGACGCATTGGAGGACGGCCACCGCCGCCGCCCGGACCACCCGGACCGCTCGGACCGCCGCCACCTGGTCCCGAAGGACGCGGGCGCTCAAAGATGGGCCGGCCACGCTGTATGCCGAGATTCGCCGCTCCGACAGGAGCGGTATACGTCGGTCGAGGTCCAGTCTGCGGCATAATCACGCGGCGCGCCGGTGCTGCTGGAGCCGCGGGCGCTGCCGCAGCCGGAGCAGGAGTGGAAGCCGGAGTCTCTGGCGCCACCGGAGCAGCTGCCATCGGCTCTGCCGGTGCCGCATGAGCGGCCGTGACTGCAGGAGCAGCAGCCGCGGGACCCGCCGGAGTTGCAGCAGGCCTGGCCGCCACACCACCGCCCGCCGGAGGCACTCCGGCGATGGGGGGACGCGGAGCCGCGACTACCGGACCAGCCGGAGGACGGCCGGCGATGGCAGGAGCAGGGGGCGTCGCCTTAGGAGCGATGATCTGGGGGCCGCGGCGCTCCATCTGCGGCATGATACGCCTAGGAGCCGCTGGTTGTTGTGAAAAAGATGTTGCAGCCGGTGCTCTCGGGGCAGTAGGGGCAGCCGGAGCTGCAGGAGCGGCCGGGGTAGACGCCGCCGGTGCTACAGCCGGGGGCGTTGCCACCGGAGGAGCGACTGACGGACGGGTTACCACTACGCCGGGGCGCGGCGGCGTAGCAACAGCCGGACGCTGTGGCGGCGCAGCGACGGCCGGGCGTTGCGGCGGCGGCGGGGCCGCAGGCGGGCGCGAATGCGCCTGCTGCTCAGCCTGTTTGCGCTCCAGAATCGCCTTCAGCGCATCGCCAGGCTTCGAGATCCTCGAAAGATCGATTTTGGGTTCACTGGCGGCCGCAGAGCGCGCCCCACTCGACGGCGCACCGCCGCGGAGGTATGTGCGCACACGAGCCGCTTCATCTTCTTCCAGCGAGCTTGAATGCGTCTTCTTCTCGGTCACACCCACTGCGGTCAAAGCGTCGAGAATCGACTTGCTCTTGACCTCCAGTTCGCGCGCCAAATCATTGATTCGAACTTTACTCATCCGTCCCCTATTCACTACCCCTTGCAGACTCAGCCGTTCATACGCAGCCTCAACCCTTCGGGATGTTTAAAACCGTCAACACTTAATCTTACCGCCGTTCGGCGCATGCCGAACGGCGTCCACAGCCTAACCACGGTCGCGGCCATCTTCGTCGCGCTCGTTGTCAATCGTCTCGTTCGCGATATCCTCCGACTCCGCAACCAGCGAATCCACGCTGTCGTTGTCGAGCTCAATCTGTTCTTCCCGGGCATCTGCATCCGAGTAGGCGTCCGTTCCCGAGCCTGCCTCTTCGGCATCCTGAAGCTCCTCGGTCGACTCGTCGGCCTCTTCCGCCATCAGCCCTTTTCCTTCGTTCTCTGCCGCTAAAATCTCTTCCGGTGTCCTGGTCACTGAAGATTCCTCCTGGGGGACTTCAGATGCTGCCTGCACCAGGACAGGACGCTCCTCACCTTCGGCATACTGACCGAAATAATGGCGAACAGCGACCGAGATCTTCTCCACGGTCTTCTCGCCGATACCCGGAACCTCTTCCAACTGCTCCGGAGTCATGTCGGCCAGCGATTCCACCGTCGTAATTCCGGCAGCAATCAACTTCTCCAGGATCGTCTCGCCCAGCTCGGTGACCTGTTCGATCGGGGTCGACGGTCCGCCGGAGAGCGCCTGCATGGCCTGCTCGACCTCCTGGCGCTTCTCTTCCTCGCTCTTGATATCGATCTTCCAGCCCAGCAGCTTCGCCGCCAGACGGACATTCTGGCCCTTCTTGCCGATGGCCAGCGACAACTGCGTGTCGTCAACGATCACTTCGAGCTGCTTCTCGGTCAGGTCCGTAATGGAGACACGAGAGACCTTGGCGGGTTGCAATGCTTTCTCCGCAAAGGTCGTGATCTCATCGGAGAACTCGATGATGTCGATCTTCTCGCCCCGCAGCTCGCGGATGATCGACTGTACGCGCATACCCTTCATACCGACGCAGGCGCCGACCGGATCCACATCCTTATCACGTGACTGCACGGCGATCTTCGTACGTTCGCCGGCCTCACGGGCAATGGCCTTGATCATCACCGTGTTGTCGTAGATCTCCGGAACCTCAGCCTGGAACAGGCTCTGCACCAGCGCCGGAGCGGCACGGCTGACGATTACCTGCGGCCCCTTGGCGGCGCGGTCCACACGCAGCAGAACCACGCGCACGCGCTCACCCACAGCAAACTGCTCCAGCCGGCTCTGCTCACGCTTCGGCATGCGGGCTTCGGCCTTGCCGATATCGAAGATCACATCCATCGGCTCCAGGCGCTTTACCATCGCCGTGATGATCTCGCCGATGCGATGGTTGTACTCATTGAAAACCGTATCGCGCTCTGCCTCGCGTACCTTCTGAAAGATGACCTGTTTGGCCATCTGCGCGGCAATGCGGCCCAGCGGGCTGGTGTCCTTGTAGAAACGCAGTTCACCGCCGGCTTCGACCTCAGGCGCAAGCTCACGGGCCTGCTCCAGCGTGAGCTGGTTCAGCTCATCCTCAAGCTGATCAGGGCCTTCCACCACAGTCTTGTACACATAGGCCCGAATCTCGCCCGTCTCCCGATCCAACTCGGAGCGCATATTCTCCTGCGTGCGGTAGTACTTGCGTGTCGCCAACGCAATTGCGTCTTCCACGGCGGCCACCACAATCTCCGCATCGATACCTTTTTCGCGGCTCAGAATCTGAATCGACTCGTACAGTGCACTTGCCATCTCTGCTTACCTCAACTTCCTCAATCTCATTCACTGCTTGCGCCAGACACTGCTTGCCCCAGACACTACTTTCCTCAGACAAGCTAAATCTCTGCCACCAGTTGCGCCTTTTCTACGTTCGAGAGCGCTATCTCCACTATGTCCAACCCGGCGGAGGCTTTCTTCGCCTTCCCCTTCTGCTTCACGGCCGACAGGTCAAGCTTCACGACACCATCCGCGAAACTCATCCGTCCGGTCCAATGCCGGTTGTTATTGACCGGCTCGAAGGTCTGCACCTTCACCAGGCCGCCGGCAAACCGTTCATAATCCGCTGCACCCCGCAGCTTACGCTCCAGGCCCGGCGATGACACCTCCATCGTGTACTCCGCACCGGGAATCAAATCTTCCACATCCAGAAGCGTTCCAAAGTCCCTTGCAAAGACTTCGCAATCCTCATGTGTGATGCCCGAGAGAGCTTCCACGGGTACACCGCTGGGCAGGTCTTCCAGTTCTCCTGCTTTGGCCGCAGCCACCAGCTTTGCCCGCCCCTCGCCGTCCCTTTCCAGATACACGGCGAGCGCCCGGTGCTTGCCCGCTCCCTGGAAGGTGATATCCACCACCTCCAGATGATGCGATGCCGCCACCTTTTCCGCCGTAGCCCGAATCTGGTCCATCTGTAATGCCATTGCCAAACCTCTTTGCACCGTGGGAGGGCGGTTTTCAGAGCAAATAAAAAGTGGGCTCATCGCCCACTCATCTCTCTCGCCAACGGCCGGCCATATTCACGGTCCCGCGCGAGATCAACGCGTCGCTATCGATTATGGTACGCCCCCCACCCCTAAAACTCAAATATTTGGGCCTGGCATCCGGATTTATCTGATATGGAAGGTCGTCACCGAGATCTTCCCGGCGGCGATCTGGGCCTTTTTCCAGCCGCTTTTATCGTTCAGTGCCACCCAGCGGCGCTCCTCCGCCCGGTAGTGCCAGTCCTTTTCGAGCTGGAAGAAGATCTGCAGCCCGTTGGCTTCCATGATGTTCGAGATGGAGTTGTCATGGGCATTGCGGGCGTCGTAGTCAACATAGGCGTTCTGCCCCATCTCCGCATACACCGCATTCAGTTCGAAGAGCAGATGGTTCACGCTGTCTTCCATCGACTCCGCGTGCAGGCCGATGCGCTGGGCCTCCCGCAGCGTAATGGGATAGCTGTGCGAGGGATAGCCGGAGTTCAGCACATTGCTGATCTTCTTTGCCTTCTGTGCGTCCTTCAGGTGGTACGACAGAATCTCCAGGCAGAGCTTCGTCGAAAGAGCACTCGACCGGTCCACGGCGCCAATCACCAACGGATGAACGTACTGAAACAGGGCTCCGTATGGATTGCTCTTTTCGCCCCTCGCCTGCCGCCGCCACAGGTTGATCACCCGCTGAAGTTCGTCCTGGCTCACGCTGACGCGGTCGTTATCGCGGTCGATCGGAGACAGGTCATGCGTCAGCGAAGTATCCACGGCGGAGAGATGGGCCAATGGACCCATCAGGATGTTGTCCGCGCCCAGTGCCAGCATGGTGGCGGCGCTTTGGCATTCAAAAGGAGCTAATACGGTTAGTTTCTTGACGTACTGCCGGAGCAGATTCACCATCCGCAACGAGGCCTGACCGTTGCCGCCATCGCTCTTGATAAACAAACAGAGCCGGTCCACCTTGCCGACGCTCTGCAACAGACCATACAGGCCGGAGACGTCGTTGTGGCAGATCGACCCCTTATTGGAGTTCCAGTAGGTGATGACCGGCTGGTCGAGCGCTACCTCCAACTGCTTGAGAATCACCTGCGTCTTCTCCAGCAGCATGGGAGGCTTGATCGCCTTTGGCTTCGCCTCCTGCGGGTTGGTCGCTTCCCTTTTCCTGGCCATTTTATTTATCCCGCCGTTACGATCTCCGAGAAGTCAGCGATACGTGAGAAGTCTTGCAGGACGCGGTTCAGCAGCCCCAGGCGGGCAGCACGCAGACGTTCTTCCGGAGCCATCACCATCACCTTGTCGAAGAAAGCGTCCACGTGCGGACGCAGTGTCGCGATGGTCTGTAACGCCTCGACGTACTGCTTTTCGCGGCGCTGGCCTTCCACCCAGGCAGCCAGACGACCGCTCTGCTCAGCCAGCGTACGCTCGGCCGGTTCGACCAGGAAGTCCGGAGTCCAGGCGGCGTTCTCGCCCTTCTCGCGAGCCTGCGTCAGGATGTTCTTCATGCGCTTGAAGGCCGCTGAGATTGCCGCGAAGTCATCCGAGCCACGAACCTCCGTCACCGCTTGCGCACGCGCCACAGCATCAGGCACATCGTCGGCGCCTGCAGCCTGAACCGCCTTCACGACGTCGTAGGCATAGCCCTTCACGTCCTTCAGGTAGAACTCGACGCGCTCCGTAAAAAACTGTTCCACCTTGGTCGCCGTTGCCGAATGCTCCGATCCCAGTCCGGCGATCTCGCTCAACAGCAGCGGAAGCTTCGCCTCAGCCAGCATCTTCACAATGCCATTGGCGGCGCGGCGCAGACCGAAGGGATCTTTCGATCCGGTGGGCTCCAGCCCAAGACCGAACATGCCGCCGATGGTGTCGGCCTTATCGGAGATGGAGAGCAGCAGACCTTCTACCGTGCGCGGCACGGCATCTTCCATCGATGCAGGCAGATACTGGTCATAGACCGCCAGCGCGACGGTCTCGCTCAGCCCCTGAGCGCGGGCATACAGGCCGCCGACGACGCCCTGCAGTTCCGTAAACTCCTTCACCAGCTCGCAGGTCAGGTCGGTCTTGGCGATGGTTGCCGCCTGATCCAGAGCCGCAGCATCGGCATCGGTCTTCCGTTCCCCGCACAGACGCGCCAGCTCCGCGGCAACCTTACGCACCCGTTCCGCCTTGGCGAAGTAGCTGCCGAGGTCCTTCTGGAAGGTGACGTGCTTCAGATTCTCCATGCGGTTGGCCAGCGTCGTCTTCTGGTCGAACTCCCAGAAGAATCGCGCATCGTTGAACCGTGCGGACAGCACGCGCTCATTGCCAGTGCGAATGATCTCCAGACCTTCGGCATCGGGTTCAATGTTCAGCACCGTCAGGAAGTGCGCCGCCAGCTTGCCGCCTGCATCCTCGACGGCGAAGTACTTCTGGTGGTCGCGCATCACGGTCACCAGCACTTCTTCCGGAAGCTCCAGGTACCCGGTCTCAAAACTACCCAGCACCACATACGGCCATTCGGTCAGGTGTGTGACGGTCTCAACCAGTTCAAGATCCTCGCGCCAGCGGGCGCCGGAAACCGTACGCGTTACCGCATCCAGAGCCTTGCGAATCTTCTGCCGACGCACAGCGACATCAGCAAGCACAAACGCCTTCTCCAAGGCTGCGAGATATTCCGAGGGCCGGGCAATCGTGATGGCATCAGCTCCGAACAGAATGCGATGACCACGGGTCGTATTACCGGCAGAGACACCGGCGAACTCGACTGGTACGACGACAGCGCCCAGCAGCGCGATCATCCACTTCACCGGACGGACAAAACGCTCGGGCTTCCCGGCGCGCCAGTACATGTTCTTCGCCCAGTAGATGCCGGCGATCTCCTTCGGCAGCTCGGCGGCGATGACCTCAGCCGCGGCTTTGCCCGGACGTGTCACAGTCGCGCCGAGATATTCGCCTTTGGCATTGGTCACCGTCTTCAGATCGCTGAGACTGACGCCTGCTTTCTTTGCAAAGGCCGCAGCCGCCGGAGTCGGCTCTCCGTCCTTGTATGCCACCTTCAGCGAGGGACCAAGCATCTCCTCCACAGCGTCCGGCTGCTGTGTACGCACACCGGTTACCAACACGGCCAGACGGCGCGGCGTCGAGTAGCTCGTTACGAACGAGCCCTCCTCCAGCAGCCGTTCACGGCCCAGTAGAGTTTCCACACGCGTTGCCAACTCCGCCTGCGCGGACGCGATCATCCGCGCCGGAACCTCTTCCAATCCAATCTCAAATAGAAAATCAGCCATCGTTCTCTCTCGCCGCGTTAAGCGGGAAGCGCCTCTGCCGGCACGGTGAGTTCCTGCTGTTGGGCATACGCCTTTGCCACACCTACGACCAGGGTACGAATGCGAGCCATGACACCGACGCGCTCGGTCACACTGATCGCGCCGCGCGCATCCAGCAGATTGAAGACATGCGAGCACTTCAGCGCCAGCTCATAGGCTCCCAATACGGGGAAACGGCGCTGCGCCTTCAGACTTTCCAGCTCGGGCATGCCCTTAGCGGCGTCCAGCAATGCCAGGCACTCGGCCTCATACGCATTCAGGTGCTCCCACAGCTTGTTCACATCGGCGTAGTCGAAGCTGTAGGTCGAGTACTGCTCTTCCTCGTACAGCCGGATCTCGCCGTAGGTGGTCTGCTTGCCTGTGTCGGGCTCAATCGCCCAGACGATGTCATAGATCGAGTCCACGCCCTGCAGGAACTGCGCGATGCGCTCCAGACCGTATGTAATCTCGCCGCACATCGGCTCCAGATCAAGACCGCCGCACTGCTGGAAGTAAGTGAACTGCGTGATCTCCTGGCCATCGAGCATCATCTGCCAGCCCACGCCCCAGGCGCCGCCCACAGGCCACTCCCAGTTGTCCTCTTCGAACTTCAGATCATGCTTTTTCAGGTCGATTCCGATAGCGCGCAGACTGTCCAGGTAGACCTCCTGCACATCGGCCGGCGGCGGCTTCAGGATCACCTGAAACTGCGTGTGCTTGTACAGGCGGTTCGGATTTTCTCCATAGCGTCCGTCGGCCGGACGGCGCGACGGCTGCGCATAGGCAATGCGCACAGGCTTTGGCCCCAGAACACGCAGAAACGTATCCGGCGACATTGTCCCCGCACCGACTTCCACGTCATATGGCTGCTGCAGCACACACCCACGCTCCGCCCAGAAACTCTGAAGCCGGAACAGGAGCTCTTGAAAGGTGAGCGCCTCTTTCCCATTCGCAACAAACGGCATGCCTCAAGTCTACCCGAGGCGAAATAGGAAACCGGAGAGGGATGAGGGCATGTCATCCAACTCATGCCGTCAGCGCCTCTCTCCGGTTCTCTTTCGGAGATTACGCGGCCCTGGACTTCCCTCGCGAAGGCTTCTTCGGCGCCGTCTTCGATGTATGCTGCGTCTGCTTGCGGGTCATGGACGCCTCACCCGCTTCACCCTCTTCGGAGACCGCCTCGACATCTTCGTCTTCCAGCTCGGCCTCGTCTTCCGATTGGCCTGCGGCTTCGGCGATCAGTTCCTTCGCCTTCTCGGCCAGCTTCTCGTTCGCAGCCTGTTCTTCTTCCAGGGTCTCAGTCAACAGATCGACGATCTCGTCCTCGCCGAGGCCGCGAGCCATTTCGATCACAGAGGTATACCCGGCAATCTCGTAGTGCTCCACGCGTGAAGCAGCACCCGTAATCATCAGGTCGCCAAATGGAGCTTCCTCGCCCTCTTCGATGACCTCTTTACCCTCTGCCAGAAGACCTTCCATGCCCTTGCAGTGCTTGCCGGTCGGCTTCTCACCGAGCTGTTCGAAGATACGCTGCAGGCGCTCCACATGGCCCTTGGTCTCTTCCAGATGCTGGTTAATCGACTCACCCAATTCTTCGTCCTCACACGCCTTGACGATCTTCGGCAGCGCCTTCACGAGCTGACTTTCAGCGCTATAGAGATCCTTCAACTCTTCCACCAGAACTTCTTTCAAGCTCATCGCATTTCTCCTTGAGATCCGTCGCCGGCCAGGCTGGTACTGTCCCGTCAGCGTGCAGGATGAGAGATCGAGGCCCATTTCAGGGTTGCCCCGCGGTCCTGTGGATCAAACAACAATTCAAAAAAAAACGGGCCCGACTCCCCAAGAGATCGGGCCCGGGGTCTACCGCGATTACTCTACTGACACTGAGCAAATGCCAGCGCCGAAGTCACGGAGATGGTTGCCCCTCCGGCTGTCAGGGCATACGCCTGGCTCTTCATCTCAGACGGAGTACAGTTCAGCGTTCCGCCGGAGGAAGGAACAAACGCAATGCCATCGACAACATAGGTGGCATAAGGAGAAGACTGCATCAACGTCGCTGCCGAGGTTGAGTAGGCGCCAATGTAGGCGCCCGCCGCCGGCAGCAGCACCGAGTAGCTGGCGCAGTCAGTGTTATTCGGGCAACTGGATCCGGCTGCCGTGGTCACCGTAGCCGTTGCGGCGTTCTGCTGCGCATTGGGGACCAGCGGAATGGTGTAGGTCGTGGCGGAGATGGTCTCCAGTGCACTCAGTGAGACATCGATTACCGTTCCACTGTTGCTTGCATTCTGGCTGGTTATTTTTCCGGCGAGCGTTGCAGTACTCGTCCCTGCGAGCAGCGGGGCGGATAACGCAATGATGCCGGTACTCTCGCCATTCGAAACACCGGTCACAATCGCAGGCGCATAGACCGTGCCGGTCGATGTAATGCCCACCACCACAACGTCATACATGCCGGTTGGCAGCGGGCAGAAGGTGAAGGTGCCGTCGGCATTTGTCAGGGTGGACATCACGATGCGGTCGACACCGGTCGAGTCTTTCTGCTCCAGGGCAACCAGAACGTTCCCCGGAATCACCTTGCCGGAGACCTTGTCGATCACCGTTCCGTTGATGGAGGTCGCCGTGGCCGTCACTTCACCTGCATGCAGCACCGGCTTCAAGCGGAACTGCCCATTTCCTGTTTGCACAATCGAAGCGCAGGTGTCGAAATCAATGTTCAGATCCTTCGTCTGTCCTGCAGCGATGGTGAAACCTCCCGATGCAAGCTGACCGGAAGGAATCTTGATCCCGGTCTTCGCTTCGCTCGAAAGCTGCAGCGGATAAGCCTTGCTGTCTGCGCTCAGCACTACGCAGTTCGCAGTACCGGCGGCGCTGCACTGATTGTTGGAGACCGACGCCGAATTGTCCGCGAGAATGACACGAATCTGCTGATACGTACCTGCCTGTAGCTGTTTTGCATCTCCCAGTGTCGCCAGAAAACACTGGTTATTTGCCTGGCCGAGAAGATCGATCTGTCTGGGGGAGGAGGAGAGCGTGGGGGTGAGATCCTGCCAGCTGGAATCGGTAGCCGAAGCCGTAGCGCTGGTGTTGACCTGCACATCAACGATGGTGACGTAGACACGCAGGAAAGGACCGGATGGACCTGCACATGTGGCCGGATCGCTGATGGAGACTGTAGCCATTCCCATTCCGGAAGTAGAACCGGAATTTGATCCACCTCCGCAAGCGATAAGAAATAACGTGACGAGGGATAAAAGTGCCGCACATGCGACATAACAGCCAGACTTCGACATGACGTACTCCAGGGACTTTTTTTGTATGGTGGCTATTGGTCCCTGTGAGATTAGTTGGCGATAGATCGCTGTACGTTGCCAGATCATCTGTTGCGTAATGAAATGCAGAGCGTTCGCTACCGGACAGTACTTTCAATTTCGGCTCAACCAGGGTCAGGCTTCGCTCGCTCCTTACATCATCCAAAGGCTGGAGAAGGAAATGCGATCGACACAATAGCGTCAGTACTGCTACGCAACGCCGTATTAGGAGAATTGCTCTAGAGTCTCGCCAACACCCGCGCACTTCTCATCTGCCGTTCCAAGTGCCGCTCCAGGATCTCCACGGCAAACCGTCGCACCATTGCCAAAGGTCCCGCTTTCCCCCCCGACTCCTTCAATAACTCCGCCAGGGGACGCCGCAGCATTCGCTCGGCAAGCGCTACCGCCTCAGGTGGAAGAGCGACCGAGCCTGGACGCTTATGCAATCCGCAGGTCACGCCGTCGGCTCCGGCGGCAAACCAGACTGGCTGTCCGCGCAGTGCTTCACCGCACACGATGCACACGCCTAGCTCCGGCAGCCAGCCCATCAGCCGTGTCATCCACAGCGTGAAGTAGGTTATCGGCATCCATACCTGCCCAACCTTCACCTCGGCCAGCGTCGCCACGGTCAGACGAAAGACATCATCCTCCACCGCGCGCTCCGGCAGCGCCTCGCCCAGCACCTCAGCCAGAAACTGGAGCGCACTCACACGGGCATAGTCCACCGGCTCGCTCATCGGCGACCAGACGATCTCGAACGAATCCAGCCGTACCAGGTCCTGCTTCGGTTTTTCGGCATAGGTGGCGCGCACATGGGTCATCGGCTCCAGGGCTCCGCCGAAGCGTTTGCGCGATCTCATCGCATGCCGCGCCACGCCCTTCACCACGCCCTGCTCGCGTGTGAAGAGGCTAACCAGCAGATCGGCCTCTTCAAAGGGCCAGGTCCGCAGCACGATCGCCTCTGTCTGGTGTGTGGTCACGCAGGAAAAGTCTTACACAAAGCAAACGCGCAGCCCCTTAGGCTGCGCGCTTGTCTTGGATCCGTGCCGTCCCTCAACAGCAGTGAGAGGGTTATGCGGCAAATCTGCCGTTGCGGCAGATGCTCCGGTTAGCGGCCGAAGTGCGTCTTCGCCTTATCAGCAAAGATGGCGAAGTTCTCGGGCAGGTCGTCGCCGGCATAGATTGCCGACACCGGGCAGACCGGAACGCAGGCGCCGCAATCAATGCACTCCACCGGATCGATGAAGAGCTGCTCAGCCTCAGCGTAGCCAGCCTCATCCTTCTTCGGGTGAATGCAATCCACCGGGCACGCGTCCGTACACGCCGTGTCCTTGGTGCCGATGCAGGGTTCTGCAATTACGTATGCCATCTCTTAACTCATGCCTCCAGATTGTCTCGCGTAAGTTCATCATAACAGCCATCTCGCCCGCGTCAGTACTGGCGAAATGCATTTCTATATCGGACTAAAGAAGTACTAATTCTGGTTGCCTGTGATCCGAATTCCACGGTACATTAACCATCCGCCCCGTAGGGCCATAGCTATGTAAAGAACCGTCCAGAGGGAACTGTCCGACGCTCGGACCTGTATTCCCCTCAGCCGCCAGAGTCCCATAATTCCCATCAGTAGGAGAGCGGTTCCAAGCCAGAACGGCCATCCCCATGAACGCGCAGATATTTACTTTGCCGCCTCGCGCCGCTCCCGGAACTCTGCCGGGGTCGGAATCGGCTCCAAATCGCGCCCGGCGAACATGTCCGTAAACACCGCCTGGATCTCCGCCGAAATGCGGCCGTTCGACGCCAGCACTTCACGGCTGTCGAGTTTGAAAGTTGAGCCGTCAAAGCCGGTTACCGTACCGCCGGCCTCGCGCACCATCAACACGCCGGCTGCCGTATCCCAGGGGTTCAGGTTGAACTCCCAGAAAGCCTCCAGGCGGCCGCACGCCGTATATGCCAGATCAATTGCTGCCGCTCCGGCGCGACGCACACCGTGCGAACGCAAGGTGAGCTGGTGGTAGAAGTGGATATTCGGATTCTCGTGGCGCTTATGGCTGGGGAAGCCGGTTGCGATCAGGCTCTCCTGCAGCAGCTCCGTCTTTGAGACCGAGATGCGGCGACCGTTCAGCCAGGCACCCTCTCCCTTACCGGTGACAAAGCATTCATCACGCAGCGGTTCGTAGATCACACCTGCAACCAGTTCGCCATCTTCCTCGGGCTTCAACCCAGGGGCGCGCCGCTCTAACCCCATGGAGACGCAGAAGTACGGAAATCCATGAGCAAAGTTCGTTGTCCCGTCCAGCGGGTCGACGTACCAGCGAAACTCCGCCTCCAGAGCCTGTCGCGTACCTTCTTCGCCGTAGATACCGTGGTCTGGGAAGACCTGACGGAGGCGTTCGCCGATCAGCTTCTCGCTGGCGCGGTCGGCAACCGTCACCAGGTCCACATCGCCCTTGTATTCCGCGGCGACGCCAGTCTCGTAGTAGCTCCGGAGCAGCGCCCCGGCCTCCTTGGCGATCTCAGCGGCCTTCTGCGCAACTTCCAGAGACATTACTCCACCACCTCACGCTCACGGTTGCCGCTGCGCGGCTTGGTGCGGCGCTCTTCGGCTATGGTGCGAATCTGCTGCTTGTAGATGAAAAGATTGGGCTTCCCTTCGCGCGTCAGGCGGATCATCGTATCGTCGAAGTACTCAATCCAACCGTTCACGCGCTCCCCGTCACGCAGTTTGACCGTAACGGGCACCTGGCGCTCGCTCAGGCTTTTCAGATACAGCGCCTCCTGCCCGGTCTCTCCCGGCGGGGGCGACTTATGACGACGCTTTCCATTGGAGAACGGCATACCTTACATACTACCTGTCAGTCCGCAGACAGATGCAGGGCTTGTCTCAGCGGTAGTAGCCGGTGCGGTAGCGAAGCTTGTATCGCGAAGCCAGCTCCGACTGGGTCATCTCGACGCGAATGGCCCGCAACCTCTCGCCCCCGGGCTTTCCTGGTGGCGCGTAGTAGCCGATGGCATACTGCGAGCGCAGGTCGTCCGAGACCTTATCCAGGGCCTTCTGCAGATCCTTCGGATCCTCGACATAGTAGTAGCGCCCGCCGGAGTCCTCTGACATCTGCATCAGGGCGTGCTCGCCGCCTACGTTACGGCCGGCGTCTGCACGGATCGGCACAATGATCAAGCAGTACACCATCGCCCCGGCGCGCTGCACCTGCTCCATGGCCTGCGTATAGGTCGCGCCCTTCACCGTATCGCCGCCATCGGTCACCAACACAATGACACGCCTTCTCGTCGCGTCGCGTTTTGCATCTTCCAGGCGTTGCGCCGAGAGATACACCGCGTCGTACAGCGCAGTGGATGGACCGTAGTCGAGATGGTTCAGGCCATGTTCGACCCGTTTCAAGTCATTGGTGAACGGCACCACCTCGCTCACCGCATCGGAGAACTCTTCCACCGCCAGCTCATCCTGCGAGCGCAGCATCGTCCGAGCAAACTGTTTCGCCGCATCCCGGGCAAGCCGGTCGTCGCGCACCATGCTCTCGCTGGTATCCAGCGCGAGAACCATGCTGAGCGGAGTCCCGCTCTCGCGCTCGAAGATGGCGATCTTCTGCGGCATGCCATCCTCCATCACCCGAAACTGATCCTCCTCCAGGCCACCGATCAACGCACCGTGCTCGTCGGTCACGTTCACGGCAACATTCACCAGACGCGTGTTCACGCGTACGACCGGAATATCTCCCGTCCGCTGCTGAACAGGCTCCTGAGCTCCGAGAAGCAGCATCGCACCCAACGATATGGCAGCGGCAACTTTCACCCGCGCACAATCTCCTCGGGGAAAGGCTCCCCGTCGGCCCATACGGCGCCGTCTTCAAACTGCTCTTTCTTCCAGATGGGCACGGTCTTCTTCAAGGTGTCGATCAGCCACCGGCAGGCATCGAAGGCTGCTCCACGATGCGCACTCGCTACTACGATCAGAACGCTGCTCTCGCCAACGTACAGCCGTCCCAGGCGGTGCACCACCGCGATATCGCGCACCCCGAACTTTGCCACCGCCTCTTCGGCGAGGCTGCGCATCTGGTTCAGCGCCATCTCCTCATACGCTTCGTAATCCAGG
The DNA here is from genome assembly GCF_052114765.1 of Terriglobus sp. 2YAB30_2. NCBI lineage: Bacteria > Pseudomonadati > Acidobacteriota > Terriglobia > Terriglobales > Acidobacteriaceae > Terriglobus > Terriglobus sp. 2YAB30_2. The sequence continues at coordinate 388,811 of NZ_JBFRFJ010000003.1, forward strand.
TACAGAGTCCTGCGGCCGCGTGTATTGTCGCGCACAATCCCGTCAAAGACGCATACGGCGCCATCCGCCCCGGCTTTCAGCGCGGCGGTAATGCTTCCTGCGTCAATCACTTCCCGGACAATGGCAATTTGCATGATTCCTGCATCTTAGACGGTGCATGGCGGCCGGAGGCTTATCTTCTTCCGCGACGTGCATGACTGGGCGCTCCACCGCTTACCGGCGGCAGCAGAGCGATCTCATCCCCATCGTGCAACAGGACCTCGTCACCGGCGTACTCCTGATTCACCGCAATTGCCATCGACTTCCATGCCCTCTCCGGCATTCGTCCATGAAAGACCTTCCGGAGTTCTCCGACACTGCAACCGTTCTCGACCTCTATGTCCTCTGACGGACAGGCGAACAACTCCTTCAGCACTCCAAAATACAAGACCCGCACCCGCATACCCCAAGGGTACGCGAAGGCGGGTCCTTTCCTTACTCCCTGACAACTAGACAGTTTGCGGAACGCGCGGCTTCGGCCTCCGCAGAATCACCGCCGATCCCAAGGTCACCAGCAGAGCGACCGGGAACGGCTCCAGAAATGTCATCGCGGCGTTATAGAGCGGGTTGGCATAGAGCACCTTCATCCTGGCAATGCCATCCATCTGCTTCTGGACTGTTATGGCATCCGCGCCCGAAGCCTTGAGCTTCGTCACCTGGTACGCCGCGTACTTATCCATAAAGTCGGGCATGAAGTTGTAGTACAGAATCTCCCACGCCGCGACATAACAGAGGCAGGAGATAACCGCGATGCCCAGCCCCACCAGGAAAGCACGGCCAAAGGTCACCGTACCGTCGCTGACGTTGTCCCGGTACGACTTCACCCCAAAAAAGATCACCAGTGAAGAGATCACAATGGTCGTATAACCAACCACGTACCCACGGTCGAACCCGATCCGATCGGCAAAAGCCATGGAGACCACCATGAGTGACGCCGAGATGGCGCCTGCGATCAGACCAAATGTAAGAATGACTTTCTTCATCTCTTATTCCCTCAGCAAGGAGTCAAAACACATCCTCACCATCGCCTGTCGTCGTTGCGGTGTCGTCATTCTTTCGGATGATTTTCGGGTTTTCCAGCGAAATCGTACCTTTGGGTGACGCGCCTACGGCAAAATGCCGATCTCTTTCCCCAACTGGACCGCCTGTGTCCTGCGCTCCGCGCCCAGTTTGCCGAAGACCCGGCTGCAATGCGTCTTGACCGTGTTCTCGCTGACAAACAGGCGCTCGGCGATTTCGCGGTTGCTCAGGCCTGCGGCGACCAGTTCCAGGATCTCCATCTCCCGCGGCGTGATGCCAAGCCTGCCCACTCGCTCCTCGTTGCGAATGAAAGGAGTATCGGTGGGAACCAGCACCTCCCGCACCTCCACCTGCCGGGGCCGCGAGGTCAGCTTCAGCCCAAGCCAGATGCCGAAGGCTGAGCAGATCGCCGCAACCAGGGCGCCATAGATTTCGACAGAATGGTCCACGACGAGGAACCGGTACTGGCTCCATTGCAGCAGCGCAATCGCCACGCCGCCCACTACTCCGCAGACCAGAAGATGCCGCATCATCGCCGTGCAGCGATGATACCCAAACGCAAAAAGGGCGGCTTCTTTGGGGAAGCCGCCCTTTGAATCTGCGATGGGATTACGCGGTCAGCGCGCTCTCCTGCGAGACAACAGCCTCGCGCAGAGCCTCATCGATCTGGGCTTCCTTCTGGTTTGAAGGAAGCGCAATCGCGAGGACATCCTCGATGCGCCGCGCGTAGTGGATGGTCATACCGTCGGTCTGGTCCTTGGTCAGGTCCTCGTCGACGTTGGTTTTCACATCCACCGGCAGAATCACATCCTTCACTCCGGCCCGTTTGGCCGCGAGGAACTTTTCCTTGATTCCACCTACCGGCAGCACATTGCCGCTCAGCGTAATTTCACCGGTCATCGCCAGCAGCGGACGGACTGGTTTATCCGTCAACAGGCTCACGATCGCCGTCGCCATCGTTACACCGGCAGAGGGTCCATCCTTCGGGATGGCGCCTGCCGGCACGTGCAGATGGACATCGATATCCTTCAGCACATCCTCATCCAACCCCAGCGACACTGCGTTCGAGCGCACCCAGGTCATTGCCGCCTGCATGCTCTCCTTCATCACGTCGCCGATCTGGCCGGTGATGTGGAAGTGCCCCTTACCCTTCATCTTGTTCGCTTCGATGAAGAGTATGTCACCGCCCACCGGTGTCCAGGCCAGTCCTACCGCCACACCGGCGCGCTTGGTGCGCTCGGCGATTTCGGTATCGACCCTGACCTTGAAGCCGCCCAGGAACTCCTGCACGACCTCCGTTGTCACCACAACCTTCTCCGCACTGCCTTCGGCGATCTTGCGCGCTGTTTTGCGGGCAATGGTACCGACAAGCTGTTCGAGGCGGCGAACACCCGCCTCACGCGTGTAGTGCCGCGCCACAATCGCGACGGACTCGGTAGGAATTTCTAACTGCCCTTCCTCCAGTCCGTTCTCCTTCGCCTGGCGAGGGACCAGGTAGCGCTGTGCAATGTTGACCTTCTCCTCCTCGGTATAACCGGTGAGTTCGATGATCTCCATACGGTCGAGCAAAGGCCCCGGAATCGTATCGAGCTGGTTGGCAGTTGCGATAAACAGGACCTTGCTCAAGTCGAACGGCTGATCGAGATAGTTATCCCGGAACGTGTTGTTTTGTTCCGGATCAAGGGTCTCGAGCAGAGCACTCGCCGGGTCGCCGCGGAAGTCGCGACCAAGCTTATCTATCTCATCGAGCATAAAGACCGGATCCTTTACCTCAACCCGCTTCAAATGCTGAATGATCTGTCCCGGAAGGGCACCGATATACGTCCGGCGATGTCCGCGGATCTCGGCCTCGTCGTGCATGCCGCCGAGCGAGATGCGGGAGAACTTCCGTCCCAGAGCCTTCGCAATCGAGCGCCCAAGCGAGGTCTTACCCACGCCCGGAGGTCCAACGAAGCACAGGATCGGCCCCTTCATATCGGGCTTCAACCGGCGCACCGCCAGGTAATCGAGAATGCGCTCTTTCACCTTCTTCAGACCGTAGTGATCCTCGTTCAGAATCCCCTCGGCCTTCTTGATATCCACCTCTCCACCGGAGGTCTTGGCCCACGGCAGCACCGCCAGCCACTCGACGTAGTTGCGGGTCAAGGAGTAGTCCGCGGCCATCGGGCTCATCCGCTGCAGGCGGCCAAGCTCCTTCAGAGCATCCTTCTTCACCTCTTCCGGCATTCCAGCAGCATCAATCTTCTCTTTCAGCTCCTGGATGTCCTTCTGGGTGTCGTCGGCGTCGCCCAGTTCCTTCTGGATCGCCTTCATCTGCTCGCGCAGATAGTACTCGCGCTGGCTCTGCTGGACGGAGTCCTGCACCTCGCTCTGAATCTTGTTGCGCAGAGCCTGGACCTCGGCCTCTTTCACCAGGTGCTTGTTCAGACGCTCCAGACGCTCAGCGATATCGTTGGTCTCCAGCAGCTCCTGCTTATCCTGCGTTGTGAGGAACGGCAGCGAGCTACCGACAAAGTCGGCCAGACGGCCCGAATCATCGATATTCAGCGCGATGGTCTGCAAGTCGTCCGAAAGCGTCGGGGACGCCTGCACTACCTGCTGAAACTGGCTGACAACATTGCGCTGCATAGCCTCGAGCTCGGACGTCTTCTCCGGCTCCGGCTCCGGCTGGCTTTCCACCTCAGCCATCATGAACGGCTGCAACTGTGTGAAATTGGCCAGACGCACGCGCTCATTGCCTTCCGTAAAGACGAACAGGCTTTGATTCGGCATTTTGACAACTTTGTGGACGGTCGCCAAAGTACCGGTTTCGAACAAATCACTCGGCTGAGGGGTGTCGTTGCGAGCATCCCTCTGGGCGACTACAACAATCGTCTTTTCCTCGCCAAGTGATTGAATTAATTGGATCGAGCTCTCGCGCCCCACGGTCAGAGGAAGGACCGCGTGCGGAAACAGAACCGTGTCTCGCACCGGAAGTACCGGCACCACCCGCTTGCTCTGCGGCTCTTCCTTCTTTTCGCCGGCGTTGGGCCGGATCACGCTTACAAAATCGCCCATGTGAGTGAACCTCTATCAGATCTTCTCATATCAGATGCCGCAGAACTAGATTGGTCGCAAACCGACCTACCCTCCGTTGGATGACTTATCGGCTGGACAGGTGATCCACTGAGTGGAAACTCTGCTAAAGTTCCCGGCATGAGCAACATCCGGAGCTTCTACGTTGCATTTCTGGCGGCCGCAGGCACCCTGCTGCCCGTCCAGACACCCACGCAAAACCAGCCCAAACCGCCTGCCTTTGACGTCGCCTCGGTGAAGCAGAACAAAAGTGTTGGGGATGGCCGGTCCCATATCTGGAGCTCCTCCGATAATGGCAATTTCAAAACCCAGAACGTCTCGATGAAGGGCCTGCTGGAATTTGCCTACGGGATGCCGCAGGCGCGGATTGTGGGCGCCCTGGGCAGCATCAGCGGCGTGAACTTCGATATCGACGCCAAGCTGGACGAAGACTCCGAAACACGCTTCGAAGCCCAAACGACCGACCTCCGGCGGGCACAGAAACCCAAGATGGTGCAGGCTTTGCTCGCCGAACGTTTTCACCTCACCTGTCATCACGAGAACCGGGAGATGATGAGCTACGCTCTCCTACCGGCCAAAGATGGTCCGAAACTCAAACCCGCGCAGAATGACGGTCTTCACTTCGGAGGCATGTACGGCCAGATCCGTGTATCGGGAGGAACGATCGAGCAGTTTGCCCGTCAGATCGCGTTGCGCATGAATGAACCGGTGGTCGACGCGACCGGCATTCCCGGTAGATTCGATATGGAACTGAACTATACGCCGCCCGAAGGCCCGGCGAGAATGAACGGCGCTCCCATCCCCGATCCTCCGCCGTCCATCTTCACGGCAATCCAGGAACAGCTTGGCCTGAAACTGGAAAAGCGTAAAGGCCCGGTCGAGGTCCTCGTTATCGATCATGTCGAGATGCCGACGGAGAACTAATGTCTTGTCGACACTTCGGGGATCCCCTGCGAACTCATCGCTGGGGCTTAGCGTGCGCTCTGCGCGACCGTATTTCTAGCGTCGGATGGATGATTCAGAAGGTTGATGAGAGCGCTTGTGAGAGTAAAGGCAGGGCCCCATGTCCCCGAGGGACATGGGGGCCCTGCTATAGGCGATCTCAAATTTGTCGGCATGCCGCTAGCTCGCAGCCATGTATCGTCCCATCTCGCGCACCAGGTCGCAGCTCTTCAGAAGGCTGGCGACTGCCTTTTCCGCCTGTTCCTCGCCTGTAAAGCGGAAGTCCACATAAAACAGATACTCCCAGGGTTTCCCGGGCACCGGCCTTGACTCAATCTTCGTCAGGTCGACGCCGGCCTCGGCCAGCCCCTGCAGCGCTTGCACCAGCGTTCCTGGACGATGCGCGACCGAAAAGGCCAGAGAGAGCTTGTTCGCCTGCGGAATGTTGACCGCATCTGCCTTACGTTTCAGCAGAAGAAAGCGGGTGTAGTTCTCTGGGTTATCTTCGACACCTGCCTCAAGGATCTCGGCTCCATACTCCGGCGCTGCGGGAGCGCTGGCGATGGCAGCGGTGCTGCGATCACCTTTCGCCATCATATGTTTCACGCTGCCCGCAGTGTCGTAGAACGGAACCGCATCGAGCTCACGATGGGCTGCCAGCCAGCGGCGGCACTGGCTCAACGCAACCGGATGCGATAGTACGCGTTTCACCTCTTCAAGGGTGACACCTGGCATCACCATCAGATTGTGGAGGATGCGCAGCAGCAGCTCTCCTTCGATACGAAGGTCGTGGTTGAAGAGCAGATCGTAATGCTCTGCCACGGAGCCGTGCAGTGTGTTTTCGATCGGGAGCACGGCGGTATCGACACCGTCGCCCGCGGCCAGGCGCTCCGCCACCTCCACGGAAAGAGCACAAGGCACGATAGTTACACCTTCTCCCAACATCTTCATTGCTGCGGCATGGCTGTTCGATCCACGCTCACCCTGAATTGCAACTCGCAAAGCAACCTTTTCCATTTGTGCTCACTATGACCGAGGAGAAATTCCCCTGTAAATTCTGGCAACGTTCAAAGTCTATCTGGCAACTTACTCTCACGTAACGTCCGCGTTACACAGATTTCCCCCGCGCCCGGCTGCGGGGCATTTCATCCAGGAGGAACCTCCAATGCTCTGGACAATTACAGTCATTCTTCTTGTTGCGTGGCTCGTCGGTCTGGTTTCCAGCTACACGCTCGGCGGCTGGATTCACATACTGCTCGTCCTCGCCGTTATCTCGCTGATCTTCAACCTGCTTGCCGGCCGACGCTCAGCGCTTTGACTTCACACTACCTGCGGAACGCATTCGCGTAAGCCGGAAGAAGGAGTAGGAACGAATGCTGCTCTTCTTGACGATTGTGTTGTTCGCTCTCTGGCTGCTCGGCATGGTCAGTACATACACACTCGGCGGATGGATACATCTGCTGCTCTTTTTGGCCGTGGCCGCGCTGCTTATTCGTTTGATTCAGGGACGCAATCCGCTCTAACGGCGGGTTGCGCCTCCCTTCCAGAACGCACGACCCAACCAAGGAGTCTTCATCATGAACAAGAGCAACATCAGCGGAAAAATCGATCAAGTAGTGGGCAAGGTCAAAGAAGGTGTCGGGGAAGCCGTTGGCAATGAACGCCTTGCCAACTCCGGTGTCGCTGACCAACTCAAAGGCCACGCCAAGGAAGCCTGGGGCAACGCCAAGGACACGGCCGCGGAGGTTCACAAGACCGCACGCACCGAAGCCGATGTCCGTCGCGAACAGGCTGAGACCCACGCGACCAGCATGCGCGACAAGATCACCACTGCAGCCGAAAACGCCAAAGATAAAGTGAACCAGAAACTCGACGACATCAAAGACGAACAGCGTGAGCACCGCGATAACATTCGCCGCTCAGCATAGGACAGGGGCATACCAGCTCCCCTCCGGCCCGGCCTTGCGCCGGGCTTTTATTTTGCCAATAGAGTCGGGGACCCAATCCCATCGAGTTCGACCCGCCAGCTACCGCCGCAACACGTCCGCAACCACGAAGCTCATAAACAACACCGCGATAATGCCGTTCAAGGTAAAAAACGCAGCATTCATGCGGCGCATGTCCTTGGGCGAGATAATCGCGTGCTCGTAGCCCAGCAGCAGAGCCACCACGCCGATACCCACCCAGCCCACCGGACCGAACGAGAATAGTGTTCCCAGCCACACCAGCAGACCCAGCATGCCGGCATGCATGATGCGGGCGATCCAGAAGGCGCCCTCTACACCGAATGCCGAGGGCACTGAATGCAGCCCGACACGGCGGTCGTGGTCGAAGTCCTGGCAGGCATACAGCACATCAAACCCGCCCACCCACAGCAGCACAGCGCCCGTCAGCACGATGATCCGCGGGTCTAATGATCCGCGAACTGCTATCCACGCAGCAGACGGCGCGATGCCCAATGCCAGGCCTAGAACAAGATGGCTCCAGCGCGTCACGCGCTTCATATAGCTGTACGAGAGCACCACGCCGAGCGCGACCGGAGAGAGCAGCAGTGTCAGGCGATTCAACATCGCAGCGCTGAACAGAAACAACGCGCAGCTCACAATCACGAACCCTGCCACAAACTTCGCACTCAACAAACCGGCAGGAATGGCGCGCATTGCCGTGCGCGGGTTCTTACTGTCGATCTCGGCATCCACCAAACGGTTGAAAGCCATTGCCGCGGAGCGCGCCGCCACCATGCACACGACGATCCATCCGAGCTTCGCCAGCGGCGGAATACCGCCCGCGGCAAGCACCGATGCCGTCAGCGCAAAAGGCAGCGCAAAGATGGAGTGTTCCCACTTGATCATCTCAAGTGTGACTGCCGTATTGCGCCAGATTCCCTGCACGCCTTTATTGTAGTTTGTCCGGGCCTGATTGCGGTTTTGCCGGTATTTCAAGAGCGTTTCCCTGTTGCTGGGAATCCCGAAGGGGGAGTGCGGCGGCGTTTCATTGCGGAAACGCCCACAGGATGCAGAAGCTCCGGACTACACACCCACAGAGAAAATGCTTCTATCGCTGCTCCGGGCTCGCCGCGCCCGCTACCTGCAGGTCGTTGGTCACCTTGAAGACCCCAGCCACCCCATTGGCGCGGACCCCCGCCGTATCCTTGTCCGCCTGCGTATCCACGACACCCGCTAGCGTCACATTGCCGTTTACTACGACAATGCGGATCGGCTTGGCTGGGTCAATGGAGTACTTATTCAGCGATGGGAAGCCGTACACTGCACGCGCCACCGCCATGCGAATACGATCGTCGTTCGGCGAGAGGGGCGCGACCTCGATGTTGTCCACAACATCCTTCACGCCCGGATAGTTCGACACCAGACTCACCGCAGAATCGCGATCCATCGGGCCATACGCTACCCCGCCGAGGGTCACGACGCCATCCTGCACACCGATGGTGAAGGAATTGAATGCGGTGGTGCCATAGCCGACTCGGTCGTACGAGAGCTTCTCCGCCAGCTTGTCGCGCAACTGTACATCAGTCAGTTCGCTGCTGCTGGCAACCTCGATCATGTTGCGCACAGCCAGCACATTTTTCACGTGATGAGCACGATTATCCGCATCGGCCTTGGAACTGTAGAGGTCTACAGAGCCGCTCAGAGTGACCACACCACGGTTCACGTCGGGCTTCACACCGCCGAACCGTTTGCTGCTGAGCTTTTCCTTTAGATCCTGAAGAATCTGGGTATCATTGGTGCCGCTGGCAGACTCTTTCTTACCCTGCGCATGCGCGGTGATTCCTGCGATGCCCATCGCTATCGCCAGCGCTAATCCAAGGGCGCTGACAACGTTCGTAAACCGCATCCTCTTCGACAACGCTGACGAACTCATATCTTGTTAGAAGCCGGGGTCCCGTCAATAGATGTATCTATATTACTTGTAGCGCTGCCGGATCTTATAGACGATGCTGAAAACACCGTTTTCATCGCGGGTGGCGACAATCGCGTTATTCCGGTTTACCTGGTATTGAAGCTGAATTAACTGTCGTGCCGACGAGTTCACATTCGTGGCAAAGACCACCGTCAACTGCCGCGATAGCTGCTCTTCAATTGTGATGCGGGCCGACGAGTTGCCCACAGCGCCGGTATAAGAGGGGTCAATCTTCACGGTTCCCGCTCCACCAAACAGCTTCGATACCCTGTTACTGACGGTCGCATTCAGTGCGCTTCCAAGCAGTGCCGAGGTCGTCGGATCGGTTCCGCTCCGCAATTGCTGCTCCTGGTAGATCTGGGCCTGTTCCTGGGTTCGCCCCAGAGCCAGCAGGGCGAAGATGTCCGCCTCGCTGAGCGGTGGTTCCGAGCGATAGGTTGGCTTCAGGCTGGTCGACGTACCATGCAAGCCGATGGTGATGTCGTAGTTACTGACGCGCGCCGTCGCATCCAGATCGATGACAGGATCGATTCGCACCGGGTTATTGAAGTAGACATCGCCGCGCTGCAACTGGTACTGCACACCCGCGAAGCTTGCACTGCCATCGGTAATCGACACGCGTCCCAGCACGGAAGGAACCGCCAGTGTACCCACGACGCGAAGGTCTACCTTACCGGCCAGCTTGGCATACGAGTTCTGGAAGTCAAGCTGCGGCGATGAGGTCACCCGGATATTGAGGTGCACCTTATTGGTCAACGCGTCCGGATCCGGCGGAGCCGAAACAGCGCCGCTGCCCGCAAACTGGGCAAAGTCAAACTCTTCGCTAAGGCCGAAACGGGTAATCAGCACATCGCCGCTCAACTGCATCGAGTTGCTGTTGCCGATCAGATGCAGGCTGGTATTCGCCGTCGTACTGACGCCGTAGAGACGGACACGTGCTGCATTCGTCGTCGCGGTCAGGTCAGCATAAAAGCCGTTCCGGTAGGTCATGAATCCACCCAGCCGCAACTGTCCACCACCTGTGGTCGCCGTGAGCGACTGCACCTCCAGCCGATCCCGGTTGAAAACCAAAGTGCCGTTGATATTACTCAGACCATTTGGGATATCTTCGTACGCCATATTGGCGTTCTTCATCTCTACGCGGCCGGTCAGTACGGGAGTCTGGATGGTTCCTGCGGCACCTACGGTGAACGTAACCCCGCCACCTGCAAGAATGCTGGGCTGAACGGTATGCAACACAGCCAGATCCGCGGTTCCGCTCGCCTTCGCATCAAGACGGCCGCCTTTCGGATCTGTTACGCCCAGTATCTGGGCCGTGCCTTCCACGCGCACGTCTGTCTCGGATCCCGTGATGTGAACGGGCTGCAGCCGTACCGTTCCATTCTCCAAAGACGCCCGCACCGGGGAGTCGGTCTTGAACGCCAGTCCCGCTACCGAAATATCGACATTGCGGATCTCCGCGGTACCGCGCAACTGTTCCGGGGTCTTCAGAGGGCCGGAGAAGTCTACCGAGCCGGCAAGATTCGACGTGGCCTTGAGCTTCGCATTATTCAGCGCCTTCAGGACGTTCTCGATGTTGAGATTACTGAACTCCAGCTTGCCCTGTGAGTCGTAGTTCCCGGTGAGCTGCGCCTGAGCGTCCACATTCATCGCGGCATGCAGCAGCGTCGATTGTCCCTTCAGGTAGACCATTGAACCCTGGCTATGGGCATCTGCCGTCAACTCACCCACCGGCGAACCGTCTAACGTAACGTTGGTCACGCGCAGATTCGCCTGCAGGTTCGGTTGATCCAGCGGGCCCTTCGCATCCAGGGTCGCAGTCAGAATCCCGTCGACCGGTAGGTTCCGCTTCTTCACATTCTCGAAGGCGGAGAGCCGTAGATCGTGCGTCTGCACGTGCGCATGCACTTGTTTGTTATCGATGTCATAGCCGGCGTCTCCGCTCAGCACCTGTACGTTGTGAGCACGGATCAACAGATTTTCGCCATCGATCGTGTGTCCGTGGACGTTCAGGTTCGTCTGCGCCAACTGGAATGGCTCACCGTAGGCCACACCATCGCGCAACGCTACCGTGCCTTTGCCGTTCAGATTTCCAATGGTGCCGGCCAGATGGCCATTGACGTTCAAAGTTCCGGTTACCGGCAGATTCGACTGTCCGGCCATCTGTAATGCTTCCACAACATCCGCATCGGCCAATTGCACATCGGCATCCACAACCGAATCTTTGTCCCACTCGTAGGACGAAACACCTCGACGCCCCTGGATGTGGTGTGCCTTCACTGAGCCATGAGCATGCAGCAATGAGTGCCCGCGCTTCAGCGTCGAGCTCGCAACCGCCAGCCCCTGCGGTGTGTATTCCGCGTCGGCAATGAGGGAATCGATAAGGAGCGTTGAGTCCGGCGCCACCTTCGCTTCCACTCCAGTCGCTTCCAGATGCCCTTTGATATCCAGTGAGGCCATCGGACCCGATGCTGTGCCATGGAAGGTCGCTGCTCCCTGCAGGTCGATGGGCAGCGCGCTGGCGCCCCGCTTCTCCCGGGGGTCATAACCGATGGCCGTCAGTATCGAATCCAACTCGGCGAGATTCCCCATTACGATATTGGTGCGCAGAGCCGTGGCGGCGTCTCCCTTATCGACACCCAGCACGCCATTTGCCTCCAGCGTCGTATATGGAGTCTTTGCCGTGAGTTGCTGGATGTTCACGATCTCTCCCTGTCCGCGATACTCAGCAACGACAGAGCCGGAGACCGGAACATTCTGTCTCCCCGGCACCTGCCGTCCGGTCGGCGCCAGCTTCAGGTTCGCATTCACAATTACAGAGTCTTCGATGTGAGCGAAGTCTCCGCCCCATTCGGCCTTCGCTGGCCCGGTTACCGCCACATCCAGGCCAAGGTCGGTAAAGCCGCGCGGCTGCGTAATCTCTTCAATGGCGCGCAGGCTTACGCGCGTCAATGTGACATCGACATAAGCATGCGACCGCACGCCCTTCGGCAGCGTGCGATTCCCTTCTGCCGGCGGCTTGGAATTCAACGCCTTCGCCGTTGTATTCGCCGTCTGCTGGCTAGCGGCAACCGTGGGCGATTTCTGGGCTGTATCTTCGGGAATCTGTCCCAGCCAGTTGTTGATCCGCATATCGCCGGCAATATGGCCGCCATCCGACAGATCGATCAACATCGCGTTCAGCAGTAGTTCGGTCGGCGTAACGTGCAACTTGGTATCGAGATCCACACCGTGCACACGAACAAACTGATCCGTATAGCCTGCTCCACGCGCCTTGACGGTTCCGGCGACCAGGTAGCCCTTCTGGCATTCAGGATCCGGCGGCAATGTCTTTACGTTAGCCGGACTTTGAGCCGGGTGACGTCTCTGCCAGAAGTGTGGCTGCTTCTGTGCCTCCTGGGGCGCAACCGCACAGCTATGAGCGGTCATGTCCAATGCGACGTTCCCTGCATTCAGGCCTGGAAAACCACTCAACACCGAAATCTGCTTGATCTCCAGATCGCCTTTGGCCGTTGCCTCCCATACCGGATTGTCGAAGTGTTCGAGCTGCGCCGTCAGGTCCAGCATCGAGCTCTCGCCGGTCGCCAGGTGCAGACTCTTCAGCGCCACCATCGAGCGGCCCAGCTCAATCTCGGCGGTCATGTGCGACTTCGCCTCAGGCATCTCCTGCATCTTCGTCGTCAGATCGTTAAGAGCGACGGAAATGCCATAGCGGTCAGATGACGAGAGATAGCGCACATTCACACCGAGCTGACGCGCAGCCATCTCGAATGGAATTGGCTTGTCATTCATCAGAACGACTCCATCCACGACCTCGGCTTTGGCTGCCTTGAGGTCCAGCAGCGTGTCCTGAATTGGCTTCGTACTTGCACTCTTCTTCTTCGGAACCGGCTGATTGGTACTGCCGTCAGCATTGACGATCATGTGAAACTGAGGATGCTCCACGCGTAGCAGGCTCAGATGCACCTTTGACATCAGACCGCCTGCCGCTCGCTGCAGTAGATTGCCGATCGTGATGCGCACCACGATGCGATCAATGGAGAGATATGGCGCCTCTCCCTTTGGCTCAGTCCCGTGAATCACGAGGCCATCCACTTCTGCTGCCAGATGCCACAGATTGAACTGAACCGAACCAATCTCCACACGGCCGCCGGTGGCTTCTTCCAGGATCGACACCACCTGTCCTGCCACGCGCTTCTGGAAGTCCTGGGTATGCGTGTACAAGGTCAGCAGAGCCGTCAGCAACAGCAACAACGCGCCGGTTCCGGCAAAGATCCATGCCGCAATCCGCATGACCTTACGCCGTGGCGGATTGCCTGGCAAAAGGGGTACGTTCTCGTCGGACTGCTGGTTCTGCTGGGGAAGAAGCTCGCTCATGGCGCGACCTCCCCATCCTTGAAGATGCGTACGCTGCCCTGCTCCCGCAAGCTCTTTAGCCAGTCCTGCAGCATGGCGGAGACCTGCTGCTGCAACAGAACTTCTTCAATGCGTGAGGAGATCTGATCCAGCGGTGGCGGTGTTCCACCTCGCGCCTTCACCTCTGGCACAAGGGTCTTCTCGTAGTACTCCGAGATCTGCTGGTCGGTGATGCTTGCTCCCGACCGGAACCTCTGCTCAATGAAACGCAGCACCGTCATGCGCTGACGCCAGTGCTCACGCATCTCCGGCTCGGTGATGCCGTATTGTGAGAGGAACTCCTTCCAGCCATTTTCATTAGCGCTGCATTTATAGATCTGGCACTCAGAGAGCTGCTTTTTTAACTTCTCCAGCTCCGCATCGACCTCCTCGTCGCTCACCGGCTCAAGCTGCTGCTCCAGAGCCTGCTGATACACAAGAGTGCGATCGATCAGCCGGTTGAGTGCCTGCTCATAGGGAGTACCACCTCGCGCAATGCGGAAGGGCTGAATCTCCGCAAACCGCATCTCCTGATTGACGTCACTCTCCAGGATGAGCTGTTTGTTGACGATGGCAACGACGCGATCCAGCAGCTCGCCTTGCTTTGGCGCATCGCCTTGCTTTGGAGCATCGCCCTGCTTTGGCGCATTGCCCTGCTTCGGAGCCGTTGTCGGCGCAGGCGTCTGCTGTGCCATGGCGCTCATGGAAGCTGCCAGAGCCAGCACTGCAATCGTCCTGTGCCAACACGTCATCATCAGAAGGTCTGCCCAATGCTGAAGAAGAAGTTGAAGTGGCTCGCACGTCCCGCAAATCCTTTGACCTGTGGGTACGGTAGCGAATAGTCATTGACCACCGGATAATATGGCGGATTCAGGTTATAGCTGAAGTCCACACGAAGCGGCCCGACCGGAGTCTTATACCGTGCGCCCGTACCGATCGCATGCGAGAAATAGTTGAAGTCGCAGGTACCAGTCGTTACGCCGGTAAAGACCTTGCAGGTCTGCTCATTGGGCTGATGGAACCGCCCGAAGCTCTTCCAGATATCGGAGACGTTGATGAACGCATTGCCCATGTCATGGAACAGCACGATCTGCAGATTGTCATTCACAAGCGGCAGCACCGGTCCGGGCATACGCATCTCGAAGCTGTTTACAAAAACGCCATTTCCGCCGACCGGGAATCCAGTCGTCAGGTCGCGCGGCCCGGCGCCGTTGATGGGGAAGCCACGATGTGAGGTCGCCCCGCCGGCGTACAAACGCTCGGGCAGAGGTACCGCAATGCAGCTCGGGTCAGTCACCAGCTTCGAGCTACAGGCTGTGTTGCCATCAAGCTGAGGATTCGACCCGAGCGTTGCGATAAACCCAAACCGGGTGCTCCGGGCAAAGACGTAGCGGCTCTTCTTGCCGAAAGCGTAATAAGTGGAATTCGTGATATCTGTCCGATTGAAGTCCACGTCCGAACCGAAGACATGGTTGGAAAAGAAGTTTTGTGCCGAGAGAAAAATCCCCTTGGTCGCGTCCAGAGGCGATGGTTGCCGCGTGTCGTGCAGCAACGTAATTCCGGGGCCACCCACCTTCACGGGCTGCGACAGCAGGGGAATCAGATTGGCGGAAATCTGCAGGCTCGCCTGATCCACTGACACGCGGCGATAGGTGAAGTCATAGATCAACGTGTCGGCGCGGTTCACACGCTGCGTCAGCTTCATGGAACCCTGCAACTGCTTGGACGCATAGGTCGAGATGTTCCGCACATTGCTATAGCCGCCGGAGACCGCAGCATCCAGGTTGCGCTTGTTGCGGAAGTGCGGCAGCGAAAAAGTCGCCGTGGCGATCTGTTCCAGGAGGCCGTAGGTCACATGCATCGACAGTGATTGATCTCTTCCACGCCAATTGATACGGGTAACGTCGAAGCTGACGCGCGGGCTCACGCCCGCCTTCCCTTCCTGCCTACAGTCCGTATTGGGATTCAACGAGAGCTGCGCATTGCAGTTCGTCTGCGGTGTTCCGGTCTGCGCCTCAAAGCCGAAACCGTAGGTCACGTCCCAGCGTTTTGCCTCTTTCAGTTGCACCAGCACATTCTTGCGTGTGGCATGGCCATCGGGATTCTGGACCGCGGTATTTACTTCGCTGAACAGTGCGAGGTTATAGAGATTGCGTTGCGTCTCCAGCAACGCTGTCTGGTCCAGCGGCTGGTCCGGCTTGAGCTCAACCTGCCGCTGCACGACAACTGGCCGGGTTTTCATCGCTCCAGAGATGAGGACTTTGTTCACAAAGACCTGCTCGCCCTCGGTGACGTCCAGCGATACATTCATCACGGTGTCGTTGCCGTCTGCCTTCGACTGATGCACTTCCACCCGGGCCTGATCAAAACCGTGACTGAGGTAATAGCCCAGAACTGCATCGCGGTCACCTGACAAAGTAATCAACGAGTACGGCTGGCCCTGCTGGGCATTCATTAGGCCGCGAATCTCGCTGCTGCGGGCCGGGTTCGCGCCATTGAGAGCGACCTCGCCAAACTTCTGCTGCGTCCCTTCTACGATTGTCAGCAGAACGCGGATCTGGGCCGACTTATTCTTGTCAGACTCGACATCTTTAACATCAGTCTTCACTTCGGCATGGCTGAAGCCGTTCGCGCGATACAGCGCCTGAATGGAGGCAACATCGGCGGCCAGGAGCTGCTGGCTGTAGCGGCCGACTCGGTTATACGGGTCCGCATGCGCCACCTGCATGCGTTCTTTCAACGTGTCGGTATCGAAGTACTGATTCCCGGCGATGTCTACAGATACAACCTTGTGTTTCCGGTTGTTGTGGATGGTATAGGTCACCGTCTCCTGCGCTGTGCCCGCGCCGCTGCGCGACGCCGTTACGTCTGCGTCAAAGAACCCTTTCCGCTGCAAGGCTTCCTTAATGTTGTGCGCGCCTTCGTTGATCAGGTCGTTGTCAACGGCGCTCTCTTCATAAATCGGCACCAGCTTTTTCAACTGGCGGCTTGAGATCTTGTCGCCTTCGGTCACCACACGCACAATCGCACCCTGGTTGGCATTGAACTTGTAGTCCAATTGCTTGCGCTGGTCGTTGTACTGCGACTCTTCCAGAGCGACAGTCGCCTCCAGATGATCTTTCTTCTGATAGTTCTTACGCAGCCGCGTGAACGCGTTCGAGATCGTGTCACGGTTGACCTTGGTCTTTTCCTTCAACTTGCCGCGTTTCCGGAAATCCTCAAGCGTCATTCCCGGATCGCCTGAAAGCGCCACCTGCCCGACACGCGCCTGCGGTCCGATCTGTACCGTATAGGAGACGTCTACCTGCTTACCCTCTTCATCCACCTTGGTCGCGGGTGTAACCGTAGGCTGGTAGTAACCGTTCTGCTGCAGCGACTGTTTGATGCCATCCACGCCTGCGACGACCTTTTCCTCTTGAAAGGGCGTGCCCGGCTGTAACTGCGACGCATACTCCAGAATGCTGGTCAGGCGTTCATTGTTGACTCCCAGAATGTCGATCCGGCCCACAAAGTAGCGCGACGTCCCATAGAAGATCAACGTCACTGAATCGCCATGCCGCACGCCCCTCAGTTCAATATCCCGATAGAGGCCCGAGCTATACAGGCGTCGCGTCATCTCCTGGAGACTTGCCGGATCAAGCACCTGGTTTTCATGGACGGGAAGCTCCGATACCAACCCTTGCTGCTGTTCCAGGGTCACGCCTTCGAATTCGATCTTGTCGACCTTCAGTCCGCGCAGATTCCAGATACCGCTTGTGGGCGTGGGCGCGGTGGTCGTTTGCTGATCGGATCCTCCGGCAGAGACAAACGCCTGGTCTATCGCCTGGGAATGGGCCAGGTTCACCGCGCACCCCAGCAATAGGCACGCGATTACGCTCCGCTTCGATGACCGTCTGCTCCTCATCCCAAACACGTCGGCCCTGCGCCCCTTCCCTGCTTTCCTGCGACACGGCGACACGGGCTTTTCAGCCCCACACAGAACACTGTCTACCGCTCCACTCACAGTTCTCAGTTGGATGCAACGACGACTCTGGATGTCAACCAACAGAGACTACGAACTTTCCCTATACTAAGGGTTGTCGTGCCTGTCCTTTCAGCCACTTCCGAGACGATTGCCGAACGCTACTCCCGGCAGGTCCTGTTTGCGCCCATTGGCGCGGCAGGACAGGAGAAGATTGCCGCGGCACATGTAGCCATCGTGGGCTGCGGCGCGACCGGCGCGGCGGCCGCTGCCCTGCTGGCGCGCGCCGGAGTGGGTACGCTAACCCTCATCGACCGCGACTTTGTTGAAGAGTCCAACCTGCAGCGCCAGGTCCTCTTTGAAGAAGAGGATGCGCGCAACGCTACCCCCAAAGCCGAGGCCGCCCGTCGGCGCATTGCGGCCTTCAATTCCCAGATTGCCATCCACGCACACATTGCGGACCTGGTCCCCGGCAATATTCATGAACTTCTCAACGGCGCGCAGATTGTTCTGGATGCCACCGACAACTTCGAGACGCGCTATCTGATCAACGACTATTCCATCGAGCAGGCTGTTCCCTGGATCTATGCGGCCGCCATCGGCTCCTATGCCGCCAGCATGAACATCCTTCCCGGACAGACAGCTTGCCTCGCCTGCCTCTTCCCCAAGCCGCCTTCAGGTACGGTCGAGACCTGCGATACCGCCGGCATTCTTAATACCGCCGTGAACTTCGCCGCGTCGCTGCAGGTGACGGAGACACTGAAATATCTCATCGGCGATCTCAATGCCATGCGCCGTACCCTGCTCTCTTACGATCTGTGGACCAATGAGCGCAGCGAGATCTCTTCGGCCAGGCCAGATTCCGAGTGTGAGGTCTGCGGTAAACGGCAGTTTGTTCACCTGGCCGGTGAGGCTCGCCCTCACATCACCCTCTGTGGCCGAAACTCCGTCCAGATCCACGAGCACAACCGGCCCGTCGATTTCGCCGAGCTGGCGGCCCGCCTGGCGCCCCACGGCACGATCCGTTCCAACGAGTTGCTGCTGCGATTTGAGCGCCCGCCGTTTACGATCACGGTCTTTCCCGATGGACGCGCGCTGATTCAGGGCACGACCGATCCAGTGCAGGCCCGTACTCTCTATGCCCGTTATATCGGCTCGTAGAGCCTGAGAGCATCTACGGGGAAAGCTTTATCTCTCAATGCTTTGCAATGGTTCGCCGAAGGCCGGAGGTCTTCGTCAGGCAACTCACACTTCTATCGTCGCCTCTAACGGAGTAAGCCTCCGAAGGCGCCAGTTTGTTTTCAGCCAATCGTACCGACATGCTGTACTATTGGTTTCCTGGCGTATGACTTTTACGTACCTAACCCGGTTCCAAGAAGCCATAACCCATGCAACTTCAAGGCAGGACGATGACCCAGACGAACGCAACGCCAGGCATGTTTAAGCGTAATCCGCCCATCGCTGGCGAGGCAGATGCCCTGGAGCGGGCCAAAAACGGTGACCCCGACGCATTTGCCAAACTCTATGCGCTACACAAGCGGCGCGTGTACACACTGTGCCTTCGTATGCTCGGCAATGTTTCTGAAGCCGAAGACATGACCCAGGAAGCGTTTCTGCATCTCTTTCGCAAGCTCGGCAGCTTCCGCGGGGAGAGCGCGTTTTCGACCTGGCTGCACCGTCTGACCGTCAATCTGGTGCTGATGCATCTACGCAAGAAGGGGCTACAGCTCGTCTCTCTTGAAGAGACCATCAATCCCAGCGAGGAAGATGCACCGAAGCGTGACTTCGGCACCGCTGATCCCCAGCTCTCAGGCTCCGTCGATCGTGTCGCGCTTGAACGCGCTATTGCTACCCTTCCCCCGGGATACCGTCTGGTCTTCGTGTTGCATGACATTGAAGGCTATGAGCACAATGAGATTGCCGCCATGCTTGAGTGTTCTACCGGCAATTCCAAATCCCAGTTGCATAAGGCCCGCCTCAAGCTCCGCGAATTACTTAAGCAGAGTGAGATGGCTACCCGGCAGGAGGTCGCTTAAGTGTCCGATTCCACTCCAATCCGCACGATCGATTGCGCGGAGTTCCAGGAACAGCTCCCTGAGCTCTTTGCTAATTCCAAGGGAGGCAGACTCTCGGACGATCCCGTCTACGCGCAGCACCTGAGCACGTGCCCGACCTGCTCCGCGCTAGTCCGCGACCTGGAATACATCGCAGAGCAGGCCCGCATGCTGCTTGATCCTGGTAGCGACATCGATCCTTCCGAAGATGTCTGGAATAACATCCAGACGGCGCTGGCCGGCACGAACGGGGATGAAGGCGGCGGCAAACCGAACGGTCATTCACCGCGCTGATCGCGTTTCAGCGGATAACAAAGGGCGCAGCGAATGCTGCGCCCTTTTCTGTTTTGAAAACCCAATCCCGAGATGTCCTGCCGCTTACACCTGCGTCCGAGCCCTCTCAATGGCCCGCACCACTGCACGCGCCTTGTTTACGCTCTCCTGGAACTCCTTCTCCGGCACGGAATCGGCCACAATGCCGGCGCCGGCCTGGATATGGCCCTCTTTGCCATGCATGAACAATGTACGGATCGCGATGCAGGAGTCGAGATTTCCGGAGAAATCCGCATACAGCACACTGCCGCCGTATACGCCGCGGCGTGACGGCTCCAGCTCCTCAATCACCTCCATGGCGCGGATCTTCGGCGCACCCGACAGAGTGCCCGCGGGGAAACACGCACGGAAGGCGTCCATCGGGTTGAGACCGTCGCGGAGGGTACCTTCGATCGAGCTGACCATGTGCATGACGTGCGAATAACGCTCGACGAACATCAGATCCGTCACCTTGACCGACCCGAACTCGGAGACGCGGCCCACGTCGTTACGGCCCAGGTCGACCAGCATCACATGCTCAGCGACCTCCTTCGGGTCCTGGCGCATATGCAGCTCCAGCGCGAGATCCTCCGCCGGGTCTTCCGCCCGTGGCTGCGTGCCTGCGATCGGACGGTACTCCACCTTCGATCCGTGAACGCGCACCAGTAGTTCCGGCGATGAGCCGACGATATGCGCCGGGACACCGTCCATCGGGAAACGGAGAAAGTACATGTACGGGCTGGGATTGACGATACGCAGCGAACGATAGACCTCAAAGGCATCCACACCTGGGGTGACGTCGAAGCGTTGCGACAGAACGCACTGGAAGATGTCGCCGGCCGCGATATATTCCTTGGTCTTTTCCACAGCCTTAAGGAACTGAGCCTTCCGGGTCCTTGGCTTGATCTCGAGCTTCGCCTCGTTCTTCCGCTTCCGCGTCCGCTTCAGTGACGTATGCAGGCGTTTTTCCAGCGCGTTCAGCCGGCTCTCCGAGCGTTTGTATGCTGCCGCCGGAGAGGTTTTGGTCACGTCCGCAGTCACAATCAGATGGATCGCCTTCTTTACATGGTCGAAGGCCAGCACCTGATCGAAGAACATCAGGCAGGCATCCGGCACATGCAGTTCGTCGTCGGCGAGCTCCGGCAGGCGCTCGATCTGGCGAACGACGTCGTAGCTGAAGAAGCCTACGGCCCCTGCAGTAAACGGAGGCAGAGCGGGCAGCTTGGCCGGTTTGTGGGCCGTCAGCGCTGCTTTCAGCTCTGTGAAGATATCGCCGGTGAAGTTCCGCGTCCGTTTCCCTTCCGTGACGGTAATCGACGTTCCGCGAGAGGTCATGCGGCGATAGGGCTGAATCCCGATGAAGGTGTAGCGGCCAATGCGCTCGCCGCCTTCAACGGACTCCAGTAGAAATGCCTCCGGCTCCTCGGCGGCGATGCGCAGGAAGGCGGAGACAGGAGTCTCAAGATCGGCGGTCACCGTGCGGTAGACCGGAACCAGGGTGTGCGATTTCGCCAGACGGACGAAATCCTTCTGCGATGGAAAAGTTGTAGCGTCGGACGGCATCAAGGCTTATGGTAAATCTGCTCTGCCGGAAGGGCTTGGTAAATTCCCAAAATCCACAAAGGATGAACGCTAGAGCATTTCTCCTGTTGCTGGGTCGCCCGGAAGGGGAGTGCAGGGGCGTTTTCATTGCGGAAAACGCCCATAGATAACGAATCCCTAACCTACACCTACAGGAGAAATACTCCGTGGCAACGACTGCTGTGGCTGTAAAACGGCCGGTACATCCCGACCGTGTCTTCTTTCCCTTGCTGTGCGGTTTGATGCTTCTGCTGGTTTGGCTCGGATTCTCAAAAACCTATTACGCGGCCGGCATGGTCCACGCCAAACTTCCCAGCCCAACAATTCACGTCCACGCCATCGCGGCGACGCTGTGGCTGATCACCCTGATCGTCCAGATTGGCCTGATCAGCGCCCGCAAGGTAAAACTGCACATGACCGTAGGCGTGTGGGGCTTCGGCCTGGCAGCGGCCTGGGTCGTCATTGCCGTGGCCGCTGCTCTTGACGCATTGCGGCGGAACATGTCTCCTCCCGGCTCAGGTCTCGATCCGCTGACCTTCTTCATCGTTCCGGTCACAGGCGCGGGGCTTTTCGCGTGGTTTGCCGGATGGAGCTACCTGGCCCGCCGCACGCCCCAGGCTCACAAGCGCCTGATCATGATCGCAACGATCGCTATTCTGGATGCCGCCGTCGGGCGCTTTCCGTACACGGTATGGCCCAGCCTGACCGGCCTGAAGCAGTCGCTTGTTCTTTTCGGACTGCTGGCAGCCATCATGGTCTATGACCTCATCACGCTGAAAAGAATCCACCGCGCTACCTGGATTCCGGCCCTGGCGCTCATCGTGGTGCATCTGACACGGATTCCGTTCGGACAAACTCACCTCTGGATGAGGTTCGCGGCGATGTGCCAAGGTTAGGGCGTATTTCGAAAAGCAGCTACCGCAGAACCTGTCCGAAAATCGGCTGCTACGCAGCCGATTTTCTATGCGGGCCCTCAACTGGCAGAAATCAGCGCGGTATCCTAGTAGGAGCGTGCAATCCCCGGCAACAACTCAGGATCTGACGGGCTCCGCCGCGGCCTCACGGCTTCGCGAGTGGATGATGGACTATGCGGAGCTGTTCAAGGCCCGTGTCACCCTGCTCGTCGTCATCACCGGCGCCGCCGGCTTCTATCTGGGCTCGCTCCGTAGTGGCATCAGCCCCTTCAACATGGGCCTGCTCTATACGCTGGGTGGCATGGCCTTGGTCACTGCCGGCTCCGCAGCGCTGAATGAAGCCCTGGAGCGCCGCAGCGACGCACAGATGCGACGCACAGCGCGCCGTCCCATGGCGGCCGGCCGTATCGGTCTGCTGCATGGCCTGCTTCTAGGATTCGCGGCCGTCTTCTTCGGGTCGATGTTCCTGGCGCACGAGACCAATCTTCTGACCGGTACCCTCACGCTTATCACCGCTGTCGGCTACGTCGGAATCTATACGCCGCTGAAGCGCATGACGACGCTGGCGACCTTCATCGGAGCCTTTCCGGGCGCCCTGCCGCCGCTCATCGGCTGGACAGCTGCCCGTGGCATGATCGAGTGGCCCGGTGTCGCGCTGTTCGCCGTGCTCTTTGTCTGGCAGTTCCCGCACTTCATGGCCATCGCCTGGATGTACCGGGAAGACTATGCCAACGCCGGCATCAAGATGACGCCCGTCGTCTCGCCCAACGGGCTAACGACCGTGGCCCAAAGCCTTTTCTACGCCGTACTCATGATTCCTGTGAGCTTGTGGACGACATGGCTGGGAGTGACCGGAATTCCTTACGCCATCGCCGCAACCATCCTGAGCCTTGGCTACCTGTGGTACACAGTGCGTTTCGCCAGGATTCTGAAAGAAACAGACCCACTGACGTCGCGAGCCTATGCACGCGATCTGCTGAAAGCGTCTGTCATCTATCTGCCGCTGTTGCTGGCGGCCATGATGCTGAACGCCCAGGGAAGGATCTTCTTCTAATGGCAACAACTCCTGCCGGAGCACCTAGAATCCACACGCCGGCGAGCGCGATCTGGACGATTATCGCAGTCAGCGCCGCTGCCAGCGCCTTCATCTTCTGGCTTGTCTATTTCCATCAGCCGGTCGATATGGCAGGCACACAACTCGCCTTCCTGCCTGCGCTGAACGGCCTGCTGAATGGGCTCAGCGCCATCTGCATCCTGATCGGCGTGCGCTTCATCATGGCGAAGAAGGTCAAGCAACACCGCACGATGATGTTTGCGGCATTCTTCTTTTCGACGCTCTTCCTGGTCAGCTACCTGGGTAATTTTGCATTGCATGGCGAGACCAAACTGCCGATCGCACACACCGGCGGCGTCTGGTGGACTTATCTTTTGCTTCTGATCTCGCACATTCTTACCAGCGTGGTTGCGCTGCCGATTGTTCTGATCACTTTCTTCCTGTCGCTGACAGAACGCTTTCCGCAGCATCGTGCTCTGGCGAAGTACACCTACCCTCTGTGGATGTACGTTTCAGTCACCGGCGTCGTGGTTTACCTCATGCAGGCGGCGATCCGGCGCTAAGGGGCTGTGCGAATTCGAGAGATGAAGAACGACACGAAAATTCTGTTGCAGTACGGCGGCGGCATTCTACTGGTGGGACTTTTGTCCGCGCTGCTGACGGCCACTGTCTTCGGTGGACTTACACGGCAGGGCCCTCATACGAACACGGGCTGGCTGGGCCTGATGGTGGCCATGTGCTGCCTGCCTATGGGCTGCCTGCTCTCCCTTTTAGGGATGGCGAAGTGGCTCAAGGATTTGAGGGAATAGTTGGATACTAGTATCCTCGGTGCAACCGATTAAAGCATTTTCCTGTAGGTGTAGTGTAGGGCTTGTGCATCTATGGGCGTTTTCCTCAATGAAAACGCCGCTGCACACCTCTTCCGGGCTACCCAGCAACAGGGAAAATGCTCTAGAGAGAGAAGTGGAGAAACGATATGGCGCGTGGTGTAAATAAAGTGATTCTGTTGGGCAATGTGGGCAAGGATCCCGAGATCCGCTCGACCCCCAGCGGCACGATGGTGGGAACGTTCGGCCTGGCCACAGCCGAACGCGCGAAAGATCAGACGGGCAACTGGGTTGATAAGACCGAATGGCACAACCTTGTCTGCTTCGGCCGGACCGCGGAGATCGTTCGCGACTACGTCAAGAAAGGCACGCAGCTTTTCGTCGAAGGCAAGATCCAGACGCGGAGCTGGGACGACAAGGAAAGCGGACAGAAGAAGTACCGTACCGAGATCCTGGTGAATGAGCTCACGCTGCTTGGTGGCGGTGGTGGTCAGGGCGGCCAGGGTGGTGGCAGCGGCTATTCGCGCGGCAACACCGCGAGCTTCGGCTCCAGTTCGCCTGCCCCGGTGGACGACTTCGCCGGCACCGGTATCACCGACGACGATATTCCTTTCTAACCGGCATTTCTCCGTTCCTTTCGCCGCGCCCGGCCGCTGTGCCAGGCGCGGCTTCGTCTTTGGCCCGAGACCTTACGCCAGCGAACGAGGTCGCCAGGCCCTCCGAGATTTGGCCTGGGATTGGTAGACTGAAACCATGCTGGACGAAGCCGCATTTCGCAGGGAGAGTGACACCGCTCTCGAGAGCCTGAAGCAGGCGTTGATTGAAGCCGAAGAAGATGGCGGCTTCGAGGTGGAAGAGAAGAATGGCGTGCTGAATGTTCTGTTTGAAGACGGCAGCGCAAAGTTCGTCTTTACACCGAATACGCCGGTCCGCCAGATCTGGATCTCGGCTCTGTCAACCTCGTTCAAGCTGGAGTGGCACGATGGCCAGTTTGTGCTGCCAAAGACCGGCGAAGCGCTGCAACCGCTGACGCAGCGTCTGTTACGCGAGCATCTCAGCGACGATTCCATCACGCTTGGCTAATTTTTATTACCCAGATCGCCCGGGCGCGGTTAGTCTGAGCGTACGATGACGCTTTCTGTCGCCATCATTACCCTGAATGAAGAAGAGAACCTCCGCCGAACTCTGCCCTCGCTGCAGTTCGCCGATGAGGTCATTGTGGTGGATTCCGGATCCACCGATAAAACCGTCGAGCTGGCCCGCAGCTTCGGCGCCAAGGTCTACGAAGAACCCTGGAAGGGCTATGCCGGACAGAAGAACTCGGCAATTGCTAAATGCACCGGGGACTGGATTCTTTCGCTCGACGCCGACGAGCTGGTAAGCCCTGAGCTTGCCGAGCAGTTGCGTATTCTGCTGCCTTCAAATCCTCCGCACGACGCTTACTATCTGCCGCGCAGGAACATCATCTTCGGCCGCTGGATCAGGCATGGCGGCTTCTACCCTGACAGCAAGCTTAGGCTTTTCCGTCGCGGCGCAGCCACCTTCGGTGCTCGCCTGGTGCACGAGACGATCAGCTTTGAAGGCGAATCGGATGAGCTGGAAGGCGCACTGGTTCACTATCCCTATCCCACCATCTCCGGCTTCGTGGACCACATGAACCGCTACAGTGGGCTGGGTTCCGAGATGCTGGCCCAACAAGGCGTGGTTAGCCGCGGCTATCTCACCTTCGTCTGGAACGTGGTCATCCGGCCCGTGCTTCAGTTGAAATGGAACTTCTGGTTCCGCCTCGGCTTCCTCGACGGCCGCGAAGGCCTGATGCTCCACCTCTACCATGCTGCCTATGCGAGCTGGAAGTATGCGAAGGCGTGGGAGCTGGACAAAGCCAGGTTAAAAGTCAAAGGTTGAAAGTTAAAGCGTTAAGGTCGTGGCGACCGGAATGGTCGACCTCACCGCACGAAGGAAAAGGCTGTGGCGTGAGACACGTTCACCTCAACAACCACAGCCTTAACGCTTTAACTTTTAACTTGCAACTTTTAACGAACGCTCCCTACCAAGGGAGCGTTTGGTCCATATGGAAGTAGCCGCCTGTCGGTCCGTCGGCGGGCAGAGTGGCGAGGCGTACTGAGGTCTTCGCGCCGTCGGGAATCTCCATCGGAGCGGCGCTGGTGCCCATATCGGTCTTGACCCAACCAGGATGAGCGGCGTTGACCTTGATCGGCGTATCCTTCAGCGCTGCCGCCAGATGGATAGTGTAGGAGTTCAGCGCGGCCTTTGAAGCGTTATACGCGACCATCTTGCTGCCGTAGATCGGCGACGTTGGATCGGCGTGCAGCGTGAGTGAGCCCAGAATGCTGGAGAGGTTCACGATGCGTCCCTCTGGGCTCTTACGGACGAGCGGCAGCAGTATCTGCGTCAGCTCAATCAGGCCAAAGAAGTTGGTATCGAAGACGTCGCGCAACTGCTTCTGTGTCACGGTCGGCGCGGTGTTCGCCATCCAGTCGTCGCCGCCTTCGCTGACACCGGCATTGTTGATCAGGATGTCGAGTTTGCCGAAGGTCTTGTCGAGGAAGTCATACACCTTCGGGAAGTCGGAGGAGCGGGTAATCTCCAGCACGACGGGATAAGCATCGATACCCGCGGCCTTCAGCTTCTGGACGGCGCCATCGGCCTTCTGCTGGTCGCGGGCGGCAACCACGACGGTAATTCCCTGCTCGCCGAGCTGTTTGGCGGTCTCAAAGCCAATTCCTTTATTTGCTCCGGTAATGAGCGCAACCTTCTTTGTCTCTGCCATGGCATCTCTCCTTGTAGTCCCTGTTGTAGGTGCGAGAGGTTAGATCACGATAAAACCGAGAGAGATGCAATGATCTCTCTGCAATGAGACAACAAACTCTCTACGACTTTTTAGTCTCCAAACGCAACCTTCAGACCTACACCAATGAATGTAGTCCCGGCGAGGCGATCAAGCCACACGCCTGCCTTTGGGTTCCGCTTGAGCCACGCGCCTACAGTTCCGGCAAAGATGCCGATCGTGCTGAAGACGAGGAAGGCCATCATCATGAAGATGCCGCCGAGAATCATCATCTGGATTGCCGGCGAAGTCCCGTTCTTCTGCACGAACTGTGGCAGAAAGACGAGGAAGAAGAGCGTCACCTTGGGATTCAGCATGCTCCCGATGACGCACTGGCGAAAGACCAGCCCCAGCGACTTCTTCGGTGCGTTCCCTGCAACGGAGAACGAGCCGCTGCGCCAGCACTTGACACCGATCCAGAACAGATAGGCGGCGCCGGCGTACTTGATCATCTGAAATGCAACCGGAGAGGCCCGCAGGACCGCAGCCAGCCCAACAGCCGCAATGGTCGTGTGGAAGATGACACCGAAGGCGAAGCCGCAGGCAGCGACAAAGCCGGCCATACGTCCCTGCGAGATGCCGCGAACAAGAACCTGAATGTTATCCGGCCCGGGTGCGATAGCCAGAATAAAGACCGCACCAATGTAGAGGGTCAGTTGGGAAGCGTGCATACCAGAACCGTACCAGTTGGGCCGTGCCGCTTACCAGCAGAAACGGGGATGGGGCGGTTGGGAAACGCAATCAATGAGTCTCAATGACAAGCTATGACCCACTTTTGGCGATGATCTCCACTGCAAGTTTGATAGCTCCGAAGAGTCCGAGAAGTAACGTGAAAGTGAAAAAGATGCGAGAGAACCTGGAACTAATTTTGATACCAAATCTTGCGTTCCATGCTGCTATTCGATCAGAGGCCTTGATCACAAATGGCTGCAACCGATAACCCAGATCACGCCGAACATCTGAACATAGATGTCATATTTATCCATTCTCTTATGTCCTTACGTGAAAGAAACCTTCAGCCTTTTGATTGTGGTATCGACAAATTCGCCTCTACTGAAGAACTATGGAACGGGCCTTCAGCCCTTTATTTTCTATGGGGCGTCAAAACCTGGGGAGTTGCCCCAGGCTGATATCGAGCGCGCCTTCAGCGCTTATTATGGCCCGACCCTGCCCTTGGTACTTTTCCCGCCCGGGTGCCCCGCCCTCGCAACGCTAGGGTGGGTTAGGAAATCCCAAAAATTCCTAACCACTCAAATCGAATTTGTCGATACGCCTACTTCTTCCCGGTATAGCTGACCCGCCAGATGGTACGTGAGCCATCGTCACTCACCAGCAACGAACCGTCCTTAGCCGTAGTAACACCCACGGGACGTCCCCAGACCTGCCCTTCGGGCGTGACAAAGCCGGTCAGGAAGTCCTCGTACTCGCCGGTCGTGGGCTTGCCGTTCTTCATCGGGACGCGAATCACCTCATACCCCCCACGGATCTTGCGATTCCAGCTTCCATGCTCCGCGGCAAAGATATCGCCGGTAACGCCCGGAAACTGTCCGCCCGGATAGAACATCAGTTGCAGCGATCCCATATGTGGCTGCACCAGAACGTCCGGCGTCATGACCTTCGACTTCAACTCCGGATGCTTGCCTTTGTGGCGAGGATCCTGATGACCGCCCATGTAAAACCAGGGCCAGCCATAGAAACCGTCTTCCTTGACGCTGGTGATGTAGTCCGGCACCAGGTTGTTGCCGAGGTTGTCGCGTTCGTTGGTCGAGCACCATAGCTCGCCCGTCGTGGGATTGATGGCCTCACCCACGCAATTACGAATGCCTGCGGCATACACCTTCACGAACTTACCGTCTGGTGTGAACTCCAGCACATCGGCACGATGCTCTTCCTGGGGATGCGTATCCATGTCATCTACGTTCGAGCCTGAGCCCACGGAGATGAACATCCGCTTTCCGTCCTTCGAGAAGACCACATCGCGCGTGGAATGCCCGCTACCGGGAGCCATCGGATAGAGCTTTTCAATCAACTGCTCGCCCTTATCCGCGGCCTTTAGATCGCCATTCTTGTACGCATAGCGATAGAGCGACTTTGTCGTGGCCACGTAGACATACTGAGGATTTGGCCCCAGCGGATAGAAGGCAATTCCGAACGGGCGATCGAGTCCGCTGGCAAAGGTTTCTACCGTCACGGCTTTGCCATCAGCACCTACGCCACGCATCACCTTGATCGTGCCGGCACCGGTGTCCGCCAGAAACACATCTCCATTGGGGGCCGTACGCATCAGGCGCGGGATATCAAATCCCTGAGCGTAGATCTCCACCTTGTATCCCGCGGGCGCCTGCGGCCAGGCATTCTGCGGACGGTCCACGAGATGCGGTCCATTCCCCACCGCCTCGGCTTCATTCGGCTCCGGCAGATCGGCGACGGTGATCTTCCAGCGCTGACCGGGTTTCTCATCGGCATAGCCGGCCCAGGCCTGCTGGCCGGTACGAATCTGCTGGGCTACAGCGCCAGAGGTAACAAGAGCCATGGCTGACGCGAGGACGAGCAAGGAATTGCGCTTCATTCCGGAAATCCTCCGACGGGAATATTGGAGCGACTCCATTCTCGCCTGAACCATAGATATCCGTCATCTCACGCGGGTTCGAGCAACAGGGAAAACGCTCCAGTGCGTGTTCGATATACCCTTCACAACTGCAAAACCCATGGCTTAAAGCCCATGACCCGCCCCCGGATGATCTCGGAGGCGGGCCACTAGCAACGTCAGGATATTTTTAGAAAGCCCAGGTGAGCCCAAACTCGGGATAGCGATTCATCTGGGTTAGTTCGTAGGGCCCGCAACCCGGGCAGTGCGGAATCATGACGTACTGGTAATAATTCCGGTTGTTGAGGACGTTATCGAGTCCGCCGTACAGCTTCATACCGCGGCCCTCTTTCTGAAGATTCACTTCATAGTGAACATCGACGCGTTGATAGTCAGTGCCACGTGCAGTGTTGACACTGGTGACGTCATAGATCGGCCGCTGCTGGAGCTGCGACTGCATCACCAGGTACGGTGTGTACGGCGTACCGGTGTGCGAGGAGTAGCGGGTCGTGAAGACCTGCTTCTTGCCCATGCGGACACCGGCGATCAGGTTAGTCCGCAGAGGCATGTCATAGTTGGTGCGACGCGAGACGCCATCCAGAGCCGTCGCGAACGAACGTCCCAGGCCCACGTTGGTGCGAACGAACAGTTTGCGGTTGAAGCTCGAGTTGAATTCGACCTCAACGCCATTGGAGATACCCGATCCTTTGCTGACCATCGGCATATACAGGAAGGGCTGTCCGAAGGTATCCACAATGTTGGCCAGGCTGAGCGTCGGATGCTCCTCCGATACCGGATACATCGAGTACACCTTGTGATATCCGCCGATGCTGAAGCGGTCTCCACGCTCAGTCTCGTAGACCACCGTTGCCTGATACTGCACATCGGAGATCGGCTTCAGAGTGCGGTTCGATGCGATACCCAGCACGGTGGGCAGCGGCACCTGTTGGCTATAGTTCGCAACTCCGCCGAAGAAGCGCACGCTCTTGGTAAGCTGCACCATCACACTGGCCTGCGGCGATACTGCTGTTGCTCCACTCAAACCGAACCGCTGCATGCGAGCGCCAAGAGTCGCTTCAAGCTTGCGGAACTTCTTCCAGGTGAACTGACCATAGGCTGCCTGGTCCATCGGGTTTCCGTTGAACTGGATATCGCTTGCATTCACCGGAAGAGGTTCGACGTTATAGGGGCTGGGGAAACCTTTCGCCTGGTTGATCGTGTAGTCAAGCTGACGAACACCGAAGGTCGTACCCAAAAGCATTTTGTAATTGCGTCTGTCAGAGAGCCATTCAAAACGGCCGTTGCTGAGCCCTTCCTTCAGGTCATCGCTGTACACCGGAGCGTTGTTCTGCATGGCGTTCATCTGCGAGGTCGTGGTGTGCGATGAAGCGTAGCTCACCTGGCTTGTCAGCAGCGTGCTGCCGGAGACAATGTGGTTCCACGTCGCGGCATAGATACCGCGATTCCCTGTGTACGTCGTGCTGATGTAACCCGGGTCTTCGTTGTCCTGCAGATTTGGACGGAGGGCGATCTTGTCATTGCCACCGATATACAGGCCGAAGACCGTGTCCTTTCCGGTCGGATGCGTGTCTACACGAGCCAGTGTTCCGGAGTAAATCGGCGCACCGCCGATACCGATGTCATCGGTAAAGTAGTTGATCACGCTGCGGCGATACTGTGTGAGGAATGCAGCCTTCTTTCCAAGAGAATGACTGAAGATCGCGCCCACACCGGCATACCCCATGTCCATCTGAAGATGGCGCTTCTGCGCACTCGGCGCCGCCGTGTTCACGCTGAGAACAGAAGACAGAGCTCCGGTGTACTTTGTGCTGTACAGCGCTTTGTGCAGGCTGACCGACGAGACCGCGTCGGTATCCAGCATCGACACAAAGCCACCCGAGGAATTGCTGGTGCTGAGGTGGTTGATGTTCGCGACTTCAACGCCGTCGACGACATACAGATTCTCGATCGGGTTACCGCCGTTCACCATATAGGTGTTTCTGGAGTCAGTATCGAAAGTTACGCCCGGCTCCGTCATCAGGAAGCGAGGGATATCGTTATAGGTGCCAGGTGCCGTCTGCATCTCGGCGCTTGTTGCCTGCAATGCAATAGCGGTGTCGGCCTGCAGGATCTCATCTGCGGAGCGGCCTTCCACTGTGATGAAAGCAACCGCTGAGGGTATGACGGCGGGCGCTTTTGTCGTTGAGGATGAGGCAGAGGATGCGGTTGCAGCGGTTGATGCAGTTGCAGCGATCGCTGCTGCTTTGGTTTTCATCGCTAGCGAGGCTGTTTCACGTGTAAGGTGTAACGGCATTGAGTTCTTCGCGATCTCCAGCGGAGAGGGCGTCTTGTGTTTGGAAGTCTGTCCGACAAAAGATAACGGCAGCATTACAACCAGGAGTGCTACAGCTTGATTTTTTAATTTGTACGTAGTCATCTCGTCCTCTCCTTCAAAGAACCGGCGGAGACATGCAGCAAGCTGCTATGGCAGTAACGAAGCAATCGCTATGCCACGAAAACTGCACTCTGGAGGGGCGAAGGAATCGAAATTCCTCACGCAACCGCAGGTAACGTGCAATCCTTTGCAGACTTTTCCCCCACCAGGCGGCAGCGTCGGGCTCGAAACGAAACAGTCGCTAGAGGGGGACTCTTTGCAGCATCTTCTTCCCGTCACTTAACTCTTCGGCGCGGAGCAAAGAGACTTTAGAGGTGACTCGTTTCGCTCGACTTTTCCCGCAATTTAACTGTCTTTGTCGTAACAACCACAGAGACTTGCGGAGTAGCGAGCAAAAGAAAATGCGCCCGGTTACGGGCGCATCTCGTTACATCTTCCTAATTTCAGGCTGAGGCGCAGCAATCAGCCACGAGCTGATTTCTTCTAATAATTCTTATTGAGATCCATTCCGCTGTATAAGCCGGCGACTTCACTTCCATAACCATTGAATGGCAGGGTCGTTACCGTTTTGGGAAAGAGCGAAGCATCGATCTTGCGTTCGCTCGCCTGGCTCCAACGCGGATGATTGTGCTGCGGATTCACATTGGCGTAGAAACCGTATTCGTTTGGAGCAAGATCATTCCATGACGTGTGCGGCTGCTTGTCGAGGAAGCGAATCTTCACGATCGACTTGGCGGACTTGAAGCCATACTTCCATGGAACGATGATGCGGATCGGAGCGCCCTGCTGATTCTCGAGCGTCTGCCCAAACGAGCCGAAGGTAAGCAGCGTGAGCGGATGCATCGCTTCATCCATCCGCAGACCTTCGGAATATGGCCAGTAGATTCCCGCCGAGTCCGGCAGGTCCATCTGCTTCTTATCCGCCAGCGAGATGAACTGGATGTACTTGGCGCTTGGCAGAGGGTTGCAGGCCTTCACGAACTCTGAGAACGAGTAGCCTACCCAGGGAATCACCATGCTCCATGCCTCAACACAGCGAAAGCGATAGACGCGATCTTCCAGCGGGCGGTAGTTCATGATGGTGTCGATGTCAAAGGTCAGCGGTTTCTGAATCTGCCCTTCTACCTGCACGGTCCACGGCCGTGGCTTCAAGCGATGTGCGTTGGCTGCAGGATCGCTCTTGTCGACTCCATACTCGTAAAAATTGTTGTAGCTGATTGCCTTCTTCAGAGGCGTCGGCGTTTCACTGAGTGAAAACTTTCCCGGTGTCGTCTGCAGCTTGGTTGCACCCCAAAGTCCCTGTGGCGCCATCACGCCGGCGCCCGCCACGGCAGCCGCTCCCGCCAGAAACCCTCGACGGCTCAGGAACTTCTCCTGCGGAGTGATCTCCGAAGATGGAATCTCGGTAGTGGTCTTAATCAACATGACTGTCTCCTCGTCCGGTTGTCTGACGCTCTGGACGGCTTTTTCGTTACAGTACGCTTTTGGGTGGTTCGGATGTCACCAAATCTTCATGCCGTCCCTTATCCTTAGGGGTGCCATGCTTTCGGCCGAACTTCTTACAGCGTTTCTCGAGATCGTTGGTCCGCGCGGCCTGATTACCGCACAGAACCAGTTGCAAACCTATGAGTGCGATGGCCTTACCGCCTTCCGTGAGGCTCCCTCTGCGGTTCTGCTGCCGGAGACCACCGGGCAGGTACAGGCGATTCTGCGCCTCTGTACCAGGCATAAGGTTCCCTTCGTCGCCCGCGGGGCCGGCACGGGACTCTCTGGCGGGGCACTGCCTACTCATGGATCCGTCGTCATTGGCTTCTCCCGCATGACGAAGATCCTGGATATCGATCTGGTTAATCATCAGATCACGGTGCAGCCCGGAGTCATCAATGCCAACGTGACCACTGCGGTCGCAGGCGCCGGATTCTTCTACGCTCCCGACCCCTCTTCGCAGACGGTCTGCACCATTGGCGGCAACGTTGCCGAGAACGCCGGCGGAGCCCATTGCCTGAAGTACGGCTTCACCGTCACCCACGTTCTGGAAGCGACAGTGGTTCTACCATCCGGCGAATTGGTAACGCTGGGCAGCAAGTCGCCGGATGCTCCCGGCTACGATCTTCTCGGTGTCTTTATCGGAAGCGAGGGAACGCTCGGCATCGCCACCGAGATGACCCTGCGCATCGTACGGAAGCCCGAAGCCATCCAGGTGCTTCTGGCAGCCTTCCCCTCTATCTCCGCTGCGGCGCAGACAGTCAGTGACATCATCGCCGCCGGGCTTCTGCCTTCTGCCATGGAGATTATGGACCGGCTCGCGATCGTTGCCGCAGAAGCAGCCGTACATCCTCACTACCCGATGTGTGATGGTCTGCTGATCGTAGAGGTCGACGGGCCTTTGGCCGAGGTCAAGCTGCAGGCAGAACAGGTGTTGGAACTCTGCCGTAAAAACGGCGCTCTCGAGACACGCCATGCGGTCGACGAGGCGGATCGCCTGCTGATCTGGAAAGGGCGTAAGGCAGCCTTCGCCGCCGCCGGCCGCCTGAGTCCTAACTACATCGTGCAGGATGGCGTCATTCCCCGCACCACGCTCCCTGTCGTTCTGGAGAAGATTGCCGCCATGGCCAACGCGGAAGGTCTGCGGGTTACGAATGTCTTTCACGCCGGAGACGGCAACCTGCATCCCATCGTGCTCTATAGCCGTGACAACCCTGGCGAAGAGGAGCGCGCCATCGATCTCTCCATGCGCATCCTCGACCTCTGTGTCGAAGCTGGCGGCTCCATCACCGGCGAACACGGTGTAGGCCGCGAGAAGCAGTGCAGCATGAGCTATATGTATGCTCCCGCCGATCTGGCAACGATGCAGCGCGTGCGCCGCGCCTTCGATCCTGACAACATTGCCAACCCGGAGAAGCTCTTCCCCACGCCACGGCTTTGCGGTGAGCAGAAGCGTGGCCACTATGTTCCTCATCCGGTGGAAGCCTCCGGCATTGCGGAGGTCTTCTAATGCAGGTACTCACCAATCTCGCTGAACATCTGGCTCCACTCGTTGGGTCTGAGTTTGTCGTGGAGCGCAATGGCGTCTTCGTCGTTTCTCCAAAGGACACCCACGAAGTTGCCGCGATCACGGGCTTCGCCGATCACCATGGGCTGAAGGTACGGCCCACCGGCGGCCGCACGAAACTTATCTGGGGAGTTGCAGCCGAGCCACAGCTTGAAATCTCTCTGCGGCGCCTGAATCGCGTTGTCGATCATCCATGGCAAGACCTTACCTGCACCGTACAAGCAGGCTGTACCTGGGAGACGCTGCAGCAGACACTCGCGCGGCACGGTCAGTTTGTTGCGCTGGATCCGCTATGGCCGGCTACGGCTACCGTTGGAGGAATCTGCGCAACCAACGACTCCGGTGCTCTGCGTCATCGTTACGGCTCTCTGCGCGACCAGGTGCTCGGCATGACCATTGTGTTGGCCGATGGCACGATTGCCCGTACCGGCGGCCGCGTGGTGAAGAATGTCGCCGGCTACGATCTACCGAAGCTGATGGTCGGTTCTCTCGGCACATTGGCTGTCATCACCGAGGTGACCTTCCGCCTGTATGCCCTGCCGCGCTACGCACAAAGCTTCACTGTGGCAGCGGAGAGCGCCAAGAAGCTTGCACCCCTGATGCAGGCGATTCGCGATAGCCATCTGGCTACGCAGGCGCTGCAACTACGCGGCGACACGTCAGGCTTCGCGTTGGACATTCAACTCAACGCGCATCCCGAGGCAAAGCAGGAGGCTATGCTGACGGGACTGGCGCGACAGCATGGCATGGCAATCAATCCGTCATCGCCTGATGTATGGACAGCTCGCGAAGACGTGATGAATACACCGGATGCCTTTCTGGTGAAAGTGACCGGCAAGCCGTCGGAACTTTCATCCAAGGCTGCGAACGTTATCCAGCTTGGAGGGCGCTGCGTCGCGCAGGCGATAGGCATCCTCTACGCCTGCTTTCCAAATATCAGCCAAACGTATTCCGCACTGGGAAGCCTCTCTGCGCATACTGATGCTGGTTCAATGACAGTTTTATCGATTCCTCAACACCCTCAGGACGACCCGACGCCACCATGGGGGCCGGAAGAGCCTTCTTCACTGATGACGATCGTCAAGCAGCAGTTCGATCCCAACCAGACACTTAACCCGCTGGCGGCTGAGCCAGCTGCGCAACCGGTCCGCTAGCCATGTCTCATCTGCACCAGATCGAAGCTCCTCCCAAGCCCTCGGCCTTTGACCCGCATCATCCGCCGTCAAAGGAACTGCTCTCCGACTGCGTCCATTGCGGCTTCTGCCTCCCCGCATGTCCCACCTATGTACTGTGGGGCGAAGAGATGGACTCGCCTCGCGGACGCATCTACATGATGGCTAAGGCCACGCAGGGGGAAGCCGGTCTGGATCAGACCTTCCGCACGCACATGGACAACTGTCTGGGCTGCATGGCCTGTATGACCGCGTGCCCCTCCGGCGTGCAATACAACAAGCTCATCGAGGACACCCGCTCACAGGTCGAACGCCACATTCCCCGCGCGACCGATGACTCTCTGTTTCGCAAGCTGCTGTTCGCCACCTTCCCTCATCCCGCGCGGCTGCGCCTGATGGCCTATCCCATGTTCGCCTATCAGCGGCTTGGACTGCAGAAGCTCGTTCGTGCCACCGGGGTTCTGAAGCTGCTGCCCAAGCGTCTGCAGGCGATGGAGGCCCTGCTGCCTCGTGTGCCTGACTCGCTCTTCCGCAGCCACATCAACCCGTCTAAGACCAAGGCGAACGACCGTCCGCGCGTCGGTCTTCTGACCGGCTGCGTCCAGCAGGTCTTCTTCCAGCATGTGAACGAAGCTACCGCGCGAGTGCTGGAGGCCGAGGGCTGCCAGGTCGTCGTCCCTGAGAACCAGCAGTGCTGCGGTGCCCTGATGGTGCACTCCGGTGTCGAGCACGAAGCCCTGCGGATGGCCAAACAGACCATCGCCCAATTCGAGGCAGCCAATGTCGAATACATCGCCATCAACGCTGCCGGGTGCGGTTCCACGATGAAGGAGTATGGCTTTCTGCTCCGCGACGACCCGCAATGGGCTGAACGCGCTGCGGCTTTCAGCGCGAAGTGCCGCGATATCTCGGAGCTACTGAGCGTCCTTGAACCTCGAAGCCCGCGGCATCCCCTGCCCTTGCGGGTCGCATACCAGGATGCCTGCCACCTGCGCCACGCCCAGGGTATCTATGCCGAACCGCGGAATCTGCTAAAGACCATTCCTGGCCTGGATCTCCGCGAGGTGCCCGAGGCCAATCTCTGCTGCGGTTCAGCGGGCATCTACAACCTTGTTCAGCCCGAACCGGCAGCCGAGCTTGGTGACCGTAAGGTCGACAACCTGCTTTCGACCGAAGCGGAGGCGCTCATCTCCGCCAACCCCGGCTGCCTGCTGCAGCTCCAGGCCGGTCTGCGCCGGCGTGGCCATGCGGAGATTCCCACCTTCCACATGGTGGAACTGTTGGATGCCAGCATCCGTAATCTGTCCGCAGAGGATCTACTGCATCGCCGCTCCTGATGTGGGACTCCGATCTCTCCATCAGGACAAGTTTCGGTAGCGGGAAAACGGATGGGGCTACAATCCCTGTAGATATCAGCCGTCACATTCATCCGCATGAACCGATCGGTCTCCGGCACGCTGAGCATTCCCGCACTGCTGATGACGCTCGTCGCCACATTTCTGGCGACGTGGCTGACCCTGGGTGTGCTTGGACGCAGCGATCAACTGATCTATCTCTGGCCCCTGACAGGTCTGCAGCTTGGCCTGCTGCTGCCCTTATGGCCACGTGACTGGGCGGCTGTTCTCGCTCGCCAGGCTGCCGGTGCTGTCGGCCTGATACTGGGTGCTGCCGTCGCCGGCCTGCCGCCAGGCATTGCCCTGATGATCGGCCTGATCAATGCCTGTGAGGTGTTTCTTTGTGGCTGGATCATAAGCCCGGCCGTAACGACCTTTGACGACCTCAAGGAACGCGCGCACGTTCTACGTTTCGGTATCGCCGCCATCGTTGCTCCGGCCGTGATGGGTAGTTTCGCCGCTATCCCGGTGGCTCCGGTCACCCACCAGAGCTTCCTGCATGTGGCTACGACCTCCGTGCTGTCAGACGCGCTTGGCATCGCCATCGTCATGCCGGTGGTTCTGTTTCTTACCAGCGGAGAGTACAGAACCTTCAAGAAACTACGGCCGTACCTTCTACGAACGATCCTCACCGGAAGTGCCTTTGTGGCTACGGCGGTTTACGCATTCTGGCAGAATCAGAATCCGCTTCTCTATTTCGTTTTCCCGCCCATGGTGATCATGGTGCTCGCTATGGGCCTGGAAGGCGCCACCTTCTCCGGCGTGGTGCTCACGATCGTAGGCACCACCGCAACCAGCATGCATCACGGTCCATTCTGGCTGACGGTCAATGCCAGCGCCGAGCATCGCATGGTGCTCTTGCAGCTCTTCCTTATCGTCAGCGCTGTAACGGCGCTTCCGGTAGGCGCACTGCTGGATGAGCGGCGCCGCGACGCCCGGTCCGCCGAAGAAGCGCGTTCCATCTACCAGACGCTGCTCCAGAATGCCGAGGACACCATCATCCTGTCCTCTTTCGATGGAACACGGCGGTACATCTCACCGGCGATCAAGACGCTCACCGGCTGGACCCCGGCCGAGTTTCTCGCGATGGATCGCATGCAGACCTTCCATCCGGATGACCGCGACATGGCCCGTCTGGTAATGGAGAGCATGGCCAGCGGCAAACGTCAGCATGTCATCCGTTACCGCATCGCGCAGAAAGAGGGCGGCTACCGGTGGGTAGAGGCGGTCGCCCGTGCCTACTTCGACGAGGCGTCAGGCGCGGTCATGGGCTACGTCGGCACCATCCGCGATATCTCCTCACTGAAACAGACAGAAGAGATCTGGCAGATGGAGCGCGAGACATTGACGCGCGAAAAACTGGCCATGGCCAGGCTGGCCAATACGGATGCCCTGACCGTTCTGCCCAATCGCCGGGCCTTTGACGATGCTCTGCTGCGACAGCTGAGCCGTGCGGCAGGCGTCTCGATCATGATGATCGATGTGGATTTTTTCAAGGCCTACAACGATCTGTACGGCCATCAGGCAGGCGATGACTGTCTACGGCAGATTGCACAGGCATTGCAGAGCAAGGTCGGACGCGGAGGGGATGTCGTTGCCCGCCTGGGAGGCGAAGAGTTCGGCGTATTGCTGCCGGGAGCCGACGCGGGCGGTGCCCGCCGTGTTGCGGAATCCATGCTGAACGCGATCTGGGAGCTGGATATCCCTCACCAGAG
The DNA here is from genome assembly GCF_052114765.1 of Terriglobus sp. 2YAB30_2. Taxonomy (NCBI): domain Bacteria; kingdom Pseudomonadati; phylum Acidobacteriota; class Terriglobia; order Terriglobales; family Acidobacteriaceae; genus Terriglobus; species Terriglobus sp. 2YAB30_2. The sequence goes on from NZ_JBFRFJ010000003.1 coordinate 428,066, forward strand.
CTCCCCGATCGGGCGCATCACCATCAGCATCGGCATCGCCAACTGGGCCGATATCCGCGAACATGACACGGCGCTCCTGATTCAACAGGCCGATCGCGCCCTTTATGTCAGCAAACGCGCGGGTAAAAACCAGGTGACCATAGCCGGCACGCCCGTAGCGGTTTAGGCAGAACCGCACTTTTATTTTTGTCATTTCGTAGCGCTCGGGGTCCCCGGCCAGCTTTGCTGGCTGGGGTGAAGGATAGCGGAGAAGTCTGCTTTTCTACCGATTCGTCCCAGTCTGGGTGCCCCACCCTCACAACGTTAGGGTGGGCCTGGAAGCCACAAATCTCCATTTGAAGGACGGATCGAGCTCCGCTCGATCTCCCACATAAGCTCCGCGTATGTGGGGCACCCCACAACAAAACAGACTTCTCCGCTGACAAAACAAAAAGTTACGCGAACGTCTCTTCTCGCAGCACCTGCGTATACGCCGGCAGCGTGAGGAACTCCGGGAACTTCTCTGCCCGGACCAGGTCCCGCATCAGCACTGCGGCTTTGGCATAGGACTCGCTCCGCTCCGTATCCAGCGTCGGCTTCAGCTTTTCCAGCTCTTCATCGATGGTCTGCTCTACGAGCTCCGCCGTCACCGCCCGGCTATCGTTCAGCTTTGCGTGATGGTGGATCCACTGCCAGAGCTGCGCGCGGGAGATCTCAGCCGTTGCTGCATCTTCCATCAGGTTGAAGAGCGGTACGCAGCCGATGCCGCGCAGCCACGCTTCCACGTATCCCAGACCGACGGCCACGTTCTGGCGCAAACCCGCCTCTGTGATCTCTCCTGCCGGAATCTCCAGCAGATCGGCGGCGGTCGCGGTGTACTCCGGCAACTGCTTCGCAATCTGATTCGGCTGCGGCATGATGCGGTTGAAGACCTCGAGCGCTACCGGCACCAGGCCGGGGTGGGCCACCCAGGTACCGTCGTGTCCGTCGGTCGCCTCGCGCTCCTTGTCGGCGCGCACTTGCGTCAGGGCCTTCTCGTTCGCGACCGGGTCTGACTTGATCGGAATATAAGCTGACATGCCACCCATGGCATGAATCTGGCGGCGATGACAGGTCTTGATGCATAGCTTCGAGTAGCTGCGCATGAAGTGCGTCGTCATGGTCACCTGACCGCGGTCCGGCAACACCACGCTGGTGTCGGCGGCGAGCTTCTTGATGAACGAGAAGATGTAGTCCCAGCGGCCGCAGTTCAAGCCGGCCGAGTGGTCGCGCAGCTCATAGAGAATCTCGTCCATCTCGAAGCTCGCGAGAATGGTCTCGATCAGCACCGTCGCACGGATGGTGCCCTGAGGAACGCCCAGCAGATCCTGCGCCTTCACGAAGATTTCGTTCCAGACCCGCGCCTCCAGATGCGACTCCATCTTCGGCAGGTAGAAGTACGGTCCGCTGCCCCGCGCCACAAGCTCCTTGGCATTGTGGAAGAAGTACAGGCCGAAGTCGAAGATCGAGCCCGACATCGGCTCGCCGTCCACGACGATATGCCGCTCCTCCATATGCCATCCACGCGCGCGGACGAACAGCACTGCCGTCTGCTCATTGAGCTTGTAGCTCTTGCCGGTCTTCGCATCCTCGAAGGTGATGGTGCGGCGGATCGCGTCACGCAGGTTTGCCTGGCCTTCGAGCAGGTTGTTCCACAGGGGCGTGGACGAGTCCTCAAAATCGGCCATGAAGACCTTCGCGCCCGAATTCAGCGCGTTAATGATCATCTTCCGGTCTACCGGACCGGTGATCTCCACCCGGCGGTCCTGGATATCGGCCGGGATCGGAGCACAGCGCCAGTCACCCATGCGGATGTGCGCGGTCTCGTGCAGGAAGTCGGGCTTCTCTCCGGCGTCCAGAAGCGCCTGGCGCACAACGCGTGCCGCCAGCAGCTCCTTACGGCGCGGATTGAAGGCGCGGTGCAGCTCAACCACGAAGGCAAGTGCTTCAGGAGTGAGGATTTCGGCGTGAGCGGCAGAGACGGGGGCGTTGATCGTGACACCGGAGATGTTCAGACTCATGACTTGGATATAGTACTTCCCCACGGAATATCATGCAGAGCGACGGCATGTGGTCCAACTTCCCGTCAGTCAGAAGTTGGACCACACGCCCAGGGAGAGTGGATGGATCGGCGTGAGTTTGTAACAGGTGCAGGACTGGCTCTGGCAGCCGGTATGGCCCGCGGTGAGACCAGCATGGTACGCAGTGACACAGGAGCAGTCTCACCCAGTACGGGGGTCCGGCAGGAGTGGACCGCGATGGTGGAAAAGACCGCCGGTCCCGTACTCACCGCCCTGAGCCAGCGCCGCCTGAAACAGGTGATGCCGGTCGAGTGCAAGCCGGGCCAGGAGGAGTCGCGCCGCCTTTGCACCTACCTTGAGGCCCTGGGACGCACGCTCTGCGGCATCGGTCCATGGCTCGAGACCGGCGTTTCAGGCAAGTACGCCGAGCTGGCACGGGAAGCCATTGCAGCCGGCGTCGACCCCGCCTCCCCTGACTACATACCCTTCGGCTCCATCGCGCAGACGCTGGTGGATGCCGCCTTCCTCGGCCTGGGCATTCTGCGCGCTCCGAAAGAGCTGAACCAGAAGCTCCCCGAGAAGACGAAGCAACTGCTGATCAAGGGACTGCAACAGACCCGCACGCAGAAGGCAGGTATGAGCAACTGGCTGCTCTTCGCTGCGACCGTCGAAGCCGCGATTGAGGCCCTGGGCGGCACATGGGAGAAGGCTCCGGTAGAGCTGGCGCTCGCAAAACACAAGGAGTGGTACCTCGGCGACGGCGTCTATGGCGACGGCCCCCACTTCCACGCCGACTACTATGACAGCTTCGTCATTCATCCCTTCATGCTGGCCGTTCTGGAAAGCCCGGTCGGCAAAGTCGGTGTCGGGCCAGAGCTCGCCGAGGTCGAACCGAAACGCGCCACGCGCTACGCCGCCATCCAGGAACGGATGATCGCCCGTGACGGCACCTGGCCAGTCGTTGGCAGGTCCATCGCGTATCGTTGCGGAGCCTTCCATCTTCTTGCCGACATCGCGCTGCGGCAACAGCTCCCGGAGCACGTAGCGCCGGCCCAGGTCCGCGGAGCGCTCACGGCCGCCATGCAGGCCTCTCTGGGTGCTCGCGGTACCTACGACCCCAACGGCTGGCTCACCATCGGTCTGGCTGGGCATCAGCCCTCACTGGGAGAGCCCTATATCTCCACCGGCAGCCTGTATCTGTGCCTGGAGGCCTTTCTGCCGCTCGGCTTGCCCGCAGATGCACCGTTCTGGAAGGATGCCCCTGTGGATTGGACGGCACGCAAAGTATGGGCCGGGCAGGATCTGCCGAATGATCATGCGGTGGATATCTAGGGGACGATGGATTGTCTCCAGAGAGCGTTTACAGATCGAGACAGGAAGGAAAGGCCAAGAGCCTCACGACTGTAAACCCCGGCGGTGCAGCGCATTCCGTTTCGCACCTATGGTGCGAATGTCTTGTTAAGGGCACGGCTTTCAGCCGTGCCGATACAACGCCCAGAGGACGAGCGGCTTCAGCCGCTGAGGTCAGGTTTTGCTCTTTCGGAATGCAGAGGAGAAATATACATAGCCCTCAGCGGCTGAAGCCGCTTTGCTGCCTGGGCCGGTATGGGACGGCTTTTAGCCGTCCCCTTAACAAGACATTCGCTCCTCCGGAGCGAAATGGTTGCGCTGTGCGCAACGGTTTACGCCCTCTACCGCACAATCGGCTTCGATACAGCCTCTTCCGCGGCCGCAGGCAGCGGCTTATCCGCCTTTGAGAGCAGCAACGAGACCTGCCAGAGCTGGGTATCGTTCAACAACTTCTGATAGGAGGGCATCCCCGTCAGGCGGATACCGTTCTTCACCCGCCAGTAGGTCATGCCCGGCTCGTCATCGCTGACACCCACCACGCCGTTCTTGTGTTTCTCCCAGAGCTGGGGTGTGCGCGGATACATCGACGCGCCAAACGCTGAAGAATGCCCCTTCAGACCGTGGCACGAGGCGCACTGCTCGCGATAGATAGTTGCTCCGGCAACCAGGTTCTCATCGCTTGCAGGAATTGCAGGCTGCTTGGGCATCTCCGCTTCAATGCGCGCATTCAGGGGCATCCGCACAACCTGCTTTTCAAACGGAAACGCATCATCGGCAACGGCGACCGGAGGACGTCCGAAGGCGAAGTACACGTAGGCGATTGCAGGCAGCACGAGAATGCCGGCTACGATTCCGAGAACGAAAACGATGGCGGAGCGCATATAGGAAGCTAGCTTGCGAAAGAAAGCTTAACTGATCCTGAACTCGTAAATCGAACCGACGCCTCCGCTCCTGGCGTTGTGGGCGTATTTCCGGTCCACGACCCCGTCGTGATCCACTGCCCGGCACGGACGCCGCCGGTGCGCTTCGCTCCTTCATTGACCACCCACGAGAGCAGACGCATCAGGTCCGTACCGCCAGGGTTCGATCCCGTACGCTCTACGCGGATCACTCCATCCACCACCAGTTCCACCGACTCCTGTGCCCAATCAACACTCTGCCATTTCTCGATCGCCGGACCGTGTACAAAGGCGCCGTGGAACTGCATGTCCGCGGAGACGGCGAGACGGGGCTGCTTCCCAGGCTCGGTATACGCCGACTCCAGCACCTCGATGATGACGTGCGCGGACGAGATCGCCGCGGCAATCTCTTCGCTCGTGTAACGCTCCGCTCGTGCCGGAAGATCCTTGGCAAAGTGGAAGGCGATCTCGCCCTCTAGGATCCGCAGGCGATGCATGGGATTGATCAGGGTCGATCCGGATGTCGCCATCCAGATAAGCGGCATGGGAGCAAAGAAAGGCTCGGCGTCCGGGGAAGCCGCGCCTACCTTGTAGCCACCGACATCTCCGTAGGCCGCCATCATCTCGTCCTGCACAAAGTACGCCTCCTCCATGGAGGACGGAACAAGATGCTCCGGCAGCGCATCGATCGTCTTGCCGGTACGGCGTGCATCCAGCAGCAGGTCGGCCAGTGAACGAAGGTGCGACTCGCGCTCTGCGGTGAGGGTGTTCTGCGACATAGCGTCTCTTTCTCCTGAACTACTGCTTCGCGCTCCTGAACTACTGTTTTGCGGGAGGCTTCAGACCCAGTTCCCGCATCACCATCTGCAGGTCTTTCCAGGCTTCGCCCTTCATCCGGGGATCGCGCAGCAGAAAGGCTGGGTGATAGGTCACTGCCACCTTGGCTCCGCGCGCGCTGTGCCATGTGCCACGCAGCCCCGCTAGGGCCTGCTTCCGGCCCAGCAGATACGTCGCCGCCGTGGAGCCAAGAGCCACAATCACCTTCGGCTTTACAATATCGATCTGTTTGATCAGGAACTGCGAACAGGTGGTAGCTTCCACGTACTCCGGCGTGCGGTTTGCCGGCGGACGGCACTTCACGATATTGGCGATATAGACCTGCTCCCGCTTTATGCCCATCGCGGTGATCATGTTGTTGAGCAACTGTCCGGCCTTGCCCACAAAGGGCAGTCCCTGCGCATCCTCATCAGCGCCGGGACCTTCCCCGACGAACATGAGCGTAGCGTTCGGGTCGCCGTCGGCGAAGACGATCTTGCGGCGTCCACCATAGGCAAGCGGGCAGCGGGTGCAGTCGCCGATCTCATCCTGGATCAGCTTCATCGCGGCCGGGCGATCGGCGGCGGGAACCGTCGTCGTCGGCAAAGGAACCAGTTCATCAAAGGAATACAGCTTGGGAATGGGAGGCTCTCTCAGCTCCGGCGGCAGCATCTGCGCCGGTTGTGGCTCGCGGTCATCGATCTCCGGCGCAGTCACAGCCGTCACCGGGACCGGTGTTGGTACGGGAGCGGGAGGCACGGGCTGTTCGATAACCGCAGGGGTTTGTTGCGTCTGCGGCGCCGGCTCGCTCCAGCGATAGAACTCATGTACGCCAAGGTCGCGGAAGTACGCGACATAGGCCCGCAGCCGCGCGGCGGCCTCAGGCGTGTAACTCATACAACGATCTTAGAGCGTTTTCCCTGTTGCTGGGTATCCCGTGAGAGGCGTGCGCTCTAAAGCACAGACTCGATGTCGGGCTTCAACTCGGTTTTGGGAACGACAAACTTTACCTGCCCGGAGAGAATCTCGTCCTGGGCAACACGGCATGCCTTCATCGATTTGGACGCGATCAGAGGGGCTGCCCCCGACTGCAGTTGACGCGCACGCCGCGCCGCGCCCTTGACCAGGCTGTACTTGTTGACGAGCTTTGGATCCATTGCTTGCCTCCGTATGCAAGCAATGTAACCGCTCGCATCGGCGTCGCCAAGCATGAATTTACGTTGTGGATATTCGAGGTCGAATTCGGGAATGAAAGTACGAGATGCGAACTATTCCCTGACAAAACTGCGCAGAGCGTTCGTCAGCCGCTCCGACATCGTTGAGGTGCGGCACGACTGTGCCAGTTCACGCAGATAACGTCCTTCTTCCCCACGCTCGGTCATGACGACCGCCTTCAGCTCTGTCACAGCCTGGTCCAGCACGTCATTCACCACGGCGTACTTGTACTTCTCCATGAATTGCAATTCGTTCCGCGCCTCGGTGAGTCGCCGCTGAATCACCGTCTCGTCGCTCATGTTCTCGGCCAGCGACCGGTTGCGCAACCGCATCTCCAGCACCTGGGGACTTGGCGGCAGAATGAAGATGGAGACCGCGTCCGGCATCTTCTGCATCACCTGCATCGCTCCCTGCACGTCGATATCGAGCAGCAGGTCGTGATTGTGCTGCCGAGCCTGAGCCAGCGCCGAACGCGCCGTTCCGTAGTAGTTGCCGAAGACCTCGGCCCACTCCAGAAACTCATCGCGGGCGATCATCGCCTCAAAGTTCTCGCGCGTCGTGAAGTGATACGCCTCGCCATCCACCTCAGAACCGCGCGGTGCGCGGGTGGTGTAGGAGACCGAAAATTCAAGCCCGGCTACGAGCGAACGAACACCGGCCACAAGAGTCGACTTACCCGAGCCGGAAGGCGCGGAGATGATAAAGAGAATGCCTGCCATCAGAAGGAATGTTTCTTTTGGAAAGTGTACATAACACGGTGCCTTCCATGTTTCGCAAGGAAGCGAGTCGGTAGAAAAGCAGATTTCTCCGTTCCCTACGGTCACTCCGAAATGACAAAAAGGGAGGACCGGCTAGAGCATTTTCCCTGTTACTGGGTATCCCGGAAGAGCGATAAGGAGGCGTTTTCATTGCGGAAAACGCCCTATAGATGCGGGAGCCCTACGCTACACCTACAGGGAAAATGCTCTATCCCACAACTAGCGCCCAAGAACCAGGAACTAGCAACCGGGCGGCATAGCCGCCCTTATTCCAGGTTCTGGACTTGTTCCCTTGCCTTTTCGATCACCGTCTTCAGCTCCAGGCCAAGCTCGGTGATCCTGAGACCATTCGCCGTATTGGCTCCGCTGGTCTTGGAGAGCAGCGTATTTGATTCCCGGTTCAGCTCCTGAAGCAGAAAATCGAGCTTCTTCCCCAACTCTCCACCAGCGGCGAGCAGGCCACGGAAGTGGTCGACATGGGTCTTCAGCCGGACAATCTCCTCTTCTACGTCACTGCGTTCGGCCATCACCGCAGCCTCGGAGAGCAAGCGCTCTTCGCTGATACCGGCACCTTCGGTCAGTTCCGCAATCCGCGTCCGGATACGCTCGTAATAGCTGGCACGCACGTCAAGCCGCAACGTGTTAACTTCATCTGCCACGGCCCCGATACGCACCATGCAGGCATCGAGTTCGGCTACCAGGGCCGCACCCTCCTGCGCTCGCATTGACCGCAGCGAGGCGATCAGCGGCTCCACCTCCTGCAGCACCGCTGCCTCAATCTGCTCCGGCTTCAGCTCAGAATCTTCGCCATCCGAGCTGAAGACACCAGGCATGCGCAGAATGCTGGAGAGATCCGGATCTCCGGAAAGATTATTCTCCTCTGCCGCACGGCGGTACGCCTCAACATAGGCAGCCACCGTGGAACGGTCATACTGCAGTGTGCGCTGGCGCTGGCGATCGAGCTGCAGCGTTACCTCAACGTGGCCGCGGCGCAACTGCTCTTTCAGCAGTTTGCGAAGCTGCATCTCTAATGCATCGCAACCTGCCGGAAGGCGCATATGGAGATCGAGGAAACGGTGGTTGACACTCTTCAGCGAGAGCGTAAATCCCACGCCCTCAGCCACACTGCCTTGAATACGGGCAAAGCCCGTCATCGAATATGCAAGACTCATGCGGTCCCTTCTGCAACAGTTTCAACAGCCCGGTCGGTGACGAACTGCAAGTCATACAGCCGCTTGTAGGTGCCGGAGAGCTGTAGCAGCTCCTCGTGCGACCCAATCTCGGTAATCTGCCCGTGTTCGATGATGACGATGCGGTCGGCTCGGCGAACCGTGCTCAGCCGATGCGCGATGACGAATACTGTACGTCCCTGCATCAGATTGGCCAGCGCGGCCTGCACCAGAGCCTCACTTTCCATATCCAGCGCCGAGGTCGCCTCGTCCAGAATCAGGATGGGCGCATTCTTCAGCAAGGCTCGCGCAATCGCAAGCCGCTGGCGTTCTCCGCCAGAGAGACGCGCCCCCTTTTCGCCGATCATAGTGTCGTAGCCGTTCGGCAACCGCTCAATGAAGTCGTGCGCCAGAGCCGCCTTCGCCGCCTCCTGTACCCGGGCTAATGGGACATCGGGCTGGCCATACGCGATATTGTTGCGCACCGTGTCATTGAATAGAACGGTCTCCTGCGTCACCTTGCCGATCAGCTTGCGCAGCGATGCAATGGTTACGTCGCGCAGATCGTGACCATCGAACGTGATTGCTCCTTCAGTCACATCGAAGAAGCGCGGAATCAGGTTCACCAGCGTCGACTTGCCGGCGCCGCTGGGACCGACAAAGGCGATCACTTCGCCGCGCTTTACATCCAGATTGATGTCGCGCAGCACCTGCTTCTGTTCATGGTCGACCTCGTAGGCGAAGCCGACATGCTGAAATCGAATTTCGTTCTGGAAGCCCTGCAGGGGAAGCGCCTTCTTCTTTTCGGTCACATCATCCTGCGCGTCCATGAACCGGAAGATCTCATCACTGGCGCCGAGGGCTTGCTGGAAGCTGTTGTAGAACATGGCGAACTTGCGGACCGGGTCATACAACGTGAATACGGCCACCAGAAATGAGATGAATGATCCGGCAGTCATCTCATGCCTCAGAATGCGATCACGTCCCAACAGCAGCAACAACGCAATGGCGACAGATCCAATGGCGTCCATCAGCGGGGAGCTAATTGCCTGCACGCTCACGCTCTTCAGATTGGCGCGGAAGAGACGACGCGCTGCCTTACGGAAGCGGTTCATCTCCCATAGTTCCATTCCGAACGCCTTCACAATGCGGTTGCCGGTAATCGTCTCATGCAGGATGTTCTGAATCTCGGCGAGCTTATCCTGGCCTTTCCGTGTGGAGCTCCGCACACTGCGACCAATGCGCCGCGCCGACGAGATCACTACCGGTACAAACAGCAGGAGCACCCAGCTCAGCCTGCCGCCCATCAGAACCACAACCACCGCCGTCCACAACAGCGTGAAGAATTGCTGCAGCAGTTCGCTCAATACAGACGACATCGCAACCTGGACTTTCTCGATGTCGTTGATCAGCGTGGAAAGCAGCGTACCCGTCGTGTGCCTCTGAAAGAACGCAACCGACCGGCGAAGTACGGCGTTATAAAGGTCGTTGCGCAGGTCCGTGATCATGCCGAAGCCGGCATAGTTCACCAGATAGGTCCCCAGATAATCGCAGGTACTCTTCACCAGCGCCGAACACACCAAGGCAAAGGCCACCACCGTCCAGGCATGGTGAAAGTGATTCGGCACAAACCATTGCAGATTGAGCGTCAGGTTCCAGAACGGAATGTGGAAGATCAGAACGTCCCGCGAGAGCGCATCCGGTCGCAGCACGTTGTCGAAGATCGGCTTGACCAGAAGAATGCGGAAGGCCGCCATTGCCCCCACGATCGCCATCAGCACGACCGAGATCAGCGAGTAAAGCAGATACGGCCGCGCGTACAGCAGCAGCCTCCAGATGCGCCTCAAATGCGCACCCCCAGACCGAAGTTGGTAATGGGAGACATCCGTCTTATTCTAATCAGCGCCCCAAAGGCGTGCCGGTCGCCCATCAGCGCGGCATATCCCTGTGGCCGCTCTTCACCCGATAGCCCTCGGCCTCCAGCCGTTTCTTCATCTCTTCGGCGATTGCGACCGAGCGGTGCTGGCCACCAGTACATCCGAAGGCGATCGTCAGGTAGCTCTTCCCTTCCTTGACGTAGAACGGCAGCAGAAACTTCATCAGGTCGGTGGTCTTGTCCAGGAACTCCTTCGTCTGCGGGAAGCGTTTGACGTAGCGCGCCACTTTGGGGTTCAGCCCGGTTTCCTTGCGGAACTCGGGGATGAAGTGCGGATTCGGCAGGAAGCGCACATCGAAGACCAGGTCAGCCTCCGGGGGCACACCATTCTTGAAGCCGAAGCTGATGGAGCTCACCAGCAGGTTCTGATCGGTATCTCCACGATCGAATTGCTGGTTGATGTGGGTACGCAGCTCGTGGACATTGAACTTGGTGGTGTCCAGAATCACATCGGCCACATTCCGGATGGGATCGAGCCGCTTCCGCTCCCGCTGAATCGACTGCAGCACCGTATCGTTCCGCCCCAGTGGATGAGGCCTGCGCGTCTCGCTGAACCGGCGCAACAGCACCTCGTCGGTCGCCTCCAGGAAGACAACTCTGGTGTCCAGTACTTCGCGGACTTCTTTCAGGATTGCGGGAAACGCGTCGAGCTTCATGCCCTCGCGCACATCTACTACCAGAGCTGCACGATCGATCTCATGCGACTGCCGCACCAGGTCGGCAAACCTGGGAACCAGTTCCAGCGGCAGATTGTCAACCGAGTAGAACCCAAGATCCTCAAATGCCTTCAGAGCGCTGAGCTTGCCGGAACCGGACAAGCCCGTCAGAATGACGAGCCTGTCCTTTCCGTCCGATTTTTTCTTTGGGGATGCCGCCCGCGTACCCTTCTTTGGCATGGAGAGATGCTACTACGCCGGAGTCTCGATGAGCTCCATCTTGCCGTCACGCATCCGATGCAGCACTAGCAGCTGCCCCGTCCGGTTACGGAAGATAAAGATATCCCTATCGCGGTAGTGTGCTTCCTTCAGCGCCTCCTCCAGGGTCATGGGGCGCATCGCTACCGAATCCAGCGAGCGAACGATGTGTGGCTCCGGCAGGCTGGCTGCCTGCGGGAAGCTATGCGCGATCACGGAGAGCTTGCCGTTGGCGCTGCCGTTCAGCTTCGACTTTCTGGCAGCCGGCACTGATGGCGCCTTGTCCGACGCAGCGCGGGCTTCGTCACTACTCAGCCGGACGGTGCCCGCCGTCAGCTTGTCTCCCTGAGGGTGGCGTTTACGCGTCACGATGGTCTTCTTCAGCTTCAGGACCTGCTTCTCGATCTTGTCCAGAGCGTCGCGCAATGCGATCTCCGCCTCCGGTGAGACGCACAAGGCTGCGATGTCTTTCAGCTTGGTCTTCAAAGTGATTTCCACGCTGCAGCGGTACTTTTCGCAGTTTAAAAAGATGTGGACTTTGGCTGTATCGTCGACCAGCTTTTCAATGCGCTTCAGCCCCTCTTCAGCCTGGGTCTTCAGCTTTTTGGTGACAACGACCTTTCGTGCGGTGTATTCCACGTGCATATTGGGCACCTCTTTCTAAGGTCTGGTTAGACGCGACTAGCGTACTCTGCGTTTATGCGTACTGGGAATCTGCATTTCTTCCCGGTACTTTGCGACGGTACGACGAGTAATCTGAATTCCCTGCCGCTGCAGCTCAGCAGCCAGGTAGTCGTCCGTATAAGGCTGGCGCGGATCCTCTTCCTCAATCAGCTTCTTTACCTTCCGTTTGAGCAATAGCAGGGGAAGGTCGCCACCTTCAGGCCCATTCACTCCTTCCGAGAAAAAGAAACGAAGCTCGTATACGCCCTGCGGCGTATGGACATATTTGTTCGACACCGCACGGCTGACCGTAGACGGATGTACACCGATCTCCTCGGCGACTTCCTTGATCATCATTGGCCGCAGACCGTCGATGCCCTTCTCTAGAAAGTCATGCTGGCGGCGCACAATCGCCTCGCAGGTGCGCACGATCGTATTCTTCCGCTGTTCGATATTCCGCAATAACTGGATCGCCGAACGATACCGCTCCTTGACGTACTCCTTCAGGTCACGGTCGGCATCCTTCTGGTGCATCATGCGGCGATAGCCCGCATTCAACCGCAGCGCCGGCATATCCTCTTCATTCATCACCACCACGTACTCATCGCCGCGCTTTACAAAGGCGACATCGGGCTCAATCAGCCGCGTCTCCGTATTGTTGTAGCGCTGGCCTGGACGAGGATCGAGCGAGCGGATCACATCCACCGCCTCCTGCACTGTCTCCGGCGACTGCGCGCACTCCTTCACAAGCTCGCGCATGTCCTTTTTCTGCAGCAGAGACAGATGTTGCTGCACGATCGCATCGGCGATCCGCATGACACAGCTACGATGCTCTGCCGCCAGCTTCTCAACATCCTCGACACGGCGATCGATCTCGACAGAGAAGTCGTCCTCATGCTCCTTCTGGGCGCGGGAGGTGGCACGCCGCTCGGCAGCCGCCTCGGCCTCGCGTTCACGCGCGGCAAGCTGCATCAGCAGGCATTCCTTGAGATCACGCGCTCCCACGCCGGCGGGGTCAAGTGTTCCGATCACCTTGTGAGCTTCTTCCAGAGCCGCCTCGGAATGCTCAATCCCCTGCTCTCGTAAAGCCGTGGCAAGCTCTTCGTCGGTAGCAACGAGATACCCGTTCTCATCCAGGTTGCCGATCATCAGTTCCGCGGCGGATCGCACCTCGTCCGGCAGGCTGACGGAGCCGAGCTGCCACAGCAGATGGTCCGTCAGTGTGCTTGGCTTGGAAAGAAAGTTCTCGAAGGAGGGCTTGTCCAGCTCCTCAGCGCCCAGATTTCCTGTCCGGAAACCGGGGTCCAGATACTCCTGGAAGTAGCTGCCGAAGTCGATCTCCTCAAAGGGATCCTTCTCTTCCTTGACGGCAGTTTCTTCGGCGCTCCGCTCGCGGTCGCCCTCGCGCCCGGCGAGCTCTTCGAAGGAAGGATCGTTGCTCTCGATCTCCTCAAGGACAGGGTTCTCGACGATTTCAGTGTTGATCATCTCCCTGAGCTCAAGCTTGTTCAGAGCCAACACGCTGACCATCTGCATCAGGCCAGGCGTCAACACCTGGCGTTGGGAGATCTTTACGTTGAGCTTGGGTTGGAGGAGCACTCTTTGTTACTGGATCCCTTCTTTATCTCCGCGGCAGGGGTCTCTCCGACCGTGTGCCGTAGTCTACACCCGCATGCAGGCTTGTAAAGTGGGGGTTGTACTACAACGAAAACCCCTCTCCCAAATAGATGCGCTTGACCTCCGGATCGCGTCCAAGTTCACCCGGAGTTCCCTCCCGGAAAATTTTGCCCTCATTAATAATGTAGGCACGGTCGGTGACACTCAGCGTCTCGCGGACATTGTGGTCGGTAATCAGGACGCCGATCCCGCTGGTCTTCAGGTCAAAGATAATCTCCTGCAGATCCAGCACCGCGATCGGATCGATTCCTGAAAATGGCTCATCCAGAAGGATGAAGGCCGGCTGGATGCACAGGCACCGGGCGATCTCTACACGCCGGCGCAGACCGCCGGAAAGCGCATAGCCCTGGGTCTTGCGAACGGGGCCTAGATTCAGCTGTTCGATCAGCTTTTCCAGGCGCGTCCGCCGGGTCTCCGGCGAGAGCTGTTGCGCCTCCAGAACAGCCATAATATTCTCTTCGACCGAGAGCTTACGGAAGACCGAAGGCTCCTGCGGCAGATAGCTGATGCCGAACTTCCGAGCCCGCATATACATGGGAACCCGGCTGATATCGGCGCCGTCTGAGAGCACCCGGCCGATATCGGGCCTCACCAGGCCCACCATCATGTAGAAACTTGTCGTCTTTCCCGCCCCATTGGGGCCAAGCAGGCCGACGACCTCGCCCTGGCTGACGTGCAGGCTGACCCCGCGTACTACCGGGCGGCCGCCGTAGCTCTTTCCGATCTCATCTGTCGACAGCCTGCGCATTACTTCACCTGCGTTTCGGTGCGCACACGCCGGTCGCTCGCGCCCGATACAACCACGCTACCATCCGCTGCGTGGAAGCTCAATTGCGTCCCCGTGATCGTCCCCTGTTGTGGATCCACCACTTTGGGGGACCCGGTAAGCACGGCCAACCCATCGGCCGCCGTATAGACCAGTTGGCCACCCGTTCCGCGACGCTGCCCCTGCTCGATCACAACATCTTCTTTGGCGACTACCCGCTCCACACTGCCGCTGAAATCAGCCGTTTTTGCTTTGGTGGGAGAAAGAAAGACCGTCGCCTGCCGCGCGCTGATGGTGCCGTCGGCGCTGTCCATCCGAACAGGTCCGGCAAACTCCACCTGGTGTTGGGCTTCGCTGAAGCTCATCTCGCGGGCAGTAATGCGATAGACCGCCGAGGGACGCTTCGGCGTAGCCGCCGAGACCAGCACTGCTCGCACCATGCCGTTGCCTGCCTCGGCCATAGCCGTATGCTTCCCACGGTCAAGCGTGATCGCGGGAGCCTCGACCTGTGAGTTCGACTGCCACAGGCGCGCCGGCCGGGCTCCACCGGTAAAGATCGCCAGCTCGTCCTGAGGTCTCCACTCAGCCCGGTCCGCGGTTACGTGCATGGGGTCGCTGCCGCGGGTATAGTTCGCCTTCACATTGCCAATGGCCCAGGTCTGCTGCGTCTGGCGCTGCATCTGGATCCGTTCCGCCTCTACACTTCCGTCTCCGTCGCCGACGCGCGGATGTCCGGTCAGCTCAATCAGACCATCCTGCTTCAACATGGCCTGGTCGCCCGTGGCCCTGCTCTGCCGAGGCTGTCCCTTCACCACGCTGGCCTGCGTCACCGTCACGCCGCCGGACATCGTGCCCGATTCCACCTCATTGGCGGCATTCAGGGCGACGTCGATACGATCCGAAGCGCCGGTCTGGGTGACACCCTTCGCTGAGACCGATTCCATGCGGGCATGACCCTCACCATGGACATGCGACGCACGAGGACGCCGGTCGCCGGCAAACTGCGCGGTCAGCAGATCAGCCTGGAAGTGGCTGCGTGCGCCATCGGCAACGCTCAGCACGTTGGCATCTCCCTCAGCTACCGCTGAACGCAGCACGGAATTCTTCTCCACCTGTTCGAAGTGGAGATCGACCTTGGCCGCGCGCAGATCCCGCGAGGTCCGCTTACCCTCCGCATCTGTCAGATGCACGCCCCCGGTCAGGTGGGCGACCTTTGCCAAGCTGCCTGGCCCGAATTCCACCAGCGCCTCGGACGCATCGCCGCGCGAACTCCGTTCGCCTGTGTTCTGCTCCGTGTGCACTGTCCCCTGAAGCCGAACCTGTTCCGGCTCACTGCGGGCGCTCAGCCATGTCTCGCTGCGCTGCGCAGTCAGCAGACGGCCATCATTGGAGGTCACCTTAAGCCCTCCAGAGGTTTCAATCCGCTCGGCCGAGCCATCCCGGCGGAGATGCACCGTCGCCTCAGCTGCTTCGCCAACGGAGTCACCCTGCACCATCCGGGTCTGCTTCAGTTGCGCAATCTGTCCCTTGCGGTCGAGCTGAGCCCATCCGGCGAACATCTGAACCTGACGGCCCTTGGCCTCAGTCGTCGCGTCCACGGCAGAATGCAGTACCAGCAGCCCGGTATCGGTGCTGTAGTCGGCGCCGGTAGCGTGGCCGCTTACCCCTTTGGCGACAAACTCGATTGGCTTTTCGGTGGCTGCGAGACCCAATTTCTGCAGAAAGACCAGACCGCTGGTCTTCACATGAACGGCCGCCTGCTCTTCTTTGCCTTCAGGAGAGTCCAGGTCGAGGTGGACCTCGCCGTCCGCCTGGATGACGCCGTTGCTCTGGTCGTAGACGAACTCATTGCTGCTGATGCGGTCGATCCTGGAGCCGTCATGCACGATGATGTTGACGTCGTGTAGCGTCACCTTACCGTCGGTCCGTTGAATCATCTTCGACGCATGTACGGTAAATAACGTGCGACCCTTGACGCTCTGGGAATAGGTGAATCCGTTCGTCGATTGCTTGATATCGACCCCGAGCTTTGCCGGGATCTTCCTCAGAAAACTTCCTGTCCGATACCGCGCATAGCCAATAAAGCCCGCCACCAGCAAGAGCAGCGCGCCCGCACCGACCAGCAGCCACATCCGCAATCGCTCAACCGTAATCCGCATTCCGTGCCACATCTATTCTCTCACCGGCCTACAATGAAGCCTGCATGAGCGATCAACTCTACCTTTCCCTCTGGTTTCCGAACTTCCGGCTGGAAGCGTTGCCCGCCGCTCTGATCAGCGTCCTGCAGCAGTTTGCCCGTATCTCCGGCGATAGCCGCGTCTCCGCGGCATCCGCCATTCCCATTGACTGGACCGAGTCGCCCACCTACCAGCGCATCTATGTCAACGACGAGCGTTCCGAGGAAAGCGACGACGCCAGGATCGAAAATGCCGTCCGCGAAGCCACAGAACAGCTACATGACGACACCGCCTACGAGTTCGAGATGAAGTGGCAGCTCTGGCTGCCGGAGTCCGTCGGGGGCTTTGACACCACCTGGCGGTTGCAGCCCTATACCGTCAAGGTCAGCGGCTTTGGCCCGGAGTTTGACGAAGGCGCCTACGACCAGAACGGCCATATCCGCGTTGACTTCGGCCTCGACACACCATGGGTTCTGGAAGACGAGGATCTCGACAAAACCGCCCAACAAAAAATCCAACAGAACATCGAGAAACTTCTGGCCTTCACTCTGTCGGTTGAGAAACATAGCGGCATCTCCAGCCGCCTGCTCTGGACCGAATCCGGAGAGCCGCTGGCCGAAAAACTGGTTGCCAGTCTGCAACGGCTGAATTAGAACGCCGGATAGCCACGAAGGCGTTTGGGAGAGAAGCAGATTCTCCGCTTGCGCTACGAGATGACAAACAAAACTACGGTTCGAACTTTGCGTTCGAATATCGCCCATCGCTTGTCGCGACGCATGGGGCACCCCGAGTGCGGGCTCACCAAATTTGTCACCACACGGTATGGATTGGCTCTGGAACGAAATCTATCCCTGACGCGTTATGTCCTCAACAAAACTGGCGGCAGATCCACTGCTCCCTGCTAAGTTAGTGCGTAACAGCAACATCTCTGTACCTGGATGCCATCCCTTCCCCAAGGAGCGACATGGGTCACCACCCGGCCAAATTGGCCAGTACGCCTGTCTCGCGGCGCACCACGGTCATCTATGTCACTGCCCTGCTGCTCATCGCAAGTCTCTCCATCAGCTCACACCTGCTGACCGATGCCATCATCCAACGTCAGGCCGCTACCGCCGGCACGGTGAACATGGCAGGCAGACAACGGATGCTTGCGCAGCGTATCTTCCGCATCTCCCTGCAGATGGCCGATGGCTCCGAAGATTTTGTCCGGGCCCGGGTGGAGCTCATCAATGCCATTACCCAGATGGAACGGGAGCGCGAAAACCTATTGCACGGCTCCGTCTCTCCACACATCCTCGCGCCCTCCACGCCGCGGCTGCAGACCATTTACTTCGACCAGAAAGACTCCCTCGAAGACCTCGGGAACCAGTTCCTCGACCGCGCCAAGCACCTCGCGGCTACCCGGCATGAAGAAGTCAGCCTCAGCAGCAAGGACCTGGCTGCAATCGGCTTCCTTCTGGAGCAAAAGCTCTTGCCTGCATTGGAGGCCTCGGTTGCCGCCTATCAGGCAGACAGCGAAGAGGCGATCCAGCGGCTGAAGCAGACCACGCTGCTCCTGCTTTGCCTCATGTTGCTCCTGCTGCTCGCCGAGGCGCTGTTCCTCTACCGGCCGCTCTTCCACCGGCTCAAGGTCTCCTACGATGCCCTCATCACCGCCGCGCGCACCGATCCTCTGACCGGGTCCCTGAACCGCCGGGCCTTTCTGGAAGAGTGCGCCAACATCTTTCAACGGTTTCGGCGCACCGGTTCTCCCATCTCCATGCTGGCTATGGATCTTGATCACTTCAAATCGATCAACGATACCTGGGGCCATGCCACCGGAGACCGCGTTATCCTCGAGTTCGTCGCCGCCACCCTGAGCTGTCTTCGACCGCACGACCGTATGGGCCGCCTTGGAGGCGAGGAGTTCTCCATCCTTCTTCCCAACACACTGCCTGAGACTGCCTTCGCACTTGCCGAGTCCATCCGCTCGACCGTGGCTTCAGTCCCGGTCACCTCCGATACCGGAGAAGAGCTCCACTTTTCCGTTTCGATCGGCATTGCGGCCTCCTTTCCAGGCGACGGCGACATCTTTGCCGTACTAGCCCGTGCTGACCGTAACCTCTACGCAGCTAAGGAACAAGGCCGCAATCGGGTCGCTGTGACGTAGCCGCAGGCTGGGCGCCCGACACACCCATTTCGTCCAACTGCTCTACAATCTCAAGAACATGATCGTGTCACCCGTACCTGAGGCACTTACCTTCGACGACGTCCTGCTTGTTCCTGCGTACTCTGACGTTGTCCCCACGCAGGTTTCCACGCAGACCCGTCTTACCGCCAACATCATGCTGAATATTCCGCTGATGTCGGCCGCGATGGACACCGTAACCGAGTCCCGTCTGGCCATCGCTATGGCGCAGCAGGGCGGTATGGGGGTCGTCCACCGCAATCTCACGATCGAGTCCCAGGCAAGCGAGATCGACAAGGTCAAGCGCTCTGAGTCCGGCATGATCGTTGATCCGGTAACCATCGGACCCGATCAGCCGATCGCGGACGCCCTTGATGTGATGCGGCGCTACAAGATCTCCGGCGTTCCGGTCACACGCAACCGCAAGCTGGTCGGTATCTTGACCAACCGCGACCTCCGCTTCGTCTCCCGCACCGATCTCCGCATCGACGAGGTAATGACCAAAAACAACCTCATTACCGTCCCGGTCGGCACGACCCTGGAGCAGGCTGAACAGATCCTCCACCAGCATCGCGTGGAGAAGCTTCTGGTGGTCAACGACGCCTACGAGCTGAAGGGCCTGATCACCGTCAAAGACATCCAGAAGAAGTTGAAGTATCCCAACGCCTGCAAGGACGACCAGGGCCGTCTGCGTGTCGCCGGAGCCATTGGCGCCACGGGTGACTTCCTGGAGCGCGCGGCTGAGCTGATCAAGGCCCGCGTCGACGCGCTCGCCATCGACTCCGCACACGGCCACTCCAGCCGCGTTCTGGAGGCTGTCGCTGAGTGCAAGAGGCGCTTCCCCAACGTTGACCTCATCGCCGGCAACATTGCCACCTACGAGGGTTGCGCTGCTCTCATCGAAGCCGGCGCCGACGCTGTGAAGGTAGGCATTGGACCTGGCTCCATCTGCACCACCCGCATGGTTACCGGCGCGGGCATGCCCCAGATCACCGCAATCTCTGAGGCCTACCGCGCCGCTGATGAACGCGGCATCTCCGTTATCGCCGACGGTGGTATCAAGTACTCCGGTGATATCACCAAGGCCATCGCCGCCGGCGCCTCCATCGTCATGATGGGTTCGCTCTTTGCCGGCGTGGACGAGTCCCCGGGTGAGACCATCCTTTACCAGGGCCGCAGCTTCAAGGCCTACCGCGGCATGGGCTCACTCTCTGCAATGGCGCAGGGATCGGGCGAGCGGTACTTCCAGGGCAAAGACGACATGAATGGGCAGGCGGAGCGGCAGTCGATCACTGCTCCCGAGACGACGAACTCCAACCGGCTCGCCAAGTTTGTTCCTGAGGGCATCGAAGGGCGCGTACCGCATCGCGGACCGCTGGAGAACATGGTCTACCAGCTTGTCGGCGGCCTGCGCTCCGGCATGGGCTATCTGGGCTGCGGTACGATTCCGGATCTCCAGAAGAACGGCCGCTTCATTCGCATCTCCGGCGCCGGTCTGCGCGAGTCGCACGTCCACGATGTCATCATTACGCGCGAAGCGCCCAACTACCACGTCGAATAGAGCATTTCTCCTGTAGGTGTAGTGCAGGGTTTATGCATCTATGGCGTTTTCCTTAATGAAAACGCCGCTGCACACTCCTCCCGGGATGCCCAGCAACAGGAGAAATGCTCTAGATGACTGTTTTCCTTAGAAGGCCTTCCAATCTGGAATCACGCACCGGTGTGCGGTGGCTCCTCTATGCCTGGCTTCCGGCCGTCATCATGGTCGCCGCCATCATCACGGAGTCCACACACACCTTCTCGGCGGCCAACACCGATGGCATGTTCAGGCCGATCTGGGAAGCCATCTTCGGTAAAGTGGATACCCCCCGCTGGCAGGAGATCCACCACTACATCCGCAAAACCGGCCACTTTACCGGATATGGCCTGCTGTGCATCACCTGCCTGCGTGGCTGGCTGCTGACCTTCGCCCGCAGTCTGCGGCATATGGCTATCGGCGCATGGCGCGCACGCTCTGCACTCATGGCGATTTGCACGACGGTCTTTGTCGCCTCCAGCGATGAGTTGCACCAGTACTTCATGCCAGATCGCACCGGAACCATCGTCGATGTCGGCCTCGACACATTTGGCGGCCTCTGCTTCCTTGGCCTGATTGCGGTGTTGTTTTGGCGCAGGGGTTCCCGCTCCAGTAACTAGAGGGCTTATCGACAAGTTTGGTAGCCCATACTCTGGGTGCCCCATTCACGCAGAAGCGTGAGTGGGACATTCGAGCGAAGCTCGAACCGGTTTTCTTCGTCATTTCCCGGCGACAGGGTTCTAAGTCAGCCTCGCCGGCTGTCAAGAAGGTCGCCCCTTTCCAACTCTAAACGGCAAATGAATTCGAGCTCCGCTCGAACATCCCACCCATTGCTACGCAATGGATGGGGCACCCAGAGTATGGGCTAGACATTTTCCATGTTGCGGGGTAGCCCGGAAGGGGTGCGCAGCGGCGTTTTCATTGCGGAAAGCACGCCCATGGATACCGACACCGCACCTACGGGGAAAATGGGGCAACGTTTGCGGCAGTGCCGCACGCCATATAGCGAAAGTAATCAGCCTTACATCTTTGGGCATAGGTCATTTGCCTGTGGCGCAGCCACCGCCGCAAAGTGCACACTCAGCGCAAAATTCAACGCACCTATATGCGTGCGGAAAGTACTTGATTTGTCTGTCACATACAGTCATTCCGGATCAAATCATCGGCTTGAGCACGTTGGCCAGATGGTTGTTGGAGGTGCAACGAAACTACCTGGCCTTTGAAAGCAATTTCTCTGAGGTCAAAGACGATGAAAAAACTAATCAAAACAGTTCAGCTTGCCTGTTCGATTTTGTTGTTTTCCTGCGGTGCCCTGCTAGCACAGACGATCACAGCCAGCGTAAACGGAACAGTAACCGATCCAACCGGAGCAGTCGTTGTCAATGCCACAGTAATGGCCGTCAACGTCGACACCGGTGTGACCACACCCACCACCACGAACCACGAAGGAATCTACGCCATTCGCTTTCTGCAGATTGGGAACTATCAGATAAAGGTCGAATCTGCCGGCTTCGCGACAACCACATTCGGTCCATTCGTCCTTGAAACCGGACAGAACGCCAAAGTTGATATGAAATTGCTGCTGGCCCGCCAGGCACAAAACGTCGAGGTCACCTCAGAGGTTGTGCCGCTGATTAATACGGAGACTCCCACGCTTGCTACAACTCTCGACACGCGAGCCATTGAGAATATCCCGCTGGTAAGCCGCAATCTTGTTGCTCTCACCATGTTTCTACCGGGTGCCGTCAGTACAAATCCCAATGGCTTCGTAAACCAGGCCGGAGTCTCCGGGCCTATCAGCTCGAACCAAAGCGTATCGGTGAACGGAAACCGGCAGCAGACGAATCAATACCTGCTGGATGGCATGAATATCAACCAGACGCTGGACGATATTCCCGGCTATAACCCGAGCGTCGACGCCATCGGCCAGGTTCAGGTGATCTCTGCCAACGCACCCGCGGAGTATGGCAACGTGCTTGGCGGCGACATCCTCTATCAAACCAAGAGCGGCACCAATCAATGGCATGGAAGCGCGTTCTACTACCTGTCGAACTTCAACCTGAATGCGAACACATGGGCCAACAAACACGGCACGACAATCATTCCCAAGACGTCCTTTACCCGCAATATCTTCGGTGGGACATTCGGCGGCCCTATCTTCCATGACAGGCTCTTCTTCTTTGCTGACTACCAGGGCGGACGGTACCACTCCGGCGGTATTGGAACAGCAACTGTCCTGACGACGAAGATGAGGCAGGGTGATTTCTCCGAGCTTCTTGATCGCAGCCTTATGTGTTCCGGCGACTCAGGCGGCGTGTGCACTTCCAACGCTCGTTTGATTCAGCTATATGATCCGACTGCGAGCGGTTTTCCCGCCTACGCGAACAACAAAGTCTCCGTTCTGAACCCGGCTGCCGTCTATCTGTTCGCGCACCCGGAGGTATATCCCCTGCCTAACCGCACGCCGGACCGAAGCAATACGCCGGCACGCAATAACTATCAGGGACCGACGAAGAACCGGAACTACGGCAATCAGTTCGACATCAAAGTCGACTGGAAGGCCGCGGAGAAAGACACCCTCTCCGTGCGGTTCAGCAAGGCCGAGCAGGGACAGACCACAACCAATGTTCTGCCGGTCAGCTTCGCCAGCGCTCCGACCTACCCGGTCCGCGGAGTCGCCATCAATGAAGTTCATACCCTCAATGCGTCGATGGTGAATGAGTTCCGCGCCGGCTACACCCGCATTCAAAACAACGGTGCTGTGCTGCTGGATCCGACCGGAGTCTTCGGACTCAATGGCGACAAGATCCTCAGCATTGGATCGAATAACGCGGTCTCCCAGGCGTTCGCCGGTTTCACGGCCCTCGCTATGAGCGATTCGGCCAGCCCACAGGGCTTCCGGGCCTCCAACGGAACCGAGTACACCACTCTCGGTAACGCAAATCTCGGCACCAATTACACGCTGAACACGTTTCTCTATGGCGACAACTTCACCTGGCTGAAGAACCGCCACACCATCAAATTCGGTGTGCAGTTCCTTCGTCAGCAGCAGAACAACTTCTATCCGGGCAACGATGGTTCTCTCGGCGGGTTCTACTATCTCGGCCCCGGTACAGCCAGTCCGAATGGCAACCCCAATGGATACAGCACCGGATATACCGCGGCTGATTTTGTGCTGAACCGCGCCGGATTCATCAGCAAAGGCGGAGTCGCCGGCCCAGTCGGAATGCGGTCGTGGCGCGACGCCTACTTCGCTCAGGATGACTGGAAGGTCACTCCACGGCTCACGCTGAACCTGGGCGTACGGTACGAGTATGTTCAACCAATCTATGAAGTCCATCACAAGATGTCGACGATCGATCCGGGGAATCCAGCGGTCATTCTAATCGACGGCAGCGCACAGGCCACGGCAGCAGGCTATGGCCGGGGACTTGTCGATCCCTACTACGGCAGCGTCATGCCTCGCATCGGTTTTGCATATTCAGCAACTCCGAAACTCGTCCTTCGCGGAGGATATGGGTTGCAGAACTACATGGAAGGTACAGGTGCGAACCTGCGCATGACGACAAACCTTCCCTTCCAGACGACCTATCAGGCCACCGGCGTACAGGCGAGCCCCAGTGGGGCTGGCAGCTTCTTCCTTGTACAAAATGGATTCGGCAGCGGCACGGCTAGCTCCAACGTTTACAACGTCTGGAACAAGAAGATAAAGCCCGCATTCATTGGCATCTACAACCTGACCCTGGAGTATCAGCTCAACAATACGGCTTCGGTCCAGGTTGGCTATGTCGGTGAGGCCGGACAGCATCTGGTGACGGCCAATCAGCGGAACCAGCTTCACAATCCCTGCGTTATCAACGGAATTGTTCAAGCCGTGACCGCTACTCCATCGGCAACCTGCCTGGCGCAAGCGCCGGCCCCGTTCTATGCGACACCCGGTGTGGGCTACAACGGTGTGATCCGCTACACCGACTCCAACGCCATGATGAACTACAATGCCATGCAAACAAGCTTCCGTCAGCGTGAATGGCATGGCCTGCAATACACCGTCAACTACACCTGGAGCCATGGCAATACCAACAGCACCGGCTTCTATGGTGTTCCCAGCATCACCGCAGCCAGCGCATATGCACAGAACGTCTACGATCTCCATTCGGAGTATGGCCCCATCGGCCAGGACGTTCGTCATGCGGTCAACTGGAACATGGTCTACGATCTTCCCATTGGCCGTAAGCGCCTGTTCGGCGCCAACATGCCGCTGATCGTAGACGAACTGATCGGTGGCTGGAAGATCGGTATGACCGGTGTTTCCTACAGCGGCTTCCCGGTCAACATCAACACCTCGAACAATACGTCCGGCGTGAACGGAAACTCGTTACGCGCAAATCACTATCGCGCGCTCAAGATCGTCAACCGTTCCATCAACAACTGGTTTGGCACCGATCCTTCCGCAAAGCCTTGTGGAACCAAGACAGACGCGGTAACAAAGATCGTTACCGTCGACGACAACGGCTTGTGCGCTTACGGCCAGCCGGCACCCGGCCTCTTCGGCACCGCGCGTCCCACCTCGGAACGCGCACCCGGCTTCCAGACTTACGGCGCATCGGTGACCAAGGACTTCACGATCTGGCGTGAGCAACAGGTCAACTTCCGCGCCGATGCGGACAATGTCTTCAACAGCGCGTACCTCAGCAATCCAACCAGCAACGTGACATCTTCCACCTTCGGTCAGATCACCGCAGTACGTTCTGGCCCGAGACAACTGCAACTCTCCGTCAAGTACCACTTTTAGAACGCAGGCGACCTGCCTCATATGAGGCAGGTCGCTTTCAACCAAAACGATACAAAGGAGGATCCCTTTCAGTGATTGAGAATTTCGCGGAGACCAACTCACGGCGCAGCTTCTTTGGAAAGCTGGCGGCGATGGCAACTATCCTTACGGGCGCGTCCAGGCTCCCAGCGCAGCTATCGACTCCAGCGCAGCAATCCACTCCAGCACAACAATCGGTTCCACCCCCCACCGCGCCTTCTTCCCCGGAAGGCAACAGGCCCCGCCCCACCGGCAACCACACCTATAACGGCATCTATTACTTTTCGGGAACCGGATCGAATGACGGGTATCCCAAAGAAGATCACGTTACCGTGACCGATCCCTTTGAGAAGCACGTCACCCGAACCATGGATGCATTGAAGAAATCTCTTGAGCGGAATGGCTGCAGCATGGATAGCATTCTCAACCTGCAGGTTTTTCTCTGCTTGCCGCTTGCCGACAGTAATCCCACGCCTACAGGAAAAGCCAGATTTGACGCCCACAAGGCGCAGTATGACGCGTTAAATAAGATCTATGCGACATACTTCACTCCGGGAAAAACCCCGTCCCGTGCCTGCATGGCGGTGGAATGGATTCCCGGGGATTCCCTCATTGAAATTGTCGGCAGCGCACGAGTGATTGCCTGACCGGTTCATCCACCAACGAAGAAAAACGCAAAAGAAGGAGTAATGAATGAATCTCGGATCCGGCTGGAATCGCCGTTCTTTTCTATCCATGCTTGCGGCGTCAACCGGCAATCTACTCAGCCCTTCCAGGCTTAATGCCGAAGGGATGTTTTCCAAAAAGGGCAAACAGGCCATTCCCCCTGTCGATGGCCATCCCATTGTGCCCATTACAACTGGCCTTGGTTCTACCGGCGATATCTACGCCGAGCTTGGAGTCACACCGCTCATCAATATCAATGGAACGGTAACCGTGATCGGCGGCTCAGTGATGAGACCCGAGGTCATGGAGCTGATGCGCCAGGGCAACCAGCACTTTGTCCTGATCAATGAGCTGGAAGTCGCAGCCGGGAAGTTTATTGCAAAGCTATGCAAGTCTCCCGAAGGCTACACCGGCCTGGTGACGGCCGGCGCCGCTGCCGCCATGGTTGTCGGATATGCGGGCATGATGACGGAAGACCTGGAACCACGCATCACTTCCTGCCCGGACGTGAGTGGTTTCCCTCGGACTGAGGTCATTATTCAAAAGAGTCACCGTTATCCCTTCGACCATCAGATTCGCCAGACAGGCGCAAAGCTGATCGAGGTGGAGACTCGCGAGGAGATGATCGCCGCCATCAATCCAAAAACACTGGCGATCCACTTCACGAATATCCTGTCAGACCGCGGCAAGGTCAGCGGCCCTGAGACCGTCGCCATCGCCAAGGCGCACAATATCTATACCTTCAACGATGCTTCTGCGGATGTGCCACCGAAAGAACGCCTGTGGGAGTATCCCGCACTTGGCTTCGACATGGTCACGTTCAGCGGCGGTAAGGATATCTGCGGTCCACAAGCCTCCGGCGTTCTCATCGGTAAGGAAGAACTGATCCGCTGGTCGATGCTTAACATGAGTCCGCAGGAAGATCGTATCGGCCGTCCCTGCAAAGTCGGCAAAGAGACTATCTTCGCGCTGCTGAAAGCCCTGGAGCTCTTCGTTAACCAGGACTACGACGGAGTGCTGAAGATGTACGATGCACGCGCCCAGGTGATTACTGACGCCATCAAGAAGTTTGGCGTAACTGCCCTTCCACGGGAGTTCAATCCTCAGGCCCTGGGTAATGTGACGCCGCACTATAGCTGGCATATCGATCCGGCGAAGCTAAAAATCACCGGGCCGGAGGTCATGCAGAAGCTCGCCGATACGCGGCCAATTGGCATCGGGAGCATGGGCGCCGGCGCAAGCGGCCTTCGCGGACGCGACCCCAACGCTCCCGAGAAATCAGCTTCTGAACGCCGTCGTCGTCCTTCCGATCCGAGTGTCTTTGGTTTCGCTCTCTGGCAGATCAAAGATGGCGAGGACAAGATCATTGCGGACCGGCTCGTGCAGATCTTCAGCGAAGCACCGAAGGCTTGACAAAAAGAAATGGGCGGGCCGATCGCATTGGCCCGCCCATTTTATTTGTATCGATCTCACTCCTGCGCTCCAGTCGCGTTAGGAAGATTGATCGTCGTATTTGGAGTATCGCTTGAGATGGGAGCCTGAAGACCTCCCCTCAAGGTGTAGTTCTGAAGAGCAATCGCATTACGCCAGACTTCACGTAACGCTTTCACATATCCAACACGCAGCTGGAAGAGCGTTCGTTGCGAGACAAGCACCTGCGGATACGCCTGGGCCATGTTCTGATACTTATTCAGATAGAGCTGATAGGCGCGCTCGGCACGAGGAATGAGCTGGGTCTTATAGCGGTCTGCTTCGAACCGAGCAGACTCATAGGACTGTGCAAGCGGTGCTGACTGCTGACGCAGCGATAGCTGTTCGCGGCGAAGCGACTGTTCGGCGCGCTCGATATCCGCCTTGGCTGCCTGCACATTTCCCTGGTTCCGGTTCCATAGCGGAATATTCACACCGGCACTGGCAAAACTCTGTGGGCCGGTTGCCTTGTCCGGTGCGCCTTCGATCCTCTCGAAGTTGTACTGTTCCCCAGCCTTCAACTGCAGGTCCGGTATCGCTTCCCGTTTGGCATCCTTAAGGCGCGCCTGTGCGACAACGATCTCCTGCTGCGCCCGCTTTACCGTAGGGCTTTCTGAGACAACACTGTCCGTCATCTGTTCTGCGTTGAGATCGGGAGTCTTTTCCAGCTCTCCTTGCAAGGGACTGATGGGAAGATCGCCCTTGCCTGCGAGAGCAGAGAGGACCCGGAAGGTTTCAAGATAATGCCTCTGCGCAATGGTGTACTCCACCTTCGCCTGTTCCGATTCGACTTCCGTCTGCAGGATGTCCGGAGCATCCGCCTGACCTACATTTGCCAGTTGATGCACGGTCTCAACCGCGTCGAGCGCGATTGCCAGTAACTGTTGCCGCAGGCGCACCGTCTCCTGTGCTGTCAGTGCATCGAAAAATGCCTGCTGAATATCGGCGTGCACGCGATATGTCTGCTCCTGCACACCGATCTGCTCCGAGCGGCTCTCCTGAGCGTGGATATCCCGCCGCAGCCCCAGCTTTCCTCCAAGAACAATCGTCTGCTGGACGAAGGCTCCTTGTTCACCACCATGATAGGCGCCGCCACGAATCTGTTCGCCCTGATAGCCGACCGTGGGGTTCGGGTACAAGCCTGCCTGCCGGGCCTTCTCCTGAGATCTGCGGACAAAGGCGGCCGCTTCTTTGATCGTGGGATTATTCGCATCGGCCAGTTTCATGAAGTCATCCAGATTCATGGGCGGCTGTGCAGCAACCTCCTTGAGCAGTTCCGGCGCAGGCAGATTCGATCCTGTCTTGTGCTCAGGGTTCTCCGGCTCCTGCAGCGTCATGGTGGCGTGTGTGCTCGAACTCTGCCCACTCTGTGGAGAAGAGGTCTGCGCCGGCGGATGTTGATGCTGCATACCCGGCATGCTGGGCTCCTGCTTCGGCTGCGGGTTAGATGGCGTTTTGACTGGTGGGCATCCGGGCATCTCCATACCTTCCATGCACGGCATTGCATTGTGTTCCTGGCCCTGCGCAATGGAGATGCTACCGAAGAGGAGCATCATCGCAAAAGGAACATAGAGTTTCATCGTCATGACACGGCTCCTCATCTCAGGCGCGTTCCAGAATAGTTTGGTAGGGATCGTTGGGACGGTTCGCCTGCTTCATACGCGAGATCACTTCGTCATATTTCTCCGGCGACAACACGCGCACAAAGGTCATCATGCCCTGCATAAAACCGCTCCATCCGGCGTTGAGGCCAAAGTTCTCCGGCCGTTCCACCGCCTCATCCATCACCATCATTGGCCCTTCCATGTACGCATCCTGCGGGAAGTTGGGAACGTCATTGGCATTGCCGGCGACATCGCTCGCCATATCTGCCATCTGCCTCTCACTCATGTTGTGCTGCATGCCGGGCATGGCATCCATCGCCTTCTGCTGTGAGAGAGGGCCGTTGGTGGATGGGGTCTCGTTCGCGTTGCCGACACCACCGAGACCGCGACCGAGAGCGGGGCCATAGCCTTCTCCCGTCGGCGCGCCAGGCTCGCCCGTCAGCATGCCCATTCCGGTATTCATCGCGCCGCCCGCAGGCATCCCGGCTGTCCGCGTCATCTTTCCCGCGACAGAGGACATCTGGTTCATCATGTGATGTGGAAGATGGCAATGGATCATCCAGTCGCCTGGATTATTCGCAACGAACTCCACAGCGCGTGCCTGCGCAACCCCCACCAGCACGGTATTTCCCGGCCACCAGCCTGCCTCAGGAATACGCCCGCCTTCGGTTCCCGTGGTGTAGAACGTGTGTCCATGCAGATGCATCGGATGATGATCCATCCCAAGATTCACAAAGCGGATGCGTACACGGTCGCCGAGCCGCACGATGAGCGGAGTGGATGCCGGTGCAGATTTCCCGTTGAAGACCAGCCAATTAAACTCCATGTTCATGGTGTTGGGAACGGTGTTATTCGGAAGGACGGCATACTCCTGCAGATGAATCAGAAAATCCTTGTCGCAGTGGGGACGATAGGGCTCCTTCGGATGCATGATGAAGGCGCCGAGCATGCCGGCCATCTCCTGCATCGCCATGTGCGAGTGATAGAAGTAGGTGCCTTCCTGGTGGATGTCGAACTCATAGATGAATCGCCCGCCAGGTTTCACCGGAGGCTGACTGATCGCCGGCTGACCATCGTTCTGGATGGTGTCTTCAAATCCATGCCAGTGGATGGAGGTCGGCTCCGGCAGATGGTTATCGAAGATGATGCGGACATGGTCGCCMTGATTCACCTGGATGGTGGGTCCGGGTGCGCTTCCGTTGAAACCCCAGAGATCGATGGTCTTATCAGGGTGAATCTGCTGTTTCACTACCTCAGCCACCAGATGGAAGACTTTGGTGTTGCCATCCATTGTGTAGGGGAGATCGCCGACATCGGTCGTGACGACCGGGATATTAAAGGCCGCACGGCGGTCCTGAGTACGCTTGCGCTTCAACTGTTCAGCAGCGGATTGAGGTGTGGACGCGGATAGCTTGTTCGCCGAAAGAAAAGCGGCTCCCAGGCCAAATGCGCTCTGCAGAAACGAGCGGCGGTTCGCCATAAAAACTCCATTGAAATAAGGACAAAGAGTTGGCGTCACCGGCGCGGAATGCTGTGAGCTTCAAGGAAATAGAAGCGAAACGGCACACTCCTGCCAGCGACATAGATATGTCGCGTGAAAAGAACTATGCCTAAACGCGCTGTATGGAGGTCAGTTCGAGAGCAGTAAGAGGGCCTGGCGGCGGCTCTTCCGTGGGAAACGACGCATGAGAAACCTGAAGAACAGGTTGCGCGGTGAATCCCGCGACGACGGCTGCAATGACAGTCCAGCTCGGCTGCCAATCGCGCATTGATTCGGCAATAGCAGCATCGTCATGCCCGCAGAGATGATGCCCGGAGCTTACGACGTAGCATCCCGCATCGGTTTGCGCTTCCGTCATATGCATAGCCCCGCAGTCGGCCATGTCGCCCATCTCACTCGATTGGGCTTTGGAGACGGCTTGCGTGTGGGCGGATGCGTCTGAACCTGCTGCGCCGGCGGCTTTCATCTGCCCCAGATCGCAGAGGGCTTCACAATGAGCGGAGACACAGGAAAAAACCAGGGCCAGGATGACCGCAACCGTTCCGACGATGGTTCGAACCCTGTGCATTTCCTTTTGATCCCCCTGCTTTCTTCACGCAGAAGATCGTTCTCCATTTTAGTTGTACCACTTTCCGATGGAGATTTCCTTCCCGGAAGGGATAACCACAAATTGGTTCGTTACTTTTTCCGATCCGATTCTACTGAGGAGGGTATGCCTGGCTCGATCAGTAGCCACGCCGTAAGCGAGCTCAAAACCGCGAGCGCCGACGCGATCCAGATCACAGTGCGGTAGCCGCTCAGAAACGATTCGGTGATCGCGTGCTGAACCGCGGGAGCAGGATTGTGAGCGGCCGCCAACTGCGGCCGGGCGGCGTCGACCTGTGCACGAATCTCGGGACTCAAGGCCAGTTGGGAGAGATGCTGGTCGAGCGAATGATTGAACACCGTTGCCAGAACCGCGCCAAATGCAGCTACAGCCAGCAAAGCGGCCAGGCGGGAGACCGCGTTATTGACTCCTGAACCAAGCCCGGACTCGGAATCTGGAACGGCGTTCATAACTGTCGTCGTCAAAGGAGCGACGCTGATCACCAAACCCAACCCCATCACTACGACGGGAGGGAAGAATGCGGTCCAGTAGCTCCCGTTCTGCGGAACGACCGCAAAGAGTGCGATGCCGCTGGCTGCAACCAGAGGTCCCACTGTCAGCGGAAGGCGTGAGCCGTAGCGCGCAACCAGACCGCCTGCCCAGCGCGAGAGCCCGAACATGGTCACCACAAAGGGCAAAAATGCTGCTCCTGCCTGAGTTGCCGTGTAGTGCTGGATCTGGATCAGGTCCATCGGGAAGAAGAACATGAGCCCGCCGAACGATGCATACAGAAACAGGGTCAGCAGGTTAGCGCCGGTGAAGTTTCGTGAGCGAAATAGCGTAAGCGAAACCATCGGAGCCCTGGACCAGCGTTCGACCGCCACAAACGCCATCAGGAGAAGGATTCCCAGGCCGGTTGCCGCTTCAATAGGACTGGGATTACGGTGCGCTCGGCTGGGCCACTCAATCAAGCCATAGGTGATGCCGCCAAGCCCCAGCGTGACCAGGAGAGCGCCTAACCAATCGACACGACGCGAGATCCCAACGTTGCGGCTTTCCGGAACTCTGGTGGACAACAGAACCACTGCCAGCGCGAGTGGAAGATTCAGGAAGAAGACCCAGCGCCATGTGGAGTGCTCAATCAACCAGCCGCCGATGACCGGACCAATGGCGGACGTCATCGCGGAAAAGCCGGACCATGTACCGATAGCCTGCCCTCTCATACTTGGCGGAAAGGACGCGGTAATCAGCGCCAGGCTGCCAGGCACCAGCAACGCCGCCCCGAAGCCCTGCAGGGAACGCGCCCAGATCAGCATGTGGATGTCCCGCGCCAAGCCGCACCACGCAGAGGCGGAGGCAAACACGACAACTCCGCAGATATAGATCTTGCGACGCCCGAAGATGTCTCCCAGCGAACCACCGACAAGAAGCAGCGCTGCCAGCAAAAGAGCGTATGCTTCGACGACCCACTGCACATCTGCAAGCGACGCGTGGAAGGCATTCTGCAGCGCAGGAAGCGCAACATTGACGACCGTCCCGTCAAGAAACGCCATGCTCGATCCGAGGATGGTCGCCGCAAGAACGACGCGTCCGCCCGTTTGCAAATTAGAGTTGCTGTTTCTCATGGATGGAGTCTCGACGGTGCTCCCACCTGAATTATCCATCCTCACAGGAACTAATTGATAAAGACCCGAGCGGAGTTTTCATTACGGAAAACGCCCATAGATGCAGAAGCCCTACACGACACCTACAGGGAAAATGCTCTAGTTCACAGGCGTCACTACCGGAGCGCCCTTCTCCTTCACGAGGAAGACCACGAACTTTGCCGGTTTCGTCTTGCTTGCGTTGCGGCCGACGGAGTGGATATCTTCCGGGCCTTCATAGAAGGTCTGACCGGGAGTCAGCGTCACTTCCTTGCCGCCCTTCACCCGCATTACGATCGAGCCTTCCAGCACATAGACGAACGCATGCGCATAGTGACGATGTACCGGGTCTGAACTTCCCGGCGGATACACCACCGTGATCATCAGACCTTCTTTGTTGATGTCCTTCAGATCTTTCGACATCAGTTCCGAGACCTGAGCTTGCTGTGCCACCAGTAAGCCGGGCGTGAACCACGCCAGGCACAACACTAATTTTGCGAACGTCATACTTCGCCTCCTCACTTAAAGCATTTTCCCTGTTACTGGGTATCCCGGAAGGGGCATGCAGCGGCGTTTTCATGCGGAAAACGCCCATAGATCCGGAATCCCTACACCACGCCTACAGGGAAAATGCTCTATCGCTTCTTGTTTGTCAGTGATACGAAGCCGGGTCCAAACCCGGCTTCTGTTTCAGCGGGACGCGGCTGCTGCTGCCGCGGGCTGGGAAGCGACATTCGCAGCGGGCTTTGCGGAATCTTTAAGCCACGTATCGAAGCGGATCTCGCCGAGCCGGGCGTTATCGCCGGGAACCAGTGCGCGCTCATCGACTTCGATTCCGAAGTAACCGGCGGCAGGGTCGGCGACGACTGTGCGCGAATCGTTACGCGCGCTAAGGCCCTGCTGAACAAACTCATCGAGACGGAACTGCTGCGGACCGCCGACTTCGACAATGCCATTGACCGCAGGACCGACAGCAATTCTGCCAACGGCGCTTGCGACATCCTCAGCCGCCATGGGTTGAATGAGCACCGGCGCTACACGAACAGTCGTTCCAGCAGTAGAAGCATCGGCGATACTCTTGACGAACTCAAAGAACTGGGTCGCATGAACGATGGAATATGGGATTGAAGATTCGGCGATGAGCTTCTCCTGCATGAGCTTTGCACGGAAGTATCCACGGATCGTCTTCTCCGCATCAGACGGCTTTTTCTGAGCGATGCGATCGGTTCCGACGACTGACAGTGCGACATGATGCCGAACACCCGCAGCCTTCTCATACTGAATGAGGTTGTTGGTAGCGGTGGTAAAGAACTTCATCGCCTCCGCTTCTTCAAAGGAAGGAGAGTTCGATACATCGACAACCACCGAGGCGCCTTTCAACACTTCAGCGAGTCCCTCGCCCGTGAGCGTGTTGACACCTGAATTGGGTGATGCTGGTACGGCCTCGTGACCGTGCTCACGAAGCTTGCCGACAAGCTTTGATCCGATAAGGCCGGTTCCGCCAATCACTACGATTTTCATAATGTTCCCCTTCGTTTCCCGAACGGCCATTTCAGGGCGGCTGTTCGTGCCAGCTAAGACCGAACAGGGCCGCGTTTTGTGACAGGCGGCTCGCCATTAGAGCATTTTCCCTGTTGCTGGGTATCCGGGGAGGAGCGTGCAGCGGCGTTTTCATTGAGGAAAACGCCCATAGATGCACAAGCCCTGCACTACACCTACAGGAAAAATGCTCTAGCCGACAAGTCGTTCAATGAGCGTTTTTGAGGGCTGCCACTCCGGGGAGCTCCGTCGAAACGACGTCTCATCCGCATCGATGAGTCCAACCAACACTTCGGCCACGATCACGCCGCCAATTGGGCCGAGGCGATTTCCACCAGTCCGGATATCAGCTTCGCGAAGGATGTAGTACCAGAGGGGCGTCTCACCGTGCCAACCGGTAGAGGCGATGCCCACTTCCTCTTCAGTAAGCGGAGTCACGCCAAGATGCCGCGCAACGGCTTCGCCTGACGGTAACCCGACGCCTTGCCCCCGTTGCAGATCGCGGACAGCGAGCGAGTGATATTCGTCGATTTCGACGTCTCCGGTGAGGTCTACCGGCAACCTGATGAGAGATGACACGAGCTTCCCATCAATCTTCTTGGAGCGCTGTGCGGATGTCGTACCCGGGCGATCGAAGAACAAATTCCAGTCAACCATCCGACTCCGCGATACCGGGCGGAAACCCAGGAGGTCAGGAAAGAGTGGCACAGGTTCGGTCTGCAGGTTCAGTTGGTAAAGGTGACGGATCTGAGAGTGCCCGTAGCGATAAGCTGCGTCGGCAAATTCCAGTGGAATAAATCCCCGATGGCCAGGACGAAACCATTGCGGGCCATCTCGGAGCACCTGCTCCGCAARCTCCTGCCCGACAAGGACAGGCAGAAACTCGTTGACGACACTCCATTGATAGTGCCATCGCAACTGCCGGGCCGCTTCATCGAACACCCGATCGTTCGCTACGCCTGCGAGCCTTGCTTCCTCAACAAACAGATTGTGAGCCTTGAGCATGGCGAGATGCAGTTGCGACATCAGCAGATGCGAATCGTTGCGCGGATCGCCGATCAGCGCGATGCCCTCTGCGTTGCGTTGGAGGTCTGCTCCATCTGCACCTAGCAGGAACTTCGCCGGATCGTTGCGCTGATAGAGAAATGGATGGCCAACAGGTCCGTCGCCATACAGGCATTCGAGGTTGAGCTGCGGGCTGCGGGCATTGCGCAGCTCCGCCGTGTTGGTACGGGCGCTTAAACCAGACCGGTCCGCCGTGATGTCGTGCGCCACAAACTGGCCTAAGATCGGCCAGCCGGCCGTGGTCTCGCCCAGGGATTCAGGCGAATCGCTGACTTCTCCGCAATCGCAGATGCCGCCGGCACGGCCGAGTGCGTGCAAAAACGATTGCTCCGCCCGGAAAGACGGAAGCTCCGGAAACAGTCGTGCGTAATTTGCAGGTGCAAGTGGCGCATCGATTGCCACGCGCGCCCGGGCGAGCGACAAGCAGTGGTTTGGAACGAATGCTGTGCTTTGACTCATACCCACCTCTTCATATAGCGAGGCGCTTTTCGATGCGCCGGTCCGGAATCAGCCAGATCAGAGCCGCAATCGCAAAGATCGCCTGCCCAATCCATGAGGAATAGAACGTTGCGAGGATTGCCAGTAGATACAACAGCAGCGACAACTTCCCTTTCCAATCACTTCCAATAGCCTGTCGTAAAAGTGAATCCTGCCCTTGCGAGCGAATGATTGCCTGTTGAAGAACGTAGTAGGCGACTGCAGCCATGAAGAGCACTCCGCCATAGAGCGCGGTGGGCACGCTGGTGAAGTGGTTCTCGCCCATCCATCCGGTAGCAAACGGGAGCAACGAGAGCCAGAACAAGAGATGCAGATTGGCCCAGAGAACTCCACCTGTTACTGCCGTGCACAGGTGAAACAGATGATGATGGTTGTTCCAGTAAATGCCGACATAGATGAAACTCAAGACGTAGCTCAAAAACACAGGCAGGAGCGGTCTCAGGTTCTCAAGACCGCCCCCATGCGGCACCTTTAACTCCAGCACCATGATCGTGATAATGATTGCGATGACTCCATCGCTGAATGCTTCCAGCCTTCCTGCGGTCATGTCTCCGTGCCCTTTCTCGCACTTGAGCATTTTCTCCTAAGGGTGTACCAGGAGAATTGCTTTAAACCGCTTCCACTTGTCCGATCTCGCCTTCCACAACCACGCGATACGTCTTAAGTGGATCTACGGCGGGGCCGCGCAACACGGCGCCGGAACAGACATTGAACTGAGAACCATGCCACGGGCATGTCACGGTCGATCCATCGAAGCTGCCCTCATTCAAAGGCCCCTGCCTGTGTGGGCATTTCGCCTGCGTCGCGCAGAAGCTCCCTGCAGAGTTAAACACGACGGCATCGCCAACCAGCAGGGACGAACCCGCGGGCACGTCTTTGACATGAAACTGGTTCCCTTTCGGGGCTTCAGTTTGCGTGGAAGAGCTTGTGGTGTCCGCCAACTGCGATTTGATTTCCATGGCGTGCCTTTCAGGATTTGAAGTATGGACGACGCCGCGCAACCGCACATTGTCGCCAGCTAAGACAAGACAGCCCATCCAAATGTGACATCGGTCTCTTCGCGCCCGCCTCCCAAGCAGCATGTGTCACAAATCAAAGCTCTACCCGGTCATTGCTGCGAGGTTGAACCATTGCCCATGAAACCATCTGATTCGACATCCACCATGGAGACAGCACCCAGCGCCGGTTCCATCACAACCCTGGAGGGCCTTCGGGAGCACCTGCAGTGGGCGCTTGAGCTGGAGCACTCGACCATTCCGCCGTATCTCTGCGCGCTGTATTCCATTAAGGCCGGGCATAACACCGAGGCCATTGAGGTGCTGAACAGCATTCTTGTCGAGGAGATGCTGCACCTTACCCTCACAGCCAATCTTCTGAATGCGGTAGGCGGGCAGCCGAGGCTGGACACGCCGCAGATGCTGCAAAGCTATCCGCGACCATTGCCGCACAGCGCCGATTCTTTTGAGATCCCGTTACTCCGCTTCAGCCCGGAGGCGCTTGAGACGTTCCTCGAGATTGAACAACCGTCGCCCAAGACCGGACCGGCCGAGGGTAATCACTACGAGACCATTGGCCAGTTCTATGAAGCAATCGAACAGGGATTTCGCGACCTGTCGACGAGCCTGGGTGAGAGGAATGTCTTCTGCGGTGATCCGGCTCGGCAGATCACGAACCATCCCTTTTATAGCGGAGGTGGCAGCATTGTAGCGGTGAACGATCTTGCTTCCGCACTGGCGGCAATGGCAGAGATTGTCGAGCAAGGCGAAGGCGCCGGCCACTCACAAGTATGGGACGGAGATACTGATGTCTTCCATCCGGAGCGTAATCAAGTCGCCCATTATTACCGGTTCCAGGAGCTGAAGCTTGGTAGGCGATATCGCCGCGGCGACACTCCGCGATCAGGTCCTACCGGCGATCCGGTAGCTGTCGATTGGAGCGCTGTACACCCTATGCGTGCCAATCCGAGATCCGATGATCACCTTTCCGGCACCCCAGTACGGTTGGCCCAGGAGGAGTTCAACCGTTCCTATTGCATGCTCCTGCAGCTCCTCGAACAGGTATTCAATGGAGCACCGCAGATGCTTGGAAGCGCGTTTGGAGGAATGTACACCTTGAAGAGTCAGGCACAGAACCTGATGCAGATGGCCAACGAAGATGGAGAGACAACAGCCGGCCCCTCTTTCGAATACGTTGCACCGGCGCTACGAACAGTGGACCGCAATCATTGAGACGAGGTAAGCGGTATGGTGAAGGTACCTCAGCGGCCGAAGCCGCGTTTTTCTTAGCTTAGGTATGGCATGGCTGAAGCCATGCCCTTTAAGCAAAACAAAGAAACGTCTCTTGTTCGCGCAACGTACACCAAATCACACTAGCCGTCGATAAAGCCACGCTTGATCGCAATGGTTACCGCATGCGTGCGGTCGTTTGCGCCAAGTTTGGCGAGAATGCTTTTCATGTGCCCTTTGATGGTGGCCTCAGAGACGGACAACTGCACTCCGATAATCTTGTTGGAGTTTCCGTTGGCGACATGTCGCAACACTTCGATCTCTCGCTCGCTCAGCGCGTCCTGGGTCATATGCTCTGCCAGTTCAGCCGCTATTTCCGAAGGAATCCTTCTCTTTCCGGCGTTCACGGCGCGGATCGTCTCCAGCAGGTCCTTCCGCAACATGCTCTTGAGAAGATATCCGGAGGCTCCTGCCTTCAACGCACGAAAGGCCTGCACATCCCCCTGGTAGGTCGTAAGCACAACGAACCGGGCATCTGGAAACTCAGACCTGATGGCAACGATGGTCTCGATGCCATTCATCCCCGGCATCTGCAGATCCATCAGGGTGACATCGGGGTGGTGGCGGCGAAAGAGCTCAATCGCCTCCTGCCCATTCGCCGCTTCCGCGACAAGCTCCACGTCCTGCTCACCTTCTAGTACGGCGGCGATTCCTTCACGCAGCAGAGGATGGTCGTCCACAGTGAGAACCTTAATGATCTTTGTCACGGTTTATACCTCCACTCTGCTTTCGGAAAGTCCTGACATCTAACAATACGCCGGAAGCTCCACGCATCCAGTCTCCGAATGGATAAGGAACGCACCCTACTTTCGAGATTGCCCGGCAGCCCTGCGGTCGTTAGCCTTCGGATGTGCAGCGACTCTTTTCAATGTTTCCTAC
Organism: Terriglobus sp. 2YAB30_2; assembly: GCF_052114765.1. Lineage (NCBI taxonomy): Bacteria > Pseudomonadati > Acidobacteriota > Terriglobia > Terriglobales > Acidobacteriaceae > Terriglobus > Terriglobus sp. 2YAB30_2. Next base: position 466,734 of record NZ_JBFRFJ010000003.1, read on the forward strand.
CGGGTTGGTGGGGGCGGCGCTCCTGGTATTGCGAGTCTCGATAGCCACCTCATTGCTCATCCATGCGGCCGACCGCTGGGCCCAGGTGACCTCCTGCTGGATGACGATTGGATTTGCCCTGACTGCATTGCCGTTATGCCTTGGTTTGTTCACGCCATATGTCGCTGTATTCTCGGGAATACTGCAGCTCCTGGCGCTTATGTCCGATGGAGGCAGTCGCCCTCAGCTCATTACATCGATCGTCGACAGCGGAGTACTCTCAGTTCTGGGCCCAGGCGCCTACTCGATCGATTCCCGGCTCTTCGGTCGAAGACTTCTCGAACTCCCTCCGAAAAAGTAGTACGCCTGTCACAGAACGCAGCAAAAGAGGTTGACGCAATAGCCCTCTGTTGCTTCACGGTAGGACGAGTGGCGTTCTCCCAGTATCCGAAAGAGGTGGATTTGCCAGCACGAATGGGGATGTTGGTTAAGCCGCGACGAGCCGGATACTCCAATCAAAAGCAGCCCTAGAGAGGAGATCCCCCAATGACTCAGCTTGAGAAAGTCCAGTACACAGCAGATGGCTTTCTATCTCCGACCGATTCACGTTTCAAATGGAATACCCAGACCAGTGACTACGACGACGGCCTTTCGGCGTTTCTCAATTTGCGGCGCAATTTATTTGGCGTCGCCTATCGCATGTTGAGAAGCGCCGCCGAGGCAGAAGATATCGTTCAGGACGTCTGGCTGCGATGGCAGGCAACAGACCGGAGCCTGGTGCTCGATCCTCCGGCATTCCTGATGACGATCACAACCCGTATGTGCATCAATTTGTGCAAGTCCGCCCGCTCGCGCCGTGAGACCTATGTCGGGACATGGTTTTCAGAGCCGGTTGATCCAACTACAGATCCCTGCCTGGGCGCAGAACGCAAGGACGCATTGAAGACCGCGGTCCTGGTTCTCCTCGCGAAGCTCCGTCCGACAGAACGTGCTGTGTATGTCCTTCGCGAGGCCTTTGACTACTCCTATTGCCAGATCGCAGAGATCCTTCAGATGAAGGAAACCAACGTTCGCCAACTGCTCACCCGTGCTCGGAAACATATCGCGGCGCGGCGGCCTGCGGCGGTGAGTTCGGCGGAGCGGAGGCGTTTTCTGGCGGCCTTTACCGCTGCAGCCCAAAACGGAGATCTGGTCAAATTGGAAGGTCTCTTCGCCCCAGATGTCGTTCCGGACGAGAGAGAAAATACCTCGACCGAGCCTGTGGAACAAAGTCTGACATGCTGTCACAAAACAGCGGAGTACACGGTCTTAACCAGCACAACCGCCCGTTGTGAGGCTTCCGATCGGAATGAAGGTCTCGATCACGTGGAACTGGAAGCCGCAAACATCCCTCTACTGGCTGCACAAGGGCAGGTTCACGCTGTAAGTATCGTCTGCAAATAAAACGAATACTGCTTGTTTGGCTGAGAGATTGTCACGCCCGCTACGGGGGTGTGGTTACGGCATGCGCACGCGGGGGAGCTGGGTTTTCGCGATTTCTCCAGCTTGTCCCCGGTGAAGGAGAATCGCAGGCAACCGGGGAACTCTGCGTGCTGCATTTAAAAATGATCAGTCACTTTTGCTCTTGTCTTAACTCTTGTCCGGGATGTGTATCTCGTGGTTCAATTACCGACCCAATACGCGGCGCACGCAAGAAGGAGGATGACGGATGGATATCTACACACGTACCGATGAAACCATTCTGATCCAGACGGATACTTACTACGAAGAACAGGCCGGCCAGGAGGAGGTATATCTCGAAGAGACAGAGGAAGAACTACGCATGATCTTATGCGCGGACGATTCGCCCTCACCGCAAAGCGAGTGTGTCAACGAAGAACAGGGTGAGGCAATCGAAGAGCTTATTACCGGTGATGCCGACGATCCTCCCCTCAGCGAACAGACCGTCAGGGAGATGCTTGAGATATGCCCTGAGTGACCCGGGCAGGGAGGGGAGCAGCTCTAAGGCTTACACAGATCCTGTTCTGTCATCGCCTTCAACAGTGGCCTGGTCGGAAAACTCCAGCTCGTATCGCGATCCTTGAAGACCGTCATCGTGGTCGTCGATCCCATGAACTTTAGATAGAAGTCCACCGGTTCCATATTGCCGGAGTGCGCGCCCGGGCGGTTGTACAGGAACTGGTTGTTACGTACTTCCACCCACTCCCGCCGCATCGGCTTATAGGCATCGAAGGTAAATGTCAGCTTCGTCGGCGGCGGAGTCTGTTCCGTGGCCTGTTGCTCATGCGGCATCCAGAAGGCAGGGGTTTGCCCGATCTCAAAGAAAATATCCGCCTGCTTCACACCCTCTACCGTCTTGGTGCACTGTAAGGTCAGCCAGGCATCTTCCGGCTGGCCTCGTACACTGATCCGCGTCCATGCGGCGCGGCTGGTGGCGGCCACTCCGCTGGTCACAGAAAGATTAGGCGCCTGGGCCATGGCGGCACAGGCGAACAGCATCCAGGCAAAGCGGCGCATATGGCCACTTTAGAGCATTTTCCCTGTGGCTGGGTATCCCGGAAGAGGTGTGCAGCGGCGTTTTCCTACCGCGAAGGCTCGCCGACGTAGTAGCCATCGCGCGTCTGCACGAAGAGTTTGTTGTCCTTCGTCGTCAGGTCGATCTGGTGGTAGCCGTCGCTTCCGGTCGCCTGGTCCGGAGTGAACTCGATACGGTACTGGCTGCGGAGCTCGCGGGCGATCTCCTTATATATCTCGTCGACCGGATGCTTCTTGCTGACCTCGAAGACCTGACCGCCAGTCTCCTGCGTCATGCGTTCCAGCACTTTCTTGCCGTCTCCGTCGCGGCTCCCCGCCCCAGAGCCGGTCCCGGAGCGGCCACCTGGACCAGGCCAGCTGCCACGAGGTCCCCCGCCGAAGCCGCGCTGCCCGCCGCTCTCTTCGCCCTTGTAGTAAATCGCGTAAACGATCGTGTCGGAGCGCTGTGCGGCTTCCAGGGAGCGCGTCAGCGTTACCTTGCTGCCGCGGTCCTCACCGTCGGTTAGCAGGATCAGCGCCTTGCGGCCAGTCTGCTTCTTCATCAGCTCATCGCTGCCCAGAAAAACAGCGTCGTACAACACCGTTCCGCCGCCGGCGAAGCCACCACGTCGGCCTTGGCCGCCTCCCTGCCCACCGCGACGGCCGCTGCGGCCACCGCCACCGGGAAACTGGAAGAAATTCTGCGATCCTCTGCGGTCGTCATCGGGCGGAGGCCCGCCATTCCGATCTCCTGGATCCCGATCTCCTGGCCCACCACCGCTTCCGGGCCGGTCGCCCTCAAGCCGCTTCAACCCTTCCTGCAGCTTGCCCCGTTCATGTGTCAGGTCGGCCAGCAGGTCAGCCTTGTGACCGAACTGAATAACGAACGCGCGATCGTCGTTCGAGGTGAGCATATCGTCCAGAAACGCCGAACTTGCGCGCCGCTCATCGTCCAAACGGCTGGAGACGCTGCCGCTGACATCCACCAGAAGTCCCAGGGTCAACGGCAGGTTGGCGTCATTGGTGAAATAACGAATCTCCTGGGGCTTGCCGTCGACCTTAAGGTTGAAATCTTCCTTCTTCAGGGTCAGGACGAGCGCGCCCTTCTTGTCATGCACCACCGTGGGGACATGCACAAGCTTTGCTCCAACACCCTGAATCGGCTTAGGCGACTCAGGGGCACGCAAAATCTGGGCACGCAAAACCTGGGAACACAGCACACACGAAGAACCGAGGACGAGGGAAAGGAGCAGTCTGCGCGCCATGGCATCTTTTTTAGACGGTCGCGCGCAGAAGTAGACTACAAGCCTATCTCGGCGCTGAGGCCGCCCTCGTCTTTAAACTCTCACGAACCGGACCGCCATATAGGGCTTCCCGGTCAGCTTCACCCGGCTCTTCCCGCTGAACTCTCCGGCTACCGGGGTTATGGTCATGGCCCACGGGTCGATCAGCTCAGCGCGGTACTTGCCCTTTTCCGGCAGTAGAAAGTCGTAGTACAGCGGCTCATGGAAGTCGAAGTAGAACAGGAACGATTCATCCTGATTCCGCTTCGCGCTCGGGTAGTACGGCGGTTCGATCTGGGTAAATCCGATCTGATTCCCACCTGCAGCGGCGGTCTCCTCGATAATCTTTCGCAGAAAGCCGATGCGGGCTGGACTCGTTCCTTTCAACGTGCCACCGTGCGACCACCACAGTACAGCCTTGTCGTTCTCAATATCGCCTTCGGTCACGTATGTCTCGCCGTGCCCGGGGTAGACTCCCGCGACGATGCACAGCCAGAAACGCCGTGTCATCTCCTCGCCCGACAGGTTGCCCCAGCGCGAGTTGATATTGCCTTCATACATGCACTCGTCGAAGATGACCGGTTTACGCCACGACGAGCGCCAGTTCGCCGCCTTGTCGAAGGCGTAGTCCTGCACACCGGCGTGAGTGCACCAGACACGGCTGTAGTCGTACGGAGCCTTGCTGTAGTGGATCGACCGCAGACGCCCATATGGATCGCTCTCGGTCACAATCTCCGCATAGCGGTCCCAGTCCCCGGAGTTCTTCTTCTTCATCAGGTCGAACTCGTTGGCCAGTGACCACCATACGTTGCGATACGCCGCAAAGCGCGCGATCACATACCGCAGATAACGATCGTCGACCTCCGCCGGCATCTCCTGGAAGCCCCAATGATCGTAGGGATGAAAGAGGATCAGGTCGGCTTCGACATTCATTGCCCGCAGATCGATAATGCGCTGCTCGATGTGGCGGAAGTACTCCGGATTGAAGCGGGAGTAATCATTCGTTTCGCCCTGGCGCTGAAACGGGAAGCGCGGCGGAACCCCATGGTTGTACTGGTACCACTTGGGGAAGATGCACATGCGCATCTTGTTGAATGGCCCTGTCTTCAGCGCTGCCAGCGTCTCACGTTCACGCTCTTCTGTCTGGTGCACCCAGGCATAGCAGGTAGTTCCAAACGGAAAGTACGGTGTGCCGTCGGCATAGCCGAAGTGAAAGGTGTCACGCACGCTTACCGGGCCATGGTTGCTCCCGACTGCGGGCGCCACCTCCAGGGCTCCCGTCTTCCCTTTCAGCGCAGCCGCATTGCTGTCGGTGGTGTAGTTCCAGGCGCCGACGGAGTCCGGCATGAAGCGCACCTTATAAACGCCGTCGCCGTCGTAGAAGCCGTCGATGGTCATCTCACGGCCGCCCTTGCGGAAGGTGGCTTTCACCCAGACGTCCAGGAAGGGATTACCTTCCTTCGGGCCATTCAGTGTGATTTCAAAGACGTCCCAGCGTTCGACCTTCGTAGCCGGTTGTGCCGGTGCAGCCATACCGTTCGTCGATATACCGGCAACCATGGCGGCGCCACCAGCCTTCAGCATCTCTCTGCGATTCATGCCGACAAGTTTACTTGCATATGCATAAAGATGCATAGAGGAACGGCTATGGAAATGTTGCCGCGGAAAAAAGGATGGACGAGAAGCAAACTTCTCCGCTTCGATTCACCCCAACCAGCAAAGCTGGCCGGGGACCCCGGTCGCTGCGAAATGACAAAAGCGGTTTGAGCGCAGCTCAAACCGCCCCTGAGACTCGGTTATCCGATCTACAGCCAGCCTTTGGAGCGCGCGAGGCGCGCCGCCTCGATGCGATTTGAGACCCCCAGTTTTGCGATCGATTCCGAAAGATAGTTCCGCACGGTGCCTTCGCTCAGGCCCAGTTCTCGCGCCACATCGGCCGTAGACATGCCGTCACCGGCACGCTGCAGAATCTGCCGTTCGCGATCGCTCAGCGGATCGGGGTCGGCTGTCCATGCCTCGGCTGCCAAATCCGGATCTACCACGCGCAGACCGCGATGCACCCGGCGGATCGCCTCGGCGAGCTCGGCCGCAGGACGGTCCTTTAATAGGTAGCCCTGAGCTCCGGCGTCGAGCGCGCGGCGCAAATAGCCGGGACGGGCGAAGGTGGTCAGAATCACCACGCGTGTCTTTGGAAACCGCTCTTTCACCATCGCCGCCAGTTCTAGACCGGTCATCTGCGGCATCTCGACATCGGTGACCAGCACCTGCGGGGGCTTCTTTGTAATCAGATCGAGCGCGGCGCGGCCGTTACTGGCCGTGCCTGCCACGGTAATATCAGGCTCCGTATTCAGCAGAGCGGCCAGGGCCCCGAGAACCATGCCCTGGTCCTCGACCAGAAGTACCTCAATCTTCGTCATGCCGTAGCCGCACCCTGCGGCAGGTCGATCGTCAGTTGAGTGCCTACCTCGGACTGGATCGACAACCGCCCACCCAGTGCTTCCACACGCTCACGCATACCCCGCAACCCTGACCCCTCCTCCTTGATTCCGCCTTTGCCATTATCGGCGACGGTAACGTGCAGGCGCCCATCGCGGAAGCGGAACTGCATCCAGACCTCGGTCGCCTCAGAGTGACGCATGATATTGGTCACGCTCTCCCTCACGGCCAGGCAAAGCACCGTCTCTTCGACGATTGGCAGCTCATTCGGTAGACCGTCACAGACCAGCTTGATGTCCGCGGTCGCCAGTGCTTTGCGCGCGCGGTCCACCTCGGCACTCAGCCCCTGCGAGCGATAGCCCAGTACCGCCTCACGCACCTCGGCCAATGCCTTACGCGAGGTTTGTTGAATCTCGGCAATCTCAGACGCTGCCGCGCTGGGATCGCTGGTAATTAACTTGCCGGCCAGTTCGCTCTTCAAAGCGATCACGGTCAGAGTGTGCCCCAGCAGATCGTGAAGGTCGCGTGCAATGCGCTCCCGCTCGGCAACAGTTGCCAGATGTTCGATCTCTTCATTGGCAAGCTTCAGCTTCGCGTTGGACCGCTCCTGCTCCGCGTAATACATGTTCGTCAGCGTGATTACCACCACGAAGAAGACACCAATGAAGACCGACCAGTGGTTCAACTGGAAGATCGCCATCTCGACGAACATACCGGAGACTTGCGCTCCCATCGCGATCAGCGCTTTTCGCGGATTCTTCAGGATGAACGGCAGCATGGCTACCGGATAGACAAATAGCCCGGATGCGCCGGCATTGAACGGCATGTACGCATAGCCAACCGCGAACAGTACGGTGTATGCGACCCAACGGGTGCGCCCCTTGGTTTCGGCCGCTGCGATAAACGAGATCAGAAAGATGGGATATGCGATCGCCAGCGCGATCCACGCATCACGTTCGTGCCGGAGAATGGGCTCGATCAGGAAAAATACGGTGTAGGTCAGCGAGATATAGCGAAAGAAGCGCCTTGCCCTTCTCTCCTTCCATCGCTTCTCCAGCAGCACCCGTTCAAGCTTTTGGCTTTCCTGGCTCTCGTCGCATTCCATCGCCACACTCTCTCCTGACATCACCTTAGAGCATTTGTCCTGTTGCTGGGTATCCCGAGTGGAGCGTGCAGCGGCGTTTTCATTGCGGAAAACGCCCATAGATGCACAAGCCCTGCGCTACACCTACAGGAAAAATGCTCTAGCTCGCCGTCGCATTCCGCCGGAAGAGCACAATCGCCAGTCCCAGCATCAATACAGTAAATCCTGCAAGGGCGGCAATGTGGCCGGCTACAGTACCACGCATCTCGAATCCGATACCGCCCAGGGCAATCTGGGACAGATGATAGGTCGGCCATATCGGAGCAGCCGTCTGCAGCCAGTGCGGCAGCACCTTTACCGGCATCCACAAGCCGGAGCAGAAGCTCATCGGCAGATAGATCAGGTTCAGAATGCCAGGCGCAGCCTGCGGCGGCACCACCATCGCCAGCATAAGTCCCATGGAGGCAAACGGCAGGACCCCGCCAAGAATCGTGAGCGCCAGGTTTCGGATCTCCGGAGCTGTAATCACCACATGCCCCAACGTCAGGCCAAGGGTCAGCAGCAACACGAAGATAATCGTCGCGAAGGCAAACGCGGTGAGCAGCTTTGCCATCAGATACGCCGGTGCCGGCATGGGGCTGGCCTGTTTTACCTCCAGCCAACCGAGGTTGCGCTCATTCGAGAGCGTCACGCTGATGCCAAAGAGCGAACAGCCTACCAGGCCGAAGATCGCATACGTCGCCATCAGATACTTGCTCGCCGACAGCACTTCGTATCCCCTGCTGTTCACCACACCGAAGAGCAGATAGAACATCACCGGAAAGCCGATCGTCGCCAGGGTAAAAGTGCGGGCCCGCAACAGGCGTAGAAACTCGTACTTTGCCTCTTTGCGGTACAGCGGAAAACGGGGTGCTACAGTCATCGTCGTCATCGCTACTCTCCTTTGGTCAATGCTAGAAAGGCATCTTCAAGTGCGGGACTGCTGATCTCAAGGCTGTGCAGGCCGGTATCGAGCGCCAGCATCTGGCGCACGACATCTTCGACCTCACCGGAACGCACCACCGTGGTTCCGTGTTTTACCTCAACCGAGGTGACGCCGGGCAGGCGGCGCAACAGGTCCTCATCCAACGAAGTGACGCACTTGATCGTCCTTCCAGAGACCCTTGACTTGATCTGCGCCGGTGTTCCTTCGGCGATCACCATTCCCTTGTTGATCACCACGATGCGGTTCGCCAGGCTGTCCGCTTCTTCCAGATAGTGTGTCGTCAGCAGTACTGTCTTACCCCGGGCAGCAAGATCGCGCACCTGTTGCCACAGCCCATGGCGCGATTCAATATCCATGCCCACCGTGGGCTCATCGAGAAAGACAAGGTCAGGATCCCCGCAGATCGCCAGGGCAAACAACAGGCGTTGCTTCTGGCCTCCGCTCAATTGGCTGAACAGGCGATCTTCAATCCCAGCCAGACCGGCAACACGCACGATGTGCTCTACCGGCAGCGGTGTGGGATAGTAGCTGCGGAAGAGATCGAGATACTCCTTCACCTTCAGCGTCTCTGGCACTCGCGCCACCTGCAGCATCGCGCCAATGCGAGTCCGTGTCGCCGCATCGCGGGGATTCCCGCCAAAGACACGTGCCTCGCCGGTATCCGGACCAAGCAGTCCCAACAATAATTTGATTGCGGTTGTCTTTCCTGCACCGTTTGGTCCCAGCAGCGCTACTACCTCGCCAGCCCGGAGGGAGAGAGAAACCTCATCCAGGGCGCGATGCGCTCCATAGTTCTTTGTCGCTCCACGCAGGTACGCCACCTCAACTGCCGCCGGCGTTGAGACTGCGCTTTTCTCTTCCACTGCCACCATCGCCACACCTCCCAGAGATCGTCTTCAAACTCCTCAAGCATGGCGTTGATGCTCTGCCGGCAACAGTGCCGGATGTCACTCTTCGTGCATGACATTTGTCATGCTGACAAATGTCATGTCTTCGGCCTGACAACACACACTGTTTTCCCCCTCCGCGCTCCGCGATGCTTGAGTTCGTCAAGGAGAAACCGCGATGCCACTCAAGCTCTCTGCTCTCTGCCTTCTCTTCGCCGGCACACTCGCCGCGCAGCAGTGCTCTCCCATCACGGGCACGGTACACGATACTACCGGCGCGGTGATTCCGGATGCCACGCTGACGGTGGATACCAATCCAGCGATCGTCTCCGATGCTCAGGGGCACTTCTCTTTAGGCTGCATCAGCGGGAAACACACGCTGCTGATCGAGGCTGTCAGCTTCGCACCGCAGACGATCTCTCTGCCGGGCGCCGCGACGCTGAATATCACGCTGAAGCCCGAGACCGTCACGATGGCGGTCGATGCACAGATCGACGGCTCCGGTCTGGATACCAGTGCCGGCGAAGCCGCCGGATCACGCACCCTGAACCGCCAGGACCTCGCGCAGATGGCCGACGATCCCGACGATCTGCAGCGACAGTTGCAGGCACTCGCCGCTGTCTCCGGCGGTGCTCCCGGCGCAGCCACCATCACCGTAGACGGCTTCCAGAATGGCAGCCGTATGCCGCCCAAGTCGTCGATCGCCTTTGTCCGCGTGAATCCTGATCTCTTCTCTGCCGAATACGAGCGCCCTCCTTATGAGGGCGGGCGCATTGAGATCGTCACCCGGCCCGGTCAGGACAAGTACCACGGCTCACTCTTTCTCACTGACTCGGATACGCTGTTCAACGCCCGCGATCCCTTCGCCACCAGCCGCGCCTCCATCGGCAAGCGCCGTTACGGCTTCGATCTCTCCGGACCTCTGCTCTCCAAGAAGCGCGACTTCACACTCTCCCTGGAAAAGCGAGATATCGACGACTTCGCCGTCGTCAATGCCGTGAGTCTCGACGCCACAGGCAACCAGCAGATCGTCAATCAGAACGTCCCTACGCCACAGCGTCTATGGATTGCAAATGCTCGCGTCGGCATGATGCTCTCGCCAAAGAACAACTTCACGCTCAGCTATACCGCCAACGTGAACTCGCTTCAGAACCTCGCAGTGGGCGGCACGGTACTTCCGGAGGCCGGCTACGACAGCCAGCAGGCCGAGCATATTATCCGCGTCACCAATGTCTCCATTATCTCTCCACGCATCGTGCACGAGGCACGCGCGAGCTTCATGTGGCGCAATCGCGATGACACCCCACACTCCACCGCGGCGGCCCTGCAGGTCTCGGGAGCCTTCACCGCAGGCGGATACACCGGCGGATACTTCGCCAGCCATGAGAAGGTCACCGAAGTCGATGACGACGTCCTGCTCAGCAGTAAGAAGCACGCGCTCAAGCTCGGCTTGCAGATGATCGACAACCTCGAGCACCTCAACCAGCCCGACACCTTCAACGGAAGCTATACCTTCAGCGGCGCCACGGTCGCAGGAACCACGATCGGTGGACTTGAACAGTACCGCCGCGCCATGCTCGGTCTTACCGGCGGCACAGCGACGACCTACACCGTCAATCAGGGCTCGCCGACCGTTGACTTCAATCAGCTTCGCCTTGTGCTCTTCGCGCAGGACCAGTGGAAACTCACGCCCCATGTTCAGATCGCGCTCGGCATGCGCTATGCACTGCAGACCTCGCCTTCCACCTTCTCCAACCTTGGACCTCGCGCCGGGATCTCCTGGTCACCGGACAAGAAACAGAGGCTCATCCTGCGCGCGCGCGCCGGTCTCTTCTTCTCGCCCATCGATACCAACACTGCAGGGGTCACGCTCCGTCTGAACGGCGTCACCCAACAGCAGAGCATTATTTACTCCGCCAACTACGGCACGCCCTTCACTGGAGTTACGCCTATCCACACGCTCCGTAACTTTGCGGGCAGTGTGATGCAGACACCATCACTGCAAACCCACCTGGGTGCAGAGTACGAGCTCCCCGCTCACTGGCACATCCAGAGCAATCTCTACATCGTGCGTGCCTGGGACACCATGCGCTCGCGTAATGTCAATGCTCCTCTCAACAACCAGCCCACCGGGCCTCGTCCTACGCTGGCCAACACCAACGTCCTTGAGTACCAGCAGACCGGTCATCTGCACGGCAACGTCATGTTCGTCGGTGTGGATCAGCACAGTCTACGCCGCTTCCAGATCTTCCTCGGCTATGTCCGCATGGATCTTCGCGGCGACGCAGACGGCCCGAATACCTTCCAGCAATCAAACCTCAGCAAAGCCGGCGAGCTGGCGCGTCCCATATGGACAAATACCCATCGCATCATCAGCATCAGCCAGGTCAATCTGCCAAAGAAGTTTACGGTCAGCAATGTCTTCAACGCGACCTCGGGTACCCCACTCAACCTCACCACCGGACTCGACAACAACGGCGACGGCGTCTTCAATGAACGTCCGCAGTACGCTGCCTCGACAGCGAATGCCTACCAGACTCCTTTCGGTCTGTTGACCGCTGTGAATGGAACCGGCGCCTTTCCACGTAACGCCGCTACCCTTCCCTGGACGGTACAGCTCGATAGCAACCTCAGCCGCAGCTTTGCGCTTTCGAAGAAAGACTCTGCCCGGACCATTACCTTCAACGCCCGCGCGGCTAACCTGYTGAACCACACGAACGTAACCGCGGTTGGCAGCGTTCTTGGCTCGCCACTCTTCCTCAAGCCTTACGCCTCAGACGCCGGCCGCCGCATTGAGCTCGGCTTCCGCTACAACTTCTAATCGATCATTGCAAGGAGACCTCGCATGAACCGCATCGCATCTCTGATCACCTCCGCCATCGTCGCCGCCACTTCCGCCGCTGGTTACGCACAGCAGGCCGCTATCGCTCCGCCTATCTCCGGCCTGATGATCAGCTATCGCTATTGGCCTGAACAGTTCGTGCAGTGGACCGGCCCGGAGGTTCCCTACACCATGGTTGAGCTCGACTACGACGAGAACAACGGCAAACCGCTCTACGACTTCATCGTGACTAGCCGCACGACCGGCAAGCGCATCCACTTCGCCAATCAGCCGCAGCTTGTGGCGATCGCCAAAGCACAGGACGGTGAAGCGTATCTCACACAGCTCGAGTTCACGAAGCCCGACAGCGAGGTGAACGGCGCGACCTTCGATCTCCGCCTTCGCCTCAATGACGGCACGCCTGTCGAGTGGCGCTTTATTCAGGGCTCGGATGTCTTGCAGCAGGGTGGCGGCCTGACCGCTGTCGCCGAAGCTAAGGTGCCGGTCTTTCCTTATCGGGAAGAGTCTGCCGTCGCCGGTGAAGGTTCGGCCATCGTCGTGGGTGACAAGACCTCGATCGCCGAGATGTGGAAGGAAATCTCCAGACCTCCTTACTTCGTCGCCTGGCATGGAGCTTTGACGCACTCAGCCACTACCGCCGTGCTCGCAGCGGGCAGTGAGAACTTCAAGGTCGCCTCAGCTCCCAGCGAACTGAAACAGGGCGCCACCTGGCAGCTCACACAGGAAAGCGGTCGCACTATCACCCTCAAGATCGAGAAGGTTGCTGCTCCGCACTACACCATCTCGGTCGAAAACAATCCGATGGTCAAGCAGACCATGGAAGTCACCTATGACGGAACCAACTGGGCCATTGAGAAGATCCGTTACGCTCCGGTCCGCGCCGAAGATCACGGTCTGACTCTCCAGTTCACACCTGCGTTCGGCCAGACGGAGACCTCAACCGTAGACCTCATCATCGGGAAGAAGACAAAGATCGCGACGGCTACCCTTAGCGGCACTCCGGTGAAGTATCAGCTCGCCATGAAGTCGCCTGAGTGGGCCAAAGGCAAAACCCTGACCGGCGCCAACAGCATCACGCCGGAAAGTGTCACGCTCGCAGTTCATCCTTAAGACTGTTGCGCCCCCACGGCCAGGCTTCTGGTCGTGGGGCCGTGATCCTCGAATCCATTTCAGAGATAGCCAAGCCGCTTCATCACAGCTCCGTGCGCCGTCTCGATCTGCACAAGCTGCTCCGGCGTAAGCCGCAGCTTCCCTTCTCCAGCCTTGCCCGAGCGGAAGAATTTATCGTTTGCATGCGGATTCTCCCGGAAGCCCTGCTGCTGCTCCTGACGGGCCAACTGGTCGAAATGCGTCGCCGCAACGGCGGCCTCGACGTGCTCGGCGGGCATCCTAAGAAACTCCACAATCTTATGAAAGCTAGCCACGGGATCGTGCAGCAGGTCTTCATAGCGAACGAGCAGGAGTGGGAAATCCCCATCCAGCCAGCTTGTCACGTGGGTGCTCCATCCACCCAGCAGCTGCGGTAACTGCCGTGACGGACCGCCCGGACTGTAGGCCAGAACATACTTCTCCGCAGCGAGGATATCGACGGCCACCTCGATCGTTGTTCCGAAGAACGCGGCGGCGGAAACGGCAACGTCTCGTGGGTCGCGGACGATATAGACGACACCGCGTGTCCTGTCTTTGGGAAACACGGGCTCTCCCGCATCGTTCCGCCAGAGCTGATCGTGCACTTTATGGATCAGCACGTCGCGCTCACTCTCCAAGGCAAGCCGGCGATAGAGCTCAGGCCGGACCAGGGCGATCTCACTGTACGTCAGCTCCGTGGCCTCGACGCCGAACTGCTCCTGCAGATTCGTATAGGAGACGATCGGTACTTTCAACTCCAGATCGTTGATGTCCGGGACGACTCCGCCCAGCGTCAGGCTATTGAGCATCATCCGCACCCAGGTATTCCCGGACTTCGGATAGGAGGCCAGCCAGATATATTCCGTCTCTTTCACCAGTACGTCTCCACATGTTGCAGTAACAGCGAAGCGATCTCTCGCAACTGTTGCATCTGGCGGGGATACTCCATGCGGATTGCCGGAACTTTACCCGCCAGCGTACCTAGCGCGGTGAGCATCGGTTTCTGCCGCTGCAGCAAGCCGGCGAACCGGTGCTGATAGACCAGCGAGTGCGGCGGCATAACGCTATGCATTCCCCGCAGGCGCGCAAAATGAACCGAGCGGTGATGTGCATCTTCCGCTCGCACCAGTAGGCCGGCGCGCACGGGCGATGCAACCTGAGTCACAAGCGTGAACTTGCGCAAACCAGGCCTCAACGGGCAACTGGCCTCTTTCGGAAATCCAAGATGATCTCCGACATCCGGCCAGAGGCGAATCCGTGGAGGCCCAGCGGCGATCATCGCCCCTTCCCGGCTCACATCGACAAGGCACAGGTCGTCGCTTAGAAACTCCGCACCCTGCTCCATCAGTGCTGCCGCCAGCGCGGACTTGCCCACGGTGGCCCAACCGGATAACAGAATCGCTCTGCCTCGCACCACGACAGCGCTTGCGTGCAACGCCAGACGGCTTTGCTGATGAAAGAGCAGGCCGGCAACACTCCCCGTCAGAAAGCTCTGAAAGGCCTCGCTCTGCGGACTCCCGTACGGAGATACAAGGATCTCCCGGCCATTCCGCAGTAGAAAACGACCCGCGTGCCTCACATCGAGCAGGACCTCGCCCTCGCGCCCAATCTGAATAAACGGCCCTCGCTCAACGGGGTCTGGAAGAGATTCCGGAACTTCCGCCTCCAGAAGAGCCACCTCGCCCGAAGCGATCTCGGGCTCTTGCCAGGGCTGTAACCAGCTAAGATCCCATGGACTCGACAGCCGGTAGCCGTAGAAGTTGAACTGCCGCATCTGCTGCATGGCTATCGCAGAGACTCCGCAATCGCCTGCAGCACACGTTGCGAGCTCTCTTCGATACTCTCGCTGGCGGTCCTGCAGTGGATCTCAGGCTCGATGGGAGTTTCGTACGGTGCATCGATGCCGGTGAACTGCGTAATCTCTCCGCGTCGTACCCGGCGATACAGCCCTTTCGGATCTCGCTCCTCGCAGGTTTGCAGTGGAGCATCCACAAAGACCTCCAGATACGCACGGCATATCTGCCGCACCTCCTGGCGCATGCTGCGGTAAGGAGCGATAACGGCGACCAGCACCACCGCCCCCTCCTCCGCCCTGGCCTTTGCCAGAGCCCCAATCCGTCGGACATTCTCGTCCCGGTCAGCCTTTGAGAACCCGAGGGTGGGATGCATCTGCTTGCGCAGCTCATCTCCGTCGAGAAACACCGCCGGTACGCCGAAAGACGTCAGCGCCTGCTGTACAGCTTGCGCGATCGTCGTTTTGCCGGCGCCGCTCAATCCGGTTAACCAGACGACAAGGCCGCCGTTTTCTCGCAGGGTATGTGGGGAAACAGAGATCAATCGATGGCTTTCAAAGGGAGATCGTAGATGCAGTGTAAGCGATTTCAATGTACCTGAAGATCGAGCCTTCTGTCCTGCGGCCAAACCTCCTTTGCTTACAGTGGTGTACGTCCTCCGGTAGCTCCGTAAACCTCGCCGGACACATAGCTGGCGTCATCTGACACCAGAAAAACGAAGAGACGAGCTAGTTCCACCGGCTGCGCCGGGCGTTCGAATAAAGTATTGCTGCCGAAGTTCTTCACCTTCTCCTGACTCATCGTCGATGGAATCAATGGAGTCCATACCGGGCCAGGAGCCACCGCGTTCACTCGCACACCATTTTTTGCCGCCAACTTGGCCAGCCCTTTTGTGATATTCGCGATCGCAGCTTTGGTTGCGGCATAAGCAAGCAGCCCCTCGCTCGGTTCAAATGCCTGAATCGAAGTCGTGTTCACGATGGATGATCCTGGCCTTAGCTTAGGTAAAGCTGCACGCGTCAAATAGAACAGGCCAAAGACGTTCGTCCGGAAGGTATGCTCAAACTCTTCCGGCGTTATGTCCTCAATCGACTCGTGTGTCATCTGATACGCCGCATTGTTGATGACGATATCTAAACGCCCCAGCCTCTCGAACGCGGTCTCAACCAGCGATGTGGCGTATTGTGGCGACCCGATGTCGCCTGGCATCTGAATGGCGGTCCTGCCGGCAGCACGAATCAGCGCCGCAGTCTCTTTTGCATCCGCCTCTTCTTCCGGCAGATAGGACATCACGATCGATGCCCCCTCGCGCGCAAACGCAATTGCGATCGCGCGTCCAATACCGCTGTCTGCACCGGTAATAATGGCCACCTTCCCCAGCAGTTTTCCTGAGCCGGCGTAGGAGGTCTCGCCATGATCCGCAGGTGGATCGAGCTCCCGCACCGATCCTGGCGGGCTCTGCTGTTGCTCCGGAAAGGGCGGTTTCGGACCAAGATTGCGTGGATCGCTTTCCTTTTCCTTCGTCATTCTCTGCCTCCATCGACACAGCCTTTGATCTCACATGGACGCAGAAACCATTCGTGGAGTTGGCACGGCAGAAACGCCGTTTTGATCAAAAAGAAGGACCGCGAGGCAACTCTCCCTATATCGATGCCGTCTGCTGTCCCGACTGCGTTGTCGGGATGATCAGCCATCCTTAAACCAAAACGCTCTCTCACCGAACGGATAGACCGAATGAGGTCGAGATTGCGCAAACTTTCTGCTTTTTGCTGGGCGGCGCCGTTTGCTCAGACGTTTTGGTTGCGACAAAGGCTTACCGCTCTTTGCCCGTCACGAACCAGGGTGGATCAAGGTCAAGCTCGAACCCTCGCTCAAACAGAATGCGGCATAGCCACCTTCAATGAACCCAAGGAGAACATCCATGAAATTCTTTTCAGCAAATCTCGCCAATCTTCGTGAGCTCTATATCAATCAACTTCAAATGCTGCTATCGACGGAACGGCAGCTCGTAGTGGCGATTCCGAAAATGATCGAGAAAGCCAGCGATCTTCAGCTTAAGCAGGCCCTTCAATCTCACCTGCAGGAAACCGAAGTCCAGGCCACTCGGCTGGAAGAGATCCTGCGACAGACAACCGGCGAAGTGGAGACGGTCAAGAGCAAAGCTCTCGCTGCATTGGTGGAGGAAGCAGAGGACATGATCAAAGATGCCTCTGACGAATCCGTGCGCGATGCCGCCATCATCGCAGCCGCCCAACGAGTCGAACACTACGAGATCGCCACCTACGGGGCTGTTCGCCACTTTGCCCAGATCCTTGGCGAAAGCACCCCCGCGCAGCTACTCGACCAGACTATTAAGGAAGAAGGACACGCCGATCACCTGCTGACCAGCATTGCCAATCGCGTCAACCCCTCCGCCGACAGAGCCGCCGCATAATCTCCTTTCAAAGAAATGCCGGGCACCAGAGTGCCCGGCGTTTCCTTGTTGGGCCGATAAGTCTCATCGAAACGACAGCGACGACGACCGCCCAATCTTCGCCTTGATCGTGTTTTTGAGCTGCAGTAACGCCGACTGGTGTTCTTCTTTCGATCGCGCCGAAGAACAATCCGACGGAACGTACAACTCGAATTGACGCATATTGGCGTCATGCGCGGTACAGCTAATGCAGCTATTGGACGTGAGGCCGGTAAGGATCAGCGACTGCGTGCCCAGAAAGCTGAGCAGCGTCTCAAGCGGAGTCTGGTAAAAGGCCGAATGCATCGGTTTAAGCACGAAGTAGTCGTCGTCATCGGGCTTGAGCTGATCGACAAAATCAGCCCCCTTCGCCCCGGCGGCCAGGCACCGCTGTACAAGCGCTGACCGCTCCGATCTCCACTCGCCGAAGTTGTCATTCACATAAATAGTTGGAATGCCCGCTGCCCGCGCGCGCCTTTTCAGCCGGGCGATGGGCTGGGCGATCGAACGAGCCTGCGCCAGGATCTGGTCCCCATCGGGAAATTCAAATGGACTAACGACATCGATCAGCAGCAGGGCAAATCTTGATACTGCCCGCTTCTGTTCTCTTGCTTTCGGAGATGTGGCCATGGAGTTTTGGAGAATCCGAATTTCCTCTTCTACAAAAGGAAGGTGTCTCTCCTTGTTGGGTTGCCCTGAGCTATCAATCACTGTCGCCTAACGAACATTCGCAGAAGCCGTGCGCAATGAAAACGATACCCGGTAATAGGGAAATGCTCTAGAATGTGACGCATGATTGAGAAGGATGCGAAAAGTATTCGCACTTCAACAATCTGAATCACGACTGTCCCTCTGCGGCCCCTCATCCTTGGAAAGCCCATTCGTGGCGGTTCTTTTATGCCGCTGAACGTCTTTTCGCTGCTTCGTTGCATTTAGAAGCAGCGCTCATCGAAAGAAATCGAGGTGAAGCAGATGACGAACGAAAATCGTCCGCTTATCTTCGTTGTTGACGACGAAACATTGATCTCAAGGTCTCTTGCGACGATTCTCAAGCAAGAGGGCTTTTCTGCCTGCGACTTCAACGATCCACGTCGCGCGCTGGAGATGGCCCTCATCACACCACCCGATCTGCTTCTCAGCGATGTCATGATGCCCTATCTCTCGGGCATCGAGCTCGCCATCGCTATGAAAAAGATCACGCCATGCAAGGTGCTGCTCTTCTCTGGTCAAGCCGGCACCGTGGACCTTCTGGAGTCAGCTCGAAACCGGGGCTACGACTTCGAGCTGCTGCACAAACCAATCCACCCCGCAGAGCTGCTCCGGGAGATACGTCACTCGCTGCCATTCGAGCTTTGCAACTAACCTCTAGAGCAATTCTCCTAATGCCGTAGCTCTGGATAATTCCGCGAATGCCGTTTTCTTCGCAGGAAAACGGCGCAAGCAGTCAAAACTCCGCACTACCCTCTTAGGAGAAATGCTCTAGTGCCCCGCATCAATGCCGAAACGAAGATGCCCCGCACCCGACATTACAGATGCGGGGCATCTTGTGTGACTGCAGGGCTAGACGCTCGCCAGCTCTTCTTCCGCAATGACGCTGCTGTTGATAAAGGGCTCAATCGCCAACAGGGTGTTGCGCAACGCGTCGCATCCTTCATATGCACAACTCATCGCCTGTGCCTTCTGGCGGTAGCGGCTTTCTGCGAGAACCGTCCGTACTGCATCGCGAATCTGCTCCGCTGTCGGCGTCCCGGTCCTGAGGTCGACACCGCAGCCACTCCATGCCACACGCGCAGAGACGAAGGGCTTATCCTCCGAAGCACCGGCACTCACAATCGGCACCCCAGCACGTAGGGCCATCTGTACGCCGTTGTAACCTCCATTGGTCACAAAGACGTCCGTCTTCGGCAGAATGGCCGCGTACGACAGATAGCTCTCCAGCCGGGCATTCGCAGGAATGCGCACCGCGCTCGCATCAGCGCCGCCAGCGGTTGCGACGACCTGCACCGGCTCATCGGCCAGGCCATCCAGTGCGGGTTGAAGTAACTGGTTGAAGTCATAGTTGGCGATTGTGCCCTGCGTCACAAACACTACCGGTTTCGCGGGATCGAGAGCCTGAACCCACGAAGGAGCCTCCACATCGTCGTGTTTCGGAATCATAGGCCCGACAAAGGCCATATTGTGCGGCAGCTCTTTCATCGGAAACTCAAATGCCGGAGTGGTGAACTGCAGAAACAGGTCGGGGCGCTCGTACAGTTCATCGAAGAGGAAGGTCTCCAGACGTTCGCCACAGCATGCTTCGATCTTGTCGCTCACATAATCAGTTGCCGGCTGAAGCGCAGCCGCGATCTGAGCGTTGTGTTCCGCATTACGCTGCAGTCCCTCAGGAGAGCTGTCATGCCCAGTGAACGGAGAGACCTCGGCATTACGACACATGCAGGGCACAATGCCGCAGGAGATGATTGCGGGACGCTCGGCGCGTGACTTCATCAACATGGGAAGGATGCCCATGAACAGCAAGTCCGCCAACACGGCATCGACGCCTTCAGTATCCACCAGGCGCTGCAAGGCGGCGTACTGTTCCGCAATGGCGTCTCCGAAGACATGTTGCATGTCATAGGTGATCTGCGGCAGACCAGGCTCGACGCGGCTGCGTTCAGGAAAGTAAACATCCTGGTAGCGCATGTCATAGTTCGCCGCTCCAGCAAGCGGCACATAGCCGAGACCGGCGGTCTCGACACAATCACGGTAGATCTCACCCGTCAGTACGGTAATGCGATATCCATTGGCAGCCAGATGCTGAGCCACCGCCATCATGGGGTTGAAATGACCTGGAACGGGTGTAGCAGCGATAACAACGTGTTTCATCGAAGGGAAACTCCTGACAAAGTAGAAATAAGGGCACGCAGACAAACGGGCAGCATGTGCGCGATGACGCATACGCATCACTGCTCCTGAAAGAGCGCCTGAACACTGCAACCGAAAGGGGGACGTGAGATCTTCCTGCGGTCATCGACGACCGGCGCAGACTGCATGAAGAAGGGCGGAAGTATCTCCGAAATGAGCATACGCCCAAATCATCTGATCGGTTCCGCGAAAATCGATCAAAATACAAGAAAAACGTTTTCCTTCATCCATCGCGTACCATGGTGGCGAAGCATGTCCTCGAACAGCCATCCCACACCGCGGCTCTATCAGCGCGTAGCAGAACAGATCTCCGCCTACATCCGGGAGCACCGTCTTGAGCCAGGGCAACGTCTACCCTCTGAAAAAGACCTTGCCCGCAAACTCAACGTCTCCCGGCCGACGATCCGCGAGGCGATGATCGCCCTGGAGATCGCGGGACAGCTCGAGATCCGTGTCGGCTCCGGCGCTTATATCCGTCAGGCGCCGCATCAGGTTCCGTTGCTGCTCGATGCGGGTCCGGGGCCATTCGAGCTGCTGCGAGCGCGTCTTTTAATCGAGGGCGAGATCGCTGCCGATGCTGCTCTCAACGCCTCTGCCGAACAGCTCAAACAGATTGAGGCCACTATTCAGGAGATGAAGGCGCTCGATGCAGCCGGGCAGAATGCACAGATCACCGACCGTCACTTTCACGTCGCGATCGCCGAAGCAGCGCGCAACAACGTCCTCGCCAGCATTGTGGACAGCCTGTGGGCGGGCATCTTCTCGCCCATCTTCCACTCGCTCTCGCACCTTGCCGGACTGCAGCATCATCAGCAGATGACGCTGCGCGACCACCAGGCGATCCTTAGAGCCATCAAAGCACGTGATCCACAGGCAGCCCGCGCCGCCATGCGCAACCACCTGCGCCACGTGGAAGACATCCTTGCCGGTCAGCCGGAAAAGACGACCCGCCCTAAAAAATCTGCCCGAAAATCCACTTCCCGGAAACCTGCCTGACCAATTCTTGAAATTGGTCAGACAACTATGACATCCTTAAAATCATTGAGGCAGGCGCATCGCCGCCCCAGAGGAGACGAAACAACCCATGCCGTGGTTTTCCATTGAGGGCGACGCCCTCACCGAAGCGCAGATCCAATCCGCCGTTGACCGCCTTCTCACCGAAGCTCGCACGCGCATCAACAAGGACCTGAAGCGCGTTCTGCTGCTTCCCCCGGATCTCACCCGTGCCCACTCCGGCGCCGGCAAGATCACGGAGCTGCTCTACAAGGCGCTTCCCGACGCTCATGTCCTGGTGATTCCCACGCTCGGCCAGCACATTCCCCACACCGAAGCCGAGAACAAGTGGATGTTCGGCGATATTCCGCACGAGCGCATCCTTCCCCATGACTGGCGCAACGGCGTTACCCACATCGGCACCATCCCTGCCTCGCTGGTGAAGGAGACCACCCAGGGCGCCGCTGACTGGGAGATCCCCGTCGACCTGAACTCTGTTCTGATGGACCAGCAGTGGGACCTCATCATCAACGTCGGCCACGTGGTTCCCCACGAAGTGCTGGGCTTCGCCAACCACAACAAGAATTACTTCATCGGCCTTGGCGGCAAGGAGACCATCTGCGCCTCGCACATCGCCGCTGCCGTCTACGGCATTGAGAACAACCTGGGCTGCCTGATCACACCACTGCGCGCGACCTATAACTGGGCGGAAGAGAATCTGCTGAAGCATCTGCCGGATGTCTATCTACAGATCGTGATGCAGCGCGACGCCAACAATAAGCTGGTCACGAGCGGCATCTTCGTCGGCGACGATCTCGACACCTATCTGCAGGCCGCCCGCAAGAGCCGTGAGCAGAACATCACAGTCTTCGAAAAGCCCATCAAGAAGGTCGTCGCCGTGATGCAGGCCGATGAGTTCCGGGCAACCTGGGTCGCGAACAAGGCGGTCTACCGCACCCGTATGGCGATCGCAGACGGCGGCGAGCTGCTGATCATCGCCCCCGGCGTGGAGCGCTTTGGCGAACAGCCCGAGGTCGATGCCCTTATCCGCAAGTATGGCTACAAGGGAACGCCGCGCACGCTCTCGCTCTACAAGACCGAGGCCGACATGCAGGAGATTCCGCATGGCGTGGCGCACCTGATCCACGGCTCCAGCGAAGACCGCTTCACCATCACCTACGCTCCCGGCCATCTCAGCAAGGAAGAGATCGAGCAGGTTGGCTACGACTACGCCGACTGCGCCGAGATGCAGAAGCGCTATGACCCCGCCGTCATGAAGGAAGGCTGGAACACCATGCCTGACGGTGAGGAAGTCTTCTACATCAGCACGCCTTCGGCCGGCCTGTGGGCGACTGCCGAGAAGCTGCATAACCCTAACCGCCTGGACTACGGCAAGAATCTGTAACGCAGCAACTGTATATGGACACACTCGCAGCAAAACGCGAAACCCTGCGCCGGGAGCTGGCCACGAGCGAACATCTTCTCGTGGCCTACTCCGGCGGCGTCGACTCAGCCTATCTGGCATGGGAGGCGTACCAGGTCCTCGGCGACCGCATGCAGGCCGTCATCGCGGACTCCCCCAGCCTGCCGCGGAAGCATCTCTCGGCAGCCATCGACTTCGCACAGCAGCACAGCATTCCTCTCCGCGTGATCAACACCCGCGAGATGGAGAAGCCGGACTACGTTCGCAACGACAGTCAGCGCTGCTTCCACTGCAAGGACGAGCTCTTCCACGCCATGGAAGCACTCAGCCGGGAGCTTGGCATCGCCACCATCGCCTATGGCCGCAACCTCGATGACAACGGCGATTTCCGCCCGGGCCAGCGTGCTGCAACACTGCACCATGCCACGGCTCCGCTGGCGACTGCGCAGCTCGGCAAGCAGGAGATCCGCACCCTGGCTCGCAACGCCAATCTCACCGTGTGGGATAAGCCCGCTTCGGCCTGCCTTTCGTCGCGACTCGAATACGGCCGCGAGGTCACACCGGAGGCTCTGGCCCAGGTAGAGGCCGCTGAAGACGCGCTCAATGCCCTTGGCTTCCTGCAGGTCCGTGTACGGCACCATGGCACACTCGCCCGCGTCGAGATCGCACGCGAAGAACTTCCACGCGCCCTATCGATGGAAGCGCTCGACAGCATCACCACTGCTCTCCGCGCCGCGGGCTTCCAATATGTGACGCTCGATACACAGGGCTACCGCAGCGGCAGCATGAACGCCATTCTCCCTATTTCAACCCTCACAGCTAACCTAACTGGCAACCAATAAGTCCTTATCTACCGGCATGCGGTTGCCCCATGCATCGCAAAGCGATGCGTGGGAAACAACGTTGAACATCACTGGAAACACATGCATCGCGAATCTCTGCTCCGCCTCCTCGAACAGCTCCGCACCAGCGCCATCTCTACCGAGCAGGCCGCTGACGCGCTGACGCACCTTCCCTTCGAAGACACCGGCTTTGCCAAGATCGATCACCATCGCGCCCTGCGCTCCGGCCTTCCTGAGGTGATCTACGCTGCCGGCAAGACACCGGAACAGACCGCCGCGATCTTTCAACGCATCGCCGCCTCGGGCGTGAACGTGCTCGCGACCAAGGCAGACGCTGCACATTTCGCCGCGGTGCAGACACTGATTCCTGCCGCCGAATACCACGCTCTTGCCCAGTGCATTACCCTGCGGCAGACTCAGCAGCCACGGCACGAGGGCACCATCGCGGTCGTCTGCGCCGGCACCAGCGATCTTCCGGTTGCGGAAGAGGCCGCCATCACCGCGGATCTCTTCGGGGCCAATGTTCTACGCATCACCGATGTCGGCGTCGCGGGCATTCACCGCCTGCTCGCGCAGCGTCCCCTGCTGCAGACAGCAGATGTCGTTATCGCCTGCGCCGGCATGGAAGGCGCCTTGCCCAGCGTGCTGGGCGGCATGGTGGGCGTACCGGTCATCGCCGTCCCCACCAGCGTAGGGTATGGTGTTGCCTTCCACGGCATCACGGCCCTGCTCTCCATGCTGAACTCCTGCTCGCCGAACACCACCGTCGTCAACATTGATAACGGCTTTGGAGCCGCGTATACCGCCACCCTCATCTGCCGCGGGCAGCAGAAGAAGTAATCCTTAGCGAAGCCATTTGAAACGACGCTGGCTGCACAATGACTATTGACAGCAGCGCCGTGACCGAGTATAAGCGTGCCCCACCTCAAGGAAGGCGGCGCCGCCGCGCGGTAAAGTTCGCGGCGACGGCATCATCCGCGCCGACCACAGGGATATCTCGAACTAAGAGGGAGAGATAGCGATGAATCGGAAAATCACGTTCGCGTTCCTGGCAGTGTGCTGCTTGGCGGTAGCCATCACAATGTTCGCGCAGGGCGGCACGTCCGCCAACATCCAGCAACTCGAAAAAGACATGCACCACGCGCAAATGGATAACGATGCCGCATGGTATCAGGAGCACCTGGCTGACGGCTATGTCGAGGGATACAGCTGGGGCGACTGGGCAACCAAAGCTGAGGCCATCAAGCAAATACAGGACAAGTCCATCAAATTCACTAAGGGCGAGGTCAGCGAGGTGAAGGTAACGAACTTCGGACCCAACACCGCGGTCGCACACTATAAGTTCACCTACGACGCCACCATCAACGGCACACACCGTGCTCGTACGGTGATTTGCAGCGACACATGGATCAACCAATCCGGCGCGTGGAAGCTCGCTGCCAACCACTGCTCGCACGTCGAGGGAACCTAGGTGACATAAATCATGAAGAGCAACATTTATGACAAGAACTTCTGAGATACCACCCTAGAGCATTTCTCCTGTTGCTGGGTAGCCCGGAAGGGGAGTGCAGCGGCGTTTTCATTGGGGAAAACGCCCATAGATGCATAAGCCCTGCACTACACCTACAGGAGAAATGCTCTAGCCATCCCGTGTGGTTTTACCGCCGTCGATAACCATCTGCGCACCAGTCATATAGGGAAATTCATCGGAAGCAAGCGCCAAGGCAAACGATGCGATCTCTTCGGGAGTCGCCATCCGTTTCATCGGAACATGGGACCTCGCCCAGATGTCCGCAGCAGCTTTCCACACTACATCCGGGACGTCCTCCATGTGGGCTACTCGCCTTACCAACGCGGTATCGGTGGTTCCAGGAATGAGTGCGTTGATGCGGATACCCCTATCCACATAGTCAAGCGCAGCGGACTGGACAAGACCAATGAGTCCGCGCTTGCTCGCGGTGTAGGCGGAACGCTTCTCTGTCGTTGCGATTGCATTGGACGAGGAGGTCACGACGATGTTTCCGCCGCCGGCGGCAAGCATGTACGGAATCTCGTACTTCATCGAGAGAAAGACACCACGCACATTCGTATTCTGAATATCATCCCATTCGGCAGCGCTGTATTCGTGAAGCGGTTTCTCGAGCGTGATACCGGCATTGTTGAATGCTATGTCCAGACGCCCGTACCGCTGAACGACCCGATCGACAAGAGACCGTACGCTGCTTTCATCACGTACGTCCGCGCGAATGTAGACAGCCTCACCGCCCTGAGATTTGATACCACGCTCTACTTCCTGTCCGAGAGTCTCGCGGCGTCCACAGAATGCAACCTTTGCGCCCTCTGCCGCAAAAGCGATCGCGGCTGCTCGCCCGATCCCGGAGGTTGCTCCCGTAACAAGAACGACTTTGTTTTCAAACCTGCGGCGTGAGTTGGTTTGCGTGGCAGTCGTGTACGTTGGCGCCGCACCGCGGGCGCATCCGGCGACACCGCCCGTTATTGCGGCTGCGGTCATCGCCAGCATCGTGCGCCGGTCGAGAGCTGCATGTTTCTCTTCAGACATAAGTGAACTCCTCCGTATTCGGTTCGAGATGAATTAGTAGAGCAAGGAGATCTCGATCGCCTTTTCAGGCTGGTCCAGCTGAAACTTCGCTTCGGCAAATTTGGGAGGCCCCATGGATTTCTTCGGATTGTTTGAGGCGCCATAGCCTTCCTTGGGAATGCCGAAGATGTTCTTATCAAGCTGGCCGTTCATGTTCTCATCATGAAAGACCGATACAGCATAGACACCCGGGGGAAGGCCATTCAGCGTGACCTGTGCGCGTAAGGTCTGCGGATCGATCCTGACCTGGAGCGTGCGAAACGCCTTCGACTTATCTCCGGGAAAGCCCGCCCCATCCTGGAACAGGGCAATAGCAATCTGCCCTTTGCTATTTCTCGCGCCGGCAACCTGGACAGTAAGTTTTGAAGTCGCTCCAGCTTGCGAGGCAAACTCGGAAGCGAGGCCCGAAGAAGCGATGCCAGGAGAAGCGAGGCCAAGACCAGATGCAAGCAAGGCAATTGCTGCGATGCACGTGAACAATAGATAGCGCTGCATATTCCCTCCACCATCCACTTCAAAAAGCTATGGATTAACCGATCAACGCCGCGGAGCGATAAATTCGCCGATCAGATTTCCACCTGCTTTGAACACAAACGACATATTTCCAATCCGCAAGGCATCGGCTGGTTCGTAGCGGCTCGGATACCACGCATTCACCGCCATAAACGAACCCGCGTACGGAGATACAAGAGAAGGCACAGAGAATACGGTCCGTCCGCTTCTTGTCTTTGCTGTCAGCACGGAGGCAAACGCATGTGCGGTTCGGGGAAAGAAGCCCGTACAGTCGCACCGGTGGTAGGCGACGTCCTCATGAATCAGAGCGCCCAGGGAGTACTCAGCGGTCTTCGCGGTAAGGTTCATGGTGAACCTTGATCCATAACGTTCGCCGTACCCTTGACCACCCGAATCCCATTCCGGGGGCGCCGGTTTTCCTTGATCGATCCCCGCGCCGATTGCCGAGCTGATTAATCCGGGGGGACCAAATGTTGAATACAGATAGTTTCGGTACTGTTGTTTGTGGTCAGGAAAGCGATAGGCGCCGCTACTGCGCACCGGCGCATTGGTTGCAGTGATGGTCGAGGGGTCCGTCTCAGAACGCGGGGATAAGTCGGAACTGCTCTGGGAACTCGTCTGGGCGCATGCAGCAACACTGGCGATCCAGATCAAACATGCGGCTATCTTCATAGTGGAGATCATGTGTTCCTCCTTACACACGCAGTCTTATCGACAAAGTGTGGCCGGCCAAGCCGGAAGAGATAAACGCGGCAACTTTGACGGCGAACGCGGCTTAGACCGATTGAACGAGGTGACGAACCCTTCACATCACGCAACCACACGCCGTCAGGCAGTGCCGGCGGCCGGTCTCAGCGCTGGAGACGATATTCCGTGCGCTAACGTCTTCATTTCCGGCACTCATTCCTTTTCTTTGCTGTTCCTGCAAGAATTGCAGGAGAGTAAAGGGCGGAGGCGATCCCGGATCGTGCGGCCATGGACTATCGTGAAGCGAACATCCTCGCGCAGACATTTGGGTTCGCTCTCGGAACCGCGCTCTCAGGTCTACTTCTCTTCCTTATCTATCGTTCGGGAGGAAAGAATCGAGGAGCCCGCTTTTGGTTTGCGGCTTGCGTCCTCATTGCGAACGGAGCCGGCTTATTCAAGAATCTCGCACTGCTCGGCGATCCGAATCTAAATCCTGTACTCGAATACCGCATCCGCTCAATTGGCTTCGCAGCCGGAGCGCTTTGCCCTTGTGGCATTCTTTCCATCTGGCGCTCGAACGCGGTCACCAGTCTTCGGCGCAGAGCCGGAAGCTGGATCGTCCTCTACTCGGTGATCAGCGGAAGCTTGATTGCGGTCTCCGTCATCGCAGGAACATGGGCAACCGCGCAGCTCATTGCTATCCCGGGATTGAATCTACTCACGGCACAGAACGCGGTTGGAAATCTGGCCATCTACAACGGGCTCCTGATTCTGATCGTGGGTGGGATGACGCTACTGCCGGGTACGCTGAGAGGGCCGACGGATCAGATTGCGATCGCGTTGATGATCCTGGGGCTACTTGTGTGTACAGCCGGTGCAGTCGCCAGTTTCTTCCTTCCTCCTCCCGGCACCGTGGCACACCTGGCCCAGATAGGCAGATTTCAGGGCGTAATTCTGCTTGTGATTGGCGTGTTCTTCTATTTCTCCCACTTCCGGGCTGCTGATGTCTTCGCTAAGATCGCACTTCGCCTGATTCTTGGCGGCTTGCTGGCGCTCGGCGGAGCCCTTCTTTTGTTTGGACCAATTGCTTCGGCGACTCACAACATGCCGCTGCCACTGGCAACAGGAACGCTGCTGGGTGTAGCGATTCTGAGCGGAACCATCTTGCTCTACCTGCGGTTGGGATACTGGATTGACCTACTTGTAGAACGCAGGGTCTTTGGGAAACGGGACCCTCGACAGATGATGCAGGAGTTTCGACAGCAGATCGGATCTCTGGACTCCAGGACGTCACTCATTGCATCAATCCAATCCGCAGCCGTAGAAACACTCGCAATGAGGCCGGAAGAGATTCAGGTTGAGCCGGGCGTCCCTGATCACACCGCACCGCCGGCCGATCTGCTGATCCCCATTCCATCAAGCAGCAAACCGATTCGGCTTGCGGTCTCTCTGCAAGGGGAGCGAAGAACGCTTCTCACAACAGAGATTGATCTATTGCATGAGATCGCCCTGCACGCGGGAAAGCGGCTCAACGATCTTGAACGCGAGGAAGAGAGAATCGAACGGGTTCGCATGGAAGGCCACCTCAGCCGTCAATTGGTGGAAGCGGAGTTGCGTGCACTTCGGTCACAGATCAATCCACACTTTCTTTTCAATTCACTGAATACGATCGCTTCCCTCATACCGTCGGAACCGGATAAAGCAGAGAAGATGACGATCCGTCTGAGCAGCATCTTCCGGTATGTGCTGATCCAATCGGGCCGGCCGTTCAGTTCTCTGCACGAAGAGATGGAATTTCTGCGAACCATCCTTGAGATCGAGCAGATCCGGTTCGGGGAGAGGCTGTCCGTGACATTCGAGATTGACTCGGCAGCCGAACACCTGATGATTCCGTCGCTGATCCTGCAACCGTTGGTTGAGAATGCGATCAAACACGGCGTTACCCCGAAGATCGGCAAAAGCCATATCCTTGTCGGGGCTCAGCTTCACGACAACACGATCCAGATCAGGATTGAGGACGATGGACTTGGCTTCCGCACAGACAATGACCTTGACCGCCGGATGCGGCCGCATATGACGAACGGCACAGGCATCGGTTTACAGAATGTCCGGGAGCGGCTCAGCACACTCTATGGCACGGCTGCTGCCCTGACTCTTTCGGATCTCGCAAGTACCGGATGCAGGGCAACCCTGACGATTCCCATACATGGAGCGAAGGATGCAAATTCGAGCATTGCTCGCGGACGATGAACCAGCGGCACGGGCACGGCTGCACAGACTGCTCGACCGCGATTCGAATATTCATATCATTGGTGAAGCAGAAAACGGTGTCGAGGCTCTTCAGGGCATTGAGCAGCTTCGTCCAGACCTGCTCTTCCTCGATGTTGAGATGCCGGGCCTGAATGGCTTTGAGGTTCTGAAGAGCCTTTCAGCGGACACACCTCGTCCCTTCACGATCTTCATCACCGGCTTTCACGAGTACGCGATGGAGGCCTTTCGCGAGCGCGCGATCGCTTATCTTCTGAAACCGATCGAAGAAGAAGATCTGCGAGAGATGGTGGAGCGCGCTGCCGTCCTTATTCAGAACGCCTCGTCCCGGCGGGTAGAGGACGAAAAGGTGAATCGGCTGCTCGGCAACGCACCGGCCTCCATGCAGCGGATCGTCGCCAGAAAGGCCAACCGGATCTTCCTCATGAATCCCTCTGATGCTGTCTATTTCTTTATGGACAGCGGCATTCTGCGGATGCGGGTTGAGAACGATACCTACTGGGTGAACTACCAGATCGGAGAGTTAGAAGAGGCGCTGGAAGAACGCGGTTTTTTCCGCGCCCATCGAGCCTCGCTGATCAACCTGGATCGCATCAAAGAACTTCGGCTCGATCCCGGAAGCAGTATCGTGCTCGTCATGAACGATGCGAAGAACTCCGAGATCGAGGTCAGCGAGCGGCAGGCACGTGCTCTCCGTGCACGTATTCCAGGATTGTAGGTGCCGCAGCGGGACGATTATTTCTTCGATTCTTCAGCAAGAAAATAAACGGGGCTGTGGCGCAACACTCGCGTCGTCAGCAGGCGGCTTCCGTCCGATGAAACATGGAAAGACCGCGCTCCTAGGAAGGGAGCATCGACCGGAGCGATCCGCTCGATCCGGATTTGGTGATCGTAAGATGAGTAACGGCGAGATAGATAGTCCAGGCGGTTACGCGAACGTGTAGCCACCAGGGTGCGTTTTTAACGCCGTCAAGCCAAACGCCATCGATCGTCGGCACCTAGAGCATTTCTCCTGTTGCTGGGTAGCCCGGAAGGGGAGTGCAGCGGCGTTTTCATTGCGGAAAACGCCCATAGATACGGAATCCCTACACTACACCTACAGGAGAAATGCTCTACCCGCTCAAGCAGTTCTATAGAACGGGCCTTCAGCCCTTTAACATTCTGTGGGGCACCAAACCTGGGGCGTTGCCCCAGGCTGGTATAGAACGCGCCTTCAGCGCTCAGAGCCGTAGCTCCTTTTGTTTGTCATTTCGAAGCGCTCGGGGTCCCCGGCCAGCTTGCTGGCCGGGGTGAAAAGTAGCGGAGAAATCCGCTTTTCTCCCGTTTCTTTATCGGTCGCCCATTATCACGAACCTTGCTTCGGATTCATCTTGCGAGCAGTGTCACGCAGTATCTCGATCTCCCTCTCACGGTAGGGATGACCGTCAGGGTAGAAGAGATCGTGGAACCAGACGGTAGGCTCACGCCCGACGTAAGGAACCTGCCAACTATCCCACGGCAGGTTGGTCTGCATCTTGCCCTGAACCAGGCCCCAGTTGATCATGCCGACATGGTGCGCTGCTGCAATCGGCAGAATGGTGTCGATGGTGGAACCGGCGCCGCGCGCCATATACTCCGTGCAGAGAAGGGGCCGATGCAACTTCTCCAGGCCGGCCACCCGGCTCTCGAACTTCTCTGGCCAGGAGTAGTCATGGAACGAGATGATGTCACTCTCTGAGAGCTGAATCTTCTCTGTAGCAGACCAGTTCCCCGGATCATTCCAGGAGTCGTGTGTCCACACACCGCTTGTCAGCGGTTGCTTTGGCCCCTGAGATCTTGCCCAGGCGAAGACCTGCGGTAGAAGAGCGTTCATCAGCTGCGTCTTGTCTTTGAGGTTGTTTGGGTATTTGCCTCCGCCCGAATTGTCGGGTTCGTTCCAGACATCCCACGCCAGGATGCGATCGTCATTGGCAAAGGCGCCGACGATTCCCTTCACATACGCCTCGAACCGGGGCTTGTTCGCCGGATCGGCGAGGGCGATTCCAGGGCTCTGTACCCAGCCGGAATTATGAATGCCGGGGATCGGCGGATGCTGCGGTCCCAGCTTGGGATCAGGATCCCAGCAGGAATCAAAGAGAACGAGCACCGGTTTGATGTGATGCCGGGCTGCCATGGTGAGCAGGTTGTCAAGCCGCTGCTTGAAGCCTGCGGCGTCCTGCTGCCAGAGAAGATCGTGCAGGAAGATCCGCATCGTGTTCATACCCGCGGATTCGGCCCAGCCGAACTCCTTATCGATCTCGGCGGGGTTGTACGTCTCGCGCTGAAACATCTCCAGCTCATTGATTGCGTCGACGGGAAGAAAATTACTTCCCACGGGCCAGGGGTTGGCACGCATGTAAGTCCACGCCTGCTCTTCTGTCCAGCGCTCACGAGGGGAATTCGCATGCAGAGATGTGGAACCGAAACAGAGCGCGAGCACAGCGGCCGCAAGAGAGTTGCGAAGGATCACAATGATTTCCTTTCTCGATGTTGAGAAACGATCCTAGCGCGCGGCACACATCACCGGCAAACCAGTGCACTGTACCTACGGCGTCCTCATATCCTCAGGATCTCCGCGTCTATTTCCGAGCCTTGGGCTTGCTCTTGCTCTCCAGATTGAGTGCCACCGCAGCTACGATGAGCCGCTTCAAGGCAGCTTCATTGATCTTGTCCCCTTCGTGGATGTCGATGGCTCGCCTGACATTCCCTTCCAGGCTGGAGTTGAACAGGCCGGACGGATCATCCAGCGCAGCTCCCTTGGCAAAGGTCATCTTGACCACGTTCTTATAGGTCTCGCCCGTACAGACAATACCGCCGTGGGACCAGACGGGTGTGCCCCGCCACTTCAGCTCCTCCACGATCTCCGGATCTGCCTTGTGGATAATCTCGCGTACCTTCGCGAGCGTCTTCCCACGCCAGTCGTCGAGTTCCTTGATCTTCTCATCGATGAGTGCAGCAGCAGACTCCATAGGACAACCCCTTTCCGTTAGAGCATTTCCCTGTTGCTGGGTATCCCGGAAGCGTGTGCAGCGGCGTTTTCATTGCGGAAAACGCCCATAGATGCGGATGCTCTGGACTACACCTACAGGGAAAATGCTCCACCGGCTTCCATTTTCACCGCATCCGGACAAAAGCTGCAACACGGCAGCATGCACTCAAAAAAAGGGGGCTGGGCGCGACGCCCAACCCCGCCAGGAACTTATATCGATCTATTCCGGCTCTGCTTCAATATGCGATCGCCGGCGAGCCATCAGCGGCATGAGGAACAGGATCGACAACACCGTGGTGATCATGCCACCCACGACGACACGCGCCAGCGGCTGCTGGGCTTGCGCGCCGATAGCGTTCATGACGGCAGCAGGTAACAAACCAAGGCCGGCAGACATACATGCCATCACGACAGGCCGCAGCTCATCCAGACTGCCGTTTTTGAGGCCATGCTGAGGATCCTTCTGTTGTGCGCGACGCAAGCCCGCCAGGAAGACCACAGCACCCAGGGTTGTAACACCGGTCAACGATGTAAAGCCGACGGCCGCCGAGATACTGAAGGCCGTGTGCGTCAGCATCAACGCCATGATGCCGCCAACGTAGCTGAACGGAAGCACCGCCAACACAATCAGAGCGTCCAGCCAGGTCTGGAACTGCAGATAGAGCAGCACCAGGACCACCAGCAGGCTGACCGGCACAAT
This sequence comes from Terriglobus sp. 2YAB30_2, assembly GCF_052114765.1. Classification (NCBI taxonomy): domain Bacteria; kingdom Pseudomonadati; phylum Acidobacteriota; class Terriglobia; order Terriglobales; family Acidobacteriaceae; genus Terriglobus; species Terriglobus sp. 2YAB30_2. The sequence goes on from NZ_JBFRFJ010000003.1 coordinate 500,053, forward strand.
CAGCACCAGCCGGCTTTGCTCCTTCTTCAGTGAATCGAACTCACCGGCCCAGGTGTACTCATACCCCGCCGGCAGCGTGATCTTCTGCTTCAACTGCTGCTGCAGATCCACAATCGTCGAGGCCAGGTCGCGCTCACGCACGCTGAACTTGATGGGGATATAGCGGCGCCCACCCTCGCGATAGATGGTGAAGCTTCCCTGCCGAATACCGATGTTCGCCACCTGTGCCAGCGGCACGTGGCTTCCATCGGGAGTCGCCAGCATGATCTTCTCCACCGCATCGGGGGTCGAGCGAAACTCGGCGGGATAGCGCACCGTAAGGTCGAACCTGCGGTCGCCCTGGATCATCGTCGAGACCGGAGCCCCTCCGACGGCAGCCTGCACGGCCGCGTTCACATCGCCCGAGGCCAGGCCATAGCGAGCCGCCTTGGCACGGTCCACATCGATCACCAGGCTTGGAGCTCCGTTCACCTTGAAGATACCGACGTCCTGCACGCCGCGAACGCCGCTCATCACGCCCTGCACCTTCTCGGCGATATCGGTCAGCGTTGCCAGGTCATCGCCGAAGATCTTCAGCGAATTCTCACCCTTCACGCCGCTCATCGCCTCTTCTACATTGTCCTGAATCGCCTGCGAGAAACCGAAGACCACGCCGGGATATTTGCTGAGCTCATGCTGCATCTGCTCGATCAGCTTGTCTTTATTCCCGTGAACATCCTTCGGCCACTCGCTCGCCGGTTTCAGGCTGACACCGAACTCCATATTGTTGAAGGTGGTCACATCAGTGCCGTCATCAGGACGTCCTATCTGGCTGACGACCTGCGTCACCTCAGCGAACTTCCCCAGATCGGCACGCACCTGGTCAGAGAGCTTCGTCGCCTGCTCGAAGGAGATATCCTGCGGCAGTGTTCCGCGAATCCAGAGATTGCCCTCTTCCAGCGGAGGCATGAACTCGCCGCCGACAAACACCAGGAAGCAGACCACCGCTGCCGCCAGTCCGGCAAAGGCAAACACCCAGACCAGTTTTGCGTGCTCCAGAGCCCAATCGAAGGCGCGGCCGTAGTACTTCTCCAGAAAGCGGTTCAGCCACGTGCCCTGGTGCCCCAGCTCTTCTTCGTCGTGCTCTTCCACCGAGTCCTTCATCGGAGCCGTGACAAAGCTCAACACCGGCGCAAAGACAAGAGCAAACAACAACGCGCCCGTCAGCGCAAAGCCGTAGGTCACGCTCATCGGCGCGAAGATCTTGCCGGGAACACCCTGCATGGTAAACAGCGGAATGAACGCCACCAGAATGATGAGCGTCGAAAAGAGTACGGGTCTTGCCGCATCCTGCACACCCATGACGATCATCTCCGCTCGCCCATGCCCCGGCTCGCGACGTGAGAAGCGGCGATAGATGCTCTCCAGCACGACGATCGATGCATCCACAAGAATGCCGAAATCGATGGCGCCAATCGAGATCAGGTTTGCTGAACGTCCAGTAAGCGTCATCAGCGAGAACGCAAACAGCACCGCGAACGGAATCGTCGCCGCTGCAATCAGCGTGATGCGGAAGTCGCCCAGCATCAACAGCAGCACCAGCGTCACCAGGATCAGGCCGGTGATGATGACGTGCTTTACCGTCTCCGTTGTAAGACCGATGAGCCGCGTACGGTCATAGATGGTCTTGATCTGCATGCCCGGCGGCAACAGGCCTCCGGTATTCAGTTCGGCCAGCTTCTTCTTCAGGCCTTCGAGTGCCGGCAGGCTCTGCCCTTCCTTCTGCAGCAGCACAATGCCTTCGACGATATCGTTCTGGCCATTGCGGCCGATCTTGCCCAGCCGTGGCTGATAGCCTTCCTTCACATTGGCGACATCGCGCACCAGCACCGGCGTACCGTTCTTCTGCGCGATCACCACGTTGCCGATGTCGGTCGTGTTCTTCAGCAGGCCCAGCGAACGTACGTTCACGTTCTGGTCACCGAGCGACAGGTAGTTTCCGCCGGCGTTGGCGTTGCTGTTCTGTACTGCGGCGATCAACTGCGACAGCGTCACGCCGTAGCTGAGCAGCTTATTCGGATCGGGCTCGATCTGATACTGACGTGTCGTGCCGCCGAAGGTGGTGATGTCGATGATGCCCGGCACCTTCTTCAACTCGCGACGGACCAGCCAGTCCTGTGTGGCTTTCAGCTCATTCAAGTCATAGCCAGGGCCTGCGAGCTGATAGCGGTAAATCTCACCGATCGGCGACCACGGCGACAGCTGCGGCTGCAGTCCATTCGGCAACTGGATGGTCTGCAGACGATTCAGAATCTCCTGCTTATCGCGGAAGTAGTCTGAATCGAAGCTGAAGTAGAGCTTCACGTCGCTCAGGCCGAAGATGCTGATCGACCGGATCTGCTCCAGATGCGGCGTACCATTCAGGGCCGTCTCGATCGGCGCGGTTACCTGCTGTTCTATCTCCTCGGCTGACCACGCCGGGTTCTGCGTGATGACCTCCACCAGCGGCGGCGAAGGATCCGGATATGCTTCGATATCCAATTGCAAAAACCCGAAGGTGCCCGCGACCAGCCCGGCCGCCAGCAGAATCAGCACGACTGCGCGATAGCGCAGCAGCGTCTTCAGAAAGGCTTCCATTGCTAGTCTCCTACCGGCGTACGCAGGAACGCCGCTCCCTGGGTCACGACCACATCGCCATCGTTCAGCCCGCCGGCAATCTCGACCTTGTCACCATGCGTCGCCCCCAGCTTCACTGCGCGGGCGTCATACTTCTCGCCGTTCTTCACATAGACGCTGGCGATATCGCCGTCGTGAATGACAGACGCCATCGGCACCAGGATCATCTGCCGCTGCCCCATTCCGATACGGATGGAGCCGAACATCTGTGGCTTCAAGCGATGGCCCGGGTTGTTCATCACCACGCGCACCTTCAGCGCATGGGTCTGCGGATCGAAGACGTCGCCGATATTGGCGACCGTTCCATGGAAGGTCTCTCCCGGATATGCCTGCAGCGTTACATCCGCCGAGGAGTGCGACTTCACAACTGACAGATCATGCTCGAAAACATCGCCGACGATCCACACGGAGTCGAGATTCGCCACCGTCGCAATGCCGTTCGAGGTCTCCAGCGACCGCTGCATCTCGCCCGTCGCTGTTCCAATCTCCAGCACCGACCCACCGATCGGGGAAACCACGGCCGTAGTATCGGAGGTCCCAGTCTCGCTGAAGCCAAGCTCACGGATGCGCTGCCGCGCACGCTCCTGCTCGCTGTGCGCCGCATCATCGGCAGCCTTCAACTCATCGAAGTCAGCCTGGCTCAACACCTCGTGCGCCAGCAACAACTTGCCGCGATCCAGAGCGCGCTCGGCACGCATTGCCTCGATCTTCGCCTTCTCAAAGTCGCTGCGGGCCGCAGCCACATCACCGCTCTGCAGCGTGGCCACGGTCTGCCCCTTCCGGACCTCCTGGCCTGGCTGTACCTCCAGGCTCAGCAGGCGGCCGCTCAGTGGAGCATAGACATGCACCATCTTGCTGGGGTCAACATCAACGTGCGCAGGAATCTCCAGCCCATCGCTCACTGTTTGCGGATGCACAACCTCGATCTTGAGATTGACCTTCGGCTTCGCCTCCGGCAAAGCCTTCTCGTCGCTCTTGCATCCGCTTAATACGCCAAGCGCTGCGCCCGTCATCACCAGCGTCATCACGCTTTTCTTCATGGCAGAATCTCCGTGTACGTCACATAACTCAGTTGGTGGATCGCAAGCTGCAACTGCGCATTCGCCGTCAGGCTCTGCAGGTTCACCGATCGGTAGTCCTGCAATGCGCTCAGATAATCAAGCAGCGTTCCCTGTCCGTTGCGATAACTGAACTCCAGGTTGTCGCGTACCCGCTTCGCTTCATCCAGATACTTATCGCGATAGCGTGCCGCCTGTGCCTGGGCCGTCTGATATGCCTCGTAAGACTGATCCACATCAGCAATGGCCTGGTTGCGGGTGGCGGTCAGCGCCAGTTTGCTGGATTCCAGTTCGTACTTGGCGCGCTCTTTCTCGCCCTGGTTGCGATCGAAGACGCGGAGCGGAATCTGCAGGTTGAAGCCCGCAGTATTCGCATGGCCGCTATGCTCGAACTCGCCTTCCAAGGTCGGGTCGGTCGTACCGTTCGCGTATGCCAGGCGAACACCCGCCTGATTGACAGCGACCTGCTGCGACGCTGCCTTTACGTCAGGACGAGTATCCAGCGCCTTCTGACGCAGATCGTCCAGCGTCAGCGCCGGAGCCGGCGTTTCCAGCGAACCGGTCACATCGAAGTCCGTCTTCGGGCGCTCAATGCCCATCAGGCTCTGCAACTGTGTCGATGCCTGCTGCAAGGCCAGCCGGGCATTGTCGGTATCATTCTCAAACCCGGCAAGCTGCAGCTCTATGCGAGCGAAGTCGTTCCGGCTCATCTGCCCCGCATCCAGGCGCACCTGCATCAGCTCAACCGTCCGGCGATATCCGGCGAGGTTGTCTTCACTGACGCGAAGCGCGTCTTTCGCGAACAGCATCCGGGTAAACGCCTGTTTGATGGCGAAGTCCGTCTGCCGCTGCAGGTCGACTCTCTGCGAATCGGTAAATGCGGTTGTTGCGCGCGCCAGATCAAGACGAACGCCGCGCTTGTTGCCGCGTTCGAATAACCGCTGCACTCCGGCCGTATAGAAATCCGGTCCGTTCGGGTTATCAGGACCCAACGTCACCATCTGTCCGCTGCCCGTCAGCACCGGATTCTGTCGCAGACCCGCCGTAATCTCACCGGCCTTTACCGCTTCAACATGCTGCGCTGCCGACAACAACGACGGATTCTGCTTATGCGCAAAATCCAACGCCTGCGGCAACGTCATCGGCGGCGAAGCGCTCTGCTGCGCCCCGGCCCATGCTGCCTGCAGGAGAGGCAGCATCAGGCAATATGCCCAGCGCATCTTCATGGATGCACTCCTTCTCTATCTCGTGAAAATCTTATGGTTTTATAAAAGCCGCACAGACTACGGCTCGACGCAGCTACAGAACTGCAACTGGTGGCGGACGAACGCCCAGCAGAGGTGCAAAATCTTCATTCAGGAACCGGCGAATACGCGTATCTGGACGAGCCAGTACCTGCAACCGGCGCAGCACAGACAACAGTGCGATGACCAGGCATAGCATTTCCAGGCACAAAAGCTCGAACTCCAGCGTCACACCTTCATAATGGCGCCGCATCGTCAGATCCTCGGGCTCAGTCAATTTGCGAAGCACCTGCAAATCGTCCGAGATGGAGATCACCGGTAACAGCAGGAAGGCCACCATCACGGCAGCCGTCAGAGCACGCCCCATCGGAGCGGTCAGCTTGCCGGTGCACACACCGATCCACACGCCGCTAACCATCGCAAGAGCAATGGCGAACCATGCAAGGTTGAGGAAAGATTCCACTAAAGGCATTGTAGAGCAACTTCCGAAGGAAGCGTGTCACTCTCTGGAACACGCATCTCCTCCATAAGACGCGCTCAGGCTCGTTTCAGTACTGGTAATGTTGCCAGAACATTCATCTTGACCGGCGGTGAGAACAGATATCCCTGAGCCTCAGAACATCCATGCCGGTCCAGGAAGCGGCGCTGTTCTTCGCGCTCTACTCCTTCAGCAACCGTGGGAATACCGAGATGTTCGCTCATCGCCAGCACGGCGCGCGTGAGGGCGCAGTCCTTCTGACTCTCTGGAATATTCATCACGAAGCTGCGATCAATCTTCAGGCGATCCACAGGAAAGCGCCGCAGATATCCGATGCTGGAGTATCCCGTACCAAAATCGTCGACTACGATCTTCACGCCCATCTCGCGCAAGGCGTACATCTGCTGGATCGAGCGTGGATCTTCGCGCAATAGAGTACTTTCGGTAATCTCGAACTCAACCTCGTTGAGATGGATACCCGTCTCCGCTACGGCCGCTTCCACTACATCCAGCAATTGAGGATCGGCCAGTTGCGATGCAGTCACATTCACAGCCAGACGCAGGCGCGCATGCCCTTCCAGGGTGGTCCACTGCCGACAGGCCTCACGGAAGACCCAACCGCCGATGGCGGTCATCATGCCGGCATGCTCGGCCAGTGGCACAAATGTGCCAGGCATGATCAGCCCACCGTCTTCAGTGCGCCAACGCAGCAGGGTCTCGGCGCCGGTCATGGCGCCACTGTCTAAACGCACGATCGGCTGAAACTCGAGATAGAGACCGCCGTTGACCAGCACATTGCGCAGCTCGCGTTCCAGCTCCGCCTGCCGCAGCTCCGCCTCTTCGGCCGCGGAATCATACAGAAACAGCCGCTCTCCCGTGGACCGGCGGGCCATGCCCAGCGCCGCATCGGCGCGACGCATCAGGTGGGTCACCGTTGGATTCGACTTCGGCAGCAGGCTCACGCCGATACTCGCCGTCAGACGAAGCTCACCGGTCAGCCCTACCGACACCGGAACCTTGAACGTTCGCACCAGCGCCTCACCGACCTGGTTCACCTCTTCCCGGGTCGTGCGGCTCAGCAAAACCACCATCTCATCCAGGCGGATGCGGCCGGCAACATGATGTGGCGGGCAGACCTGACGCACCCGGCTCGCCAGCTCATGGAGGAAACTCTCCGCCTCACCTACCGAAAGTGACGAACAGATTTCGTACAGACGATGAATGTCGATCAAAAACACGGCCACCTGCGCCCCACTGGAGCGGTTTGTATCGATCGCCTCTTGCACACGTGCGCGAAAGAGCTCGCGGTCGCTCAACAGCGACTGCGAAGGAATGTCACAGATTCCCATAGTGATGGCCTGAAAAGACTGCCACTTTATAGCACAATGGCAAACCGCTCAAGTAATACCAAAATAACGCCTTAGGTAAGCGCCATAAATACAACTTTTGGTTACTTTAGTCGGGGGTTGTCGGGGTGTTTACCTGTTTTCCCGGGTGAGATGTTGCCAGCCGCCCCGGCGAAGACGCCGCTCACGGCCATTCTGCAGCAGCAAGACAGTCTTTCCCTCGGTCACGATTCCGATCTTCGTGACCTCTACTCCGTTGATTCTGCGCGGGACAGACCGTCGGCTGGTGAACAGCAACTCGTAGTCCTCACCGCCATTGAGCGCCTGGTCCAGAGTGCTGTGTGGAGCTAACGGTATCACGTCGGCATGAAGACTTGCCCCAACGCCGGAGGCCTCACAAAGATGATGCAGGTCGGTAGACAGACCATCGCTCACATCCATACAGGCAGATGCCAGCTTCAGCAGGCGGTGTCCCACTGCAATTCGTGGCTGCGGGAAGAGATGAGGATGTGTCCCATCTGGCTTCACCGTGCGGAAGGCTCCGGGATCAGCGCGTAGAGCTTCGAATTCCGCAGCAGCGCCGCCCAAACGTCCGGTGATATAGATGGCATCTCCCGGCCGGGCTCCACTCCTTAATAAGGCTTTTCCTCGAGGCACAGCGCCGACCACGATGATGTCCGCCAGGGTGTGCTTTCCGGGAGCACCTGCGGTGTCTCCTCCAGCCAGAACAACGCCGAACTGATCCGCAACCGCATGGAGACCGCGCAGGAATTCTCTTGTTTTAGCCCGGTTCTGAGCCCATGCCGGGGAAAGAGCCAGACTGAGGAATGCCGCCAGCGGACGTCCGCCCATAGCGGCGACGTCGCTGAGACCGCGTGCGAGGCAGCGATACCCGGCGGCAAACGGCGGGTGGAAATCAGCGAAATGGACGTCTTCCAGGGAGAAATCGGTCGTGACGACCAGATCCTCTCCTTTACGGGGGCGAAGAACAGCCGCATCGTCGCCGATCCCAAAGCGCACGAACTCACTGTTACGCAAGGACTTACGCCTGATTTCCCGAATGAGGCCGAGCTCCCCGTATGGCATATAAAAACCATACGCTGAAAGTTGCCATCCAACCCTCAGGTCAATAAAATGAAACAAATCGCCCTCGAGACATCGGCAAAACCAAATGCGAATCAGCAATCTCGATTCGCCAAATGGAAATGCCGGGCCTCTGTGCCGCAGACACGCATTCGCGGCCGAAGACCGGGCATAAAGGCTGCGGCAGTCCATTGAAAAAGCGCTTTTACATCGTCTTCGTTTCGCGCGATGAGCAGGGAAATCTCAATAAGGTTCCCGTCCCTCTGCACTACGCCTATATCTTCGTTGCCGCTGCGGTGGTGGGTCTGTTCACCATTGTGGGTCTGGCCGGCTCCTATTCCCGCATGTTGATCAAGACTTCCCGCTTCAACCAGATGCGGCAGGATCGCGAGTCGCTGCGGCAGGATTACGCCCGGCTGCAGAAGGCGAACCACGAGAAGGATGTCCAGGTCGCCTCACTGGGAGCTCTGGCCAATGAAGTCTCTGCCCTGTACGGCCTGACCGCCAGCAAGCTTGCAGCCGCGTCCTCGGCAAAATTCCTCTCGTCCCCATCTAAGCAGCAAGATCCCACCCTGGCGCCTGTGGCTGATAACAGCTACTTCAAGTCTCTGGACACCTTCTACGCTCTGCGCAACTCTGCCTCTTCCGGCGTCGCGGCCCGCGTACTCGCTCCGTCGTCGCTGCAGACAGCCCGGCTCGGCAGCCTGAATAGCCTTTCGGACTGGCAGGCTATCGCCGATGCTCCCACACTCTGGCCAGTCATGGGCCCCATCACCTCGAGCTTTGGTCAGCGGGAAGATCCCATCCTTGGGAACGGCGAAGGCGAGTTTCACAAGGGCGTCGATATCTCGGCTCCGTATGGCACTCCCATCCGCGCTACCGCCGATGGCGTTGTAGAGACTGCCGCCTTCGGTAACGGATATGGACGTGAGGTCGTCATCGACCACGGCCATGGACTGCAGACCGTCTACGCGCACATGTCCGGCTTCAACGTCACGGCCGGCCAACAGGTCACCCGCGGACAGATCATCGGCTACGCCGGCCGCACCGGCCGCTCGACTGGATCGCACCTTCACTACGAGGTCCGCATCCGCAACACACCGGTCAATCCGCACAAGTATCTGCGTGAGAGCTTCGCCGGCATGGTCAAGACGGCGGGCGATAGCTAGCCTCCCTGACAATCGATTGCTTTCATTTTGAAGAGGCCCACGCACAGCGCGTGGGCCTTTTGCGTTGCGGCCAATCCAGCACCTCGATCAATCGCAGTACACTAACAGCCACAGCACCAAAAAATCTGTTTCAGCAAGGATGTTTCGTGAAGACTCTCCGCCTGCTCGTGCCTGCTGTACTCGCTGTATCTTCCGTCGTTCCGTCTGTTGCCCAGACCCCTGGACAGACCGGACCGATCGCGGAGAAATACAAGGCTGACGCCGACAAGATCATCGCCGCGGCGATGAAAGATACCGAAGGCTACGAGACACTGGCCTATCTGACCGACCATATCGGCAAGCGCCTCTCCGGCTCCGACTCGCTGCTAAAGGCGCTGAACTGGGGTGCGGAGACGATGAAGAAGGCGGGCTTCCAGAACGTCAGCATCCAGGAAGCCAAGGTGCCGCACTGGGTGCGCGGCCAGGAGGAGGCATCGATCATCGCTCCCTTCTCGAAGCCGCTGCACATGCTGGGCCTGGGCATGAGCGTGGGAACGCCTGCTGAGGGTATTACCGCTCCTGTCATCTTTATTCCGGATCTGGCTGCCCTGGCGAACACTCCCGACGACCAGATCAAGGGCAAGATCGTCGTCTTCAACCCCGGCTGGCACGGTTACGGCGTCGGTTCCATACACCGCACCACCGGTCCATCGCGCGCAGCCGCCAAGGGCGCAGTGGCTGTTCTGGTACGCTCGGCGACAGGTCTTGCCATGCAGACCCCGCATACCGGCACCCTGACCTACCTGCCCGACATGCCGAAGGTTCCCGCAGCCGCCATCACCGTGGAAGATGCTCTGCTTCTCGAGCGCCTCGCCAAGGAAGGCCCGGTCCAGGTTCATCTGAAGATGGAAGCTCACATGGAGGCCGACCAGAAGGCCGGAAATGTAGTGGGCGAGATCCCCGGAAGCGAGCATCCGGAACAGGTCGTCGTGCTCGGCGGACACATCGATAGCTGGGATGTGGGCCAGGGCGCCATGGACGACGGCGGCGGCATCATCTCCTGCTTCGAGGCCGTCAACCTGATTCACAAGCTCGGCCTGAAGCCCAAGCGGACGATCAGGGTCGTCTTCTGGGTGAATGAGGAGAACGGCGGCGCCGGCGGCCGTGCCTATCGCGATGCCCTTGGCGTGAAGATCAAGAACCATGTCGCCGCCATCGAGTCGGATGGTGGTGTCGAGCGTCCCCTCGGCATCGGATACACCGTCATGGGCGGAGGCCCGGCCTCGGGCTCGGCAGCCCGCCGCCAGGCTGGAGCGAGTGCCAATCCGGCAGCAGCGATGGCCGCGATGGCTGCCATGGGTGGCGGAGCTCAGCGCCCTCTGGACGAGAGCAAGCTGACGCCTGAGGAAAAGAAGTCCTGGGACACGATCAAGCAGATCGCCTCACTGCTGCAGCCCATCGGTGCGGATTCAGTCTCACCAGGAGGCGGCGGATCGGACATCGGTCCCATTGTCGCTGCCGGGGTTCCGTCGCTCTCACCGCGTACGGTGGGTGAGCATTACTTTGACTGGCACCACACCGAAGCCGACACACTGGACAAGGTCGATCCGGAAGACTTCCGCAAGAACATCGCCCTGCTGGGCGTGCTCAGCTACGTGCTGGCCGATATGGACGGCCAGTTGGTCGGCCACACCTCGGCGGCTCCGATGGAATAGCCCTGTTTCCAACTCCACGCATCAGAAAGGCGCTCCTCCGGGAGCGCCTTTTTGTTGGGGAACAAACCTTTGTCCGAGATTAAATTCATGGCGACGTTTGGGAAAGATAAAAGTCGCACTATCAATTGATTAAATTTCTTGACATATCGCCGGGGTGCTCGCAATCTGGTACCGGCTTTCCAGAAAAATTCAGCTTTGGTGCATGTGATTGAGCTCATTTTTTGTACACCAATATGTATACATTTTTCGGGAATGTCCGAAACGCAATGACGGCTGCCAGACGCTCGATGAAGAAACGACTACATCGAACGCTGCGGCATACATAAACACGTACGGCGCGAGCCATGAGACTCCGCCGACTTTTTTTGTTTCGAGAGGTCCATTTGATGCGAAATACAGCCTCAACCCTCCGCCATCTGGCGGTGGGTTTCTGCTTGTGCCTGCTCGCTCTGCTGGCTGTTCCTGCGGTTTCTGCGCAGGAAACCACAGCAGCGATTCAGGGTACGGTCACTGATCCGACTGGTGCAGTCGTCGCAGGTGCAACCGTCACCGCGACCAGCGATTCACTGCCAACACCGGCCACGGCAACCACGGATGGCCGTGGATTCTATCGGCTTAACGCACTCCCACCTGGAACCTACACGATTTCGGTCGAAGGTTCCGGAATGTCTGCAAAAGCGACGAATGTAAAACTCGCAGCGGGTGAACTTCCGAACCTTAACCTCAAAGCCGCTGTCGGCGCGAGCACAGTAATTGACGTTACGGACTCCTTGGCTCAGGTTGACGTCACACAAAGTAAGGTTGAGACAGTCGTCACGAACGAAATTCTCCAGGAAATTCCAAAAGGACGAAATTTCCAATCCGTTATTCCGTTTACTCCGGGCGCCCGGCAGGAACCCCTCCAGTCCACCAGTTCCAACCGCAGCAACGGCTACCAGATCGATGGCGCATCCGACTCTGAAAACGTTTATGCTTCGGACGGTGTAAACATCACAAGCATCCAGGCTGGCGGCGTCGGTTTTACGGTGCCGGTCGAATTTGTAGACCAGGTGCAGGTAAAGAGCTCCAGCTTTGAAGCAGAATATGGTGGCGCCCTTGGCGGCGTAGTCAACGTGATCCAACCCAAGGGCGGCAGCAATTGGCACGGTTCTATCTTCGGGTATTACCGTTCAAGCGCCCTCAATGCCAATGATCAGTGCAATTTCCAAGGCACCAGCGCCTCCCTCCTCTATAACACGAGCTGCGGCCTTCGTGCTGTCCCCGGTACCTCAAGCAACAGCGGAAACCGGTCGGATGCAAGCTACGAATACTACATCGCACAACAAGATCACTATCGGCAGCTCGATCCCGGTTTCACTCTCGGCGGTCCACTAATTTCCGACAAACTACGTATGTTCGCAAGCTATGTCCCCAGTTTCAACAGGGTCCGCCGCGATGCGACATTTACAGGAACAAACCCCGGTCCGAGGCAGTTCTATCAGAATACCGATACCCATCTTGGCCTGCTCCGCTTTGACTATTCTCCCTTCAGCAAACTGCGGCTCTTCGCAAACTGGCAGAACGCCTATCAACGCAGCATCGGACAATTACCTAATCCCCAATCGAAGATCGGGCAAGCGAATTCCAGCGCCGGAACAGATCCGACAACGTTCCGTGCAGACACCGGTACAGCAAGTCCAGGCTCGATCTATAGCTTTGGCGGCGACTACACTATCACGTCAAATACGCTTATCAGCGCGCGTTACGGATATACCTTCTCAAATACCCACACGCTAGGTTCACCTTCAGGACTTCGCTATCAATACAGCGGGAACGTCTCTGCATCGACGACTACACTTAATCCGACAGGTGATCCAACGAAGCAACAGACGTTCGGAGCCGCAGGCGTTCCCTCGACCTTCTACCAAACTAGCGGCTTCCAGAACATCGGAGCAAATCAGCCAACGTTCTTCAATGCCTATACCCGTAAGCAATTTTCTGTCGACGTCTCAACACTCAAAACTGGCTGGGCAGGAACGCACAACTTCAAGGGCGGCTACGCGTTAAACAACCTTGGAAATAATGTGAAGACGTTGTACGACTACGCCTACGTCATCATGTACTATGGCCAGCCATACTCGCCGCAAACCAGCCCATCAGCCTGCGATGCCATTATTACAGCCAACCAGCAAGCCTATGGCCAGCCAGTAACTCAAACGAATCCTAATGGGACAAACAATGCGACAGCGGGATGCCGTGGTCAGTATGGCTATTTCATCGTTCGAGACGGAACAGATGTGATCGGCAAAGTCTCCAGCAAAACTCATGGCCTTTATATTCAGGACGCTTGGACATTGGGTCGTACTGGTCTGACGATTAACGCTGGTGTTCGTTTCGACAAAGAATACCTGCCGCCATACACTCCAACCTCACCCAGCATTTCGTTCGGATTTGCGGATAAGGTCGCCCCTCGAATCGGTGGTGCATATGATCTGCTCCATAACGGCAAGGTGAAGGTCTACGCCAGCTATGGACAGTTCTTCGACATCATGAAGTACTCGTTGCCTCAAGGCTCCTTCGGAGGCAACTACTGGCACGATTGCGTCTATACACTCGACAAATTCGATTACAACACCATTCAACCTACAGCTCCTGCAGGCGCTGACGGCTATCGCCATTCCTGCCCAACAACTGGACTTGCTCCGGGAGTACCGGCAAACGCAGCCTCGGACACGTCCGCATCGGGTGGCGCAATTGGCCGTTTCATCGAAAACAATGACCTGCGTGCGACCAACAATAGTTCGGACGACCCAGGAGTTGATCGCAATATCAAGCCGATGAAACAGCACGAATACGTTGTCGGCGGTGAGTGGGCTATTACCCCTACACTCACGTTCACTGGACGTTATGCACGTAAGCGTCTCGACAACACAATCGAAGACATGGGTGTCAATGACAACTATGGCTACTATATCGGTAATCCCGGATCGGCATACGGCGACCTTCTGCACCGCGCGTTGCCGAATATCTATCGGGCACAGGTGACCTCAGGTGCGATGACTGCTGCTAAGGCTGCAGGCTTCCTCAACCCTGCTGGTATCTGCCCCAACTGCCCGTATCAACCGAAAGCCACTCGTCGCTATGACGGTGTCGAATTCCGTATCACGAAGGTTACCAACAAGTACTTCGTGCAGGCTTTCTACACCTACAGCAAGCTCACCGGTAACTACCCTGGCCTGACGACGACCTACATCACAGATGGATCGGGGGGCCGTCACAATCCAAACAACAACCGTTCGTTCGACTATCCGCAGATGCAGTTCGATACGCATGGAAATCCTCTCGATGGGCCTCTCCCGACCGATCGGCCAAACACCTTTGGCGCGTGGGGCTCCTATCGTCTGAGAACGCTGTTGGGTGAGTCCCAATTGGGTCTGTCGCAGGCGGTCTATCAGGGTAGTCCGGTTTCCACCTGCGTCGGCACCATCTCGTCGAGCGCCTGCCAATTTGCGGAGAACCAGGGGAACTTTACACAAGTTCACCGCGATCCCGCGACCTCTGGACCTAATGTTGGCAACCTCGTATTAGACGGTGTCGCACAGAACTACCGTACACCTGCCTATACACAAACGGATCTCAATCTGACGCACTACGTCCACGTCAGCAAGGAGCATGAGAACCGCAAGATCGGCGCTGAGCTCAATGTTCAGAACGCCTTCAACCAGCATGCGGTCATGGCCTACGTCGAGAATCTGACGACAACCGCTTATTCGATCGCGTCAACGGATACGAATAATCCGACTGGTGCTGATTACCAGAAGTACATGACTGGCTGGGACTACATCGCGACTGCGAACAGCTCCTCGCGAATTCTTTCCAACCAGTATGGCAAGCCGAATTTATTCCAGGCGGCTCGCCAACTTCGTATCAAGGTCGCTTACGTCTTCTAACCCCTGGCCTGAGGATCAGGCTGAAAACGGGGAGCGCTTCGGCGCTCCCCGTTTTGTTTTCTGCTTTGCCTTCTCTACTCTGGTACGACCCGCCCTCGCTCGTCCTGCTTGAGATAGGTCATCGGCAGCTCATGGTCGTGCGGGAAGATCGTCAGCCATCGTTTCGGCAGTGCCTGTGCGAAGTAGCGTTTGCGCTCCTCGATGGTGCGGATTGGGTCCAGGTCGAAACCCATGGCCCAGCTCAGATCCAGATGATGTCGCGTCGGGATCAGGTCGCTGACGAAGACGGCGTGCTGTCCCCTGCTCTCGATATGGACAGCCATCAACTGCTCTGTGTGGCCGGGATAGAGCTCGACCCAGATGCCGTCGCAGATCTCCGGCGCGGTCATGCGTTCGTCATCGATCAGCGTCATCTGGCCGGCTTCGATCAGCGGGTCGTAGTTCGCTGAGGCATAGCTGATGGCGTCGCGCTCATGCTGGTGATGGCCGTGCAGCACCTCGCCGCGATGCACGAAGTAGCGCGCATTCGGAAAGGTCGGAGTCACACTGCCATCAGGATGCAGCGTTGTATTCCAACTGCAGTGATCCCAATGCAGGTGGGTGTTGATGACGACGTCGATCTCTTCCGGAGAGATACCCGCCGCGGCCAGAGACTCCGGCAGCTTCTGCTGCGTCCCATAGATCTCGCGCTGCTTCGGTGTCAACTTGTTGCCGAAACCGGTCTCGATCAGCACATTGTGCCTGCCGGTCCGGACCAACAGGCAGTTCAGCCCGACCGCGATTCGGTTCTGCTCGTCGGCCGGCACCTTCTTTGACCATAGCGTCTTCGGCACCACGCCAAACATGGCGCCGCCGTCGAACAGCGCCGTGCCATCGGTACAGACAGTCAGGTGAAAGTCGCCGAGGGCGCGCTCGGCCCTGATCAGTTCACTCACCCGGATCAACTCACTCATACAACGCCCTCAATCTCCCTGCCTCTGTACGCTGCCGTCGATCTGCATCTCGACGACTCTGTGATCCGCATTCACGGTCGCAACGCCCCGTAGCGGGTTCCGCATCCGTCCGTCCAGAAAACTGGAGCTGTAGCGGAAGCGCAGGTCGTCAAAGGTCACCTCAGTCTCGTCTTCTCCCGGAGCAGCCGAGGCAGCATCCCGCGCCTGTTCCCTCACTACCGGCCAGTGCGCCCAGTCCAGATAGATCTCTCCCAGCCACGACCGCTTCGCAGCCAGCGTCGCCAGCGTTGTGGGCGGCTTGCGGATCAGGTCGTTGCTGGGGTCGCTGGTCATCTCTTCCCGCAGGGTATCCATCACGCCCAGCCGAAAGTACTTCGGAGTCTCAATCACAACCTGCCATTTGAAGGGATTCACGGGGTACGGGTTGGCCGCCACCCGCAGCACGGGCTCGCCGGAGATCTCATTCGCCTCTGCCAGACGCACCGCCTTGTTGTGCTCGAAGTCGCGCACCACCCACAGCACGACGGTGAAGACCAGAGCTGCGATTGCCAGGCCCTGTCCACGAAACACCGAACGCCGCGCTCCAACCTCATTCGCCACCAGGCCGAAGATCGCAGGCAATAACAGAGCACCCAACAGGAACAGCCACTGCAGCGGCTCCGCGATAAACACCAACGACGCCTCATACCAGCGAGGGTTCCAGGGAGCGAACGGCCGCACGCCGTAGTTGTTGGTGTAGTCCAGCAGCAGATGGCTCAAAAGCGCAATCCAGGAAAAGACAAAGAGCCAGCCCCAACGGACCGGCGCAACCGGAGCACTTCCGTTTGCCGACCGCCACCAATGCACCAGCTTAGCTATCCCGACAACAAACGCAGCCTCCAGCGGCAGTGCCCACAAGCTGTGAGTCCATCCGCGATGGTGCTGGAAGTAGGCCAACGGCCCACCAAGGCGATAGACATAATCGATATCCGGAAGCTCCGCGGCCAGGGTCATGGCCAGCGTGGCATAGGCGGCTTTGCGATTGAAACCGGCACGGCTCAACACCGCACCCGTCATGAAATGAGTGACTGGCTCCATTGCACCAGACTAGAGCATTTTCCCTGTAGGTATAGAGTAGGGCTTTAGCATCTATGGGCGTTTTCCGCAATGAAAACGCCGCTGCACGGCCCTTTCGCGATACCCAGCGACAGGGAAAAATGCTCTACAAGGTGAGGTGAGAGGATAAAAACATGCATCCGCTTCCATCCACCCACGAGCAGATTGCGGCCTTCGTGTCGGCATTCGAAGCCGGAACGCTTCCCAAAGAACATTGGACGCATGCCGCTCACATTCTCAGCGGGGCTTGGTATGTCCATGCCCTCGGCCCTGAAGCGGCACTCACCGAGATGAGGAAGCGTATCCGTGCTTACAACGAAGCCGTGGGCACACAAAACACCGATACCAGCGGGTATCACGAGACCATCACGGCCTTTTGGATCAGGGTGCTGGCGGTAGAGCTCGCCCGGTGTCCTGATGCAGCACGCGCCGCATTTGTCATCCGGGCTGTCGAAGAGTTTGGCCCGCAGCGCGATATCCTGACGCGCTATTACAGCTTCAACGTTGTGAAATCGACCAAGGCTCGACGCGCATGGATTGAGCCTGATCTGATGGAGATTGAGACTGACAACTAGTCCCACCCATCGCGTTATCACCCCAGCGAACAAGTTTTCTGGGGACCCCGATTTGAGATGGATGGGGCCCCCAGATTTTTCCTACCACTAAATTGGGTGCCCCATTCATGCGAAAGCATGAGTGGGAAATTCGAGCGCGAGCTCGAACCGTTTTCTATGGATCTGTCAGGAATCTATCGATATGCCCTAAGGCAGGGCGGTTGCCAGCGAAGCCTTTGGCAGCCGTGATTTACTGGGCCTTTCCTTCGTCTTCGGTTCGGGCATGTAGTTCTTGTAGATGCTGATGTGGAAGCATGCCTGCTGGAACTCTTCTTCCACGTCGATCTTCCCTTCCTGCACCAGGGGCAACAGGTACGCGCGCAGCCAGGCAATCTCTGTCATGGACAGACCGTGTTTGGCCAGATCGACCGCCTGTCCCGTGAGGTGAGGCGAAGCGGTGTCACCCTCTGCCGGGGCGGCGTTGCCGTTGGTGCGCAGCAGGCGCTGCTGGAACTCCACGGTGCGCACGGCTGAGTTCACCTGCAGGGGACCCCGGAAGCGGTCATAGTGCGCGCGGCCAAGGTCATTCAAGAACTTCACCGCCCAGGGGCGGGCATACCGCCTGTCACCTTCCAGACGGTCATCTACCTGCATCGCCTTGTTATCAGGCAGTGCGACCAACTGCTTGGCTTTGCGCAGACGCACAAGATCCGCATCATCCTGCACGCGTTCCAGGCCGTAGCGGTCGGCGACGACGTTCTGGCGTACCAGGATGGCATGCGAACCCAGCAGCGGCGCTGGGACGACCAGGCGGCCGCGCCGGAAGGTCAGCTTCGGCTGAGGCAGCGCTGCAGCAGGACTCTCCTCCACAAGCTCGGTACGTTTCACCGCCAGTACTGGTGGCGCCGGCAGTTCTGAGGCCGCTTTCTCTTCGATTACAGGTTTGTTCAGCGGGCGGATGGATTCGGTTTTCGCCGGAGTCAGCTTGGGGCGCTCGGCAGGGGAAACCGCCGGCTCAGCAGGCTGCGGCTGTTCCGAATCGTCCGTCTGCGAAACATGTACCACCGGTGCCGGCGCCTCGGCCTTGGGAGGCAGGTGTGTGGTCTTTTCCGGCTCAGGGGTTTCAGTTTCAGCAGGTGGACGCTTCTGCTCCAGTGACTTTCGCTGCTGGGCTGCCTTCAGAAAATCTTCGGTTGTTGCCTTCTGCCCGTCATCCTTTGCCGCAATTACAGGCTTGGCTGAAGCAGCCGGAACAGAAGCCGTCGCAAAAGGCTTGCGGACAGGTTTTGCAACCGGGAATGGGCCCGGCGCGTCGTCCGCGACAACCTCATGATGATCTCTCAGCCAGGCATGGACACGTTCCGCCGCCGCAGCCGCGGCAGCGCGATTCCCGGCCTCGTCGACAGGAGAGTGGCCGGTGCGTGTCGCCGGAGCAACGGCCTTCGGTTTTGCGGTAGCGGATGCAGACGGACGGGTGGTCGAGCGTACTGCGGGCGATCCCGCAGCGGGTTTTTTTCCCGGCTTCTTACTCGTGGGCTGCGCCGGCAATTGACCGGCGGCAGCAGCCACGAGCAAAAACACCCATCCAAGGCGACGCATACGCACAACAAAGAAGCCCGCGTCAGAGGCCAGAGCACTTTCAAGCCTACCTCCGACCCGGTAACGCAAAAAGTAACCAGAAGGATTCTGTGTAGGAATCAGTAAACACCGCCGCGCAGAGAGTTCGCCTCCCCTGCTGTCTCCGCTACGATGAAGAAGCATGCGCATTAGAGCATTTTCCCTGTTGCTGGGTAACCCGAAAGTGACGTGCAGCGGCGTTTTCATTGCGGAAAACGCCCATAGATGCGGAAACCCTACTCTACACCTGCAGGGAAAATGCTCTCCGATCTTCCGGGTCTCCTCCGTCACCTGTGCGGGCCTGTTGCTGGCTCTGACCGCCGGTCTTAGCGGCTGCGACAAACCAATGACTCCGAAAGACGTCACCTACAAGAACACCGGTAACCTCTATATCGACCGGGTTCAGCCGATCCTGCAGACCCGCTGCTACCGCTGCCACGCCGGCCTGAACCGCGAGAGCGGCCTTCGGGTCGACAGCCGCGCCTACATGGTGAAGGGCGGCAAACATGGCACGGCGCTGGTTCCCGGCGATCCGGAAAAGAGCCTCATGATCAAGCTGGTGCGGCACGAGGGGCCTAAGGACGATCCTATGCCCATGCCGAACCGTCGTGGCAAGCTTCCGGAACAGGAGATCCGCGACTTGGAGCGCTGGGTCAAAGAAGGCGCCTTGGAATAGGTCTGTGCCCCAGCCGAAAAAGGGCTCCCCAGGCAACGAAAAAGGGCTCCCCAGCGGGAGCCCCTCGTCGAAGAAATATTGGATTGCCGTCTATGCGTGGGAAACAGGCGCCTGTGGAACCGGCGCTGGTTCGGCGGCGCCTTCGGGCTTACTCGGCGCAACAGGCTTCTTGGGCTCCGCCTTCTTGGTCGGAGCCAGAATAGCGTGCAGCGTAGTGCCTTCCATGCGAGGCATAAACTCGACGATGCCGTTCTCGCCCACATCCTGGATCAGGCGGTGGATGATCTTGTAGCCAAGGTCGCGGTGCGCCATCTGGCGGCCTTTGAAGCGCAGGCTGGCCTTCACCTTATCGCCTTCCTGCAGGAAGCGGACGGCCTGGTTCTTCTTCGTCTGGTAGTCGTGCTCGTCTACCGTGACAGAGAATTTCACTTCCTTGATGGTGATGACCTTCTGCTTCTTCTTCGCAGCGCGGTCACTCTTGTCCTTCTCGTAGAGGAACTTGCCGTAATCCTGAATACGGCACACCGGGGGAACGGCGTTGGGCGAAATCTCCACCAGGTCCAGTCCGCGTTCGCGTGCGATCTTGAGGGCATCGAATGGCTGCATAATGCCGACCTGCTCGCCATTCTCGTCAATCACACGCACCTCACGGGCGCGGATTCTTTCGTTGGTGCGGATGAAACTCTTTTGCGATCGCTTGTCGTTAAACGGTGGTGGAATAAGAAGCCTCCGGGATCTAAATCTGTGGGTCTAAAATTTGACGCGGCTAGAGCGTCAAACGGCTCAGCACGCAGACGAAAGTATAACAATTTCGCAGGATGATTGGTTGGATTCCTCCATGCGGTACGCGGAAAGACCCCCTCTGCCCGAAACGGCATGGCGGCCGATGAACCAACCAGCGGAGGGTGCTTCCGCATCCCATCTCCCATCAGTACAACGTTTTATGTTGCAATGTTGATTGCCCGCTATAGGGCATGTTAGGAGTTCTGCCTGAATGAAACGCCGCATTTTGCTCGTCGATGACGAAATTGCCGTCCTCCTCACCTTAAAAGCAGTTCTGGAGATCTCAGGCTTCGACGTCGATACCGCCACCTCCGGCCTGGAGGGCCGCCACAAACTCCGCGCCAAACCGTACGACATGGTCATCACCGACATGCGGATGGAACATGAACAGGCAGGCCGCGATGTGGTCGGCTATGCCCGCGGACTGCCCACCCCTCCGGCGATTGCGCTGCTGACCGCCTTCCCCGTCGCCGACGATGACTGGCAAGAGATGGGCGCCGACAAGATGCTGGTCAAACCCATGCAAACCCGGACTCTGCTGGAACAGATTGAGGGGCTTCTCGAGAAACATCTGGCATGTACAGGAGCCTCAACCCCGGCGAAAGCGGGCAAGAAAGCCGCGAAAAAGGTTGCCGCAAAGAAAGCGGCGAAAAAAGCCGTCAAGAAGGCCGTGAAGAAAGCTGCGAAGAAGACAGTCAAAACGGTCTTACCGGCAAAGAAAGCCGCGAAAAAGACAGCTGTAAAAAAGAAGGTAGCCGCAAAAGCCGTGAAAAAGGCAGCCGGCAAGAAAGCTGCGAAAAAGCGCTAGAGCATTTTTCCTGTAGGTGTAGTGTAGGGATTCCGCAACTATGGGCGTTTTCCGCAATGAAAACGCCGCTGCACGCCCTTTCCGGGATACCCGGCAACAGGGAAAATGCTCCAGAGACAAAAGCAAAGGAGGGGAAATCCCCTCCTTTGCTTCCATCACTGCCACATCTCGCGATAATCGGCAGCATACTCCCGAAGCGACCGTGGTGTTTTCCCCGTCAGCCTCTCGAAGTCATCGGTCGGTTGTGAGAGCCTTCCGGTCCGCGTCACGCGAAACAGGCTGAGGATATAGGCGATGTATTCCTCCGGAAGCCCCGCCTGCGACAGCGTTTTGGCGAACTCATCGTCTTCCATCGATACATACCGCACCTCGCTTTGTATGGCCTGACCCAGCACAGCGGCAGCGTTGTCGTAGCGTAGAGCCTCCGGCCCGGTCAACTGGAAGATTTTGCGGTTTACGTCTTCTCTCATCAACGCCGCCGCGGCGGCCGCACCAACGTCGCGGGCGTCGATGAATGGAGTCAGAGCGTCACCCGCCGGTAGCGGCAAAATGCCGTTGTACTTGATCGGCTCTGCCCACCAGGTATGGAAGTTGTCCATGAACCAGTTCGCCCGCACGATTACCCATCGCGCAGCTTTCTGCACCATCTCTTCCACGCGGGTCAACGGTTCCTGCTGCAGGATTACGCTCGCGGAGCTGAGCAGGACGATCTTGCACCCGCGCTGTAACGCGGCTTCCAGCATGGGGAGCATCACTTCGTCTGCAGGCCCAACCGCCGGCTGTGGCTCCATCAGAAAGACGCGGTCGACATCTTTCAGCGCTTCTGTAAAGGTCGCCGGATTCCCGTAGTCGAAGCGCACGACTTCAACGCCATCCATCGCGGCAATATTCTGCGGGCTACGGCTCGCCGCACGAACATCCTGCCCGGCGATGGCAAGAGCCTTCACCACGGCTGCTCCAACTTTTCCTGTGCTTCCCGTCACCAGTGTCTTCATGCCGTCTCTCCTTGTTCGCACCGCGCAAGAGCGATGGCAAAGAACACCGTGGAGGCCAACGCCAGAATGGTTCGGGTGTGGTTCCACAGCATCCACACGTTGTAAAACGCTGCCCATGTCTGCGCCGCGTTCGCGGCATGAGCATCGGCTTTTGCCAGGGTGTCGTTCAACGGAACGTTGCATGCAAAGGTCACCGCAAGCGACAGCAGATACAACACGACAGCCGTCAGCATCGGGCCCCGGCCGTGGCGCGTCCGAATCGCGTGCGTTGCCAGCACCAGTGAAGCCAGGCCGGTGCCGAACAAAGCCAAAGCAAACCAGGGATTCTCCGCCGTAATATCGAGCTGCTGCATCGCCACCACCGCGGCATCGACAGGCAGCCGATGCAAGCCCTGCATCACGAAGTTTGAGAAGGCAAAGTAGGCTCCTCCATCGGCGGCGCTGCCGGCGATACAAAAGAGCGTCAGGGGAACGAAGACTCCTGGGTGTGTCATCACGTCTCTCCTCGTTCTTCAACCTACGGAATGCCACGCCGCGAAGACATGGGCAGGCGTCTCGCTTTCATTGCCGTCCGTCTCATTCCGGTGCTGGAGCATTTATGGGAGTTTTCCGCGATGAAAACGCCGCTGCACGCTCTTTCGGGATACCCAGCAATAGGGAAAATGCTGTAACGTCAGTTCCGTATGGGTCGCGCTGTCGACACGAATTGGATCAGTGAAATCGCGAGCAATGCCGCGGCGCTGTGCCGTACACGCACGTCCGCTCCATGGGGCATGAGCATCGCCACCTACGACGGCGTGATGTTTCACTATGTCATTGAAGGGTTCTGCTGGCTGCGCGGCTCGGTCGTGCCGACTCTCGAACTACAGACAGGTGATCTTGTACTGGTGCCACAGGGACTGGACCATGACATCCTCTCAAGCCTCGATGCCACTCCCGAACCGCTTGAGGATTTTCTGCATTGCCCGTCACGGCCTATTACAGGAGATCTTGTCAGCACGCTGCTCTGTGGTGTGTACCTCTCCGGCATCAAGATGGTCCATCCCATCCTGAGTGCATTGCCGCCGGCCATCCATTTCCGCCGCGCGGAGATCGCGAAGCACCCTTCCCTCTCAGCGGCGCTTCGTCAACTTACTACAGAGAGCGAAGCTCCGGGGCCGGGTAGTGAGACGCTGATCCAGCATCTCTTCGATGCGCTCTTCGTGTATATCGTTCGTGCCTGGTCTGCCACCATCAGCGATAACCTTCCCGGCTGGGCCGCGGCGCTTCGTGATCCCAACCTCTCCCGCGCGGTAACGGCGATTCACGCTTCGCCTGGCCGTCCCTGGACGGTACAGGCTCTCGCTGCGGAAGCCGGCCAGTCCCGGGCTGCGTTTGCTCGCCATTTCACCGCAAAGATGGGTGAGGCTCCCCTGGCCTATCTCACGCGCTGGCGTATGGTCCTGGCCGCTCGCCTGCTCCTCGGACGTGAGACCAGTCTGGCTGAAGTAGCCGAGCATGTCGGCTATGAATCAGAGTTCGCTTTCAGCCGGGCCTTCAAGCGGACCTACGGCGTCGCGCCGGCAAGCTATCGCAGAACCTGCCTTCGGGATCTGTACCTCACCCGCTGATCGCATCCCGCAGGCCAACACGTTAAACTCGCTAGATGCGAACCATCATCTCCACAGTTCTGCTTGTCATAGCAATTCCCTGTGTTCTGTTGGCAGGCATGTGGACGTGGGCCTACTTCTCCACACCTGCCGTCGTCACCGAGGCGTATAACCGCGAGCTTGCGCGCACCGCGCCAACCATCCGTACAGCGCAGGTACCGGCGGCCCTGCTGGAGCAGATCCGGACTGCCCGCCCCTTGCCTGAGGCGGCTGCGGAAGCGCTGTTCTTCTTCCCCGGCCAGTACCGTCCCAATCCGGTTCGCAATCTGCAGCGCCGCGTCTTTGCCTCCGCACTCGATCACCGTCTGAGTGAAGACGAGCAGCTACAGCTCTACGTCAATCACGCCAACTTCGGCCCGCTGCACAGCGGCCCAACGCCTGACAAGGATATCGTCGGTTTCGCAGCCGCCTCCCAGGCGTATTTCGATAAACCGCTCACCAATCTAGCTCCGGAACAATTGCAAGCTCTGCTCGACGCGCTGCAGCACAAATCCATACAATCTGCTCCATGAGTGCGGAGTTTACGTCGTTCGATCTCTCGACCATGACGCCCGGCGGTGTCTATAAGCTACTGGCTTCCCTCGTAGTGCCGCGGCCCATCGCCTGGGTCGTCTCGCATTCGCCTACGGGGCATTTGAACGCAGCGCCATTCTCGTTCTTCAATATGCTGGCGTCCGACCCGCCAGTCGTTGGCGTTGGATTTGGAATGCACTCCACTGGGGCGGACAAGGATACCTACACCAACATCATTGCGACCGAAGAGTTCACCGTTCACATCGTGACCGAAGAGACTGCCGAGGCGATGAATATCACGGCAGTGGAGGCTCCTCATCACGTCAACGAGATTGAGCTTGCCGGTCTGACGCTGGCCCCCGGTGTGGCCGTGAACACCCCACGCATCCTGGAGTCTCCGGCTGCCCTGGAGTGCCGTCTGCTGCAGACCATCCAGCCCGGCCGCACAAGCAAGATCATTCTCGGTGAGGTCGTTTATGCTCACGTCCTGACCAGCGCCTTCTCTGACCTGGAGAAGTTGAACATGGACGTCCACGCAATTCACCAGATCGGCCGCATGCAGGGTGGCCTCGGCGGCGGCTATACGCGTACCCGCGATACCTTCGATATCCCGCGGCCGGTGTGGAGAGAGCGCTCCTAGTTGCTGGTTGCTAGCTGTTGTAACGTGGCCACGGGATTGGGTGCCCCATCCATCGCATCGCGATGGGTGGGAGGTCTCGCGAAGCGAGATCGCTTTTCTTACCTTGGGCAACCGTAAGAAGTACAGGTCGAGAAGAAGATTTCTCCGCTTCCTTGGATCGCAACGAAATGACAGAGAAAAAAACGGTTCGAGCTTCGCTCGAATATCCCACCCATCGCTTTGCGATGGATGGGGCACCCAGAGTATGGGCGAACCTAAATCCCCCTCTCTGAGTTCTGAATCGGGAAGTTAAGAGGATTCTCATGCCTGTTTCTTCAGGCGTTTCTGTCCTATCCCGCTACAGTACTGACAGCAACCATGCTTCTCCCCTCGCGTCCTGGCATCCGCACCAGCGGAATAACCCTTGCTGTGTTCACGACAGTGCTCCTGACCGGATGCGGCAGTGGCGGTTCGCTGAGCCTGCTCTCCGGAGCTGCTTCGTCCAGCGCGACGGCCTCCGGGTCGTCTTCTGGTACATCGAACGGAACCGGCAGCTCTTCCTCGGGTAGCAGTAGCACAGGTTCGGGGAGTTCCACAGGCTCCAGCAGCGGCACTGGTGCAGGTACCAGCGGCTCGTCCTCAGGCAGTGGAAGTACAGGTTCAGGTAGCTCTTCAGGCTCTGGCAGCAGCTCTGGTTCAGATACCGGCAGCTCTTCCTCAGGTAGTGGCAGCACAGGATCAGGGAGCGGAAGCTCCTCCGGAAGCAGCACTCCCACCATCCTGCTCTCGCAACCCTTCATCGGTCAGACAACTGGCCAGAACGTAACCTATGTCGCTACGGCCACGGCCAATGCATGCAGCAAGGGCATCGCCTCGATGGGCGTTTACGTGGATAACAAGCTCGTCTATGTCGTTCAGGGCGGGTCCCTCAATACGACTCTGTCGCTCACTCCTGGCTCTCACGACACGGCGGTCGAGGCGTCGGATCTCTGCGGCAGCTCGTCGAAGCTGTCAGTTCCCATCACTGTCACGGCGAAGACTGAGGTCTGGGTCAACTCTCCGAACGCAGGTAAGTCGAGCACCGTACCCGCCTTTGTAGCCTCAGCTACGACAACCTGCGCCTCAGGTATTGCTGCCATGGAGTTGTACGTGGATGGCCAGCTAATCGAGACCGAACAGGGCAATACCCTCAACTATCAGGCCGYGCTCTCGCCCGGCGCACACCAGACCGTGGTGCTGTCCCGGGATAACTGTGGCGGCTCCGCCAAGACGCCTATCGATCTCGTGACTGTAGGGCCCTCGAACACCTTCACCAACCTGCAGGCAAGTCCTGCATGGAATATGTCAGGGCAGAAGACTCCTTATTACGACAACTGCGTCGACCATATTGAGCCCGGAGCCTGCGATGGCGTCACGTACTCCTACAACCGCAATATTGCTTCGCCGTCGCTGACTGGATCTGCGGCGCAGTTCAACCTTGGCGGCACCCTGCCCTACTCTGACGTGCTCTTCTGGAATCACCTGATCGGAGCGTTTTCTTCGCAGAACCTTCCGGACATCGACCACAAGCTCATCGCCGCGACGAAGAACTTCACCTACGATGCCTACTTCTACGTCAGCAGCTATGACGAAGTACACACGCAGGCGCTCGAATTCGACATCAACTGGTTTCTGAACTCCACCGGCATGACGTGGGGAACCGAGTGCCGGCTTCGCGGTGGCCACGTATGGGCCTTATGGAACAACGTCGATAAGAAGTGGGAGGCTACCGGCATCCCGTGCACACCGATGAAGGATGCCTGGAACCATGTCACCATCAGCGGAAAGCGCAACGACGACAACACACTGACCTATCAGACCATCACGCTGAACGGAAAGTCGGTTGTGCTGAATAAGACGATTGCTCCCTTCTGGGTGCCGGCCGACTGGTATGGAGTTACGGTGAACTACCAGATGGACGGCGATGAAAAGCAGACCTCGGTCAAGAGCTACGTAGACAAGTTCAGCTTTATGTTCTGGTAGAGAAACGGGAGTGAGCATTTACCTCCGGGGCGCCCGAGTAGAGAAGCGGATTTCTCCGCTACCTTTTACCCCAAGCCAGCGAAGCTGGCGGGGGGCTCCGAGCGCTGAAGGCGCGATCTATACCAGCCTGGGGCGCAGCCCCAGGTCACGGGTACGTTGAGAAACTAAGGGCTGAAAGCCCGCTCTATAGCTCTGCAGTGTCCTGAGTCTCGAGTTCGCGCCATACATCATGCAGGGTGTTTGCCTGCCGAAGTATTGAAAAGCGGGTCCTTCACTTCGCTCAGGATGACAACCTTTTGATCGGTTACGACGTTTGAAAGAAAACTTCCCTTCACGGCGCTGGCACTCATTCCACTGACAGCTACTCGACATTCCCCGTCAGGTCCAGGCCGATAATCAGGCCGTTTGCATCCAGTGTGATCTCCAGGACGGTGCCGTTCTGCCACTCCCAGTGCAGCAGCGTTGTCTGCGGCCGCTTTCCGGGAGTGATGGTAACGCGAGAGCCGTAGGCGGCGAGCGCCTTCGATGCAGGGTCACCCATACCGACACCACGGAATGTCGCACAACTGCCTGGCTCGGGCTTACTGACCGCAGGCTGATCCTCGGGCCGGGTGACGGTCGCCGAGTAGGTCGTCCGCGGGCCTTTCGGGTCGGCGTAGCGTGAAAGCACACGCACATGGCAGGCGGGCGTATCCCACTCCACCGACTCGTCTCCGCCACCCGAGCCGTTGGAGTCGTTTTCCATCATCACGGCGTTCTTGTGCAGGTCGGCAGGCAATCTATAACGGCCCATCTGGATATCAACGCCCGCAAGCCTGCGTTCTGCCAGCCCCGGAGCGGCGGTGGAAGCAGGTTTCTGTGCGAGGACAACGGTGACGCATAACGGCAGCAACAACGCGCCGGAAGTTCGCAAACCCACAGATTCTTTTACTCCTTCCTGGCAACCATATCGCAACTCCGCTGGATGCGGAATTGCGAGCGATACACTAAAGACAGGGATTTCTCAGCTATGGTCTTCGTTCTGGATAACTACGACTCTTTTACCTACAACCTGGTGCAGTACATGGGCGAGCTGGGCGCTGAGCTGGTCATCCGCCGCAACGATGAGCTGTCGCCGGAGGAGATCGAGGCGCTGAAGCCCTCGCATATCGTCATCTCCCCTGGTCCCTGCACGCCGCAGGATGCAGGCGTCTCCATCGACCTGATCCGGCACTTTGCCGGGCCTGCCCGGGGTGCCGGGGTGCCGATCCTCGGCGTTTGCCTCGGTCATCAGTCGATCGGAGCAGCCTTTGGCGCCACCGTCACCCGCGCCGCCCGCCTGATGCATGGCAAGACCAGTGAGGTGGAACACGACGGCAAGACTGTCTTCCACGGGATTCAGACGCCGATGACCTGCACCCGCTACCACTCGCTGATTGTCACCGAAGAGTCGCTGCCGCCCGAGCTTGAAGTCTCCGCGCGCACCCAGGATCCAGCCGGAAGCACGGTGATGGGCCTGCGTCACAAAACTCTACCAATCGAGGGCGTACAGTTTCATCCGGAGTCTGTCCTGACGGCGGACGGCAAAAAACTGATCGCGAACTTTCTGAAGATGTAAATGGCAGATACAGCACAGCACGGAGCGGGACCGATCCGGCAAGGCATCGGTATTGCTGCCTTCGTGTTGCTGGCTGCTGTATCGCCGGCTCAACAGCCAATCGGCACCGTCACCACCGAGAATGCATCCATCAGCGGTCTGGTCACGGTCTCAAACCAGAAGGCAACGATCGCCAACCAGGGATCGATCACCGCGGCGATCAATCGCACCGCAGAGCTGACGCTGACCCGTGGCGGCGTGGTGCGGGTGTGTTCTACGTCGTCGATCCATCTCTCCCAGGCGAACTCCGCCGATCCTCCCCTGCTGCTCGCTCTGGACCGCGGAGCTCTGGAGGCTAGCTTCCAGGTAACCGCTTCTGACATGCTGATGACCCCTGACCTGCGTTTCCAGGCCAGCGCAACAGGCGAACTCAATCTGCATCTGCGGGTCACTCCCAACGGCGACACCTGCGTGGATAACCGCAGCAAGGCCGATGCTCCCCTGCTCCACGTCACCAGCGCGTTCGGTCCGGAAGGCTACTTCATCAAGCCCGGACAACACCTGCTGTTTGTCGGCGGATCACTGACGCGGGTGATCGACACGGAGACCACCGCCTGCGGCTGCCCGCCACCCCAGCCGGAGCCTGTACCGGTCCCGGTTCAGATCGTCGCCGAAGGGAAGCCGGTGACGCCGACACAAGCCGCCGCCGAACATCCCTTTCCAGAGGCACAGTCCGCCGGTCTGGCGCCTGGCCCCGTGGCGGCTCCAGTGCCGGTTGGAGAGGTACATACCCAGATCGCTACGACACTCTCCGTCAATGGCGATGCGCCGAAGCCCGTCCCTCCTCCTCCTGATCCCCAGCCCCAAGCACAACCGCAGAAGACTGCCGCAAAGCCGGCGCCGAAGCCAAACGCTTTCCAGCGGATCGGACACTTTTTCAAGCACATCTTCGGCGGCGGAAAACAGGCAGGAGTGTCAGGGTCCTAGCGATGGGAGTCCGATCCGCACTTCAAGGTCGATGGCTTTCCTTACCCACCCTAGCGTTGCGAGGGCGGGGCACCCCGCCGGGAAGAATCGATAGAAAGCGGCTGCATTGTTCGCTAGCGATGGGCCTCGAAGAACCAGTGCAATAGCCAGCCGAGTGGTGAGTAGGGATTATGCTCGCCGAAGTGAAACTCCCCCTGCGTCTCGCCTCTTGCATTCAGGTCCTCCGATTCAGCGAGCAGGAAGTGCGCCGAATTCGCTCCGGTGAGCCAGGAGCCACGGGTACGAAACTCCCGCCACCCAGTGTGAGTACCGCGCCTTCTGCTAAACCCGGCTGCAAGTAACGCCGTCTCCGCCTCGTGAAACGATCCTGCGAAGGTGAAGGTCCCGGCAGCGGTTTGGCCGGCCTCAGTCTTTGAGTGGGTGATGTGAAAGCAGAAGCCACCAAAACAGTCCTGCCCATCATGCGACACCGGCGGATACCCATTGCTCACAGTGACCGGGTGCAGCCTACCATCGACCTCTGCGAACAGACCGCCGGGCAGGAGGCGCAGAAACGCTGCGAGGTCATGTCCTGTAGAGAGAATCTCTTGCGTGAAACGCTGTCGAGCTTGATGCGGCATGATCTCTTCTGAGGATGACATATCACTCGGAGATGTCGCTTTCCCTATGGCCTGCGTCCAAGTAGACATCGGGCATGCTGTCCAGGGTAAAGGGGCTGTGTGCTATCTTCTGGCCAAACAGGAGCTGGAATGCAGTTGCGGCGTATAACCCGCGCGGGAATCGCACTTGTGCTGCTCGGCGTCGGGTATGCCCAGCGCGGCTTTCAGCATAACTTCCACGAGTATCCCTCAGTGGAGTATGGCCGGGGTGTTCCCCTTCCCTCCGATTGGCAAAAACCGGGAGAGTGGACCTTTGCGCGGCTGATGTTTCCCGGTGGTCCGCTCGACGGCTATCGCGGCCGCTTCGATGGACCATGGCAGGAAGGTCTCTCCCTCTGGACACAGGACTACCCCAAAGCCGACCGCGACTTCGCCGCAAGTCTCCGCCGCCTGACCCGCGTCGATGCCCGCAGCGTTGAACAGCCCGTGAACCTGGAAAGCGGCGATGAGGTCTATGACTATCCCTGGGTGTATGCCGTGCAGGTCGGCGAGTGGGGACTTACCCAGAAACAGGGCGCCAAGCTCCGCGACTATCTGCTGCGCGGAGGCTTCTTCATGGCCGACGACTGTCATGGATCAGAGGAAGAAGCATACTTCACCCAAACCATGAAGATGGTCTTCCCCGAACGCGATCTCGTTGACATTCCTGACAACGATCCCGCCTTTCATGTGCTCTTCGATCTGAATGACCGCATCCAGGTACCGGGAGCAGAGCACTTGAACACGGGCTACAAGAAAGACGGCCGCGTGGCGCGCTGGAAGGGCATCTACGACGACAAAGGCAGGCTGATGGTGGCGTTCAGCCTCAACTCCGATATCGGTGACTCGTGGGAGTATTACGACTCGCCGTGGTATCCGCTGAAGTATTCGGAGATGGGCATCAAGCTCGGCGTGAATTACGTCATCTATGGGATGACGCATTAGAGCATTTTTCCTGTTGCTGGGTATCCCGAGAGGAGCGTGCCGCGGCGTTTTCATTGAGGAAAACGCCCATAGATGCACAAGCCCCTCACTACACCTACAGGGAAAATGCTCTAAATGTGATGGGCGCAGCCGAGGCCACGCCCATCAAAATTGAATGTCGTTTACCTGTTGATGGTTTTCATGCCCACGGCGTTATAGCGATCGCCAGCAACAGCGCCCTTTGGAACTGCCGCATCAATCTCCGCCAGTTCCTCCGCTGAGAATTGAATCTCAACTGCTGCAGCGTTCTCTTCCAGATATTTGCGGCGCTTGGTGCCTGGAATCGGGACAAGGTCGTTGCCCTGCGCCAGCACCCATGCAATCGCAAGCTGGCTGGGCTTGACGCCCTTCTTTTCCGCGAGTTCTTCGAGCTTCGCCACCAGGAGGAGGTTCTTGTCCAGGTTGTCTCCCGAGAAGCGCGGGTACCGTGCGACCCGTGAGTCGGAAGCATCAAGCGCCGACGTGTCCTTGATGGCCCCGGTAAGGAAGCCACGGCCTAATGGGGAATAAGGCACAAAGCCAATCCCAAGCTCGCGCACGGTGGGCAGAATTTCATCTTCGACATCGCGCTCCCAGAGCGAGTACTCCGTTTGTAGCGCGGTGATGGGATGCACCTTATGCGCACGGCGAATCGTCTCCGGACCAGCTTCCGAAAGACCGAGATACTTTACCTTGCCTGCCGCAACCAGTTCAGCCATAGCGCCGACGGTCTCTTCGATCGGCACATTGGGATCGACACGGTGTTGATAGTAGAGATCGACATAGTCGAGCCCGAGGCGCTGCAGCGAGGCATCGATCGCCTGGTGCACATACTCAGGACGTCCTGAAACCTCCCAGTAGGCTGGATCTTCGCGTTTGCGCAGATTTGCGAATTTGGTCGCCAGAAAGACCTCATCGCGGCGGGGTTTGATGGTCTTGCCGACAAGAGCCTCGTTGTCGCCGAAGCCATAGACGTCCGCGGTGTCGAGGAAGGTGATGCCGAGATCGAGAGATCGCAGCAGGGTTGCGGCCGATTCCGTATCGTTGCGGTCGCCGTAGAACTCACTCATCCCCATGCAGCCGAGGCCGAGGCGAGAGACGATAGCACCCTGAGAGCCAAGCTTGACCTTTTCCATGCGGATACGATGCTTTGAGGTAGTGGCCGGTTCCAGGAAGTCCGCTTCCAGGAAGTCAGGCCTCGCAAAATCCGCGTTGTCAGGCGGCGCTATTTCGCACAGGTGGCGAACTTCCATCACATTACAAGCGACTTGGGCGATCGCGAGAGCTCATAGGCCGTAAGGATGGTATCCTATAACAGGTCGAAGAATCCGATCTGGTCTACTTGCAGGTTCCGGCTTGCCCCTACTCGCAAACACTCCACATTGTGTTCGGCGGTACTCAAATTACAAAGGAATAAGTTATGGAACAAGGAATCGTGAAGTGGTTCAACGATGCAAAGGGATTCGGTTTCATCAGCCGTCAGAGTGGTGAAGATGTTTTCGTTCACCACAAGGCCATAAAAAGCGATGGATTCCGTAGCCTGCAGGAAGGTCAGACAGTACGTTTTAACGTAGTGAAGGGCCAAAAGGGCTGGCAGGCCGAAGACGTTGAAGTCGTCTCTTAAAGCCAGAAGCAACAGGATCGATAGAAAGGGAGCGTCGGCTCCCTTTTCTTGTATGGCCTTATTCGCAATCGATCGCCCCTCAAGCCGTCCGAAGGAGACAGAAAATGCAGAAGCCCGCTAAAGTGCAAGACAAGTACTATCTCAAATCTCTCCATGATGAGATCGATCTCTACGACCGCAAGCTGGCTCACCTGGCAAAGTACGAAGTTTTTGCTTCGGACGCCGAACGTGACACCGCGATCGGCAAGATGGAGACAAAACGAGCAACTTTGGCACGGACTGCGCAGAAGCTTGTGGAGGATGGTATCGAGTTCCAACCTTCCGACCTTCCTCGCTCATTTCGTATGGCACCGGAAAGCGCCAATATCGCCTAACCGAACAGCGAGCGGCTCATACCCTGAAGCTGCACCGCCCAGGGCTACATCATCACTCACAGCTGCTTGCTGATAGTGCTTCACATCCGCAAGACAATGGACATGCATCCAAGGAAGTGCGGCACGTAATATCAGCCACCGCACCCGGCTTTGCTTGCGTTCAGAATGCCATTCAGCAGGCGACTCTACATCAGAAACATGGAGATCACTCTATGCGGAAATCGATCCTATCGCCGGATGTCGATCAAGTAATCCCATCCTCCGATCATTGGCTCAACCTGGAGGAGCTCGCGAGCGTCGAGATCTCCTCGGAAGATCCTCGGTATCCGTTCGAAGATGCTTTGCAAGGAACAGAACAGGGTGGATGGAGAGCAGCAACGCCTGGTCCCCAGGTAATCCGCCTGACATTCGACAAGCCTCTCTCAATTCGCCGCATACGGTTGGAGTTCCGTGAGGATGGACCAGAGAGAGCTCAGGAGTTCGCGCTGTATGCTACGTCCGCGAATCAGGCTCGCAGAGAAGTATTACGCCAACAGTGGACCTTCAGCCCTGGAGGCACTACACAGGAAATCGAAGACTATTCCGTGGAGTTGGTGGATGTAACCGTGATCGAGCTCCAGATCGATCCAGGCCGTCACGACAAGCAGAGGATCGCGTCTCTCCAATCAATTGCGATCGCCTGAAACCTACAGTAGCAAAACGCCTCACTCTGCAACGGCGTTCGAAAGGATTCAGATATGCGCTCCTTCCAGGTCTACCGTGCTCTCGATCGAATTCCGAATCGTTTTGCTCTCTGCCAGACCGTCTGTCGAGGCGCCCGGCATATTCACGTCGACGGAACTCCATTCGGCGGTACTGTCACGGCAATGCTCCACGGTATCGAGAGTGGTGAATTTCACAGCCAGGTCGAAGTCAGAGCGCCTGGAAATAAAAAAGGACTTCTGGCCGCCTGAAGCGGTTTCCACAAGGAATGGCCCACATCAATGCCCGAAGGACAACGTTGTCTGCTTTTCCGGTACCTGCAGTGTGATGCCGCCGACGTCGTTCGTGGAGACAGTCACCTCTTCTTCAGCAGGACCATATTCATGAGAGACCTTGGGCGGTGGCGCGCCTGAGGCCGCGGTCGCATCGAACGCACCTTCCACACGCAATCTGTAGGTTCCCGAAGGCACGAAGGCGATCACGAAGCTGCCATCGGGAGTGATGTCCGCGTTCCGGGAAAATGAGCGGTCACTGGCATCCGTCAATTGCACAGCACCGTGCACCACTGGTATGCCGTCTGCCTGCCGCACAACGCTGCCTCGGACCAGATGCAAGCCGCGAGTAGGAATGGTGATGGCCACGCCCCCCATCTCCTCACTTCCGACGATCTTGAATGTCGATGCTTCCTTCTTGTGGAAGGTTCCGGGCGCATAGAGCTGCTGCGTATTCAGATAGAGGCTGACCGCTTGTGCCGTGTCCCTCGCGAAGACATTCGCCTGCACCATGCCGGCAATCACGCGATATTCGCCGGGAGGAACGCCGGCGATGCGAAACTTTCCCTGGTCATCGGTGGCTACCGCGGGCAAGCTACTCTCTCCTACCCGTGGGCGATTGGCCGAGGTTGGCGATGAGACAGCCTGCACCCTGACATCTGCCGCGGGCGCTCCATCATCGTAGAGAATCTGGCCGCTGATCGCTGCACCGCGCATCAGCTCGACATCCAGAGCTGCCGCTTCCCCTCCGCGAATCGTTACACCTGTTGAGCGAAGATGCCGCTGTACATCCGGCTCAAGACTCTCCCAATCGGAGAGGTCGACACCTGACATGGGATCGAGGTATCCCGTCAGATCCACTTGCACGGCGTACGTGCCAGGTGGGACATGGTCGATGATGAAGGCGCCATTGAGATCGCTGAACCCTTCTCCACGTCCGCGTCCACGGCGAAGAAGATCCGCAGGCTTGGTGTTCTCCTCCGGGAGAGGCACCAGACTGATCCGCGCTTGTCGCGCGGGCGCATGGGTGTCCGCACAGAAGACATGCCCAGTTACGTGGCCTGCAGGAAGAGCCGCGCTCTCCCGTGCCACGGATGGTGGACTCGGTGATTGCGCATGCAACGAGAGAACTGTCGTCAGAAAAAGAAAAGAGACCCCTCGATGCATTTATCGACTCCCATCTCAAGGATTCATCCATTAGACGACGGAGCATTTTCCCTGTAAGCGCAATGTAGGTATTCCGCACCTATGGGCGTTTCCGCAATGAAAACGCCGCTGTACGCCCTTCCGGAATACCCAGTAACAGAGAAAACGCTCTGGAACTCACTTTGGGTTGGCGGCAGAGCGCACTGGAGCTATGATCGGCGGCGGCTTTGTCGGATCCTCAAGGGCGGGTACCTGCAGGGTGATTCCCGTGGCATCTCCCGATGCGACAATCACCGATGCCTGGGTCGTTCCGTAGTGGTGGCTGATGCGGTGAGGACCAGTACTATCCGCCTGCGGCCTTTCGAAGGCGTTCATTACTCGCAAGGTGTACTGACCGGGTGTTACAAAATCGATCCGGAAACTACCGTCCGGTGCGATCTGGCCATTGAGCATAAACGTCGGGTCGTCCTCGTCCACCATCTGGACGTTACCTCCGGTCACTGGCATTCCATTTTCCTGCTGTATGACAGTTCCCGCGACGAAGTGCATGCCTCGCGTCGGAATGGTAATTGTGATCCCGCTTTTCTCGTCTGTTCCTGAGACCTTAATGATGTTGGCGTTCTTTTTGCGAAAGGAGCCTGGCGCATAGATTGTCTGACTGCTTCCAACATTTTGAAACGCACTGCGCCCCGTGGATAAGGGCACCATTCGCTGGATCTGAATAGCAGCCGCCGCAACGTAGTCTCCCGGAGGAATGCTTGAGATTCGAAAATTCCCTTGATCATCCGTGAAATAAGAACGATGGAGCCCGGCACGATGCCGCGCGGTGCTTCCCCCTGGTCCCACCACTGCAGGCGCGTCCATGAGCTGCATTGCGATACCGGATGCTACAGAACCGTCATCAAAAAGGACCTTGCCGGAAAGCGTTGCGCCACGTTCCAGACTGGCATCCAGGCTCGCGGTTTCAGCACCTCTGATGGTGACGGTCGGTAAAGCAGACCGAAGGTTTGCCTGTACTTGCGGATCAGGTTTCATCCAATCCTGCATGTCAACCACCGATGTGGGATCGAGATATCCCGCCAGATCGACCTGCAGCGCATATGTCCCAGGTGCGACATGGGGAATGGCGAACGCACCCTCCATATCGGTTGTGGCCGGCCCTCCAAAGGACGAAAACATCACGCCGATCTGGCGCTCCAAATTTTCGGTGTCACGCAGACGAACCAGGCTCACCCGTGCGAATCTTGCCGGAGCATGAGTGTCTGCGCAGAAGATGTGCCCTGTAACGCTTCCGGAAGGAGGCGGCTGTGTCTGTAGCGATTGGACCTGTGGCGCCTGTTGCGCAGGCAGAGAAACTCCGATTGCCAGAAGAAGAAAAACGCGGCGCATCTGTCGGCTCCGTTCGAGCCGATTATGGGCGAACCCGGCCCGGAGCGCAATCTTCTTTTCGCACTGCAGATACGGGGCTCCGATATGCTGAAGCCCTAGAGCATTTTTCCTGCAGGTGTAGTGTAGGGATTCCGTATCTATGGGCGTTTTCCGCGATGAAAACGCCGCTGCACTCCCCTTCCGAGCTACCCAGCAACAGAGAAAATGCTCTAACAGAAGGAGCTTCATGTTTATTCACGGATTTCTCTTCCGCTGGCAGCCAGGCGTTACCGAAGAACAGATAGCGCGCGCCCAGCGCGAGATTCTTGCCTTCCAGGGCGTAATTCCCGGCCTGCGGGAGGTCCACGTCGGCGAGAACCTCGCGGTCAACAAGGGCGACTACACCTTCGCCGGCGTCATGATCTTTGAAAACAAAGAAATCTACGCCGGCTACTGGGCGCATCCCGCGCATCAGGCGTTGCTCCAGTGGCTCATGCCCCTCATCGAGCCGATCGAGTTCGATCTGGAAGCCTGAGCTCCTTACTCCCGGATGCCGTCGAACATATCGTGCGTCATCGCAGCGGGCTGCGGCGTGGCGGCGGAGATCAGCGTGTAGAACTCCTGCTGTCCGAACTTATCCAGGTACGGCCGTACGCTCTCCAGCACCGGTAACTGCGAGGCGTGTTTCTCGAAGGCCTGAATGCGCACCGGCAGTACCTCCGCCGTATCCAGCACACAGGTCCACGGCGCCGGCATCAATGGCTCTCGCTCCTCGAGCGTGAAGTTGGTGGTGATGTGATATAGCCGCTGCGGCAGATGCAGCTCCAGCCCGAGCTCCGGATACCGCTTGGCGCGTCCAGCCCAGTGATAGGCTGCCGATGTGATGGCGGAGACCATGGTGTGATCGGGATGGACGTTTAACCCGCCATCCAGGCCGAAGGTCACAACCACATGAGGACGGAAGGTCCGCATCCGCTGCACCAGCTTTTTGCCGGCTTCATGCACATTGGCATGCACCAGTTGCGCATCGTGGTAGTCCAGCAGCTCATAGTGCTGGATGCCCAGCACCTGGCAGCTTGCAGCGAACTCTTCACGGCGGATACGGCCCAGATCCTTGCCGTCGGTGGAGGCTCCGCGGTTGCTCGCTGCCTGTCCATCGGTCAGACAGATACAGCTCACCTCGACGCCACGCCGTGTTGCCAGAGCAATCGCTCCTCCAAAGGCAAAGCACTCGTCGTCCGGATGTGCGACGACGACCATCATCCTCAATCCCATGCTGCGTTTTCTCCAGCGGCGCTCTCGCTGAGCACCTCTTCGTCAAAGGGTAGATCATCCATCTCCAACGCTGCTTCCAGCGCAGCATCCGGATCGACCCCAGCCACCGGCGCAAAACTCCGCCGATGCAGCGGTGTTGGCCCCAGTTCCTTCAAAGCT
The DNA here is from genome assembly GCF_052114765.1 of Terriglobus sp. 2YAB30_2. Taxonomy (NCBI): domain Bacteria; kingdom Pseudomonadati; phylum Acidobacteriota; class Terriglobia; order Terriglobales; family Acidobacteriaceae; genus Terriglobus; species Terriglobus sp. 2YAB30_2. Next base: position 538,077 of record NZ_JBFRFJ010000003.1, read on the forward strand.
TTTCTGTGAGCCGGGGTCGCATATCCCTTGTGGGACGACAGTCCATACCCCGGATGAGTCTCATCAGCAGCGCGCATCAGAGCATCGCGGTGAACTTTTGCCACCACGGATGCCGCTGCAATCGAGAGCGACAGCGAATCGCCGTAGATCAGCTTTGTCTGCGGACAAGGATGGTCAATGCGCATGGCGTCGATCAGCAGATGATCCGGCTCCAGGGAGAGTCCCGCAACCGCGTTCAACATAGCCAGACGCGACGCCTGATAGATGTTAATGCGGTCGATGGTCTCGGCATCGACCTCAGCGACACAGACGGCCAGAGCCATGGCGCGCACCTGCAGATCCAGGCGCTCGCGGTCTTCGCGCTCCATCTGCTTGGAGTCTTTCAGTCCGGCTTCGGCCAGCTCGGCACACGCTTCCGGCAGAATGACGGCGGYGGCAACTACAGGGCCATACAACGCTCCCCGGCCAACCTCATCCACGCCCGCGATCATCCGGCACCCGCGATAACGTAGCGCCTGCTCCGGAGCATCGGAGCACACGAGCTGACGAAGCATCATCTGTTTGGCTGTTGAGGGAGCCAGCTCCTTCCCGGTACGGGCAGAGACGGCTTTGGGGCGGGAGAAACGCATGGCGCTTCTCCCAGTGTATCGCCTGAATTTCCTCATGACCGATGGCTTGCCATAAGGTATGCTTCCACCGAAGTACTCTCCTAAGAGAAGCAATCAAAAGCGGGTAAAATCCATGACGCGGAATAGAGCATTTTTCCTGTAGGTGTAGTGTAGGGCTTCTGCATCTATGGGCGTTTTCCGCAATGAAAACGCGGCTGCACTCCTCTACCGGGATACCCAGCAACAGGAAAAATGCTCTAGCCGGGCATGGAGGAGCATGGCATATCTATGTCTATGAAGCGGATCTTCACTCTCATCGTGTGCGTCTCCACCCTGGCTGCGGCGCAGGATGCCGCCAAACCCGCGGACCAGGCTCAGCCCCAGGCTGCGCCGCAGAAAGAACAGAAGGAGCAGAAGGAACAGAGCGTAGGCACGCTGCGCGGTCTCTTAGGCGGCAAGAAGGCCAAGCCGGTGGTCAGTCCGGAAGAAGAGGCCAAACACAAGGCTGAGAAGGCTGAGATCCAGAGCCAGATCGATGCGCTTCCCAAGCAGGGCACCCCGATGCTCGATGAGGCCGGCAAGCAGATGCTCGACCCCGACGCCAGGCCGATGTTCAACCCGGCGCCAAAACCTCTGCGTGACAAACACGGCGAGCCAAGGCTGGACGAACACGGCAAGCTGCTTCTGCGGACCAAGGACAATCTCGGCTACGACGAGCACGGGAAGAAGCTGAAGGCGGTCAAAGAGAAAGAACCGAAGAAGGTGCCAGTCACCATCGAACAGGGCACACTCACTGTGGATGGGTGGACCGGCAAAGCGCGGCTGAATTACGACATTGCCGACCTGAAGTATCTCTACATCTATGCGCCGGGCATCGGCAATACCGTCATCTCCGGAGTTCCGTTCGAGGGCGCAACCGAACAGAAGAATGCCTTCGACGGCAAGACGCTCACGGTCTCGGTCAGCGAGCATACGTTGCAGCTCGCCAGTGAAAAGCCGCTGCTGCACCAGAAGCATCCCGCTTCGGCGTATGTCCGCGTCGACCGCGAGTACACCATGAGCTCGCGCTTCCCGGTCATGGGATACGGCACACTCCGGCGTCCGCCCTATGCCTGGCCCGGAGCGAAAGCAGTCTCCACGAATGCCCCGGACCTGCCAAAAGAAGTCAAACCCACGCTGGCCGTCCCCAAGCCGGTAGCGGTACCACCGGCGGTTCCGGGAACAAACCCGGCCGGGGGAACCAAACCTGCGGGAGCCAAGCCCGCGGGGCCTGGCAAATAAAACCAAATCGCAGAAACACGAAAAAGCCGGCCGCAAGGCCGGCTTTTTGCGTCAAGAGAAATTGACGCCTGAAACGCTTAGGAGCGCTCGACTTCCTTCAGACGGGCAGCCTTGCCACGCAGACCGCGCAGATAGAACAGCTTGGCGCGGCGAACCTGGTAGGAACGAACCTTTTCGACCTTGTCGACAACCTTGGAGTTGTACGGGAAGATGCGCTCGACGCCCTGTCCGAAGCTCATCTTACGGACGGTGAAGCTGCCCTGCGGGCCCTGCCTGGTGGCGATCACAATGCCTTCAAACGCCTGGAGACGCTCTTTGTCGCCCTCTTTGATCTTAACCTGCACGCGCACGGTGTCTCCGGGGCCGAACTTCGGGAGATCGGTCCGCTGAAGCTTAGCGGCAAGTTTCTGCATGATGGGGTTGATTGACATGACACACTTTTCCTTCGAAGAGTCGAAGCCTCAGTTTACAGGAAAATCATGCAGATTGGAACCACACGAGACACTAATCGCCAGCGCTCTGGTTGTTCTCGCGCTGTAGATGCTCGTTCCATGCGGCAATCGGCTTGAACTCCGGCTGTGGAAGCTCACTGCCCTTTGCCACCGGCCCATGTTTCACGCCCGTAGGCGCCTCGGGCAGGAACCAGGCGTTCAGGATTCCCGCTACCGTCTGGGTGGTCTCCGGCGCAAGACCATGGATGCGGGCCGCCAGCCAGGCCTGCGGCGTGATAAACAGCTCCGCCTTCCGCGCCGCCACAGCATTGAAGATACGGTTGGCAGCGCGTTTGGTGCTGGCCGAAAGCCCTGGCAGCATCGCCGCCATGGCAAACCACTGGTACTCCTTCTCCGGCTGCCCGCGGAACTCCGCCTTGACGTGGGATCCGGTCCGCAGCAAACCGGGGCACACCGTGGTGACGTGAATCCCCTTCGACTTCAGCTCTACATGCAGCCCCTCGGAGAACCCGGTCAATGCAAACTTCGACGCCGTGTACGGCAACATGTGGGGCACGGCAAGCTTGCCCCCGATGGATGCAATATTCACAATCGTGCCCGATCTGCGGACCAGCATTTGCGGCAGCACCGCATGCACGGTATTCAGTGCCGAGAAGAAGTTCACCCGCATTGCCTCGTCGAAGGCGGCAAGGGGCTGCTCCTCCACCGGGCCGACCTGGATGATGCCGACGTTGTTGATCAGAACATCCACGCGCCCGAAGTGGGTGGTCGCGCGCTGGATCAGATCGGCCGCCGCAGCCTCATCACTCAGATCACAGGGCACCAGCAGCACGTCCTCCGCGTAACGGACAGCGGCGCGGTCCAGCAGCAGTTGCCGGGCGCGCAGCAGCTCCTCGGGATCGCGCGCGGCCAACACCAGCGATGCTCCTCCGCGGGCGAAGCGCTGCGCCAGGGCAAGGCCCAGGCCGCGAGATCCACCGGCGATCACCACCACCTTGTTTTGCACGGCCTTACGGCGTTTGCTCGCCACATAAACCGCACCGGCCGTAACGGCCATACCGGCGGCGCCCAGCAACACCTGGGCCGCCGGATTGGTTGCTGTCGCTGCCCGATAGAGCTTGCGCAGAGCCATCCGCTTGCCAATCTTGTAGAGAAATCCCATAACTATCCGTTCAGATGGCCGTCCACTTCAGCCGGTTGCTGCAACATATCCTTTCGAACTACAAACGGCGTCGAATACTATGGGAGTAGTTTATGGCGACCAAGCGTAAGTCGAAGGGAGCATACATGATCTCGGCCGTGGCCGAGATGTATGACATTCACCCGCAGACGCTTCGCTTATATGAGCGCGAAGGTCTTCTGCGGCCCTCCCGTTCTGAAGGCAACACTCGGCTCTATACCGACGAAGACCTGGAACGCCTGGAGTTCATCCTCAACCTTGCCCGAGACCTTGGTGTGAATATCGCAGGCATCGCGATCGTGCTGCAGATGCGTGAGCGCATGGAAGAGATGAACCGGCAGATGCAGAGCTTTGTCGAGTATGTCCGCAGCGAGATGATCACCCGCATCCATCAGGCCCAGCAGCCGCAGGGTCCGGGTCTCGTACCTTTCAAGCGACCAGTGGGGCCGAAGAAATAGTGAGTTTGACACCGTGGGGGTGGGCTCTCCGGGGCCTGCTGTCTCTTTCGATTCTGGGCACAGTCACGTCTGCCATCTATACCGGCATGGTGATTGTGGCTGCGCTGAAATACCGTACCCGCAAAAGGGCCGCTGAGCGCGTGCCTGCTGACTTTGTTCCTCCGGTCAGCGTCTGCAAGCCGCTGCATGGCGATGAGCCCGGCCTCGAGCGCAACCTCGCCTCCTTCTTCGAGCAGCAGTATCCGGGCGAATGGGAGATGATCTTTGTTGCCCGTCACTCCAACGATGCCGGCTTACAACTGGCACAACGGGTAGGACAGCGATATCCGCAGGTCAATGCGCGCTACCTGACCTGCGGCGAACCGAAGTATCCCAACGCGAAGATGTACTCGCTCGGCGTGCTGGCTGAAGCCGCAAGGCACGAGACGCTGGTCACCAGCGATGCGGACGCGCGCGTGGGTGCGGACTATCTGCTGCGCTGTGTACAGGACCTGAAAGACGGCACCTCTCTCTCCTCCTGCCTCTACCGGGGAACCGTTGACGAGCCCGGCATTGCCACCGCTCTCGATGCCATGGGCAAGACCGTGGAGATGTGCGCCGGCGTCCTGGTGGCGACCATGGTTGAAGGCGGCACAAAGTTCTCGCTAGGCGTCACCATGATCCTGCGCCGCGATGCCTTCGCCCATGCCGGCGGATACGAGGACCTCGGCCAGTACCATGCCGAAGATTTCATCCTTGGCAATCGCCTGGCCGAGCAGGGCAGGCGGGTCATCATGTCGCCGCACATCATCGACCTGACCGTGCCGAAGACCACGCTGGTGCTTAGTTTCCGCAATCAGCTTCGCTGGATGCAGAGCACGCRCCGCTCCCGGCCCGCAGGGCACCTCGGCACCGGTCTCACCTTTGCCCTGCCCTTTGGTGTGCTCGGCCTGCTGTGGGGCCTGTTTGCAGGTCATCCCCTGTTCGGTTTTGGATTCCTCGCTGCTGCCTGCGCAAACCGTATGGCGCAGGCTTTGACGATGCTGAGGATACTGGACGACCCGAACTGGGCGCGCTACACGCTGCTGTATCCGCTGCGTGATCTGATGGGTTCCATCATCTGGCTCTGCTCTTATCTGCCGGGAGAGATGTACTACCACGGCGGGCTGTATGAGCTGACGCCTGATGGTAAGTTGAGGCGGCGCAAGTAGGAAAGTATCAGAAAGTTTCGAGCGAAACCACAGCCTTCGATGGGCTCCAACATCCGTTGCCCCATTCTTCGCTGAAAGCGAAGGGTGGGGTATCGCGCTGTGCGCGACCGTTCTTCGGGATTGAGTGTAGAGCAAAGACAAACACTCCTAAAAACATCGTTCCAATCTCAAGACAACGGCTGTCTCGCTTCGCTCGATACCCCACCCTTCGCGATAAAGCCGCGAAGAATGGGGCAACGAGTGTATCGCCTCCATCAAGCCACATTCATCGTTTCTTTACCTGGATCGGCTACCGTTTTGGCCATGCATCGCAGAGATTTTCTTACACTCGCAGGCACTGCCGGAGCCGCCCTTGCGCTCGGCGTCGACGCTCCGTCCGCCCATGCTCAGCAGCAGGACTTCACCTTCCTCTTCCTGACCGATACTCATATTCAGCCGCAGCTCGATGCTGCCAAGGGCTGCGATATGGCGTTCAAGAAGATGCGGACCGTCAAGGCAGACTTCGCCATCCAGGGTGGCGACCATGTCTTCGACTCCCTGGAGGTTCCAACCTCGCGTGCGCTCAGCCTGTTCGATCTCTACAACAAGAGCGAGCAGGACCTTGGCCTGAAGGTGCATCATGCCATCGGCAACCACGATGTCCTGGGCATCTATCCCAAGAGCGGCGTCTCCCCGACCGATCCGCTCTATGGCAAGAAGACCTTTGAAGACCGCATGGGTGCTCGCTACCGCTCCTTCGACCACAAGGGTATTCACTTCGTCATTCTGGACTCGATCTTCATCACCAGTGACCGCGCCTATGAAGGTCGCATTGAAGCGGATCAGCTAGGCTGGCTGGACGCCGATCTGAAGAAAGTTCCTGCCGGAACGCCGATCGTCGTGACCAGCCACATTCCCATCATCTCAGCCTACGAGCAATACCTTCCGCCTCCGGCTAAGCCTTCAGCTCATCACGGACTGACAGTCGCGAACTCGGCAGAGGTGATCAAGACCTTCGAAGGACACAACGTTCTGGCTGTACTGCAGGGCCATACTCACGTCAACGAGGTCGTTACCTGGAAGGGTGTGCAGTACATCACGTCCGGCGCTGTAAGCGGCAACTGGTGGAAGGGTACGCACATGGGATCGCCCGAGGGCTATACCGTCGTGACCGTATCGAATGGCAAACTCTCGACACGGTATGAGACCTATGGCTTTCGGGCAACGGTGCGGGAAGATAGCTAGGGTGTATCGACAAATTGCTGGAGGTGTAACCACGAGCATGCGAGGGCGACGGTAGCAGCGAAGCAAGCAACGTATTTGCAGTATCTTGTGGCGAACCTTCTGAACTGTTTGAGTCTGTTGAAGCATCGTTCGATGCGGTTTCTGAGTTTGTAGAGCGTCAGATCGTAGGTTCGCTGCCGCCGCCGGTTGGCTTTGGATGGGATCACGGCAGTGGCTCCCATGGCTTGAAC